>JAHEZQ010000018.1:0-59156 GCA_023250955.1 Melioribacter sp. | reverse complement strand
CAAGTACTCCAACTTCCTGTAGATCAATACAAGTTCGTACGCATCGTTTACAAAGAATGCATTTACTCATATCGCGAATTACAGAATAAGAAGATTTATCAATTTCATATTTTGGTTTATCAAGATGCCCGAATGTATAACTATCAACACCATACTCTTTTGCAAGAGCTTGAAGTTCACATTTCCCATTTCTGAAACATGAATAGCATTCTCCAAAATGTTCGCTTAATAAAAGATCAATTATATGCCGGCGTGCTTTTCTTACCATCGGAGTAGAAGTTTTAATTTTCATCGGAGCTGTAATCGGGAAAGCGCAAGATGCTTGAAGCGTTCTCATACCTTCAACTTCAACTACACATATTCTGCAAACTCCGGCAACACATAAATCTTCATGATGACATAATGTTGGAATACTGATTCCCGACATTTTGCATGCTTCAAGTATTGTTGTGCCAAGCGGAACAATTATTTTCTTCTCATTGATTTCAACAGTAACAGTACCGCCAATTGTAGTTAGATCAGTTGGTCTCTCAATCACTAATGATTTCTGACTACCCGGTACCCTTAAGTTATCCTTACTTTCCATTATTTCCTCCGTTACTGCTGAATACTTCTTCCTTAAAATTTTCTAAAATTGAGATAAATGAATTCGGGCTTGATTGACCCAATCCGCATTTTGATGCAACTTGCATTGATCGTCCTAGTTCTTTTAATTGATTGATATAAGAAAATGTATATTTTGATTTTTCGATCATCTCAACGCCTTCAAGTAATTTTACATTTCCAATTCTACATGGCGTACACTGTCCGCAAGATTCTTCAACAAAAAATTCCATAAAATTTTTTAATACATGTAGCATATTTCTCTTTTCATTGAAAATAATTATTGAACCACCAGTTGGTAGATCTTCATAAGCTAAGGTACGTTCGAATTGAGATTTTGGGATACAAACTCCGGAAGCACCGCCTATCTGTACAGCTTTTGTATCTTTTGCACCAACTAATTTCAACAGTTCTGAAATTTTAGTTCCCCATGGTAATTCATATACTCCCGGTTTTTCACAATCACCTGAAACAGAAAGTAATTTAGAACCAGTTGATTTATCAGTTCCATATTTTCTAAACCATTCACCACCTTTAATGACAATGTGTGCAACTGATGCAAGCGTCTCGACATTATTTACTGTTGTTGGTTTTCCTAAGAAACCTGTTGTAACTGGAAATGGAGGACGGTTTCTTGCCTCACCTCTATTTCCTTCGAGTGATTCAATTAATGCGGTTTCTTCTCCACAAACGTAAGCACCACTTCCCATTCTAATAATAACATCAAAGTCGAATCCTTTTTTGCCAAGAATATTTTTACCAAGTAAATTATCTTTTCTCATACTTTCCAAATAATCTTCAAGTGGTTTTTTCATATATTCATATTCGCCACGCAAATAAAGTATTCCAATCTTCGCACCTAGTACATATCCTGCTATTACCATCCCATCAAAAACTAATTCCGGATATTCTAGAAGAAGTACACGGTCCTTAAATGTTCCTGGTTCCCCTTCATCTGCATTACATATAACATATTTTTCTTCAGATGATGCCGCTGAAACTAAAGTCCATTTTGTAGCAGTTGGAAAACCGGCACCGCCTCTTCCTTTAAGTTTTGATTCTCGTATTTCAAAAAGAATATTTTCACGTGATACTGTGATTGCTTTTTTAATGCCTTCCCCTTTTTTGTATTCTGAGAATAAAACTGCCCCTTTTCTATTTTTCTTTTCCATTACTTTACCTCGTTCAGAATTTGAACAGCCTTTTCCGGATTAACTTTAGGGTAAACTCTTTCATTAATTAATAATGCCGGACCTTGATCACACATTCCGAGACAATTCACATACTCTAGCGTAAATTTATTGTCCTTGGTTGTTTCTCCGAATTTTATTCCTAGTTCACGTTCAATTGCATTAGCAACTGATTTTTTCCCAGCTAAATCGCAAGTTATAGTTTGACACAACCGTACAATATTCCTTCCTTTTGGTTTTGTATTTAGGAATGAGTAAAAAGAAATTACACTGTAAACTTCAACTGGGTGTATATCGAGCAGACGGGCAATTTCTTGTTGAGCATAATCCGGAATGTGTTTATGTTTTTTCTGAATTTCCTGTAAAATTGGTAAAAGAGATGATCGGTCATTACCGAATTTATCAACAAAGCTTTCGATCTCATCTGTCATAGCATTTTTTTCTAGAACTAACATTATTTTTTCTCCTTAGCTTTTTGCAATAATGTAGTTACTTTTTCAACAAGTTCTTCAGGTGAAATCGGTTTTTCTACAAAGTCATCAACAGGAACCATTTCATTTTTTCCGAAATCCAGTCCGATAGCTTTAGAGACCGAAGTATACATTAGAATCGGTGTTGTAATTTTTTCTTTCCTAAGTTTTTGAGCTAAGAAAAATCCGTCATCAGGTTCATCCATCATTACGTCTAGAATAATTAAATTTGGTTTTTTTTCTTTAATAAGTTTGTAACCATCATTGGGATTAGTTGTTGTTAGCACATTGTAACCTTTCGATTTCAAAACTAAACTGCTTGCATCAAGAATATCCGGATCGTCATCAATAACAACAATAAGTGTCATAACTTTCTCTCCTTCATTGCTAATTATTATTTATTTTCTGTTCGATTGTAAAAGTCTTATACTTAATATTTTTTCTTTTTATTCTGTATTTATTTAAAATATTCGGAATGTCATTAACATCAATCCTTCCATAATAGTCATCATTTACACTTATTACTGGTGAGATGCTGCATGCATTTATGCATGGAACAATTTCGATTGCAAAAATTTTATCATTTGTTGTCTCACCGGCTTTTATATCTAATTCCTTTTCAAGAGTTCTTAGAATATTTCCAGAATTCTTTACATGGCAGATTGTACCGCGACAAACTCTTATTATATTTCTTACGGACTTATCTTTTACATTTATATCTGCTGCTTCATTAATAAAATGATTGTTCATCTTTTTCTCTTAATTAGTTTAATTACTTTTCAAGCGTCGCATATAATATGCCATCGATTTGTTTTATTGATTCATCAAATCATTTTAATTAATCGTTATTTTATCAAGAGGAACAGTCTCATTTCCTAAGTATGAGAATGATTTTCTTCTTATTTCAAATAATGAATTAAAGAATACCGCAAAAAAATATTTATTAATAATCATAGCTATTCATACTTATAAATTTTTATTTTCGAATTGTAATTATTGTGGATTATGGATATATCAAATCATCATTTAAGCGATAAAAAAAGAGCAGCTTGGATTTCACTTTCTGTAGGAATAGGAATGTTTATTGCCAAGATTTCTGCTTATTTCTTAACCGGTTCTAGCGCGATTTTTTCTGATGCTGCAGAATCTGTGGTTCATGTCGTAGCAACTTCGATGGCTCTCTATAGCATTTATTTAAGTTCAAAGCCGGCAGATGAATCACATCTTTATGGACATGGTAATGTTGAGTTTTTCTCTGCGGGAATAGAAGGACTTTTAATTATCATAGCAGCTATTACAATTATCTATTTTGCTATCGGCGATCTGATTCATGGAGTAACCACAAAAAGTCTCGACGTAGGAACCGTAATTATTGCTTTCGCCGGGGCTATTAATCTTTTTCTAGGA
The DNA here is from genome assembly GCA_023250955.1 of Melioribacter sp. Lineage (GTDB taxonomy): Bacteria > Bacteroidota > Ignavibacteria > Ignavibacteriales > Melioribacteraceae > Fen-1258. The sequence goes on along the minus strand of JAHEZQ010000018.1, from coordinate 55,486 downwards.
CTTTACTTAGTCAAAAAAGGAAAATCTACAAATTCATTAACACTGGTCGCAGATGGAAAACATGTTCTAACCGACTCCTACACAAGTATAGGAGTAGTTATTGGATTAATATTGGTTTTACTAACCGGGTTTCTTTTGTTAGATCCATTGATTGCAATTTTAGTAGCACTCAATATTTTAGTTACAGGTTATAAATTAATTCGAGAATCTATCGGCGGTTTAATGAATGAAACTGATAAACAAATGCTGGAGACGATTAGCGAAACATTAAAAAATATTCGTAAAGATTTTTGGATTGACATCCATCATTTAAGGTTTTGGAAATCCGGTGACATGGTTGTTATTGATTTTCACTTTTTACTTCCCTATTTCTTTACAATTAAGGAATCTCATTTGGAAGAAAATTATATAGAAAAAAAATTATTGGAAGTAATTCCAAACTGTAGTGTAAGAATACATATGGATTATTGTAACGAAAAGGTTTGTAAATTTTGCAATTATGAGAAATGTGATGAGAGGAAAGAAAAGAAGTCTATTGATTATGATTGGAGTACTTCTTTAATGATCGGAGATCCCGTTTATATTGCCCACGGAAAAATGCTTGCAAAATCTTAAATCATCTCTTTAGTAGTTTATCTTTCTTAAGAACTTCTTTTTCTAGTCTCTTTTTATAAACAGAAAATCTTTTTGAAATATCTTTATCAGTTACAGCTAGAATTTGAATTGCAAGTAAAGCAGCGTTCTTAGCTCCATCTATTGCAACTGTTGCAACGGGAACACCAGGAGGCATTTGAACAGTAGACAGCAATGAATCTAATCCGTTCATTGTCTTACTCATTATCGGAACACCTATTACTGGTTTAACCGTATGTGCTGCTGCTATTCCTGCCAAATGAGCCGCTCCTCCTGCACCTGCAATAAAAACTTTTACACCTTTTTTCTCCGCAGAAGAAATGAATTGAATAGTTTGCTTTGGTGTTCTATGTGCTGATAACACTCTGGTTACATAACTAATGTTAAATTCTTTAAGGACTTCTTCTGTTTTTTGCATAACAGGGTAATCTGAATCACTTCCCATCAATATTGCAACTTGGATTTTATCCATTTTCATTCCAAAATATTTATTCTGTTCAAAATCTAATTCAAAGATAGATTCTGATGGACAAATAACAAATAAAAAAAGCGGAATTAATAAAACTAATTCCGCTTTTTTGAGACATTCTAATTTTATTTCCTCGAGATAGAACCAACCCCTGAAACATCAGTTCTGGTTTTAGCCGGGTCACCATAGTAACTAATAGAACCGACTCCCGAAACCGATGCATCAAGATAATCTTTTGCATAGACATCAGCACTTGCTGCTCCGCTAACAGAAACCCTAACATCTTTTGCCTTTAAATCTTTTGCATTAATACTTCCTGCGCCGGAAAGATCAGCTCTAAACCGATCCACTTCCCCGCTTAAATTTACACTTCCCGCCCCGCTTACGTCAACTTCAAAATCAGAACCGTTAATTCCATAAACAGTAATATTATTTGCGCCGGATGCATCAACAGCTCTTAAAAATGGAGTGGTAATTTCGATATAAATTTCTTTTCGTGGAGAAATATTCTTTTTAGTATCAATTACAAGAGTATTTCCTTTTACATTTGTGCGGATATAATTAATTAAATTTTCTTCTGCTGTAATTCTCAATGATGGTGCCGGTCCCACTTTAACTTTTAGTGTAAATGCACCACCTGCATCAATTTTATCAAATTCCATAATTGTACGTGACTGATCTTTTACTCGCCCATTTCCTCTAACTCCCCAAAAACCACAGCCGCTCACAATAAATGCTACCAATGAGATTATCAGTGTTATTTTTGTTCTCATATTATCTCCAAACTTTGTTGCTTTAGACGTATATGTCTAAAAATAGTTCAAAATTTATTTATAAGCGATTTATCTATATGTGATAGTTCTTTAGTTAATCCATCTAAGTTCTTATATTGATTTTAGAAATATAAATTTCATCATAAAAATTAGAGAATAATTTTGTTCGATGATGAATTAAATACGCTACAAGCTGTAGCTTACGATCACTTATGGAATGGCAGATTTCGCCTTGCATTAACAACTGCAGAGAAAGTATATCTTGCCCGCCCAGACGACAGCGAAGCAACTATTTGTTATGCATGGGCTCTTCTGGAAAATGGAAATCCGACTAAAGCACTGGACTATGCAAATCTTGCAGTAGAATTAAAAAACGATTCAGTTAAAACAAGGGTCTATAGAGCTTACCTTCTTTATAGAATGAGCATTTTTGAAGGTGCTATAGCTGATATTGATCATTCGATTAAAGAACAAAAAGAAATATTGGCTTGGACGTATCTTAATAGAGCTAAATCATTTGCCGGATTATACAAATTTGAGGAAGCAAAACAAGCACTCGATTTCGCACTAATAATTGATAATGGTAAAAATCCCGGGTGGAAGGAATTAAATCATTGGATTTTGAAAGCACAAGATATTATTAGATCAAAGACTCAACTAAATTCAAAAGATTTAGATAAAATACTTCGCGATACCAATAAAGCCTTAAAAGAAAAAGAATACTGGTTCTCATTAATCGTATCGAGAAAAATCCTTGATAAAAATAAAAATGATGTGGCAGAATTAATTGAATTAGAATCCATGCTCTATCTTTTTCAGATTAAGCCTGCATTAAAAAAAGCTCATCAGTTAGAAAGTAAATTTAAAAAGAATGATCGGTTTTTGATTATCTATAATGCACTTAAGAAATATGAGCAGATGGAAATTCAGAATGAAGTCAATAGAGTTGCTGAAAAAAGAAAAACAATTGAACATAACAGAAATGAAATAAAAAAAACTACAACTTCTTCAACAGCTTCATACTACAAGACTGATTCAGTACTTTACCCGAGTGATAACATCGAAATTATTTCCATAAAAGTCTTCGATGTTGATGAAGAAAAAAATCACGGTCGCAGAATTTATTGCAAGAGTTTTTTCCGTTCAATAAGGAAAGTAGCAGCAGAAGTTATTTTTAATAACCCATTCCATAATGATGTAGATAAATTATTCAACTGCTCTGCTGTTTGGTATTTAAATGATTTCGAAGTATGTAGAAATAATTTTCAACTTAATGTTATTAAGGAATGGGATTCTGCAATCTTTGTCCAGGTCTCTGGCTCAGCTATTTGGAAAGACGGACAAGCAAGAGTAGAGATCTACCTTAATAATTTTAAGGTATGCGTTAAGAATTTTTATCTATCTGGTGAAACTGTAGTAGAAGATGAAAAAATTATCACACAAACATCAAAACAAGAAAAGGAAAAAGACGAAGTACATATTCCTCCGACAAGAGAACAACGTTCAGTTAAACCTCTAAATGAGTTGATTTCAAACCTCGATTCATTCACCGGACTTTTAGCAATCAAAGAATCCGTTAAAAGTTTTATCTCATATCTAGAATTTCTGAAAGAACGAAAACGATTAGGACTTAAAGCCGAAGATAAGATCGCAATCAATGCAGTGTTTCTTGGTAATCCCGGAACCGGCAAAACTACTATCGCCCGTTTATTAGGTGACATCTTTTATGCAATGGGTATTTTGCCAAGCGGACACATAATTGAAGTTGACCGTTCAGCACTTGTTGGGCAGTACATAGGTGAAACAGCACAGAAGACGGAAAAAATAATTAATGACGCAATGGGCGGAGTATTATTTATAGATGAAGCTTATACTCTAGTAAAAAAAGGCGGTGCTCAGGATTTTGGTCAAGAAGCCATTGATATACTTCTCAAACGTATGGAAGATCGAAAAGGTGAATTTGTTGTTATTGCTGCCGGATATCCCGATGAGATGGAATCTTTTTTGAATTCAAACCCTGGACTCAAATCACGTTTTTCACAAACTTTTGTTTTTGAAGACTACTCACCCGATGAACTAATCACAATCTTAAAACAACTTCTTCATAAAGAAGATTATATAATAAATAGCGAAGCTGAAGATCTTCTTAAAAAAGAATTTATTGTACTCTACCGCAAGAGGGATAAAACTTTCGGCAATGTAAGACTAGTAAAAAAATTATTTGATGAGTCTAAGCTCAACTTAAGTAAATTTTATTTACAGCTTCCTGAAGAAAAACGAACTAAAGAAATTTTAACTACTATAACCGGAGAAATAATTAATTCTACGTTAAAAAAATCTCCATCAAAGGAAGTTAAGATTCCGATCAATGAAGAATCGCTAAGTGAAGCGCTAAAAGAATTAGAAAACTTGGTTGGTTTAACCTCTCTTAAAAAAGAAGTTGAAGATATGGTAAAACTTGCCCGTTATTTCAGTGAACAGGGCGAAGATATTCGAAAGACATTGAATGAACATTTACTATTCTTAGGAAATCCAGGCACTGGTAAAACAACTGTGGCAAGAATTTTCGGCCGCATCTATTCCGCACTTGGCATTTTAACAAAGGGACACTTGGTAGAAACCGACCGCCAAGGATTAGTAGCCGGTTATGTTGGTCAGACAGCAGACAAAACAACAAGTCTAATTGATAAAGCGCTTGGCGGAATGTTGTTTATAGATGAAGCTTATGCTCTTGCTAAAAAGAATGATAGCGGAAATGATTTTGGAAAAGAAGCTATTGATATTTTACTTAAACGGATGGAAGACGATCGTGGTAAGTTTGCTGTAATTGCAGCAGGTTATACAGATGAAATGAATTCTTTCATTGCAAGCAATCCGGGTATTAAATCACGTTTCAGCAAATCATTTACTTTCGAGGATTACTCCCCCGCCGAATTAATGGAAATTGTCCACAGAAGTTTAGATCGGGATAAGAAAAAAATAACTAAAGACGCAGAAGATAAACTTCAAAAATATTTTGAAGAGATATATAAAAACCGCGATAAGAAATTCGGTAACGCAAGAATAGTTAGAAATATATTAGAGTCTGTAAAACAGAAAATGCTTTTGCGAATTTCAGGACTTCCAATTGATAAAAGAACAGATGAAGTGATTAACACATGCGAACTGAGCGATATCAATGAAGTTCTTAACAGAGATATAGAAGCAAAGCAGTTCGAAGTCAAAGGCGATCCTCTAAGACTTCAAGAATATATTGATGAGCTGAATCAACTTATAGGGTTGGAAAATGTTAAACAGGATATTTATAAACTGATCAGTTTTTCCAAGTTATCTCAATTGAAAAAAGAACGCGGACTTCAATCTGTTGACCGGAATCTGCATTCAATATTTGCCGGTAATCCGGGCACAGGAAAATCTTCTGTAGTGAAAATATTAAGTAAGATTTATATAGAACTTGGAATACTTACCAAAGATCACATAATTGAAATTGATCGTTCTGACCTTGTTGCTAGTTATCAAGGACAGACCGCTGTTAACACAGAAAAGATAATCTCACAAGCAATCGGCGGAATTCTTTACATCAAAGATGTTCATACTTTTTTTACTGACGATGATTTATACGGACTTGAAGCTATTGAAACAATTTTTAAGCGTGCTGATGAATACAAAGGTAAACTAGTTGTTATTCTTTCCGGAATGAAAAACAAAATAAACTTATTGCTGAAAACAAATAAAGATTTAGCCAAGCTATTCCCTAACATATTTTATTTTGAAAATTATTCTCCTCGCCAGCTTCTTGCAATCTGTTCTTCGTTAACAGAGAAAAACGGATATATTCTTGATGAGGGTGCTCTACAAGAATTAATTGATATCTTCTCAACACTTACAGAGAAAGAAGATAACGGATTCCAAAACGGTATAACTGCAAGAAATATTCTTTACTCGGCAATTACAAATCAAGAAGAAAGGATTTTCAACATTTACGATCAGAAAGATGTTGATCTTATTACTATAACTTTGGAAGACGTACAGAAAATTAAAATTTAATTCCTCACTTACTTCACAAAGGATTTATGTTAGAGTTAAAAAATCTTGAAAAGAAATTCGGCAATTTTGTAGCCGTTAATAAGATCAACTTAAAAATAAACAAAAGTGAATTGTTCGGGTTTCTTGGACCCAATGGTGCCGGCAAAACAACTACAATTAAAATGATCGTAGGATTACTCTCCCCTACTTCCGGAAAAATATTTTTAGATAATATAGATGTCTGGCAAAAACCGCTCGAAACAAAAATGAAAATCGGATATATACCGGATCAACCGTTTGTATATGATAAACTTACCGGACGCGAGTACCTCTACTTCAGCGGCGGTTTATATAACATTGCTAAAGATATTCTAAAAATTAAGATTGATGAACAAATAGAATCACTTAAAATCGGTAGTTGGATTGACAAAAGAACAGAAGAATACTCGCAAGGAATGCGGCAGAGAATCGTTATCGCTTCTGCTTTTCTACATGATCCAGATTTTATAATTGTTGATGAACCGATGATAGGGTTAGACCCGCAAAGCGCATTTCTTGTTAAAAGATTATTTGAAGACAAATCAAGAAACGGTATAACAATTTTTATGTCCACTCACAGCTTAAATGTTGTTGAGGAGATTTGTACAAATGTTAGTATCATCAATAAAGGGAATATAATTTTTATTGATACGATAGATAAACTTCATGATCTAAAAAAAGAGAAGAAGAATAATCTCGAAGAACTTTTTATACAGTTAACAAATGAAGAATGAAACAGATCATTCACATACTTAAATTCAAACTCATTTCTTATATCCGTCTTGAATCACAATTTACGTTCGGTTATTTCGTTAAGAATATTGGAAGCGGTCTAATCTATTTTGCTTTTGCGGTCGGTGCTTTTTTCTTTTCACAAAATCTAATTCGATTCCTTCTTGTTGATATTAATATTGGGCTATTTCTCCTACACGAATTTATTTCGATGATATTTTTCATATTCTTTATGTCTGTGAATCTTGGCAACATTATTGTCTCTTACTCTACTCTTTATAAATCGGATGAAGTAAATTTTCTTCTGACCAAACCGATTTCTCCTTCTAAAATATTTTTCTTAAAATTTTTAGATAATTATTTCTACAGTTCGTCAACAATGGTAATGGTTTTACTTTCCATGCTTGCCGGGTACATTTTTTATTTTAAGATAAATGTAATTGGATTTTTACTGCTCTTATTAAATTTTTTCCCTTTCATGTTTAGCGCCGGCTCGTTAGGTGTTATAATACTGCTGATAATAATTCGCTTCGCAAATAGATTTGGTATGCGAAAAGTATTTGCAACACTTGGTGTTTCCTACTTTTTAATAATTCTTCTTTTTTTCGAAATTAATTCTCCTCTCTCGTTAGTTAATTCTATACTGAAACAGTTTCCTTACTACGACCGCAATACATATCTTGGAGAATTTCTGCCTCCAATTGTAAAATGGCTGCCTAACAATTGGCTTTCTCAATCTGCATACCGGATCGTGAAAAATGATATCTCCGGACTAATAGGATTTACTTACATGCAGATTGCTCTTTCGATTTTACTTTTCTCAATCGCGCTCTATTTTGGGCATAAATGGTATTTTAAAACTTGGCTTCTTAATTCAAAAATTACATCTGATCAAAATGCAAACCGTAAAAAGACAAAACCGTTTTTCTCGTTTGAGAAGGTTTCAATTCTAAAAAGTCAAACTGAAGCCGTTATCAAACGGGATCTTCTTCTCTTCCTCCGTGAATCTAGCCAGGTTATTCATTCGCTTGTACTTTTATTCTTAATTGTGATTTTTGTTTTAAGTGTTTCAGGAATGAAGTTTGTTGGATTTGGTAATTTTTATCTGCAGACGATTATTTATCTCTCTGTTTTTCTTTTTAATCTATTTTTCATTTCTACTTTATCATTAAGATTTATTTTTCCACTAATAAGTTTAGAAGGTCTGGCATTCTGGAAATTAAAATCGGCGCCCGTAAAAGTTAACAGTTTTATCAAACATAAACTGATTGTCATTAGCTCGATCATTTTGATTATCAGCGTGGGATTAAGTTTCTTCTCAAACTATAAGTTTGGATTTCTTCTTACGATATTTTCGTTAACTGTTACTTTATTTGCGGCAGCGGCAATAATTTCGATCAACTTTGGAATGGGCGGAATATTTTCAAACTATAAAGAGAAAAATGCAATCAGACTTTCTTCTTCGCAAGGTGCAACGCTTTCGTTCTTATCAAATATTGTTTACATGCTATTTCTTATCGTTATGCTTTTCAAACCGGTTAGTGAGTTATTCCTTTCCATAATGATCAAAAAATATTTTGATCTTACCGTTTTTCTTCAAGCATTAATCCCTATCATAATAATTTCTACAATTATTATTTATACATATCTAAAAATTGCTTACCGCTCACTTCAACAAGATTTTTAATGATTATTTTGAAGAAATTGATGGTGCTGTATATAATTTCTTTCTCATATAACCCGCTAACATCAATGCCGATCTTCTTGTAATAAATCTTGGCAACACTGAAAGAACTTTATTAGCTAATCCGTCCACAACGCTCGGCCGTTTACCAAGCTTCTTCATCGCTGTATTCACAACTTCTTCAACACTTCTTGCAACTGGACCTGATGAAGTACCGGCAACTTGCTGAAATTCAGTAGCCGTTCCGCCCGGATTAAGAGCAAGTACATCAACATTATTTTTTTTCAATTCATACCAGAGAGCTTCACCCATAAAAAGATTGAATGCTTTAGTAGCAGAGTAAACTGTGGTTAACGGTACCGGATTATAACCGACGAGACTACCGAGAAATATTATGGCTCCTTTATTTCTGTTAGCCATTTGCGCACCGAAATAGTGTGCTATCTCTGTTGATGCGATGCAGTTTACTTTTATCATCTTCCTAAATATTTCCGAATCAGCCTCAACAAATTCTCCGTTGTAACCGAAGCCGGCATTGTTTACAAGAAGCCCGACTTCCCTTTTACCTACATACTCTTTCAGTTCATTCATAAATTTCTTTTTTGAAAGATCAACCGGAGCTACTACAACCTTGATATTATGTTTTTCATTCAGTTCAGTGGCAAGTTTTTCCAATCTTTCTATTCTACGTGCTACTAAAATTAAATTTAGATCTTCCGCTGCAAGCCGTCTTGCAAACTCTTCTCCGATCCCTGATGATGCACCTGTAACTAATGCCCAGCTTCCATATTTTTCTTTAAGTGTCATAATTAATTTCCTTTTTATCTGTGTTAATCTGTTAGATCAGAGTCATCTGCGTGTCATTAATTTCTTGATTCTTATTGATAAATTAACAAATCCTCGGCATATTGAATTAGAAATTTTAGAAAGGTTATGAAAAAAGCTTCCTTCCCTCATCTTTACATCATCCCTTTATTCCTTGTATTCTTCTTCACTTTATCATCAACCTCCTCTCAGACAAAACCGGAAACAGAAATAAAAGTTGTTACAACACCGGATGCACCCGCCGCTATCGGTCCTTACTCTCAAGCAATATCTGTAGGCAACTTAGTTTTCTGCTCGGGACAAATTGCTCTCGATCCTGTTACAATGCAAATAGTTGGTGAAGATATAGAAACACAGACTAAACAAGTTTTTAAGAACATACGTGCTGTGTTGAAAGCTGAAAACCTAACTCTCAGCAACATTGTTAAGTGTACTGTCTTTATGAAAGACCTTAACGACTTTGCAAAGATGAACACTCTATATGCAGAGGAGTTCGGAACTAACAAACCTGCACGCTCTACTGTGCAAGTTGCGCGTCTTCCTAAAGATGTGTTGATTGAAATAGAGTGCATTGCAGTGAAATAACTTGCCTCGATTCGCTGAACGAAGTTTAGGGAAGCGGGTGATCGGTTATTAGTTGTCGGTTATCAGTAAAATCTCTTTCATGAGCTAAAAGGAGTATGATATGAAAAAGCAGACTTTAATTATTGTCTTTATTCTGTTCTCTACCGTAAAAGTATTTTCACAATTTTCGTTAGAAAAATACCTTGATGAGAAGTTTGTAAACTATGATAACAAAAGATTTACTGCTATGACCGACCTGACTAAAAAAATTGTTGAAGTAAAGTTAGATAGTATTCCGGTTAAGATTACGCTATTTGTTACTACCGAAGGCAAACTAATGAAGCAAGTATTAGAAAATAAGGGTGTTAAACAAATTAAAAAGCTTTTTGATATTCTCTTTGCCGAGGTAACCAAGAAATTTGGTAAAACGCAGAATGATGAAGAATATCAAGGTGTAAGAAATTGCTTTTGGAGAGCTAAGGATGGTACCATTCTTACTTTAGCAAATACAAAATCTTCTACCATGTTGACTATGATGAAGATGCAATAAGTTACAGATAACATTCCGCACTAGTCTATCGTTGTCGTGGTAATTAATAGTAACCAGTAAGTTTAGAGTTGGAGCATAATTATGAGTGTAAAGATTGACCAGTTAATAGAAGTAATTGAAGAAATAAAAGAGGAATTTAAGTTAAATCCTAACACAAGAGATATTTCATCTTTGCGTCTTCAAGCTACCGCAGCGATCACTGCTCGCATAATTAGGCATAAGACTACTATCCCCGATAAGTTTATCAGAGGTCTTCGACCAGATATTAATTCTACCTCTGGATTTGATCGCCTCCTTGAACAATGGCTATTTAATAATTTACCTGAACTCAAGAATATACTATTAAAGCACGCCACTACAGAATCTGATCGAAAAAAGATTTTGAATGCATTTTTTGTTGCATCAGAACAAGATGTAGTATTAGCACATCAATTTGGAATTGATCCAAATGATAAATCCTTCAAAGAAGGGAAAGAAAAATTTCGGCTACATCGTGATAAAGAAAGAAATCCCAATTTAGTACGTCAAGCAAAAGAGAATTGGATAGTATCTTCAAATAGTGAGTTATCTTGCGATGTTTGTAATTTCTCTTTTAAGAACAAATATGGTGAACTTGGAATTGGATTTATAGAAGCACATCATAAAGTTCCCATTTCCTTATTGAGAACTGATACTGTGGTCAAAATTTCTGATTTAGCTCCAGTATGCTCAAATTGCCATAGTATGTTGCATAGATATCATAACCGTGATTTAACAATTGAAGATCTCAAAAAAATAGTTAATAAAAAAAATGGATTTATTGGCTAACCCGCGTCTCAGCACAACCGCTTCTTCGATACGGTCTAAGCTCAATACATAAAAACAAAATAAGGAGTGTGAAGTGAATCAAATAATAAAATTTGGAGAAGATGTTGAAGGATATAACATCCCCGTGTTAAATGAAAGAGAGATAAGAGCATCGGCAGGAATACTATTTCTATTTATGTTAATCTCTTTAATGATGATTCTATTTAAAGGGGATTTTTTAATGATAAAGTATATGATAACCATATTCCTTACAGATTTTATAATACGTGTCTTTGTTAATCCTAAATTTTCACCTTCATTAATAATTGGGCGTTTGATTGTTAGGAATCAAGTTCCGGAATATGTTGGAGCTAAACAAAAAAGGTTTGCATGGATGATTGGTGTTGTTTTAGGAACTATAATGTTCATTTTTTTAGTGATAGTAAATGCATTTAGTCCAATAACGGGTATTACCTGTTTAATCTGCTTAATTTTTTTATTCTTTGAATCGGTGTTCGGTATTTGTTTAGGATGTAAATTTTATACTATGATTTATAAAGAAAAAGCTCAACACTGCCCCGGTGAAGTTTGTGATAAAAAATCAAAACAAGATATTCAAAAAACATCCATGGCTCAGATACTTATTGTCTTTGGACTTATTGCGTATATTTTTCTTGCAGTCTATTTCTTTAATGATAATTTTAGTAAAAAACCATATGACTTGTTTGGAATTGGAAATACTACTCAAACTAAATAATAGAAATATCCAAGTCCCAACTGCGGTGCGGTAAAGATGCGGTTTGATTAAGAAGGTGTTGAATCATTATTGGATATATAAATGAAATATTTATTTCTTTCAGTAGTTTGGGCTGCGTATTGTTTTCTTCACAGCTTTTTAATCAGCATAAGATTTACAATTTTTCTCGAACGCTTATTAAAAAAATATTACGCTTTTTACAGACTATTTTATGTGCTTATCTCTTTAGTCTTACTAATTTGGTTAATCAATTTCACAAACCAATTAGATAATGAAATTATAATAACATACTCCCCGCCCTGGTCTATTATACGTATTGTACTAATGTACAGCGCATTACTAATGTTCTTCTGGGCTTTTTTCTTCAACTATGATTCCCTTTCGTTTTTTGGAATCCGGCAAATACTAAACTTTGGAAAGGTAAAAGAAATAAATCCTTCCGGAGAAATTAAAAAGAACGGTCTGCTGGGAATTATGAGACATCCAATGTATTTAGCGCTCATAATTTATTTGTGGTGTAATACTTTCAAATTAGTGGATATAGTAATAAACGCACTTTTAACAATATACGTTATCATCGGAACAATTCTTGAAGAAAAGAAACTTGTTTTAGAATTCGGTGATACTTATGTGGAGTATCAAAAAGAAGTGCCGATGTTATTTCCATTTACAAAAAAGTAGTTTGATCTTTATCGAATTATAATGGTTAATTGTAATGAGGGCTTGAATTATGAACGACCAAACATTTCTCATTCTAGTCTCTTTGTGTGTAGTTACTCATATCATTAGATCTACTTACGAAATATTGAAACACAAAAAACTATTGAGACCAAGCAAAATAACCTTTGCAATTATTTTTCCTAATATGGCTCTATTATGGGTTTCATGGTTTATTCTGTGCAGTTATGATGTCTATAAGATTAATCTTCCCGTTATCATAAATTATTTTGGTCTTCTGCTATGTTTAATTGGAGTAATACTTTTTATTACTGCTTTGTTTACTATTAAAGCTTTGGAAGATTATTCAGGAGATCTTATTACAAAAGGGATCTATTCAAAAATAAGGCACCCGATGTATTTGGGTTTTATATGTTGGTCGCTTGGCTTTCCAATTTATTTCGGTTCAATTTTTTCATTCTTTCTTTCGTTCATCTTTATCTCGAACATTTTATTCTGGAGACATTTGGAAGAGATCGAATTAGAAAAAAGATTTCTTGATTATAAAGATTACAAAATAAAAACTTTGTTTTGACAATTATGAAAAAGAATAATCAATAAAGCTGGAGGATTTTATGAAAGCGATTGGTATTCTATTCGGAATTATTATGATTGTTTCAGTTTTCATACCGTGGGAAATCTACACCGGACAAGAAAATTTATTCTTGACTCGCATAAGTTATTTTCTTGGGATTAAAAATTACGCATTCGATTCTTTGTCAATTTTATGTACGCTCCTTTTTATAGTTAGTATTTCACTTGCCAATAAACATATAACATGGAGAATACTCACACTTATCTTTTCATTGATTTGCGCTTTTACTAGTATCCATTCCCTTCTACTGTATAATTTTTTGGGTAAAGAACCTAATTATGTAGCCGGAACCGGGTTGTGGTTATTCTCTATTGCAAGTTTATTAGCTCTTATCTTATCAATTCTAATATTGTTAAAAAAGAATTTGCTGGAGAAAAAACTATTTGATCCTGAAGTTAAAAGTTAAGATGGTGTCGAATAATTATTTGAGATTGATGAATGAGTAATCATACTACTTACAGATGTAGTCATTGCGGATTTATTTTGACTGAACAGAGAAGTAGATGTCCGCACTGCTATGTGCTTCTTACCTACGAACCAGAAAAAATTAAATACAAATCAAGAATTAGATTTAGCTTCTTCATTGGATGGATACTGACAATATTATTTAGTCTAGTGCTGATTACTTCTTTTTTACTTTACATTTTCCGAATTGAACTTGCGGTTTCTAACAATGTTAAGCCAATGGAGTTCAAACAATTAATTTCTAATTTTTTTGTATTTGGTTCGTTGTTAGCACTTTCAATTTGGATTATGAAGAAAGCAAAAAAATATTAGTATATTCTCGTTGGTCGTCAAGGAAAACTCCTTGTCGAGAGTAGTGATAATTAAGTTTAAGTTAGGAACTGAACCACTTAACAAAATATAGTTTGGAGAAATTCATGCGAAAAAATATAGTCAATATCTTTATCATTATTGCCCTTACACAAGCATGTCTCTCATGCAATTTAATTGATAGTAAAACACCCGATACACAGATAAATTATAAAAATGTTCATTATGTAGTTAGCATGATAAGTTCATCAACTTTAGCAAATCCTATAATTAAATATTTAAATCAGAATGCAGATACGTCACAAGTACAAGTCATGAACCTCGATATTATTCAGCAAATTAAAGTCGGGCTAACTGCGACTTTGGAAGCAAGTTGTGAGGGTGCTTACGGCCCACCAAATTTTAAGTCATCAGCAGCTATAAATTTAAAAATCTATGTTAATGATACTCTCAAAGTTGAAACAAGTGATTTAAAAACAGATCCATTTGCTAAAGTAACTGCTTCTAAAAAATGCAGTTATCTTATTAAGTAATTTTTTTTATTCAATGAAAGATAACATCATGAAAGAATTTATGCTGCTAATCCGCAACGGAATAGATCATCAAGCTGCATGGCCGCCGGAACAACATCAGCAGTTTCTAAATAAATGTAAGGTTTATATTTCTAACCTAACGAAAAATGGAAATTTAATTTCAGCTCAACCGCTTGTGCGTGAAGGAAAAATTATTTCCTGTTCAAATAATACATGGGAAGAAATTCCATTTAATGAATCTAAAGAAGTTATTGTGGGATATTACCACATACTTGCTAAGAACATGGAAGAAGCTATTTCCATTGCAAAAGAGAACCCCGAATTTGAATATGGGACAACAGCAAGAATCGAAATTCGTCCTATAAAAATGAAAGAAGAAAATACCGGATTCGTTTACCCAAATAAGTGATGCGTTAGTCGGTTGTCAAAGAGTACTCCTTAATGAGAGTAATATAAATTTTTCTAAGTGTAGATCTTCACAGTCTTAAAATTTGAATAACTAATTTTCAAATTATTTAGGAGAAATAGAGATGACCGACATCAACGAAAATTTAGAAAACGAAAAAAGTACAATCCCACCCATTCCACCAATTCCACCAGTTCAACCTTTGAAAGGAATCGGAGGATGGCTTCTTCTATTCATTATCGGAACTTTTGTTAGCTCCGCGATAAATTTTGTTACAGTTGCACAAACCGGCTCTTCTTCTTTTTTGAGCGGCGGAAATATGCTGGTATCTAATCCGTATGTTGCGTCCTTACTCGGTCTGCTTGCTCTAGTAACAGGAATAATGTTAATAACTGTCCGCAACATTTATGCTGTCTGGGTTGCACGCGGCTATATGATTATGTATTTGATCGGAAGTATTATTGTTGCAATAACCGGTTTCGAAGCACCAAGCGGATATTATGTTATTAATGAAGAAGGCGAAATAATCAGAGGAATTTTTTCTGCAATATTACTCAATTCAATTTGGCAGACCTATTTCTTCAAATCCAAAAGAGTACAAGCAACTTATCCTAAAATAGCTGAGGTTCAAGTTGATTCCTCATTTGAAATCGGCAAAACACTTACTTCCCTATTCAACAAACAGAAACTTGGTATTAATTATTATGTTGGTGGCGGACTTTTTTTAACTTTGGTAATTTCTTGGTTTTTGTATGCGATATATGATGCTATTTGGTATGGCAGTACCATTCAACTAGGGGCAGCATCGTTTTTCTTTGCTTACAGAATACCAATAGCTATTCTTTATTCTGTTTTACTAATATTTTTATTGCATTCTGTTAACGATGATTGGATAATTGCTGTTTCTATGGGATTTGGAACGGCAATTATTTCATTAATATTCAGATTAATTTTCAGTGATTCATCTCAAATAATTTCACTAATTATTTTATTATTCAATTTTAAGTGGTCATTCATACTAATTCTTTCGATGTGTCTAGCTATCAGAACCCTGGGATTCAAATGGTGGTCCTTTTTTCTTTGGTTGCCAATTGGCAATGTGGTTGATGGATTAATCGGTGAAATATTAAGTATCCTTCAATATTCTGGTAATCATTTTTCTTTTTCATTTTTACCCATAGGTATTATTCAAGGAATGGTTGAAGGATTGATATTTTATTTCAGTATTTACTTCTTCTTGAAACAGAAAGGAGTTTCGGTTAATAAAGCCAGATAAATATTTTTTGAAATGGATTGGTGGATAAAATGAAACAGCTAATGTCAATATTAATTATTCTTTCCACATTTATTATTTGTAATGCTCAATCTAAAAGTTGGGAGCTAAAACTATTACAACAAAAGCTTGTAAATGAAATAACTTATGAAGCAGGGATGAGCAAAGGAACCCGCACAGCCGATGAGAAGAATGAATTCTTGATTGTAGAAACACAAATAACGAATAAAAAAGATGCTGATTCTGCAGTAACTGCTGAAGATATTTTTATTAAGGATATTCAAAATAATAAACGATACAATCTAAAAGCTATATCATTAGGAAAATATACTTCATCATTTTTAATCTCGTTGCTTAGATCAGGAAGGGTTATGCAGATAGAAAAAGGCGGCTCTTATACAATTGGAAGAGATAATGAAAACGAAGCAATGGAAATTAAATTTCATAATAAGATTTCTACAGCTTTTCTGTTCTTTGAGCTTCCAAAATCTTCGAAAAGGAAGATTCAATTATTTTTTGGAGATTTTAGTATTGCACTAAAATAAATATATGATAATCAATTATTGAGTAGTTTATTTTACTTGTGGATTAATCCTCTCTTGAGTGGATGTAAATAATATAATTTAATGGGATTTAGAATAGATTTCATTTGCAGACTCTTTTTACTGATAAATAATTTTTAGCTCTATCAAAATTATTAGAGGTATGCTATGTCATTAAAAAGAATAACCACTCCGGAAGGAGATGTCTATTTTATTGATTCTGTTTCGGGTCAAAGAGTGAAGACAAAGATGGATGTAATTAAAACGGCATTAGTTTCTAATGCTATTCCTACAGTGGGTACAGTTTCTGAGAAAATATTAAATCCCGATGAAGAACAAATTGAAACTCTTAAGAATACTAAGAAGTGGTTTGCTATTGCTCAAAATAACAACGGTGAAAAAATTGTTTACCAGTTAGAAACATTCCAGAATGAAATGGAAAAGAATATCATCGAGGGAATTCATTCTGCCAATAACCCGATTGATACATACACCAAAAACGATAAAGGTGAATGGACAAAAGTAAGTTCAACTATAACACAATTCACAAGAGGTTATTTTAAGTTAGGAGTACTTTATCGCCCTGTATGGAGTCATGCTGTTTCCGGACTGAAGTGGGGTGCGTTAATTGGTGTAGCAATAAAATTGTTCGATACTTTTATAATGTTACTGCAAGTTGAAGAAGGAATGGCTTTTTTATTTTTAATTGCAATTGGTGTTTGTTTTATACCCCGTATTGGAATGGGTTTAATGATTGTTGTTTCATTGATACTTTCCAGACTTAGTAAAGTAAACTTTTTCTTTATGGCTTTAGCCGGTGCACTTGTAGGTGCAATTATCGGATGTCTGCCTGGTATGGCATTGGGTGGAATTATTGGATTGGTTCGCAGAGATAATTTGCCAAAAGCTAAAGATGCAGAGTCAGAAGAAAATCATGTTGTTGTAAAATCTGTTGTTCTTCCCTTAGTATTTGGTTTATGTATTATTTGGTTTTATATATTCGTTTTTAATCCTTGGTTGATAGAAGCATTATCGTAATTTATTGCATAACAAATTGATTATAGATTATCTGTTTGACTAAAATATATCCCTATAATTTTTAGGAGGATTATCATGTATATCAAAAAGATTCTAAGTATAATGGCTATGTTATTAATTATTTCATCATATACTGCGTATTCACAGGAAATACCTTCGGAATATCTTTTGAACGGTATATTTTTGAGAGGTGGTCAAATATCTTTTAACAAAGCATTAATAATGCACTCAGATGAAAGCAGCGAGATTTGGACAAATCAAAGCAAAAGTGCAATCACATTTGGAGTAGGTTATGATTATATTGAAAAAGATTCATGGTTTGGCTTTGGCAGTAGCGTAAGTTTTTGTAATACAAAATTAAATTCTTTTTCATATAATGATATGGTAACAACAGATATACTTGCTTATAAAGATTTGAACTACTCTTTTTTATTTTTTGATTGCAATTTCTATTTCCTCCCAATAGAAAATATACCAGTCGCTTTAACTCTTGGCTTCACATTAGATGGTTCATTTCAATCATATACTGTCTCTGGTGATAAATCTTTAGCGTTAAATGTAAACGGCAGTAAAAAAATGAACATTTTTAGATATGGATATATACTAGGTTGTAAAATAATTCCATTTAAATTTTTGTCTATTGAACTTGAATATCGACCAATGGCGGCATACTCAGTAACTCAATCTTATACGTTGGGAGATTATGCTTACACAAGAGATGGTGTTGATTGGTATTACATTAAAGATCTTGATGAAAAAGAAGGGAATTCTGAAAGTATGTTCTATATGGGTATTTCAATTCACTTTTAGTTTTTATGGATATCGAAATAACAAAAAATTATAATGTCCGCAAACTTCAGCAATGGCTGGATTATGAGCTATCAACATCATTGTTAATGCTCTTAAGCTGGTTTTGGAATATTACTTTGCTTCTGGCGATAATTGCCTCGATAATATTTACTCCGTTTATGTTAAAAGTAATGTTTGAAGAAAGACGATTCGGTTGGATAGTATTTTTCTTTTTAATGGTAATACTTCCATTTGTCGGAATATTGTTTTTTAATATTGATTCGTCTTACAAATTTGCTGTTGAACTGATTCCTTTAGCATTATTTTATTTTTATTGTTTTATTTTACGATTAGCAATTAAAGATTGGTAATTGCAATTAATTATGGGGGATATTTATGAGATTAATAAAACCTGCAATAATCATTTTATTATACTGCAGCATAAAAACATCAGCTCAGTTTTCTATTGAAACATTCTTAAATGAGCCGATTGATCAATCAATAACTTCAATTAAGGAAAAACTATCTGATAAAAAGTTTGAAGTTAATTTAGACGGAACATTTGATATGATAACCTATTACGATTGGTTGGAGCCGGTTTCGATTAATATAAATCTTATGTTTAAAAAGAATGGTAACCAAGTAAGTAAATCAATATCAAATGCTAAAGAATCTGAAGATGAAGCCAAGAAATTATTTGATATCCTCAATGCAGCACTTATTCAAAAGTATGGAAATAGCGTTTCTCAAAAAAGTCTTTTTGGTGTTACAGTTTATTCTTGGTATGGTACTGGAGGATCAGCTATAACCTTTGCACAAAGAAGTAATAAAACTATATTGATGATAATGACTTTTAAATAAATATAAACTCATGAAAGTAATTTTATGAAATTAAATTATAAATTTTGGATATCTCTCATTATTTCTTCATTACTCGGTTTATTAATTGCATGGATTGATTCACGGCCAAATTGGGACGATTCCGGAATAACTGCTGCCATGATTTTTTGTGTTAGTGCTTTCTTTGGATTTTTAATGAAAGATCGCCCTTGGCTTTGGGCGTTATCTGTTGGTATCTGGATACCATTAAACAGTATTTTATTTTATATGAACTATACATCTATACTAGCCCTGATCTTTGCATTCATCGGATCTTATGTTGGGTCACTTTTTCATAAATTATTTTTTAAGGAAGTTTAACTAACCATTTTTAATTATCTAAAACAAAATGAAACCGATCTTTTTTTCAAAGCAAACTGATCTTAGAAAATGGTTTGACAATAATCATAAGACTGAGAAAGAACTCTTAGTCGGCTTTTATAAAAAAGATTCTGGTATAGAAAGTATAACTTGGCCTCAATCTGTAGATGAAGCTTTATGTTTTGGTTGGATTGACGGTATTAGAAGATCAATTGATGAAGTCAGTTATTTAATTCGCTTTACACCGCGTAATCCAAGAAGTATTTGGAGTGCGATAAATATTAAGAAAGTAGAAAATCTTTCTAAGCTTGGATTAATGAAGCCCGCCGGAATAGCAGCATTCAATAAGCTCGATCCGGACAAATCTAAAATTTATTCATTTGAACAGAGATCTGTAAAGTTCAATAATAAATATGAAACAATTTTTAAACATAATAAAAAAGCATGGGTATTTTTTTCAGAACAAATCCCCTCTTATCAAAAGCCGGCTATACATTGGGTAATGAGCGCTAAGCAGGAAGAAACTAGGTTAAGAAGATTAAATATTTTGATCATTGATTCATCTAATGGACAAAAGATTGTACCACTGAGAAGAAATCAGAAGTAAATCAAGATATAAAATGTCAACTAATATTTTTATTAATAAGTCGCATAAGCCAACTGAACAAAATCTTTCAGAAAAACTTGGTTCTTCTTATAAGCTTTGGGAAGAAATTAAAAATTCTTTAAGCGATGAATACGGTCAACTAGTAGAAGAATGGAAATATTACGGACAAAAATATGGTTGGTCATTAAAGTTATTTTACAAAAAGAGAAATTTATTCTTCTTCACAGTTTACGAGGAGTATTTTCGAATAGGTTTTACCTTTGGGGATAAAGCTGTATCTGCTATTGAGAAAAGTGATCTGCCGAAAAGTATAATTGAAGAATTAAAGAGTGCAAAGAAATATGTTGAAGGAAGAGGACTTAGGATTGAAGTAAAAAAACGAAGCGATGTAAAAAATATTATTAAACTGGTAGGCTTCAAAATAAATAACTAATAGAAGAATAAATGTATTGCCATATCTTAGGAGAATTATAAAATGCTAACCTATTTCTTCCTCTGGTTTCCGCTTGTATTAATTGCTATCATAAATGGTTCTGTACGTGAAAGTGTTTACAAAAAATCTTTAGGAGATCTTTTAGCACATCAAATATCAACATTCACCGGTCTAATTATTTTCGGAATTTATTTCTGGGTTATTTTTAATAGCTGGAAAGTTGAATCGTCAAATCAAGCTCTTCTTATTGGTTTAATGTGGTTTATTCTAACCGAAGCATTTGAGTTTCTTGCCGGTCATTACATATTTAAGAACTCTTGGGAAAAAATATTTAACGACTATAATATATTTAAAGGTCGTGTATGGATTCTAGTTCCTATTTGGGTTGGCATTGCTCCATATTTGTTCTATAAATTAATTTCATAAACAAGTTATAAGGGGTGGAAATGGCAAAATTATTTTCTGTCTTATCGTGGAATGTTGAACATTTCAAAGGTGAAGTAAAGAAACGTGTTGATGATGTTACAGCACAGATTAAAAATCTTAATCCTGATGTTTTTGCTTTATATGAAGTAGAAGGTAAAGAGGTATTCAGTGCATTTACTTCAATAATGCCAGATTATAATTTTCATATAACAGAAGGTCCGCAGACACAAGAAATATTGGTAGGTGCCAAAAATAATTTTTCGTCTTTCTTCACGCAAAAATTGGAATTCAAATCGGGTAATCAATTTTTACGACCCGGTTTGTTGTTAACTGTAACAATTGATAATCAAATCTATTCTCTTTTATTTCTTCATACGAAAAGCGGTACAAATCCGTTAGGTCTTGGAATTCGTGATGATATGTTTATTAGAGCATGCACTTTTAGAAATGTTTTAGAGGGTACTACAAAAAAGTGGGATACTAAATATCTCTTTCTTGGCGATCTGAATACGATGGGTATGGAATATCCATATGGGAAATCAATTAGTGCTAAAACTGAGATAAAAAAACTTGCCGAGAAAGAAGCTCGGAAAGTTAAGATGAGAATTCTTAAGAAAGATGAACCGGCTAGTTGGTGGAACGGAAGCAAATCAAAAATGTCTCCTTCCAATTTAGATCAAGTTGTTGTTTCAAATAATTTGAAATTTAGAAAATACTCCGGTGCTGAAGTAACTGTTCTTGGATGGCCAAAGGAATCAACGGTAGAAAAGAAAGATGAATGGATTAAACGCTATTCCGATCACGGAATTCTATACTTTGAAATTCTGAAATGAGATTTAATTAAATCATCTCACTCAATAATTCCGGTCGCGGTTGAGGGATTACAATTTTATTTACAAGTAATCCTTTATCGGCAATAACTTTTGCACCGGATTCAACAGCGCTTGTTACGGCGGCAACTTCTCCTGTTAATGTGCAAAATGCTTTTCCGCCAAGTGCCATAGCAAGACGGATCTCAATTATTCTTACGTTAGCAGCTTTAACAGCGGCGTCGGCTCCTTCTATTAGTGAAGCAACAGAGAATGATTCGATAATACCTAAAGCTTCGAGTAGCGTAACATCAGAATGTCCAGATAGAGCTGGGAAAATATCTTTATGAACATTTGGGATAACGAATGTATCAATCACTGCAAAATCAATTTGGTTTGCAGCAGCATCAACTGCAGACTGAACAGCTGCTACTTCCCCACCGATTAGAACAATATATTTGCCAGAACAAATTGTGCGTGATAAGATCAATTCAACTTGTGAAGTTTTAAGCATAATATCTGCCGCTTGCATTCCGGCAGCAATGCTTGTCATTTCTATAAGACCAAGTGAATTCATTTCCATTTGTTATTCCTTTTTAATTTATTACTCACAGATTTAAATGATAATCTATGAGTTATTTATTTCACAATTCTTACAAACTCATCCGAGACATGCGTTACTCTTCCAGAAATTGAAGCATGAACCTTTGCGCCGAGTTTACCTTCTTCGATGTCACCAATCAATGTTCCTTCATGAACAACGTCTCCAAGTCGAACTACAGGTTCAGCTGAAATTCCTACATGCTGTTTCAATAATATTTTTACTTGTGATGGATTAGGAGAATTTTTTGTGAAGGGGGTATGCGCATCATATTTCAATACATCAATTCTCTTCATTAATTGTTTTAGTGGAACCCGTCTCCCCTCTTTGATTGGATGAACTTTAACAGGTTTCTGCTGCTCGTATCTTGTACCATTCTTTTTATTTTCAACTTTTCCTTGATCGCATGCTTCTCGCGGATATAAATCTTCCGGACATGCATATAAAGAACATAAACCACAAGAACAGCAAAGATCTGCATATTGATTCCATACAGCTTGTCCAGTAGTAGAAAAACCAAGTGAACGCATTACTTTGTGAGGCTGCACATCGTAGCCAAGAAGATAGCGAGGACAAAATTCAGTACAATAGCTACATTGATCGCAAGCTGATTTACCAATTCTATTTTTAGATTCAGTAGATCTATTTGTTCGATCAACCAGGTAATGATCAGAAGGCAGAACAATTATACCAGCTGTAGTCTTCGTAACTACTTCAGAAAGATCGAATGTAAGTTTGCCCATCAATATTCCACTTACAAAAACTCCATAATCAGGAACAGTTGTTCCTCCAACATGTTCTATAAGTTCTTTTAATGTTGTACCGATAGGGACAAAAAATGATGAAGGATTTTTAACACATCCTGCAATGCATACAAATTTTTGTGTTACAGGTTTATCTTCAATAGCACGTGAAATATTGTAAAAAGTTTCAACATTATTTACAACACAACCGACATCAAGAGGCAATCCATAAGGAGGGATCAATCTTTTTGTTGCAGAATAAACTAATTCATATTCATCACCACTTGGATAAAAATCACCTAGTAAACAAGTTTCAATTTTTCCATTCGTATAATTCTTCTCAACAACTTCAATAGCTGCTGTGTTTTTTGCTTTAATCCCAAAATAGGATTTCTTAGCAGAAGTTTGCTTTATCATCAAGTCAACACCGTTTACAATATCCGGTGCAAAATTTTTCATCAATTCAAAATCCTTATGTATCAACGGTTCACATTCGGCACCGTTTACTAAAACAAATTCGACCTTTGATTTGGCTTTAACATGAGTTGGAAATCCCGCTCCACCCGCTCCAACAACTCCCGCATCAAATATTTTTTTTACAAGATCCATCTCAACCGTTATGTTTTATAACTACAATAGTTTTATCATCTTGATATTGACTATCAGTTGTACTGAATTTCAAAACATCATCCAGAATATATGTCGCGATTTCTTTTGGTGATCTATTTATATTTGATAAGATAATTTTTTGCAAACTCGCTTCACCGTAAAAATCGTATTTCTCATTTGCAGATTCAACTATTCCATCTGAGTAAATTACAAGTATATCACCTTGATGAAAATTTATACTGTCGGTTTCAAACTTGGAATTCGGTGCTGGGCCAAGTAACGGACCAGTCGGTTGTAAATATGTTATATTATTATTTTTTTTGTTATAAAACATTGGTGGATTATGGCCCGCATTTGCATAAAGGAAAAGACCTTTTTTATCATTAGAAAGTTCGCCGTAAAAAAGTGTAGTAAATTTATCATCACTGAATATTTTATTAACAAGCTGGTTTAATCTAAATAACATTGGAGATATTTTAATTTGGAATGTACTGGCCATTCTTAATGCGCCTGAGATATACATAGCCTCAGCCGCAGCACCCAATCCTTTTGAAGCCGCATCTCCTAAAACAATTCCTAACCGCTCTTCATCATCACCAATTTTAAGATAATCATAAAAATCACCAGCAACAGTATCAGCAGGAATTGTTACTCCGAAGATATCATACGAATGGAATTTGTGTTCATGTGCAGGTAAAATACTTCGTTGGAGTTGTTTTGCTTTATCAATGTCAGCAATTAAATTCTTCCTAGATTGACTTAAATATCTTTCATTTAATTTTGAAGTTAAAACTGTAGCAACAACATTTAAGGTATATCTGAGGTCATCACCAATCATATTACTGTTTACAGCCAACAAGTATTCGTAATACTTCTTTTCTCCCAGTTTAACTTTTCTACCTACTCCGGCTGCAGAGTATTTGAAAATTCCTTTACTCAGTAAGATTTTATTTGTTTCATCATCTAAGATTGTACGTTCAACAGTAATTTTATCAAATACTGGATAATCTTTAATATGCAGTAAAAAGTCTTCTTGAATTTTTTTAACCTTTCCGGTTTGGTATAAAATGCGATAGGCTTTTCTTCTCGGATCTAATTTCCAAATTCTGCCACCAGTAAGTTGAATTTCTTCAGTTTTGACAATTTGCTGAACAACGTCGGCAAGTAAATCGCTATCTTTAGTAAAATATTTTGATGCAACACTTTCTATTGTTCTATATAATTTTATTTGATCCATATTGGAATTATTCTGTATAATAGTTTATAATTTTTTGTAAAACATCTTTACAAACTTGATTGAATTCATTTGATTCAAACGTATTCATAATACTGTTAAAAGTTGGCCTGTAGACACCTTTTGCAACATAACCACCACCTTCAAATACTCCCACTTTATTTTTATACTTTGCTTCATTAGGAGTTGGAATTGGGGTACCTGCTTCAACTAAATTTTTCCATTTGCTTTCGAAATTTACCATAGTTGTAAGATTTGGTTCCCACGGCTCTACATCGGGCGGATACATACTTTGATAAGTTGGATCATTTCCGTATTCATCAGCAAGCCCTGCTAATCCGTGAGCAAATTCATGTACAAAAACTTTGTTAGCAACTTTATTATCAACACATGTCATTGAATAAAGATTGTAAACACCTCCACCGCCGTAAGTTGAAGTATTCACCATCAAGAATATTTGATCATATGGTGCGTTTGCTGCAACATCACGAACAGTAAAATAATCTGTAGTCATTAAATATCGTTCACTATCAAATGTGTAAAAATGTGAATTCAGGAGAGTGTTTTTCCAAATATTCTTACCTGGAACATCCGTACCTGATTCACTCGAAGGAGCCTCAATACCCCAAATATTAATTTTATCCTTGTTTTCCTTAAATGGAGCATAATCAAATAAATATCCGGAAAACCGTTTACAGTCATTATGAAATTTTTCCATCTCATCTTTTGTGTATCCTTCAGGTATAAAAACGATATCGAGTTTGGTTGAAGGATCACCAGAATAATGAACTTTGAAATTATTAAACGGTTTTATTTTTTCTTCAACAATAAAATAATCTTTTGGGTCAACTTCTTTTTCAAATTTCTTTTCAAAATTATTACGTCTGTCTCTCTTATAAATTTCTACAATAATCTTTTCTTTAGGATAAGGCATCAATACAGAACCCGAAAAAGAACGCAAAGTACTTTTTGCTTCTTCTGTTGTTTGCCATTCTTGATATAAAGATGAAAACCCTTTTGAATAGATTATTGTTTTGGATGATGCATCAAAAACTTTCAAAAAATAATTTCCATATCCGAATTTGTCTATCAAGTTATTCTTCTGACCACTCCATTCGCCTTCTTCTACAAGCTTTTCGAATGAAATTGTTTCTGTAGTCTTGTTGCCTGTCTGGAAAAAATCGAGACGAAGAGTATTATCAGTAAAGTAATCTTCATATTTTACTTGAGCATTTGTTGTAATCAATAGCGTTAAAAAAACAATTAATATTTTTTTCATTTTATTTATCCTGAACAAATTATGATTTTACTTTTCGAGACCCCGGTTTTATAACCGGAATGTTCTGTTTACATAAAGGACAATCTTCCGGCGAAAAAGAGACTACCTCTAATTGTAGAGTACTGAATTGAGGAACATCAAACTTAACTTTGTTATTACTTCGATCTACAATAAATCCAACTCCCGCAACAATTCCACCATTATTTTTAACAATATCAATTACTTCAAATACAGAACCTCCGGTTGTTACCACATCTTCACAAACTAAATATTTTTTACCCTCTTCAATTTGGAATCCTCTTCTAAGAGTTAATGTTTTGTCTTCTCTTTCTGCAAATATTGATTTCTTACCTAATTGTCTGGCAACTTCTTGACCAACAACAATTCCACCTATAGCAGGAGAGATAACAACATCAATTTCAGTATTCTTAAAATGGTTTGCAATCATAGCACAGATGATTTCATTATACTCAGCGTACTGTAAAACTAAAGCACACTGAAAATATTGATTGCTGTGCCTTCCTGAGGTTAATAAAAAATGCCCGTTTAAAAGGGCATTACTTTTTTGAAAAATTTGAAGAATTTCTTGATTATTCATTTTCTAATTTCATCAATTGTTTGAGCTAATTTGAAATCATTTGCAGTAACGCTACCTTCCGAATGAGTCGAAAGGATTACTTTTACTTTATTCCATGAATGAAGGAGCAAATCCGGATGGTGATCCATTTTTTCTGCTTCTATACCAATCTTAACAATAAGTGCAACGGCATCAGCAAATGTCTTTAATGTATATTCCTTTTCAATTGAATTATTTAGATAAAACCAGCCATCTAGATTATCTAAACTATTTTTGACCTCATTCTCGTTAAGTGGTTGCATTCAAATCGTTTCTAAAATTTACTAAATTGTTTTCTGACCTAAATTATCTTGTTCTTCCTTCTCAACTATTTTATCAGCAACAAAATAAAGTTCTTCAGTATTTTTTCTATGTTTGATTAAAATCCTATCACCTTCCTTAAAATGAGAAAGAAGTAATTCTTCAGCTAATGGGTCTTCAACATATTTTTGTATTGCGCGTTTTAGCGGTCTTGCTCCAAACTTTTGATCAAATCCTTTATCAGCTAAGAATTCAGTAGCGGATTTATGAAGTTCAATAGTCATCTTATTATCGCTGATATTTTTGATTAGATCTTTCATTTCAATACTGATGATTTTCTTAATATCCTCTTTATCCAAATTCCTAAATACAATTGTTTCATCAATTCTATTTACAAATTCCGGATTAAAGAGTTTTTTCATAGCATCTTCAACAGTATTCTTTAAGTAAGAATACTGATCAGCTTCCGATTCACCGCTAAATCCATAACCTCCAGTAGATTTTATTTCTTTTGTACCAATATTTGAAGTCATGATAATGATTGTATTCTTAAAATCAACTTTACGGCCAAGACTATCTGTTAGCACACCATCATCTAAAACTTGCAAAAGAATATTGAAAACATCCGGATGAGCTTTTTCTATTTCATCAAAAAGAACAACAGAATACGGTTTTCTTCTAACACGTTCCGTAAGTTGCCCACCCTCTTCGTAACCAACGTATCCAGGAGGCGCTCCAACTAGACGAGAGACGGCAAATTTTTCCATATACTCACTCATATCAATTCTAATAAGAGCATCTTCAGAATCGAATAAGTACCTAGCCAATTCTTTTGCTAATTCTGTCTTTCCGACTCCAGTTGGACCTAGAAAGATAAATGTTCCAATAGGTTTTGATGGCCTTTTCAAACCTGCTCGAGTTCTTCTAATAGCTTTCGTTAATTTCAAGACTGCATCATCTTGACCAACAATCCTGCCCTTCAACGCAGTTTCCATTTTCATCAATTTTTCAGATTCAGCCTGAACAACACGAGTTACCGGAATTCCGGTCATCATGGAAACTACAGTTGCTATATCGTCTTCGCTGACATCATAGATTATATCTTTTGTTTTAGTATCCCATTCACGTTTAGCAATTTCAAGATCTGATTGCAAAGTTCTTTCTTTATCTCTTAAACGAGCTGCTTCTTCATAATCTTGCTGTTTAACAACTTGAATCTTTTGATGTTTTATTTTCTCAACTTCTTCTTCAAGCTTTAGTATTTCTTCCGAGACAGTAAAGTTGCCCATATGAACTCTGGAACCGGCTTCATCAAGAACATCAATTGCCTTATCCGGTAAATGGCGATCGGTTATGTATCTTTCACTTAATCGCACAGCAGTGTTAATCGCTTCAGTTGAATATTGTACATGATGATGCTCTTCATATTTGAATTTGATATGCTCAAGTATCTGAATAGTTTCATCAACTGATGGCGGATCTATCATAACTTTTTGAAATCTACGGTCAAGTGCGCCGTCTGTTTCAATGTATTTACGGTACTCGTCTAATGTAGTAGCTCCAATACATTGTATATCACCTCTTGCTAATGCAGGTTTGAACATATTTGAAGCATCGAGAGAACCAGAAGCTCCGCCAGCACCTACAATAGTATGAAGTTCATCAATAAATAAAATTACATCATCAGCTTTTTCAAGTTCGTTCATTAATGCTTTCATTCTTTCTTCAAACTGTCCACGGTATTTTGTGCCTGCAACTAATCCGGCCAGATCTAAAGTAACAACCCGTTTGTCTTGAAGTATTCTCGGAACTTTCTTTTGGATTATTCTTAACGCTAAACCTTCTGCGATTGCAGTTTTGCCAACACCAGGTTCACCAATAAGTACAGGATTATTTTTTTTCCTACGACTAAGAACTTGGGCTACTCTTTCAATTTCTTTTTCACGACCGATTACCGGGTCTAGTTTATCTTCCATTCCAAGTTTTGTTAAATCACGGCCAAAATTATCAAGCACAGGAGTTTTAGTTTTTTCTAATTTTTTTGAGGTTGCAGTAAAAACTTGTTGAGATGCCATTTTAGCTGGATCTTTACTACTAAGAATGTTATTCAATTCCGCACGGGAATTATCATAAGTAACATTAAACTGGTGTAAAATTTGTGTCGCAATATTATCTTCATCTCTTAAAAGTGAAAGAAGAATATGTTCTGTACCAATAACATCTGATTTATAAATTTTAGATTCGATCTGTGTAATTTTTAGAACTTTCTCAGCTTGTTTGGTTAACGGAATATTTCCAATAGTGAGTGTTCCTCCAGAAGTTCTAACTGTATCTTCAATAGCTTTTTTTAATTTCACTAAATCAACATCAAGATTCCGTAAGATTTTAACTGCTACACCCTGACCTTCACGGATGATTCCGAGAAGCAAATGTTCTGTACCTATATAATCATGCCCTAACCTTAAGGCTTCTTCGCGGCTAAGTCTAATTACTTCCTGTACTCGTTCTGAAAAATTGCCATCCATCGTTTTTCCTTTATTATTCTATTATCTAAACAGTAAAACTGTCAAAATCGTTTCTTAAATATATAGATTGATTGTCCTCATATCAAGGAACATAAAAATCATATTAAATGCTCAAATAACTGCATAAATTGTAATAGTCATATTGAATTGATATTTTGCATTCAGTTAATGAAAGAACATTAGGGAGATAAAATGGAAGCTTTAACAGGTGTATCAATATTAGTGATTATTGTTGCCTTCTTTGTACTTATTATGGTTTTATATTTCGTGCCGATCGGATTATTTATCACAGCATACTTTTCCGGGGTAAAACTAAAGATATTTAAAGACCTTATTGGAATGCGGTTAAGAAAAGTTTCACCTCAAGTTATCGTTCGAAATTTAATTGCAGCTACAAAGGCCGGAATTCAACTAAACACATCATTATTGGAAGCTCACTTTCTTGCTGGCGGTAATGTAACAAAAGTTGTAAATGCTTTGATCTCAGCAAACAAAGCAAATTTAGATTTGGAATTTGCTAAAGCCGCTGCAATTGATCTTGCAGGACGTGATGTTTTGGAAGCAGTAAAAATGTCTGTTAATCCAAAAGTAATTGAAACCCCGCTCGTATCCGGAGTTGCAAAAGATGGTATCCAATTAAAAGCAATGGCAAGAGTTACTGTCCGTACAAATCTTGAAAGATTAGTCGGAGGTGCCGGAGAAGCTACGATCCTTGCACGTGTTGGTGAAGGTATTGTATCAACAATCGGTTCAAGTAATTCTCACAAAGAAGTTTTGGAAAATCCGGATAAAATTTCAAAAGTTGTTTTAGCAAAAGGATTAGATGCCGGAACTGCTTATGAAATTCTTTCGATTGATATTGCGGATGTTGATGTTGGTTCAAACATTGGAGCTATTTTACAAACCAATCAAGCAGAAGCCGATTTAAAAGTTGCACGTGCAAAAGCAGAAGAAAGACGCGCTGCCGCAGTTGCTTTAGAACAAGAAATGAGTGCTGAAGTTGCACGTATGCGAGCAAAAGTTGTTGAAGCTGAAGCAGAAATACCAAGAGCCATTGCTGATGCTTTTCACAAAGGAAATCTTGGAGTAATGGATTATTACAATCTTAGAAATATTCAATCCGATACTGAAATGAGAAATGCGATTGCCAAACCTGAAGACAAAAAGAACAAAGACACAAATGGATAATATATTTCAGTTACTAATTTTTCTTTTTGTCATCTACACAATTTTTAATTCTCTCTTTGGCAAAAAGAAACCACAAAAACCGCAGAATAATTTTCCGAGGAATGAAACGGGAGAAGCTGAAACTAAAACTTCTCCCCAACCTCAATATTCTTCATCAACGGATATTCTTCAAGACCTTTTCGGTTTTAAAATCCCAAAATCCGGTGATGAGTATGAAAATCTACCGCGAAGAAATTATCCAACCGATCTTGAAACCGATCTTCCTGATATGGAGAATAGAACCGAACCTGAGAAAATAAATATTCAAGACGTGAATTATGATAAACTTCCCCCTCTTGAATTACAACAGAATACAATTATTACTGATGAGCCGCACATTGCTTATGAAATTGGATTAGGTTTTAATCGCAGAACAAACGAACTAAAACAAAAAATAAAAAATCCGGTTTCGCTGAGAGAATTATATTTGATCTCTGAAATAATTAATAAGCCCAAAGCACTCCGCAGATAATGACCAAGAAATATGTTCTAAAGAAAGTTGGAGAAATCCCCGCCCGCACTTCAATAATTGATGAATCTAAATTTCATATTAACTACCGTGAACAGCTTAATGCCGCTCAGTACGAAGCCGTAAGTGCGTTAGATGGAGCTTATTTAGTAATAGCTGGTGCCGGAAGCGGGAAAACAAGGACGCTTGTTTATCGTGTTGCCCGCTTGACAGAATTAGGTTACGATCCCGCATCAATTCTACTTCTTACATTTACACGAAAAGCTGCTAAAGAGATGTTAGACCGTGCCGCGATTCTTTTAGATAACCGCTGTTCTAAAATTAACGGCGGAACGTTTCATTCTTTTGCTAATCTTACACTCCGTAAATATGCAAAAGCTGTTGGATTAGATAATGGCTTTACAATACTAGATCAAAGTGACAGTGAAGACGTTATTAATTTAATCCGCGGACAATTAAATCTTTCACAACACAAAAAGAGATTTCCCAATAAGGTTACAATCTTTAAAGTACTTAGTTTAAGTGCCAACACAGAAAGAACGATTGAAGATATTCTCAATGAAGAATATCCTCACTTTACAGATTATCTTGATAAGTTCTTAGATATTCAAAAAATATATCAAACTTATAAAAAGAAAAATACCCTTCTTGATTACGACGACTTATTGATCTATTTGCGTAATTTTTTATTTGAGCTTAGTCCGGCAGCAAAATCTCTCCTTTCAACAATTAAATTTGTAATGGTTGATGAATACCAGGATACAAATAAAATTCAAGCGGAACTGATTCAAGGACTTACTCAATTAAATCACAACATCATGGTAGTTGGTGATGATTCGCAGTCAATTTATTCTTTCCGTGGTGCCAATTTTAGAAACATTATGGAATTTCCAAAACTGTTCAAGAATGTAAAACTCATCACGTTAGAAGAAAATTACAGAAGCACTCAAGAAATATTAAATTTTTCAAATCACATAATTGAACATGCCATTGAAAAATATCCGAAACATTTATTCACCCGCAAGGTTGGCGGAGAATTACCCGGTATTGTTTCTTCTGCAAATGAAAATATGCAATCGCGTTTTATAGTTGAAAGAGTTTTAGAACTTCGTGAGGAAGGAGTTCCCTTAAATGATATTGCAATTCTATTCCGCTCATCATATCACTCATTCGATCTTGAAATTGAACTGAACAAAGCAAATGTGCCCTATATAAAATTTGGCGGAATGAAATTTATTGAAACTGCTCACGTTAAAGATATGTTGGCGTTTCTTAGAATTGCAGTCAATCCGAATGATTTTGTGAGCTGGTACCGTGTTCTTCTTTTGCACGAAGGTATCGGCCCCAGGAAAGCGCAACAAATTATGGATGAATTATCATCGTCTCAAATATCACTCAAGTCTGAACCGGAGAAATCTGTTTCAAAAAAATATAACGATAAGATTTTTAATCTTTTCAAATTGATTTATGATATATCAACTAAGAATCAATTACCGGCTGATAAAGCGGAGCTTGTCTATAAATATTACGAGCCGCTCTTTGTTGAAAAGTATGATGACTTCAATAAACGGAAAAAAGATTTAGATATTTTTATGAACATATCACAGAATTATAGAAGTCTTAACAGTTTACTTGCCGATATGGCTCTTGATCCGCCGCAAGATAGCGTTGCAGAAGTTGAAGCACCTGATAAAGAAAAAGAATTTCTTACACTTTCAACTATTCACTCTGCAAAAGGTTTAGAATGGCATTCTGTATTTATTATTCATGCACTTGATGGTTTCTTTCCGTCTTCTCAATCATTCGATAAATTAGAAACACTCGAAGAAGAAAGACGCTTGATGTATGTTGCCTCAACACGCGCGAAACAAAATTTATATGTTTGCTATCCGATGCACATTTTCGATCGCTCGAAAGGAATTACATTTGCTAAACCTTCACGATTTATAGATGGCATCAATGAAGATACTGCGGATCAATGGCTTTTAGAGGAATAGTTATTAATTATGAGTTATGAATTTTAAGTAAATAATTCTGATTTCTTATTTCTTACTTCTGATTTCTTTTTTATGAAAAATAAATTCCATTTCAATATTCTATCAATTATCTTGCAATAAAGAAAAAGAAGAAAAAAATGTTCGACGCTAAAGAATTAGTCAGAAAAGCAATTGAAGCAAAAACTAAAGCTTTACCCACTTACTCAAATTTCCACGTTGGTGCTGCATTAATTTCAAAAAACGGTAAAATATTTCTTGGTGCAAATATTGAAAACTCATCTTACGGATTGACTATTTGTGCAGAGAGAACCGCAGTGTTCAGCGCAATCATAGAAGGTGAAAGAGAATTTGAAGCAATTGCAATCGCCGGTGATTCAGAAGATTATATTTCTCCTTGCGGTGCATGCAGACAGGTATTGATGGAACTCTGCGGTAAAAATCTTCACGTATATATGATCAATCAAAATGGAGAATACAAACAAACAACTCTCGACGAATTACTTCCCTATTCATTTAACAAGGAGTTTTTAACTTAATGATAGAATTTACACCGCATTCGACTCCAAAAAATACCGGCTGGATTGAAGTTATTGCCGGATGTATGTTCAGCGGAAAAACAGAAGAATTAATTAGAAGATTACGAAGAGCAAAAATAGCACGGCTCAATACAAAAATTTTCAAACCAAAAATTGATAACAGATATTCCTCCAACGATATAGTATCTCACAGCGAACAATCACTTCCTTCAATATTAGTAGATAGCCCGCAAGAGATTTTACTTTTTTCTGAAGATGCGCAAGTAATTGGTATTGATGAAGCTCAGTTTTTTAATAACGAACTTGTGGATGTTTGCAACACATTAGCAAATCAAGGTAGACGAGTTATTATTGCGGGACTCGACCAAGATTACCGGGGAATACCATTTGAACCTATGCCGCAATTACTTGCCATTGCAGAATATATTACCAAAACTTTAGCAATTTGTGTTGTGTGCGGAAATCCCGCCGATAAGACACAGCGTAAAATAGTTTCAACAGAAAGAGTTCTCGTCGGTGCCTCAGATAGTTATGAAGCTCGATGCAGAAAATGTCATTACATTCCCGAATAAATCTGAGGACTTAAATGGATTTTTTTATTTCTCTACTAAGAGGTATTGGCGGAATAATAATACTACTTGGAATAGCTTTTCTCTTTTCAAATAATAAAAAAAGAATTGATTGGAAACTTGTAGTAACCGGAATAGGAATACAAGTTCTCTTTGCAATTTTTATTATTCATAGTGAAACACTGCGCGGCTGGTTCTTTCCTCTCGGCTGGCCTAAAGATGCGATCAATTGGTTAGGAACTGCAATTGTAAGTCTACTAGGCTTCACTATGGAAGGATCTAAATTTGTATTTGGTAAACTCGCTATTAGTTATGGACCGGATAGTCTCGGATTCTTTTTCGCATTTCAAGTTTTACCTACAATAATTTTTGTATCTGCACTTACTTCACTGCTATACTACCTTGGAATTCTTCAACTTGTTGTAAAGGGAATGGCATGGGTAATGGCAAAATTAATGGGAACCAGCGGCGCTGAATCATTATCCAACACAGCAAATATATTTGTCGGACAAACCGAAGCCCCATTATTGATAAGACCATATATTGAAAAAATGACAAACTCCGAAATACTTACAATCATGATTGGAGGAATGGCAACTATAGCCGGCGGTGTAATGGCAAGTTACATACAAATACTTGGGCAGGCATTTGCAGAAGTTTATAAAATCTCAATCCAAGATGCACAGATAAAATTTGCTATTCAGTTACTTGCGGCAAGTTGTATGGCAGCTCCGGCTTCACTTGTAATTGCAAAAATACTTTATCCAGAATTGGAAGAACCTGTTACACGTGGGACTGTAAAATTAAAAGTCGAAAAGAATGCGTCAAATGCTATTGAGGCAGTAGCAACAGGTGCCGGTGATGGCTTGCAATTAGCATTAAATGTTGCTGGAATGCTTCTTGCGTTTATCGCATTAATTGCATTAGTGAATTATTTATTTACAAGCTTTGGTGATCTGGTAGGTATTAACAATTATTTGAAAGCTACTTTTGGCGCACCCCTTTCATTGCAACTAATTTTTGGTGTAGTATTAAGATATCTTGCAGTTGGAATTGGCGTTCCATGGAATGATGCTTTTCATTTTGGTAGTCTAATCGGGACCAAAGTTGTACTAAATGAATTTGTAGCATACTTAGATCTAACAACAATAATAAAAGCCGGTGGCATGAGCGCAAAAGGAATGATGATGGCAACTTA
This sequence comes from Melioribacter sp., assembly GCA_023250955.1. Classification (GTDB taxonomy): domain Bacteria; phylum Bacteroidota; class Ignavibacteria; order Ignavibacteriales; family Melioribacteraceae; genus Fen-1258. The sequence goes on along the minus strand of JAHEZQ010000018.1, from coordinate 19,642 downwards.
TGCGTTATGCGGATTTGCAAACTTTTCTTCAATTGCAATTCAGATCGGCGGAATCGGCCCGCTTGCACCAACAAGAAAAAAGGATATTGCTGCGTTAGGATTAAGAGCAGTATTAGGCGGAACCCTTGCTACATTAATGACGGCAACACTTGCTGGTATCCTTGTTCAATGATAAACATGAACGCAAAATATCGCGAAACGGTTGAAGCAGTAGCAAAGCAAATTCCATTCGAACCGGAGATATGCGTTGTTCTCGGAAGCGGACTTGGTGATTTTGCCAATAAAGTTGAAACTGTTAAATCAATATCTACTATTTCCCTTCCGAATTATCCTAGGTCAACCGTTCAAGGTCATCAAGGTTATCTTCATTTTTCAAATTACCACGGTAAGAAATTATTAATTGTACAAGGAAGAATTCATTTTTATGAAGGATACACTTTATCACAATGTGTTCTGCCGGTTCATATTGCATCAAAATTGAATTGTAAAAAAATAATTTTAACGAATGCCGCCGGAGGAGTTAATCCAAATTTTAAACCCGGCGATCTTATGCTTGCAACTTCTTTTAACGGAATCAATATCAAAACCGAATTAACTGAATTAACCGGTTTAGCTAGTCTTGAACAGAAAAATTCTTTTCTAGATTTTCCTTCTTCCGTAATGAATAATAAAATTTTAAGTGCGGCACTTGAAGAAAAAATATCTTTGCGGCAAGGTGTCTATTGGCTAACCAAAGGACCAAGTTATGAAACTCCGGCTGAGATAAAGATGATTCAGAAATTTGGAGGTGATGCAGTTGGTATGTCAACTGTTCACGAAGCGTATTATGCCTCTTCAGTCGGACTAAAAGTAGCTTCGGTTTCTTGCGTTACAAATTTTGCAGCGGGTTTATCTCCGAATAAACTAACACATCAAGAAGTTATGGAAACAGCGGAGATGGTTAAAAAAGATTTTGAACGGCTTATCAAAAAAACTATAGAGTTGTTGTAAGTATAGATGCTGCAGTTATTATTGCTGTTTCACTTCTCAAACGATTATCAGTCAATTTCACTCTACACTCTACGTTTATAGCTTTGCTCTCTTCTTCAGTAAATCCGCCTTCGGGACCGAATAAGAAAAAGTGATTGGTTGTTAGTGATTGGTGATTAACCGAAAGAAATTGTTGAAATGTTTGTGTGGAATTTTGATCGAAGAGTATTTTCGTCCCATCTTGCTTGGAAACTTCTGAGATACTTTTTATATAAGATATTTTCGGCAACCAGGCTCGGAGTGATTGTTTCATTGCTGAGAGTATAATTTTTTGCCAGCGTTCAATCTTCTCACCTTTTGCAACTGTTCGTACAGAGTCAAAGACAATAAAATTTGTAATTCCTAATTCAATACATTTTTCCAAAGCAAATTCTAGGCGGTCGGTATTTCTTAATCTAGGAATACAGAATGTGACATTACTGAATTTATTTTCATATTGAATACTTTCAACTGCCTTAGCCAAAACATTTCTTTTACCAACTTCAGAAATAACAGATTTATAAATTGAACCGTTACCATCGGTAATATAAATAGCATCGCCTTTATAGTGACGCATTACGTGAGTAATATGATGTGCCTCCTCTCCGTCAATCAGAATAACATCATCAATAATTGAATGTGAAGTGCAGAATAGTTCTACATCAGAAAGAAAATCCTGTCCCAATTACAAATTCTCCTTTCCCGTTCTCATTAATTGCATATTCAAATCTAACAGCGTTATATGGTAATATCAAAAAGGTAATTCCAAAGCCATAACCATAATAAAAATTCTTAATTGCTAATTGATCATTCCTATCAAAAGCATCGCCGGTATCAAAGAAACTTGTTAAATATATACCAATTCTTGCTGAGGTAAATTTCTCTGGTAAGAAAGGAATCTTAACATGAAGATTCCACTCCTTTACAATAGGATGGCTCACCTCAAGTGAAGTTAAAATAAAACTTTTTCCTTCACGAACTTCATGTAGATGGCCGCGTATATAATCTGAATAACCTAAATAAGAATAATCATAAAACGGTACAACATTACCGAAAGCCGTTTTATACTTTACACGCCACTTAGCGGAAATATCATCAACTATTTTTCTATACTCTCTAAAATCAATACTGAATAGATTATAACTAATATCATTTGTCGAAAATCCATTATGATAGAATGATACGAAAGTATATAAACCATTTTCTGAAAACTGTTTTAGATCGCGTGAATCGTAAATGTAAGTTAATCCGGCGAAAGGGACTCTATCTATATTTTTCCCCGATGCTGTAATGCCCGGTATAGAATATGGAGTTTCGATGTAATTAAATCCAACTGTTAAGAAACCGATATTAAATTGATTAAATATTTTACTCAGCGAAATACTTTGGAGATACATTTTATTTGTGTAATCTTCTCCAACAATTGATTTTGCATTCTCGCTTTTGTTAGAACTCTTTACATACGAAAAGGCAAACGATAGACCAATTCCATTTTCATAACTTATAGTCGGATTTTCATAACTAAGCGAGTAAAAGGGATTATACCCGAATCCAATTGCTGCGTGTAAGGATTCGTTCCTTCCGCGGAAATTTCTGTAGGACAGATTTACGCCGTAAGTTAATTTCTTAAAATCACCATCTTGTACCCTAAACATAGGAAGCGGATATAAATACCAGCTCTCGGTTAACTGTATTACAAGTACATTTTTATCCGAAGCTTTTTCTATTTTAAACTCGACTTGGTTGAAAAGACGAAGACTAAAAACTCGTTCGCGGTTGAAACGTAATGTTTTACCTGAAACACTATCTCCGATTTGAAATGTTAATTCACGCAGAATAATAAAATCTTTTGTTGTCTCGTTCCCTTCTATTCTGATGGAATCAATTTTTACAATTTCATCATTTTTGATTGAGAGCGAATCCGTTTCAACTGCTGACAAATAATTCGGAATTGAAAATGCAAAATAAATTATGGCATAAATATATTTAGGTTGGAAATGAAATTTCATTTAGTGGAATTAATTATTTCGAAATGGTTTACACAAGCTGTAATAAACTGCAATACATTTATCTTGAATTGTGTGGATACCTTTTTCAATAACCGGTTTTACTGCAAGATCATTCCTAACACCTTCCTGTAACCAAAGTGTTTTAGGATTCACTTTAAGTACATCAGGAATGATTTCGGGTATAGTTTCAGATCTTCTAAACACATCAACAATATCAATCTTAAAGGGAACATCGGAGAGATTGGGATAGACATCAATCTCCCCGCTCTTTTTAATTAATGGATTAACGCCAACAACTTTGTAACCTTTATCAACAAGATATTCTGCAATCTGTCTGCTCGTTCTATCCGGATTATCAGATAGACCAACTACAGCAATAGTTTTTGCTTCCGAAAGTATTTTGCAAATCTCTTTCAGCTCTTGTTCATCGTTCATTTTACTTTTTCCTCTGCATATTCACTAATTGGAATGCAACTGCAAACTAAATTTCTATCTCCGTATGCATTATTCACTCTTCCGACAGTCGGCCAGAATTTATTTAGTTTAACCTGGTCATTTGGAAATGCTGCTTGCTCTCGCGCATAAGAATGTTTCCAAACATCGTTTACTACATCCTCAACTGTATGCGGAGAATTCTTCAACGGATTATCTTCTTTACCCATAATTCCTTTCTCAACATCTTCAATTTCTTTTCTAATAGAAATCATTACATCACAGAAACGATTAAGTTCATACAAAGATTCACTTTCCGTTGGTTCGATCATAAGCGTTCCATGTACAGGAAACGAAACAGTTGGTGCGTGAAATCCGTAATCCATTAATCTTTTTGAAATATCTTCAACTTCAACACCAGATGATGTCTTAAATTGATGACAATCTAAAATCAGTTCATGAGCAACAAATCCATTACTACCTGTATAGAGCACCGGATAATATTTGTTCAATCTTGCTGAAATATAATTTGCATTAAGAATTGCTGCTTTAGTTGCGTGAGTTAATCCTTCCGCACCCATCATTTTTATGTATGCATAAGAGATAACAAGAATACTTGCACTTCCCCATGGCGCTGCAGCAACTGCAGTTATAGATTTCTCTCCGCCAACTTTTGCAAAATGATGTCCCGGAAGAAATGGCGATAAATGTTTTGCAACTGCAATTGGTCCAACTCCCGGACCGCCTCCGCCATGAGGAATTGAAAATGTTTTATGAAGATTAAGATGGCAGACATCAGCGCCGATAAATCCCGGACTTGTTAAACCGAGCTGTGCATTTAAGTTTGCGCCGTCCATGTAAACCAATCCGCCGTTTTGATGAATAATTTTGCACGCTTCAACTATTGCTTCTTCAAATACTCCGTGAGTTGACGGATATGTTACCATCAAAGCAGAAAGATTTTCTTTGAATTGCTCTGCTTTTGCTTTTAAATCCGGCATATCGATATTTCCATGATCATCGCATTTAACAACTACAACTTTACTTCCCGCCATAACTGCACTTGCGGGATTCGTTCCATGTGCAGAAGAAGGGATCAGCACAACATTACGTTGATTATCTCCGCGAGATTTATGATAAGCGCGTATTACCATTAATCCGGCATACTCGCCCGCCGCACCGGAATTCGGCTGAAGAGAAACAGAATTGAATCCCGTCATCTTAGCTAAATCATTTTCTAATTCTTTGAATATCTGCAAATATCCTTCCGCTTGATTTAATGGAGCAAACGGATGAAGATCTGCAAATTCAGACCAACCGATTCCAAACATTTCAGTTGATGCATTTAATTTCATAGTACATGAACCGAGAGGAATCATTGAAGTAGTAAGTGAAAGATCTTTCTTCTCCAATCCTTTTATGTAGCGAAGCATTTCTGTTTCGGAATAGTATGAATTGAAAACCGGATGAGTTAAGTAATTAGATTTACGATTAAGTGAATTATGATTTATGATTTGAGTAACAACAATATTTATTTTTATGTTAAGTGCAGTAGAAAATATTTTTACAATCTGATTCACATCATTAACAGTAGTCTGTTCGGAAAGAGAAATGCCAATCTCTTTTTCAGAAATGTATCTCAAATTGATTTCATTCTTTAACGCTTCTGATTTTACTTTTTCTACCTCATTTGATGAACTCAATTCAATTTTTAAAGTATCAAAATAATTTTTATTCGTTTGTTTGATTCCAATATTTTTAAAAGACTGTTCCAAAAGTGAAGTCAAATTATTAATCCGCTCTGCAATTGCTTTTATTCCTTTCGGTCCATGATAAACCGCATACATTCCCGCCATGATTGCAAGAAGAACCTGCGCAGTGCAAATGTTGCTTGTAGCGTTTTCACGTTTGATGTGCTGTTCGCGCGTTTGAAGAGCCATTCTTAATGCGCGTCTTCCTTTTACATCTACTGAAACGCCGATTATTCTTCCGGGAATTTGCCTTTTGAATTCATCTTTAGTTGCAAAATATGCGGCGTGCGGTCCGCCGAATCCCATCGGTACACCGAAACGTTGTGTTGATCCTAACACAACATCAGCGCCGAATTCTCCAGGCGGAGTTAACAATGCAAGTGATAAAATGTCTGCTGCAACTGCTTTCAGAATTGATTTTGCTTCTGCTTGTTTGAATAAATCCGAGTAATCATAAACTTCGCCGTCTGCAGACGGATATTGAACAAGGATTCCATAAATATCTTCAGTGAGTTCTAAGTTTTTATGATTACCAATTCTCAATTTAATTCCTAACGGTTCGCATCGTGTTTTAAGAACATCAATAGTTTGAGGAAAAACTTCTTCCGATACCCAGAATACATTTGCGTTCTTCTTTGCAGTTTTGCGGAGCGAGTAGAACATCGTCATTGCTTCAGCTGCGGCGGTTGCTTCATCAAGCAAAGAAGCGTTTGCAATCGGCATTGCAGTCAAATCAACTATCATCGTTTGAAAATTTAACAGTGCTTCAAGTCTGCCTTGAGAAATTTCTGCCTGGTATGGAGTGTATTGTGTGTACCAACCCGGGTTTTCTAAAATATTTCTTTTTATAACTCCGGGGGTAATGGTTGGATAATATCCTAGTCCGATGTAATTCTTAAATACTTTGTTCTTGCCGGCAATTTGTTTTAGATGATTCATAAATTCAAATTCGGATTGCGGAGGATCGAGTTGTAATTTTTCTTTTAGTCTTATTGATGATGGAACGGTTTTATCAATTAACTCATCAAGTGATGAGACACCAATTGTGGATAACATTTTAGAAATTTCTTCTTCATTTGGACCAACGTGGCGGTCAACGAACTTATCATAAAACTCAAAATTATTCATAAATGATTCTCTTATTAATTTGATTAGTAAAAAGTAAAATTTTTGTTTTCAAATATAAGTAAAAGATGAAAATTGGGAGGTGGAAAATTAAAGTTAAGAAATATTTACTTTTTTAATAAGCATCGAAGAAACGGACGTACTGAAATGAGATTTATGTTGTTTTCTTATTTATTTCTTTAATCATTCTATTCACTACATCAATACATACTCCCAATAAATCTTGACACTCATTTATATCATAGATTTTTTCTGGATGCTGTGTTGGATTTCTGAAAGATGATCTAATATTATCGAGATGATTGACAATTATCTTGTTTGGTATCTTCCCATGATTCTTGTTTGTTAAATCATTCGTTAATTGACCCCAAGTTTTATTAATGATACTAACCCTAAAAAAATTTTTATAATACAATTTCAATACTGCTTCAGTAGCTCTTAGAATATGAAAAGATGCTGCTGTCGGACGTTCATATACAATGCATTTACCAGCCTCCGCAAAATCATATTGTGATATCTCGGGTAATGAATTAAAAGTTGAGGGAGCTAAAAGTGAAGAGATATTTTCTGAAAGTTTTTTAACGTCATATCTTTTATCTGTTGTTACATAAGCAAATATTCCTTGTGTCTCAGCTTCAAATGTATTTCTGAGATCTGTTACTAATTTTGAAATTTGTTTTGCTTCATCTTGAGTAAGTTTAAATATAGATGCGACACCACCATTTTTTAAATATATATCAGATTTTTTTTCAAGCTCATTCTTAAATGTCTCTAATTCCATAGCGGCTCTCTTTGTTACATGTAGATTAAGAGAATCTAGACTAGCAAAAAACCATCTAAGATTAACTAATATACCGCCCTCAGTAATAACTGGACTCTCAATTGTTGCATCTTGCAGAAAACGTATAATAGTCCCAAGAAAGATATAGTCAAATATTGATTTTGATATCACTTTGTAGCCTCAATTTATTTCACATGATTATTTTGTTAAAAAAGCATTTCAATACTATAACGAGTGTAAATAAATTTTGAACTAATATGTTTAAGCAAATAAAATCTAATCTATATTAATTCTTGCGAAGTATAATTTGTGTTTAGAAGAAAAGAAGTTACTGCTTGATTCCCCATTATGGAAATCCCCTTATTCTGTTTACAACATATAAAAAAACATAAGCTATTCAAAAAGGAAAATCTATTGCTGTCAGCAATCGGCCCGCTTAGCTCTCGCGAATGCGAGGCGAACTGTCAGCTATCAGTAGCTTTTCCTCTCAAACCCCAAAGTAATAATCCACAAACAACAAGCATTGATAATGACAAAGAAATTAATCCAAATTTGATAATAACTTCTTGCCAAACTGCGCCCTTAAAATTTCCTCCTGCAAAAGGCATCATTTCTGCTCCAGCTCCCCATATCCCCGCTAAAAGTGTTGTCCCCCAGTTTGTAAATGTACCAAATAGTGAAAGTGCATATCCTAAACTGAGCAGTTTATTTGATAGATTTAATTTTGGCCATATTATCCCGAAAATAATTAATAGCATTCCGTTCATTGTACCTTCGAGATGGCTCGATAATCCCATCCGTGGATTTTGCATTGCTGGGATTAAAAAGCCGGTAATCAATCCTAATAAAAACAACCAAATTCCATATCGTATTAGTTTACGACTATGTTGTAATTGAGAATCTATGCTCATCTTATTGTTTCCTTTCTGTGTTATGAAAATTTATTATTACCTATCACTAAAAAAACAACTATTCAAAAGAAAAATTTATAGCGATCGGCACTCAGCTAAAAGATTTTAATTTAAAGTTAATTGCAACAATTACCCGTTGTCACTATCGTACTGAAACAGTAGAAGAAATAATTTATTCCAAGAATAATTTAGAAAGCTAAAATGTAACCGAAAATGTTTCTATAGTTTTGTCATTTTGCAAAATAGAAACGTTAACTAAAGTCTCTTGGCCATTTCCGTAACGCGGAAATTCAAAGTATTTATCTGGTTGTAACCAAGCACCACTCGAAGCAAAAGGATGTATAGATTTTTTATTATTACTTTTGTCAATAAAAGTAAAATGAACATTTTCAAGATTAAAGTCTTTCACAGTTTCGTTATGTAATAGAACGACAAAACCATATTTCTCATAAGTAACCTTTGCGGAGATTGTCTTGCCCTTAAGCCATTGATTTGATTTGCCTTCAATTGAATTCGAATTATTACAATTAATGAATAACAAAGAACAGATAAAAATAAATACTGACGACAAAATTAAATTTTTCATAATCTCACCTTTTTTAATAGTAATTAAATTGGCGAAGAGAAGAAGAAATTTATTTCATTTGCTGTAACGGTCGCACAATGACTGAAAAGGAAGAATTAGGTTATAGAAATTTTTAATCTTTTACTTAGTCCAAGTTTTATAATTCTATAAAAAGTAGAGATTTGTATATCGCTTTTGCCGGCTTCTATTCTAGAAATGTAGCTTTTCTTGGTTCCGGTTTTGTCTGCTAGTTGTTCTTGAGTTAACTTTGCTTTCGTTCTTTCTTCTTTTAACATTTCTCCCAAACGAAAAGCAATTGAATCAGCCTCAAATTTATCTCTGCGATTAGTTCCTTTTTCACCGTATTGTTTATTCAAGTGTTTTTCAAAAGTGGTTATTTTCTTCATTTACTTTTCCTTTCCAGTTTTTCTGAAAAATATTCTTCTTTTAATCTTATCCCTATTTCTAACTCATTCTTTGGTGTTTTATATTTCTTTTTAGTAAAACAATTAATTAGAATTATCAAATTTCCTTCGTCAAAAAAACTGAATATCCTAATACTTTTTTTATTAGTTAAAACTCTTACTTCATATAAACCATCTGTTCCTTCTAAATACTTTAAGAATTTAATTGGAACTCTCTCAACATTTCTAATAAGATCAAGGACAAAATCAATTTTTTCTTTTGTTTTAGAATCTTGCTTAGAGTAGAAATCTAAAAAGTAATTACTGTAGAATATTATTTTTCTTTTCATAATTAAGATAACTAATTAGTTAACCACATACAAAAACATTTTCCTCTTTCGGAGAAAGCGTAACCATGACAGCTGAATAAATCTGTGAAATACAAATTGAGTGAGTGCTTGGAAGAAAAGAAGTAATTGTTTGGTCCCCAATTTCCGTACCCCGTATTCTGTTTACAACTTATAAAAAACAAGAATTATACAAAAGGAAAATTTATGGCTTCGGCAATCAGCTATCAGCGTTCAGCAACAAGTTCTTAGCTAAAAAGTTGATGGCTAACAGCTCAGAGTGTTATTGCATTCTACTCGCATAATCGCGGAATGCTTCCAACTGTTCTTCAGTTAATTTAAATGTAGTTGTAAACAATTTTACTTCTATTGCTTTCCCATTAAAAATTTCCAAAAAAGTATTTAGCGGTATAGTTAATGATAAGGACTCAAGCACATACCCAATTCCGATGCTAAAACTGCGTTTCATTTCTCCAAGCTCAATTCTTCTACCATCCACAAAAAAAACAAGTTCAGCGTTGCGTAAATATTTCCAATCATCTGATCTTGCAACAAATCGTAGAGATACATTTGTCGGAGTGATTAAATTCTTCCCGCTATAAGAAAAGAAAGAGCCAATGGTTAAATCTTCACCCATTTGACTCAATTTTAAATTGAGTGAAACTGTTGTATTATCTTTTAGATTATCGTATTTGGTTACAAATTGAAATGGTGAATTAGAAACTTCAGAAAAAATCGGGTGATTAAAATTACGCTTTTCCGGAATACTGATATTCGAATTCTTATTTGTTACGATTTCAGCAGCATATTGCCAAGTTCCATTATTATATAGTAATACCTTTTTCCCATCTTTAGTTACTGCTTCTTGTTGTGCTAATATTAATAATGAAGTAAGAAAATAAATTAATATAGTTTTTTTCATAAATCCTCCGCAGTACATTCTATTTTTTGTAGACATCGGTACTAAGATATTTTAGACCGGAATCCACCATCAACGTAACAATTTTTGCATCCGGACCAAACCGCTCTGCTACTTTAATTGCCGCAACTACATTTGCACCTGACGATGTGCCCGCAAAAAGTCCTTCCTCGCGTGCTAAACGTCTTGCCATTTCTTTTGCGTCTTCTGTTTTAACAGCAATAATTTCATCAACAAGACTTGGTTCCCAAAGCGGCGGAGTATAACCAATTCCAACTCCCTCAATTTTATGAGGTCCCGGCTGTCCGCCGGATAATACCGGTGATTCACCCGGTTCAACAGCTATCACTTTAATTTTTGGATTGCAGCTCTTCAAGACAGTTGCAACACCTCTTAACGAAGCTGCAGTACCAACACTTTGAATAAAAACATCAACCGCTCCGTTCATTTGGTTCAAGATTTCTTCAGCCAGTGGATAGTAACCAGCAATACTATCAAGATTGCTAAGTTGATTTGTCCAGTATGTGTGAGGCTGCTTACTAAATTCTCTTGCGGCTTCAATCATATCTAAAATCAATTTCTTTGTAGTAAGTCCGCCTTCACTCGGTATCAAAGTAAGTTCGGCACCATAAGCCGCCATCTGATTAAGTTTGTCTTTACTAAAAGCGTCGGAAGTAATTATATGAATGCGGTAACCTTTCGCAACACAAATCAACGCTAGTGATATTCCCGTACTGCCGCCCGTGTACTCAATAATAGTATCACCAGGTTTCAATCTGCGGAATTCTTCTGCTTTTGAAATCATAGCCAGTGCCGTACGGTCCTTCATACTGCCGGTTGGATTTTCCCATTCAAGTTTTACAAAAATTTGCGCACAACCCGGAGGAACAACATTACGCAGTTGTACTAAAGATGTATTTCCAATAGCTTGTATAATATTTAGATCAATATTCATTCTTTCATTTGGTTATTCTATTCAAAACTTATAAAAAACTGAAGTTATTATAAAGAAATTTTATAGCGATCAGTAATCAGCTTTCGGCGCTCAGTAATAAACTCTAAGCTAAAGTTAATTGCTAATAGCTATTCAACTTCTGCTTTAATTTTTTGGAGAGCGAATTTTGAAGCTTCCTGCTCGGCAGTTTTTTTATTTTTACCGTGTCCGGTTCCAAATAATTCCTCGCCTAAAAAGACATCAATAATAAATTCTTTTCTGTGAGGAGGACCTTCTTCGGATCGTATAATATATCGTGGCTGTCCAAGTTTCTTGTGGTGAGCATATTCCAGCAATTGTCCTTTGTAGTTTGTATCAACCAAAAAATTTTCATCCACTTCGTATGGTTTTACAATTCTTTCAATAACAAATTCTTTAGTCTTTTCTAATCCTTGATCTAAATAGATTGCACCAATCAACGCTTCAAGTCCGTCTGCGTAGATTGTCTGCATTCCTTCCATAGAATCCCGTAAGTATTTTTCATTGTAAAGAATAATTTTATTTAGACCAATTTCTTGCGCTGTTATATATAAGTGTTCACGGTTAACTAGAGCCGCACGCGATTTTGTAAGAAATCCTTCTTCTTCGTTCTTGAAATTTTCGAAGAGATGATTAGCAACGATCATACTTAAAACAGAATCACCTAAAAATTCCAAGCGTTCATTATTTTTAGAAAGTTCGGGATATAGCTCAAGATAAGAACTATGTGTTAGAGCTTTTATGAAATAGGATTTATTACGAGGAGTAAAACCGAGTATTTTTTTTAGGAGTGTATAGTTCTTCTGAAATCTAGTTCTTAGTTCCGGATCAATAAAATATTTTTTTCTTCGAAAAAAGAAAAACCTATCTAACAATTTTCCAAACAAAGATCATCCTACAAACTTTTTGAATAGTAAAGATGCATTATGTCCGCCAAAACCAAATGTATTGCTAATGGCGTAATTGATATCTTTCTTAACAGCTTTTTTCGGAGTATAATTTAAATCCATATCCGGTGTAGCTGCGTCATGATTAATGGTAGGTGGAATTATGCCGTTCTTAATTGCAAGCAAGGTTGCAATAGCTTCAATAGCACCGGCCGCACCTAATAAATGTCCGGTCATAGATTTAGTGGAACTGACAGCAAGTTTTTTAGCGTGATCACCAAAAACAGTTTTTATTGCCAGAGTTTCATTAAGATCGTTGAGTTCAGTTGATGTACCGTGCGCATTTATATAATCAACAACTGATGGTTCAACGCCGGCATCCCTTAAACATTCTCTCATAGAACGTACGGCACCTTCTCCGCCCGGTGGTGGTGCAGTTACATGGTAAGCATCTCCGGTTAAACCTATACCTACAACTTCTCCATAGATTGTTGCACCGCGTTTAAGTGCGTGTTCAAGCTCCTCTAATACAATAGTACCTGAGCCATCGCCCATAACAAATCCGTTTCGGTCTTTATCGAACGGACGTGAAGCTTCCATCATACGGTCATTCCAAGTTGAAAGTGCACGGGCAGCATTAAATCCGGCAATTGCCATTGGGGTTATTGCTGCTTCAGCTCCGCCGGTTACCATAATTTCTGCAGAACCGCGTTGAATCAAAACAAATGCATCTGCAATAGCGTGCGAGGAAGTTGCACATGCAGATGTTGTTGCGTAGTTAGGTCCCTTCAAACCATATTTGATTGAAATTTGTCCGGCTGCAATATCGGCAATCATTTTAGGAACGAAGAAAGGACTAACTCTTTTAGCCCCGCCGTTCATATATGCTGTGTGTTCTTCTTCCCAGGTTACCATACCACCAATACCACTACCGTAAATTACACCGGCTCTTTCCAAATTAATTTTAGAGAGATTTAATTTTGAATCTTCCATAGCCATTGCTGCAGTAGCTAAAGAGTAATGCGTAAATGGGTCCATCCTTCTGAGTTCTTTTTTATCAATATATTTTAGAGCATCAAAATTTTTCACTTCACAAGCAAATTTTGTTGTGAAAGCTGCCGGATCAAATCTTGTTATAGGACCAGCTCCATTTCTTCCTGAGGTCAGTCCTTCCCAAAATTCTTGAGTGTTATTGCCAATCGGGGTTAAAGCACCAATACCGGTTACAACAACTCTTTTCACGCTCATATACGATTCCTATTTTTAGGATTTAAAGGATGGATTAAAGAAAGACCACGGATCAACTCCGTGGCCTTAACTAAATTTATTTACCTAATTTTTCTTTCAAATACTTTGTTGCATCGCCAACAGTAGAAATTTTTTCAGCATCTTCATCAGGAATAGAAATATCAAAAGCAGATTCGAAACCCATAACAAGTTCTACTATATCTAGAGAATCTGCACCTAAATCGTTTGTGAATGAAGCACCCGGAACTACTTGTGATTCTTCAACACCGAGTTTATCCATAATGATTTCTTTTACTTTTACTTCAACGTCCATCTTAGCTCCTTTTTATTGTTGAATTAATAATTATTTAAAAAAATTACATTACCATTCCACCGTCAACGGTTAAGACTTGCCCGGTGATATAATCTGATTCGCTGCTTGCTAGAAAGACAACAGCTTTAGCAACATCCTCCGGCTTACCAAGTCTCTTAATAGGGATATTTGTTAAAATCGCTTCTCTTTGTTGATCGTTTAATTTATCAGTCATATCAGTTTCAATAAAACCTGGTGCTACTGCATTAACATTTATATTTCTAGACGCTAATTCCTTGGCATTTGATTTAGTTAAACCAATCACTCCGGCTTTGGAAGCAACATAGTTAGCCTGCCCGGGATTTCCAACTAAACCAACAACCGAACTAATATTAATTATTTTTCCGTAACGCTGTCCAATCATAGGTTTCAAAACAGCTTTTGTATAATTAAAAACACTTTTTAGATTAGCATTAATTATTGAATCAAAATCTTGTTCAGTCATTCTAAGCATTAAAGTATCTTTTGTCCTTCCGGCATTATTCACTAGAATATCAATGCCACCTAACTTCTCAATAGCAAACTTAACAGTATCTTCAGCACAAGAAAAAGAAGAAGCGTCGGCCTTAAATCCAAATACTTTTACAGAATCTGAAGACAACTCCTTTTCAATAGTACGTGCAGATTCATCTGAACTAAAATATGTAAATACAACGCTGCAGCCGTTTTGCACTAATTCTTCAACTATTCCTTTTCCTATGCCTCGGGTTCCGCCCGTAACTATCGCTTTCTTATTAAGCAGCTTCAATCTTTGATCCGTCAATATCTATTTTTTCAAAATATTCTTTACGATATATCTCTAATTCCTCAAATCCCTTTTCACCAAGCAAGTATTTAAGTTCATTCTTACAGCAATCATAAACTGTTGAAATTTGGTTAACGAGTTTACTGCAGTAATGCATATCGTTTAAATGCTCATCATCAACAGTTAAGACGCCTTCCGAGATTACTAATGGAAATAATATACAATATAGCGGTTTATATTTCCACTTGAATTCTCCCTCCGCCATAGCCATTTTTTGAAGTGTACAGAAACCTTGTTTATCAAGAAAAACACATTTTTCGTTATGAACTTCCGTACCAACTGCTATACCTGATGGGAAATCATTATCAGCTTGAGGTTCTTCGAACCACTTTTCAATATTCTTTGTTTGGGAGTCATCCATATATTTAACTATCTTATCCTTTTCAGATATAATATTTTCATATTCTTTTTTATCAATATATACTCCATAGTAACAGCACTCGCCGGAACAAATACAAACATCACATCCCTTAACAAATTTTTGTGTAAAGATCAGAGGATCTATATACATTCCGTTAATAATTTTTTCAAATTCTATCTGCATTAAAGATACCTTTCAACATCGGAATATTTATCTATGCCGAATATTTTAACATCAGGATTAATTCGCTTAACCAGTCCTTGTAATACTTTACCCGGACCTATTTCATAAAACTCATCTGCACCATCTTTTATCATATTTGTAATTGTCTCTTCCCATCTAACAGGATGATCTAATTGCTGATAAAGTAAATTTTTGATTTCATCGCTCTTTGTTACCGGTTGAGCAGTTACATTTGCATAAACTGGAATTTTAGCATCATAAATAGGAGTTACATCCAATTTTAATTTTAAACTTTCTTTAGCGCTATTCATTAACGGCGAATGGAAAGCACCGCTTACAACTAATTCCTTTACAAGTTTAGCACCTTTTGTTTTTGCCAATTCCATCGCAGCATGAACACCTTCAACAGAACCAGAGATAACAATTTGTCCCGGTGAATTAAAGTTTGCGCACTGAACAATTCCCTTCTCAGATGCTTTCTTACAAATTTCCTCTAAAACTTTTGCATCTAAACCAACAACTGCTGCCATAGTGCCCGGTTTTTCAACTCCTGCTTGTAACATTGAACTTCCACGCAATCGAACAAGAGCAACAGCATCATAATATTGAATTGCTTGAGCTGCTACTAATGCAGAGTATTCACCTAAAGAATGCCCGGCAACCATATCAGGCTCTATTGTTCTCATAATACTTGCAAGAATAACGCTATGAACAAAAATTGCCGGCTGTGTAATATCAGTTTGTTTCAGAGCTTCTTCAGGACCATTAAACATTAAATGTGAAAGAGAAACTCCGGCTGAATCTTCTGCAACTTTTATCATTTCCTTGGCTTCAACAGAATTTTCATATAGATCTTGAGCCATTCCAACATATTGAGAACCTTGTCCTGGAAATATGAAAGCTTTCTTGCTCAATTAATCCATACTCCAGGTCAAATACATAGCTCCCCATGTATAACCCGCACCAAATGCTGAAAGAATTAAGTTATCTCCTTTTTTAATTTTTCCATCACGGTAATATTCCGTAAGGCATGATGGTATTGTTGCTGCTGTTGTATTACCGTATCTATCAATATTGATCATTACTTTATCTTTAGATATACCCATTCGCTGAGCTGTTGCATCAATAATTCTTAAGTTGGCTTGATGTGGAACCAGATATGCAACGTCTTCTCCCTTCAATCCATTCTTCTGCATTATCTCATAAGAAATATCAGCCATACCTTTTACGGCAACTTTGAATACTGCTTTCCCATCTTGATAAATGTAATGCATCTTCTTATCAACGGTTTCATGTGAAGAAGGATTCAAACTTCCGCCACCTTTCATGTATAAACTTTCTTTACCTGATCCATCCACATACAATAAAGAATCTTTAATTCCATAATTCAAGTCTTCAGTTGGTTCTAATAAAACAGCAGATGCAGCATCACCGAAAAGAATGCAATTGTTTCTATCGGTGTAATCTGTAATGGATGTCATTTTATCCGATCCAACCACAATAACTTTTTTATAAGTCCCGCTTTCAATAAAACTTGCACCGGTTTGTAATGCGAACAAAAATCCAGAACAAGCAGCAGATAAATCAAATCCCCAGGCTTTTGTTGCACCAATTTTTTCTTGGACCAAACATGCTGTTGCAGGGAAGAACATATCAGGTGTAACGGTTGCAACAATAATTATATCAATCTCTTCAGGTTTAACTTTTGTAGTTTTTAAAAGGTCTTCGCAAGCTTTAATTGCCATATCGCTCGTTGCACCGTTTTCCATAACCCTTCTTTCACGGATGCCGGTTCGCGATACTATCCACTCGTCGTTTGTTTCAACAATACTTTCAAAGTATTTGTTATCTAAAATTTTCTCCGGCACATACATACCAACGCCGGTAATAGCTGCATTTATTTTTTTATTTTGTGATTGCATAAGTCTTTAACGCTTCCTCGAATTTCTTGATTAAATTTTTATCGTACATTTCTTTTGCGCGGAGAATCATATTTTTAATTGCTAACGGAGAACTTGAACCGTGACCAATAATACTTATACCATTTACACCTAATAGAGGAACTCCGCCGTGGGTTTGATAATCCATATCGCTTAATGATGCTTTCAAAACAGATTTTACAACTAAAGCTTTTATCTTATAGATTAGTCCCTTCTCGGCATAGTTTCTAACTCTTGTTCGCAGGAGATTCAAAACACTTTCGCCGAATTTCAAAATTATATTTCCAACAAATCCATCACAAACAACTACATCAACAGTTCCTTTGAGGATATCTCTTCCTTCAACATTACCGTGAAAATTTAATTTTGAATCTTTTAATAATTTTTGAGTAGCAAATGTAAGTTCATTTCCTTTCGATTCTTCTTCTCCAACATTTAATAAACCAATTGCCGGATTTTGAATACCGTACATTTCCTTTGAGAAGATTGTACCGAGAACAGCGTATTCAAATAAATGCTGCGGTTTGCTGTCCACACTTGCACCGGCGTCGAACACGATACATTTTTTTTCACCGGATGTTGTGGGAAATGAAGCTCCAATAGTTGGCCGCGCAACACCTTCAATCCTTCCCATAATTAAAGTTGATGCAGCCATCATAGCGCCGGTATTTCCTGCACTTACAAATGCGTGTGCTTTTTTCTCTTTAACTAATTTCGCACCTAATACCAACGATGAATTGGGTTTTGATTTTATTGCATCAACAGGTTTATCAACCATCTCAATAATTTGTGATGCGTGATAAATTAATTTTTCATCAAGTACAATATTTTCTTCGTGGGCAACTTTCAATATTTTCTCTTTATCGCCGACAAGTATCAAATCGAAATTATTATCTTCCTTCATTGCAGCAATAGCACCAAGGATTTCATGCTTAGGGGCATAGTCGCCCCCCATAGCATCAAGTGCAATCTTACATTTTTCTAATTTAAGTTCTGTCATCTAAGAGATTGATTGTTACGATTCTGGTACAAACATAGATCTGCCGGCATAATAACCGCAGTTTGGGCATGCTCTATGGTTCAATTTAATTTCACCACAATTTGAGCAGCGGCTTAAGGAAGGAACAGTAGCTTTGTAATGCGTTCTGCGTTTATCTCTTCTGCTCTTAGACATCTTACGTTTCGGATTTGGCATCGTATAACCTGTTTATTTAGTTGTTAAATTTACCTTTAAGTTGTTTTAAGGGTTCCCATACATCATGGGTTATTTCAATTTTACAATTACATTTTTCTTCATTTAAATTTTTGCCGCAATGAGGGCACAATCCTTTACAATCATCCCTACATAAACGTTTCATTGGTAAAGCAAGTTCAGCGTATTCATAAACATCGTTCCGGATATTAATCTTATCGTCTTCCGGTGAAAGGTATTTTACGTTGTATTCATCAGTTTCGTGTAAATCACTACTGAAAAGGTAACTAATTTGGAAATGATTAGTGAGTTTAGTTTCTAAATCTTTTGCACATCTATCACAAATCATTTTTGAATGCACTGTCAAATCACAGTATAGAACGATTTGATGTGGTGATTTGTCCATTTTGCATTCAACATCAGCATTTCCAAAGAACAATTCTTCCAAACCCAAATTTTTAACGGATTCGGAAAGATGGAAACTGTGAATACCGTCCGAAAAATTAGTATATTTTATTATCATTTGAAGAACATGGAAAAATTGGGTCAAAATATATACAGCCGATCCTTTATAATCAAGAATTCCTTTATTTTGTATAAAAAATGCAGAGTGTGAATAAATGCCGTTAGTTTCATCATTTATAGCCGCAATCTTGCCAATGCTCTTCTATCTTATCATACTTTGGAGGATGGATAAGTATGATAGAGAACCTTTACTTTTTGTATTGGTTCATTTTCTATGGGGGGCTTTCGGTGCAATTATATTTGGAATTACAGGAAGTTTGCTTCTGGGTTATCTAACAGGAATTATAGGTTCCACTTCAGAAATATCTAAATTAATTCAGACGATAATTTTCGCACCACTAAGCGAGGAAATTGCAAAGGGTGCGTTCTTACTTTACACAGTTAACTCAAAAAAGTTTGATAATATTACCGACGGTTTACTCTATGGAGGTGTAATTGGTCTGGGTTTCGGCATGACAGAAAATTTTCTGTACTTTTTAACTTATGGTGATACACCATTAAACTGGATCTATCTTGTAGTTATTCGATCATTATTCTCGGCCCTTATGCATTGTATTTCTACAGGAACATTAGGAGCTTTTCTTGCACTTGCTAAGTTTTCATCAAATTTAGGGAAGAATATTTTGCCTGTAGCAGGATTACTAACTGCAATCTTCATACATTTTATGTGGAATACTGCCGTTAGTTTTTCAGATACTTATTTCTATGGTTTTTTATTTATGATTTTTTTGATTCTCTTTTTCATATTTGTTTTTAGATTATCTGTCAATAATGAAAAGAAAATTATCGAACGCGAACTATTAGAAGAAAGTTTGTTAGGTTTGATTCCCAAAGAACATATAAAAATATTAAGTAGTCATTTAAGATTTAGAAAAGGTTGGATAGACGAACGAATCAGAAAATTATATTCAAGATTTGCGATAC
>JAHEZQ010000017.1 GCA_023250955.1 Melioribacter sp. | reverse complement strand
CATAAGTTACCAATCCAAGTAAGAATGGACCGATACATGGTGCGGCAACAATGCCCATTGTTAATCCCATAAAGAAAGCACCAAACGCACCGCCCTTTGCACCCCCGGCTTTCATTACCCAGCTATCCGGAAGTTTGAACTCATAAACACCAAATTGACTTAGAGCTAATGCAATGAAAATTAATCCGAGTGCAATTATTACTATAGGATTTTGGAGAAGAGTTCCAAACACTGCACCGCTTAATGATGTTACAACTCCCACAACAGAATATGTTAATGCCATTCCAAGTACATAAAGTATTCCAAGTAGAAATAAGCGGCTCGTTTTACCTTCTGCTTGTCCGCCGAAATATCCGATTGTAATTGGTATGAGCGGATAAACGCATGGCGTAAGATTTAAAGCTAGTCCGGCAAGAAAAACGAAAATCAAACTTAAAAACAATCCGCTGTTCTCAAGAGTGGAAGCGATTGAGCTTTCGTTTTCAGATTTTGTTTCCACGGTTTTTGCTCGAGTATCGTTTGTTAATGTTTGGTTGATTGGCTGTTTGATTGTTTGAAGGTTTTGCGCTTCGCTTTTTATTTTTGGTTCAGCTGTTAAAGTACCGCTTGTTACTTCAACATTTAAATCCGCAACAGCAGTTGTAGGCGGCATACACGTTTGGTCATTACATCCTTGATAACCAAATTGAATTGGAATTTTATATTTACCGCCTGCTGTTGATTTATCAATCTTAAATATCAAACTAACTTTAATATCATTCTCAAATACTGAAACCGGTTTTTCTGAAATTGCAAGTTTGCGTTCGTCCGGCTGAGGATAAATAATATTTGAGATAGAGAATAATTTGTTCCCGGATTTAATTGTAGTCGGGATTAGAGATTCATCATTCGGTTTATTTGAATTTATATGCCAGCCGCTTTGAATAGTTGCATTGAGAACAACCTTAAGTTCTTTTCCGGCATTAACTTTTAAATTATTTTTTTCGAGTTTAACAATTACTAATTGAGGTTGTGCGTACAACGTATAAGCGGAAATGATAACCAAAAACATAATCTGTGAAATATAATTTCTTAACTTCATTCTATCTCCAAATAATTTATTCTATACATATAAGACAATATTTTTAACTTAAACCACTACCGTTATGAAAATAAATATCAACCACACACCCCTCCGCTTCGCTCGTCCCCTCTCGAGAGGGGACTACAGGCTTGCCCACCGTTTTTGTTGGCGGGGGTGTGTTAAAAAAACCTCCCCGGAAACGGCTAACAATAATCTCCGGAGAGGTCAGAGGGATGTATGATAAACAGTTAACCATGCATCGAAAGATAGATTCACCAACCTATTTGCGGTTAACTTTTAATTTTATTTCTGTAGAGACGGGATATATCCCGTCTCTACATTGGATTTCTGAGATGCCCGCTCGGGCGTCTCTACATTTATTTTTATTTTCCTGCCAACTCAATCATGTTTGATAATTCTGCAACGGCAAGCTCCTCCGAACCGCTGTTACCGACAATACTAAATCGTATGTTTCCATTTTTATCTACTACAAATTTTGTGGGTATTCCGCTTACTTTGAAATCAGTTACAACTTTGTTTTCATTATCCAGAAGAACGTGGAATGTGTATTTTGTTTCATTTATAAAGTCCTGGGCGTTTTTCTTTTTATCCAGTTCAGTCTGCCAGGTATTTACAAATAAAAACACAACATCCTTATTGTCTTTGAATTTGTTGACAGCTTTCTGCATTGCCGGAAAAGATGCTTTACACGGTCCGCACCAGGTTGCCCAGAAATCCACTATCACTACTTTCCCTTTTAAATCAGCAAGCGAAACCGTCTTGCCTTCCAGATCTGCAAGAGCAAACTGTGGTGCCGGTTTATTTATCATCTGTTTATTTTGCTTCTCGGTAAAGGCAGCCGCACCTTCTTTTACCAATTTATTCCAATACTCATCAAATCCATTTATGTTTTTCTTTTTAAATGCGGAGGCCATTGCGTTTTTAAATTTACCGGGTTCGAAACCTCCCTTAATTAATTTTTCGAGAACCGGTTGTGCATTCTCAACTTTTCCGGTTTGGGCTAATAATTCAATATACGCATTTACATCAGCCTCCTTTATTATATCAACCTGAATTAGATTAAATCCCTGTTCATACTTTTCAACCGATTCGTTTTTTCTATTCAGTTTGTCAAAAAGCCTGGCATATGTTAACTCGAAAAAACCGATGTCGCGCGTAAGATTCATCACGCGCCATCTTTCCGGAATAAAATTCGCTTTGGGGTATAAAGGTGTGGCGGCAACCAATTCTTTCTGATTCAACGATTCGCATTCCTGGGCAAGTTTGAGTGCGTAGTTCAGGTCTTTGCCCGATTCGACAAAAAATCCCGTTAGAGTAATTGCTGACCGATAATTAAAACGATTAATCCCCTTTATGAAATCTACAATGGCTTTGGCATCATCCACCATGTTGGAATCAAGAAGTTCTTTCACAGATGCAACTTCAACAGGCATGTTATACATTGGAACCGGCGGGTATTCTTTAGCCATCCATTTTGCATGTTCAACTGCCATTTTGACTGATTTATAACTGTTTAAAATCGGGAATTCAGCTGCGTATGCCAGCATACCTCTTGGGTATTTTTTAATTCCGAGTTCTTTTACCTCTTTTTCCTTGTCCAGCATGTTGATGGATTTATAATAATAGGCAATCGAACTGTAATCCTCATCAGTTAAATCGCCTTGACCCAGCCATTCTTCAAGGATTTTCGTTAATCCGGGAGAAGGATCTGCCTTATTAACGGCCTTAAATGCGGCGGCATAAGCATTCATGTAATTTGCCTTTAGTTCGGGGTGTATAGAAAAGATTTTTGTAAATAATTCGTACCCTTTGGACAGGTCCCTGTTCAGAAAGGACGTTCCCCATTCAACAAGAGCGGCGGCATAAGCCAGCTGGGATTTTATGGTTTCTTTTCCAGCTTCATCATATAATTTCACCAGGTAACCGGTTGCTTGATTATTATCCTTTGTGCTCCCATCGTCATAAAATACTATTCCGACAAAGTCTATTATGGGTTCTATCTTGAATTTATAGATCCAAAGATTCCCCTCTTTTTTCATATCATAACCGTATGTGTCATAAATCGACATCGATTTTTTGCAACCGGCTGAATATGCAAAAGCCATCATATAAACGGATTTTGCTTCACTGAGCGGCGTTCCCGCGGCATCGTAAATTACAGTAACTTCATCACCAGCTTTCGGTTTTTCAGGAATTGTTTTAAAGGAATTTTCTTTAGCATGAACCGGTATACTGAAAAGTGCAATTAATGCTAAGACAAATATGATATTTATTTTTTTCATTTCTTTCCCGTTTAATAAAGTTTTAGTATTTCAAGAGCATGGGCCGAATGTTTTTCGACCCACGCTTAAAATATTATTTTTAATTTATCAACTTTAGACCGGGACTAAATATCCAGCTTAAAGCCGAAAGCCATATTCCGCCCGTGATTTGGGAAAATGACATAAATATATTCCTGGTAATTCAGCAGATTTTGTATATCAGCAAATAGTGAAACGTTATTTGTTACGCCGTAGTTAAATCTTAAATTTACAACTGATATCGGTTTGGAATACACATAATTGTAAACAGTGGTCCTTGGAGTTGCATAATATGCTTTGTAATAATCTAACTGAGAATATTCTAGTATTCCATGAGTCCATTTGTATTCAAGAGTAATATCTCCTCCCCTTTTCGACCAATCGAACAATGCAGGAATATGATAGGAAACCTGCGCAAAGTAACTGCTGATGGGAACACCTATTACCTGGGCACCTTGATAATAATAAGATTGGTACCCTGTTGCCGGAGTTACCGGAGCGCCTTCACCGTATGTTGAACTAATAGAAGACATGCTAAATGCTACTGTAAAAGGTTCATAAACAGCTCTTGCTGTTAACTCTACTCCCTTTTTATATACTTTTGCAATATTTTGATATTGATATGTATATATAGGAACTGATGGATTCGTATTATCAACAGACAGTTGAGGCGCTGATATCATGTTTTTTAAAACCTGATCGTAATAGGTTATGCCGAGCGAAATACGGTCTGTAAAAAAGATGTCTCCGCCAAATTCGTAACCGCTCTCTTCCTGCGGTTTTAAGTCTTTGTTCTCCAGATAAATATATGTGCCAAATGAATAAACAGTTTTTTGATAGAGAGCCAGTGTTGGATTAAACGGTTGTGTTGAAGACCCTGCTGCAAATCTTGGTTTAAAAGTAAAATCGCCTAGTTTAGTAACATACGTCAATCCGACTCTTGGAATGCTGACCCATCCAATATTAGCTCCGTAAGACGTATTGTTTTCAGTACGGTATCCAAGGGTTAAAAAGAGATCATCATTGTAACCCAATACTGCTTCTCCAAATAATCCTAAGGTTCCGGCAGTGTTATTATAAAAAGTGGTTGAAGAGGCCGCTTGAACTTGTTGAGAAATATTATCTCCATAAGCCACGTTCATGCTAGCCAAAGAATACATATTTTCAAAGTTAACAGACTCGCCTCCCGCAGTCACTTCAAGTTTAAAATCATCACTTAAGGCTTCTTTGTAATTAAGAAAATATTTAAGGTTATAACCGGTTTGTTTAGATAATACTTTTGTGAAGTAATTTAACTCATCTCTTGCATGATCGGTTGTTGATAAACCGAGGGAAAGTTTCTGATAAATATTATCAGTCAGTTTATGCTTAAGATTTAGATTTACTGTAGTAACTTTTTCATCAGCCTGCCATTTTGAGTCGACAGCTTTAGCAATCGGGAATCCATTTTCCAGACCATAATTATAGTAACTTTGGATTGCCAGAGAAGAGGAATATTTATTTCTGGAAAATTGGACAAATAAATCTGCATCAAAATCTGAAATTTTTCCGTTCAGACCCGCCGAAAAAGAGAAATCCTTTTCCGGAATATTAAGCCCAATCGAGTAGCGGTCGGTGGGTGAATAATAATAGTGCAGCCCTAATCTGTACCCGAAATTTTCCACGCCTCCGTTTAATCCTAACGAATAATCCTGAATAGTCGGGCTGTTGAGCTGCCACTTTTCATCTTTAGTTATATAAGTAGTTTTGAAACTCAATTTTGGTGTTCCGAATCCCCTTTTGGTAAATATCTGTACAATTCCATTTGAAGCTCCGGCTCCGTATAAAGTTGTTGCCATAGGTCCGGCAGCTATTTCAATTTTAGCAATCTGTTCCGGGTCCAGATTAAGTACAGTTTTATGATCGAACTGTTCAACACCGTCAATTATAAATTTAGTACCGGAGCTGCTTGACGCTCCCGATAGATTATTTTGAAAACCACGGGTATTCAAATAACCTAATGCATAGCTGCCAGCTCTCGTATCGCCATAAGTATAATTCGACGCGCCAAGACCACTCATATGAAAACTTGGGACAGAAGCAATTACATCAGATATAATTGTAAGATTTCTATTTTCAAGTTCTTTTGGTTCAATAATTCTAATCGGCGTAGCGCTTTCACGCACGCTTCTCTCACTTAAAGATCCGGTAACTGTAACTTCATCAAGATTGATTGCGGATTGCCCGAGATCAAAATTAACATCAACAGTTTGATTTGCGCTGACAGTAATTGTTTTTGTTGCAGCCGAATAACCGACATACGAAACCACAACCGTATACTTTCCCGGTTTTACATCATCTATCTCAAATTTTCCCGTCACATCAGTATTTGCGCCTTTTGTTGTTCCTTTTAACACAACAGACGCGCCGTACAACGGTTCTTTTGTTGAGCCGTCTGTTACTTTTCCTCTAACGGTTCCGGTTTCAACCGCGGTCACTAAATTTTCAGTTTGTCCTTGGTTTTTCTTAACAACAATCTGGTCGTTAATTCTGTTAAAAGTTAGACCGTAATCTTTAGCGAAGACTTCAAGAATGTTGTAGAGAGATTCTTCATCAACAATAACAGTAGCTTTTTCATTTAAAGGAATATCTTCTTTGACATAGAAGAACTTAAAATTTGTTTTTTGCTCAATAATTTGTAAAGCTTGCTCAAGAGTAACATCAATCGCTTTAACGCTCACTTTAATATCGCGAAGGTTCTGTCCTTCTGCAGGCGACGCAAGTAAAATGGTTACTAATACTCCTTGCAATACCAACCCCAAGAAAGAATAGAAAGCCATCATTTTTACTATCCGTATTAAATTATTTTTCATATTTTTAATCCGTCGGTTGTTAAACAATTGTTATTTAATAGTTGTTTGACTTCACAGCCGTGGCGATCTCGCACATTGTCACGGCTTTTTTAATTGGCAATCATAAATTTTGTACCTCCTTGTTTAGATCCTTCTCCCGACAAGTCGGGATCAGGATGACATTCTTCTTATTTCGTTAAAGCACGAAATGAAGAATGTCATTTCTTATAGAATACGATCCTTTTCGTTTCGTTATTCTCTTTTACCGTTTTGTATTGAAGTCCTGTAGCTTTTCTAATTACTTCTGTAATTGTCCATAAAGAAGCGTTCTTAAAATTTGCTTTAATTTTTTTACTGCTGAATGATTTATCGGTTAGTTCAAACTTTACACCGAATGCTCTTTCCAAATCAACAAATACTTTAGAGAGCGGTTCATTATCAAAAATAAAAACATTGTCTTTCCATCCGGATGTTTTTTGATCATCAAAAGTTTTTATTTTATTTGTTTCATCTTCTTTATTATAAATTAATTGCTGTGTTGGTTCAAGAATTACATCACCTTTCCGGAAACCGGCAGCATTCGTTGAAACTTTTACGGCACCGTCTACTAAAGATACTTCAATGTTATTCTCATTAGGGAAAGCACTGATATTGAAAGTTGTACCAATATCTGTTGTGGATATATCTTCTGTGTGTACTATAAATGGTTTTTTAGCATCGTGAGTTACTTCAAAATAAGCTTCACCTTCTAAATAAACTTCTCTGGCATCTTCACCAAACCGAACCGGATATTTTAATTTACTATCGGCATTAAGAGTAATATTAGTTCCGTCAATAAGAGTAACAATAAATTTTTCACCCATCTTAGTGTTTTTTTCATGCCATGCAAGAGCCAAAGGTTTTTTATTGAAAACACCGCTTATGAATAATACGCCGGTTGAAATTGTAATAAATAAAATGATTGATGCTGCAATTTTGACTAAATATGGTGAGTACAATACTTTTTGAATAGCATTTCTGTCTTTATTCTTTATCTTCTCAATGAGCTCTGAATAAATTTTACCTTCTATAACCTGCTTATCGCCTAATTCGTTTTCATTCCAATTTGCATTATTGTTTTGAAATGAATCTAAATACTTTTCAAGAAGTATTTCCTCATCGGGCAAGCATTCTCTCTTAAGGTATTTGTCAACTAATTTCTCAAATTCTGGTTTGCTCATGATCATGTCTCTAATCGCTTATTTAATTAAAATTCCATTTCCATACTATTATGTACCTTCACATCGGAAAAGGTACTATCCATTAGGTAGTTATTTCATAATGTTTTTACGAACCTTCTCCGCTGTCATTCGGTGATACTTTAACGCGGAATCTTCCTTATTGTCATTCCGTGGTGTTTTTACACAGAATCTTCCTTATTGTCATTCCGTGGTGTTTTAACGCGGAATCATCTCCACTGTCATTCCGTGATGCTTTAACACGGAATCTATTTGTAAGTTATTTTATGCGGAAAGGTAATCAGAGGAATATTATACTAATACTCTTTAACGATTTTCGAATGGATTTTAATGCGCTGCTTATTTGGTTTTTTACAGTTTGGATGGAAATATGAAGCAGGGATGCAATTTCCTTGTTGGATAATTCTTCGCTCCTGCTGAGTTTAAAAATCATTCTCCGTTGTTCAGGTAATTCTGATATTAAATTTTCCACTCGATTGTGAAGTTCCTCGTATTCCACCGATTCATCAATTCGGTGGCTCGAAATAAAATTATCAAATTCTGATGTGTGACGATCTATTAATTTTCTTTGGCGGAACTGTTTGAAAATTTGAAATTTTACCGATTGATATAAATACGCCGAGACGTTCTCAACTTGCAATGATTTTCTTCTTGTCCATAAGTTGGAAAAAACTTCCTGTATTATATCTTCACAAATATCTTTATCATGAAAAACATTGTAAGCATAGATATAAAGTTTAGACCAATACCTTTTAAATATTTCCTTGAATGCAATTTGGTCGTCATAACTTACTGATTCAAGTAATCCCCTATCAGACAGATCAAATATTTTTTTATCAGGTATCATTCACAATTTTAGAATTGAAATAAATTGTTCCGGATGGAAACTAAATAATATTTTTCTGAAATACTATTTTACTTATTTGCTGAAAATAAAAAACCTCTCCAAAGAAACCCATTATCTCTGGAGAGGTTGAGGGGGATGTATGAGAAAAGCTAACCATGCATCGAAAGATTTTTTCATCAACCATTTCGCGGTTAACCTTTGTTTTCATTTATTGTAGAGACGAGGCATGCCTCGTCTTTACGGTTATAAGAATTTTCTGTAGAGACGGGATAACCTGCACTGAGCTTGCGAAGTGTCACGTCTCTCTTTTTGTTGGAGACGCAATGAACCTGCCTGCGGTAGGCAGGTTGCGTCTCTACAATTATTATTTACCAGCCAATTCTATCATACTTGATAATTCTTCAACTGCTATATCATCCGAACCGCTGAAACCGACAACATTGAATTTTATATTTCCGTTTTTATCAATTACAAATTTTGTTGGTATGCCGCTCACTTTGAAATCCGCAACTACTTTGTTTTCAGTATCGAGCAGTACATGGAATGTGTATTTTGTTTCTTTTATAAAATCTTCAGCGTTTTTCTTTTTATCTAATTCTGTCTGCCATGTATTTACAAATAAGAAGACAACATCTTTATTGTCTTTATATTTATTAACTGCTTTCTGCATTGCCGGGAATGATGCTTTACACGGTCCGCACCAGGTTGCCCAAAAATCTACTACAACCACTTTACCTTTTAAGTCAGCGAGTGATACATTCTTCCCTTCAAGATCTGTAAGAGTAAATTGAGGCGCCGGCTGGTTGAGCATTTGTTTTTTCTGCTTCTCGGCTAATGCTGCTCTTCCGGATTCCTGCAGTTTGTTAAAATAATTATCAAAGCCGTTCTCGCTACTGTTTTTCTTAACATAAACTTCTTTCAATACATCTTTCATACCGTTAACCATTATTCCAACCTTAACGGCATCTTCAATGACAGGCTGAGCTGTTTCATATTTCTTAAATTCTATCAATAAGCTTATATATGCACTTATATCTTTTTCAGTAAAATTCTTAACCGGTTGCATTGAAAAAGCTTTTTCATATTTTTTTATAGATTCATCCTTTCTATTTAATGAGGTTAGTACTTTTCCGTATGAAACCGATAATTCAGCTTCTCTTTTGATTTTTAAAGTTTTCATAATATCTTCTGTATAAATATTCGGTTTCACCATTGCGGGCGTAATTTTTTCCTTGTTCCATTTTTCTTCACCCAATTGGCATATCTCTAATGCAACATCTAAACCTTTATTTGTTTCAATTATTTGGTCTGCAAAATATCCATAAGATTCTAAACCACTCCAATTTTGAGTTTTAATAAAATCCCACCAATCCTTCAGCATTTCAAACTTACCTTGTCTTACAATATCCAATAGTAACTGACCTATAGGTCTCCCCATATACATACCGTACTCGGGAAATTCTTTCTGAATCCGGATTGCAATATTTTTTCGTTTATTTAAATCTTTTTCAGCTTCATATTCTATCCAACTTTCATTTTTTACAGCAACTCCTTTTGGATATTTTGTTTTTTCTATTTCTCTGATTTTGATTTCTTTATCAGCCATCTTTAAATTTTTATAATAACCTGCTATGATATTATAATCGTCATCGGTTAATTCACTGCTCTTTTCAAATTCCGCTAATTCTTTTTTGAATACCTCCGGTTTATCAATAGCAGGTGTTACTTTATTTAATGCACTTAAATAATCACTCAAATATTTTGCTTTTAATTCCGGATTAGTTGCAAATATTTTATTCATTATCTCTAACGATTTGCTTTGATCTTTTTTAGCATACTGGAGAAAGGTAGTCCAAGAATTAATTCCGGTTGCGTAACCGAGTAAAGAACTTAATGTTTCATTGCCTTTGTCATCGTAAAATTTTATGAAATATCCTACTTCATCATTGTTGTCGGAAGTCTCATCTTCAATAAATTTTACAGCAATAATATCTGTAATCGAACTTGATTTAATTTTTATTGTCCAATTATTTCCTTCTTTCATCATCACATAAGAATGTGTTTCTTCAATGTGCATAGATTCAGAACTCTTTTGAGAGTGAAGCGAATAAACAATTTCAACATTCTTTGCATCATAGAGTGGTGTATTTACTGGATTATATATAACAGTTACTTCATCACCGGCCTTTGGTTTTTCGGGTATTGTCTTAAATGAGTTTTCTTTGGCTATAAGGATTACGTTGAGTAATAATACAGCTGCAAAGCCTTTTATAATATATCTGATTTTCATTTTTTCCTCATAATTTTAGTAAACGTTTTCATATCTGCTTCAATACTAAGTCAATCATTGCCGAGACCTCATCTACAATAGCTTCAGGATTATCTGAACTACCAACAACTTTGAATTTTATTTTTCCATTTTTATCCAGAATAAATTTCGTTGGTATGCCTTCTACCCTGTATGACTTTATAACCTGGTTATCATTATCCAGCAATACATGAAAGGGGTAATTATTCTTTGTTATAAAATCGCGTACAACCGCTTCTTTATTCTCTACACTTTCCCATGTATCAATAAATAAAAACATAACGTCCTTATCATTTTGATATTTATTAACTGCTAACTTCATACCTGGAAACGACGCTTTACACGGACCGCACCAGGTAGCCCAGAAGTCTAGCACCAGTACTTTCCCTTTTAGATCCGATAGTGTAACTTTTTTCCCATCCAGGTCTTTTAGCGTAAAAGCCGGAGCGGGTTCATTCAGTATTTCACTTTTAATTTTTTCCAGATTTTTCTGTTTCACAACTTTTTCTAATGAATTTAAATAATCATCAAAACCCGCTTCGCTGTTGTTAACAGCAGTATATGCTTCTTGAAGG
Source organism: Melioribacter sp. (assembly GCA_023250955.1). Lineage (GTDB taxonomy): Bacteria > Bacteroidota > Ignavibacteria > Ignavibacteriales > Melioribacteraceae > Fen-1258. The sequence goes on along the minus strand of JAHEZQ010000017.1, from coordinate 70,573 downwards.
AGCTTCCTTAATTTGTCGGAATTTATATTTTTATTGATTGATTCTTCAATAAACTTTTTAGCTGATTCATATTTTTTGTTTTTTACAAGACATTCTGTGTATGACTCAACCTGCCCGGCATTCAGTTCATTTTGTGGCATTAATTCTCTTGCTTCATCATACTGTTTAAGCGCTTCTTCACTTTTATTAAAAAGCATTAAAACATCACCATAGCTGTAAAGTGAATAGAATAAATCGTAGTTTCTGCTTTGGACAATGAAACTCATTCCGGGATTAAAATGAGCCATTGGTTTTGGATTACTAATATTTTCCCTGGCGCCCGCAACGGATTTTTCCGCAAGCTTCAATGCCATTTCAAGGTTTATATTAGCTTTTATAAAATTATTAACAATTAAGTTGCGAACACTTTTGTAATCAGCTAAGAGGGGATTTTTTTCCAGTAAATCGTTAATTATCTCGTATTTTTTTTCAAGAAACAAGTTCTCAAATACCTTGTAATAGCCGATGTCTCTGCCATCAAATTTAGTTACTAATTGCTCGGCTAAATCAAGTCTTTTTTTAAGATCTTTTTCAATCAATAAATCATTGTACTTTTTATCAAAAGCAATTTTTCCGAAAGGAAATTTTTCAACTGCAAAAGCGATTATTTCATCGGCTTTCTGCTGCATTTTGAATTTCTTGTACAGATTCAGTAATCCCGATAACTGGTTATCATTCAGTTCATTAATCTTTGGGATTGATGACTGTTCATCCTCTGCCTTTAGCTTGGCATCTTCTGGTGAAAGTGCATCAATCATTATATAATAATAGATTGGAAGAATATTCAATTTAGCCTGCGGAGCCGAGTAAAAAATTTCACTCATTTTTGAATAAGCCCATTTTGGATCATATTTTATTTTCATTGTATATCTTCCAAAATATCCTATAGCTGCAGCGTAAATTAATTTTGAATTGATTGTTTCGTCCCCATTACTGTCATAAATTTTTATATAATACCCTTGATCATTGTTGTTATCGCGAGTGTCCCCTTCAGCAAATTCAAGAGCTATAAAATCCGTCGAGTTTTTTGTTTTGATTGATGTTTTCCATAAGTCCGCAGCCTTATTCATAGCAACAGTATAAACTGTATCATATTTATATGCATGTTCGCTATTAATTGAAAAAATGTAAACAATCAACTGAATACTTGAAGCTTTTTCAAGCGGTGTGCCTATCTGGCTGTAAACAACATTAATCTCATCCCCGGCTTTTGGTTTTTCGGGAATTGTCTTAAATGAATTTTCTTTGGCATGAAGAAGTGTACTCATCAAAAGAATCGTTAAAACACTTATTACAACTTTTATTTTTTTCATCTCTTTTCCGATTGATTAAAATTTCTTTGCTGCATTTTTTAAATGGAGCCATCTGCAAATTTTAGCTTTGTCATTTCGAATCCGGTGAAGCGGGAAGAGAAATCTTATTAAACCGGTTGTTAGATTTCTCAGTCATTTCATTCCTTCGAAATGACATTTGTGAATATTTCAGAGTTTCAAATAACATTAAAATCGGGGACGCGCATTTGCGTCCCCGTGAAATTTTGAACGTGTCTAATTAGTTAGATACATTAAATCCAAAGCTGATACTTCTTCCCTGTAATGGACCGTAATATCCCGGAACAATATTCTGGTTATTAAGAAGATTCTGAACATCACAGAAAACATCAATATTGTTAAGTACAGAATAATTAAAACGCATTCCCCAAATAGAGTAACCAGCCATTTCAATATAATTATATGCTGGGTATGAACCCGTAGCAGCATAGGTTTTATAATAATTGTAATAATCCCTGTAGACTTCGCTGCCAGAATTTCTATAATCAACGCTTATGCTGCCGCCCTTATCAGCCCATGGTAAAAATGATGGAATGCTATAAGTTAATTTTGCATATAAAGAACCGGATGGTACCTGAATACATCTGTTTCCTTCGGCTAAATATGCAGTTGAAGCTGATACAGTTGTTTGATTTCCAGGTCCATACTTGCTGCTTACAATCGATGCATTAATATCAAGAGTAAATGGTGCTAAGATTGTTTTAAAACTGAATTCAAAACCGCTGTTATATATTTTAGCAACATTTTGAGATTGAATAACCAACACATAAGGAGGACTAGGTGGCAGAGTAATACTATAGATGTAATTATCTACTGTCTGATTGAAATATGTAACGCCTAAACTAAAGTTTTGTGTATAATAAAAATCACCACCGACTTCATAACCGAACTGAGTTTGCGGCAGGAGATCAGGATTTGGGAGCATTTTTATTGTAGCCGTCTGCCCTCCGAATTTAAAATTCGGCGGTACTGCCTGTGTTGATTTACCCCATGAAGATCTAAATTTTGCCGTAAAATCTGTGCCGGTTTCAAGAACATACGATAAACCTAAACGCGGCATTGAATACCATCCGTTATCGCCGTAAGTTTCATTTTTTTCCGTGCGGTAACCCATTGTTAAAAAGAGTTTGTCATTATATTTCAAGACAGCTTCACCAAAAAGCCCGGTTGTATTTATTGTGTAATTAGTATAGCCGCCGCTGGTTCCGGTGTTCAAGGTGCTATTCTCTCCTCCAGGATTAGGTAATCCGCTGACATTAATAATATCCCCTCTTTGAGCATTATAGTCGAACCCGCCCGTAAGATCAAGTTTGAAATCCTCGGATATCTGCGGATTATAATTAATAAAATATTTTGCGTTCCTTGTGGACATGTAATAATCATATCGCATGTAAGTAGTAGAACCACTTGGTAGGGTAGCTTGGTAAAAAGGGAAATTTTTGTATGACAATCCAACAGATAATTTATGGTATAAATTATCTGCCAGAGGCTGACTTAAGTTCAATGCGGCAGTTTGTGTTTCTGCAGTATACACCAAATTATAAAATTTAGATGGATCGGGATAGTTTAACAATCTAGTAGGATTTGCCCAGCCTTCTTCCGTTGCAATAGTGTACCAGACCGGATAATCATAATTTCCATAAATACCTTTTGAATACTGATAGCTCAAATCCATTTTGAGATTTGAAATAGTAGTACCGACCGCACCGCCTACGTTCCAATCAATTTCATCCTGCCCGCTGTTTAATTTCCATCTGTTAACCGGTTGTCTCTGATAATTAAAATTCAGATTATAATATGAATTAGCTTCGCCCCCTCTTAAACCAAGTGAATATTCCGTATTAAAAGGATTTGATGCCTGCACCTTACTTTCCTGTGAAACCAACATCGTTCTAAAATTAACTTTCAAAGCACTACGCCCTTTCTTTGTAAATATTTGAACAATGCCGCCTGCAGCACCATTACCATATAATGTTGAACTCATTGGACCGCGGCTCACCTCAATTTTCTCAATGTCATTCGGATCGAGATTAAAAGAAACTGTCTGGTCAAATAATTCAACTCCGTCAAGAATGTATTTTACTGACGACGAAGTGTAGCCCACTGCTGCCGGCTGCAATCCTCTAATGTTATAATTAACAGTTAAAGGCCAATATACTTTTGAATTTTGGTAGCCCTGCATTGTCTGTGCAGAAGGAAGAACACCAGGCAAAGTTTGAATGATAGTCTGAAGTTTAAAGAGGTTTCTATTTTCAAGTTCTACGGGTAAAATAACACTTATGGGATTTGCGCTTTCTCGAACACTTCGTTCTGCTAAAGTACCTGTTACAGTAACTTCATCAAGGTTAATTGCAGATTGACCAAGACCGAGATTTATATCGACTGTCTGATTAGCATTTACTGTAATTGTTTTAGTTGTTGTTGAATAACCCACGTAAGAAGCGGCGATTGTATACTTGCCTGGCTTCACATTATTAATTTCAAAATTACCTTTTTTGTCTGTGTAACTGCCAAGAGTTGTCCCGCGTAGCATAACTGAAGCGCCGACCAATGCTTCTTTAGTAGAAGCATCTGTTACTTTGCCTTTAATTGTTCCGGTTTCAATTGCGGTTACAAGATTTTCCGTTTGTCCTTGGTTTTTCTTTACAACAATCTGGTCGTTAATTCTGTTAAAGGTCAGTCCGTAATCTTTTGCAAAGACTTCAAGGATGTTATATAGAGATTCTTCATCAACAATAACGGTTGCTTTCTCTTTTAGAGGAAGTCCTTCTTCGAAAAAGATGAACTTAAAATTTGTTTTTTGTTCAATCATTTGTAACGCTTCTTCAAGAGAAACGTTTACAACATTTACGCTTACTTTAACATCGCGTAGGTTTTGTCCTTCTGCTGGTGTAATAGCAAACAAAAGGTTTACTAAAAGACCTTGAAGCATCAACCCCAAGAAAGAATAATATGCTGTCATTTTTACTATCCGAATAAAATTATTTTTCATATTTTTACCCTGTGCTGGTTAGACAAATATTTTAGTTTGTTTAGCTGCTGAGCCATGGCAATCTAGACCATTGTCATGGCTTTCTTTTTAAGTAACAATCATAAATTTTGTACCTCCTAATTTTAGACCACCCCCTTAGTCCCCCTCCTTAAGTTAAGGAGGGGGAAACAGGGGGAGGTGTCGTCATTTCTTATAGAACACGATTTTCTTTGTTACGTTATTTTCTTTAACTGTTTTGTATTGAAGTCCTGTTAATTTTTTTAGTGATTCGGAAACTGTCCATAAAGATTCGTTCTGAAAATTTGCAGTGATTTTTTGACCGCTGAATGATTTATCCTGCAGCTCGAATTTTACACCGTAAGTCCGTTCCAACTTAACAAGTACATTAGCAAATGTTTCTTTACGGAAAATAAGTTTGTTTTCTTTCCAGCCAGCAATTTCCTGCAGATCAAATTGCTCGACCTTGCCAATTTCATTTTCTTTATTGTACACTAATTGCTGATCCGGCTGAAGCATTACAATATTTTCTACAGTACCTGATTCCTCTTTAGAAACTTTAACACTTCCTTCAACTAAAGAGACGGCAATATTTTTTTCATTAGGGAATGCGCTAATATTAAATTTTGTTCCTAGAACTGTCGTAGAAATATTTCCGGAATGAACAATGAACGGCTTTGAGGAATCATGTTTAACTTCAAAGAATGCTTCACCTTCTAAATAAATTTCTCTTGTGTCGTTTGTAAAGCGAGCGGGGTATTTTAACTTGCTGTCTGCATTAAGCGTAATAGTTGAGCCATCTGATAAAGTTGCAAGGTATTTTTCACCCATAACAGTTTGTTTCTCATTCCATGAGATTAAAACCGGTTTTTGTTTTAAGACTCCCAAAATAATAAGCACTCCTGTAACAAGAACTAAAAAGAATGCAATTGATGCGGCATACTTTAAAAACGTTGGATTGAATAATAAATTTTTCTTTGGCTGTTTCTTTTTATCACCAAATGTGAATGAAGATTCTGCCGTCTGAATTTTTTGTGTCAACTTATCTAAACCGTTTTCGATATTAAACTCAGTTTCAACTTTCTCTGTACCGGCTTTTTCCCATTCGCTTTTCAGATGCGTAAATAAATTATAATATTCATCCTTCTCGAGATAATTATATAAACTCGTTCTCTCTTCATTCGATGCTTCTTTCGACAAATATTTTGCCGCTAATTCTAAAAATCTTTCTTCAGACATGGCTTTCACTTTTTTAAGTTTTTTATGGATTCTTTAATTATAAGACAACAAAAAGGAGAGATACCTACTACTCACTTAAAAAAAATATTCTGTCACTATGACACTGAGCTTGGCGAAGTGGAAGAGTCTCTAACTTTTAATTGACTTATTTTCAGATTCTTCCCCCGATTTCCATCGGGGGTCAGAATGACTGTTTAGAAAAGTTTTCTTATGCGGGGTAATTGATCGGCAATATACTTTATAGCTTTTACCATCTGGTTTTGTACAGTGTTTACCGAAATTGAAAGAATCTCGGCAATTTCTTTGTAGCTTAAACCATCAACACGGTTCATTCTAAAGATTAGTCCCCTTTTTTCGGGCAGTTCTTTTAAGAGTAAATCAATTTTATCCTCTAAATTCTGCTGAAGAATTGATTGATCTGCGGTCTGTTCGGAAACAATTAGATGCAGATTGGATGAATCTGTATTTTGAGAATATCTTTTTTCTTGCTTGAGATAATTAATAGATTGATTCTTAACTGCAGAATAAAGATAAGACCTAAAATTAGTTTTGATATTAATAGTTTTTCTTTTCAGCCAAATATTAGTGAATACATCAGATACACTTTCTTCACACAGCTCATTTGATTTTAAGATTTGATAAGAAAAAAAACAGAGCGGTTCAAAATATCTTTCGAATAAAATCTTTAATGCAGCAGATTCATTTTGTTGGATACGTTCAAGCAGTTCCAGATCATCAATATTTTTTTCTGTAAACATTTGATTCTATAACAATGTGCTTCCAAGTTACAAAAAAAATAAATAGGTGAGACAAATAATTTAGAATAAAAAAAAGGGAAAGAGATTTAATCTCCTTCCCTTAAATAAATTTGACCTCACCCCTACCCCTCTCCTTAAAAAAGGAGAGGGGGAAAGTATGGGACTTTTTATTCTGCTACTTCAAAATCACCGGTATCGCGTTTACTTTGCCATATAGCCCATCCAATTGCAGCTGCACAGACAAGGACAACAATTACTCCGATAACTCTTCCATCTGATTTTGGCGCAATCAAATTAAAATTAAGAACAAGGCCAAGCGCTAATAAACTAACCATGTTCATAACTTTAATTAATGGATTGATCGCAGGTCCTGCAGTATCTTTCAAAGGATCACCGACTGTATCACCGGTTACTGAAGCTTTATGAGCTTCAGAACCTTTACCGCCATAAAGACCATCTTCGATCATTTTCTTAGCATTATCCCAAGCGCCGCCGGCATTTGCCATAAATACTGCTAGTAACTGACCGACTAAAATCATTCCCGCTAAAAATCCGCCAAGTGCGTATGGACCCAAAATAAATCCTACAAAAATTGGAGTCATTATTGCAAGGATCCCGGGACCTACCAATTCTTTCTGAGCGGTCACCGTACAAATATTTACTACTCTGCCGTAATCAGGTTTTTTTGTTCCGGCCCAGATTTCTTTATCACGGAATTGAATGCGGCATTCGTTAACAATATAAAAAGCAGCACGGCCAACCGCACGAATCAACATAGAACTGAATAAGAATGGAACAGCACCGCCGATTAAAAATCCAATGAACACAGTTGGATTAGCAACTGTAATTTTTCCGGCTTCTTCTAGATATTGACCAACTGTCATTAAATTAATTTTTTCTTCACTTCCCACCGCAATTATCGCAATGAAACTGGAGAATAATGATACTGCTGCAATTACCGCAGAACCGATTGCAATTCCCTTTGTTTCTGCTTTTGTCGTGTTACCCACAGCATCAAGATCAGCAAGAATTTGTCTTGCTCTTTTATAACTGCCGGGTTGTGCTTTTTCCATTTCTTCTTTATCGTAACCCATCTCACCAATACCATTTGCATTATCAGCTACCGGTCCAAAAACATCCATCGAAATTGTGTTGCCTGTAAGTGTAAGCATACCGATACCGGTCATTGCAACACCATAAGCAATAAAGAGCGGCGGTGTTCCGGCATAAACTAAAACTGAAAGTAAAATAGCAACTGCAATAACAACTATTGCAGCAACTGTACTTTCATAACCAACAGCAAATCCTTGAATGATGTTTGTTGCATGTCCCGTCTGACAAGATTTTGCTAAACTCTTTACCGGTGCATGACTTGTATGAGTGTAATAACTTGTTAATTTATTTAATCCGATTGCTAGAAAAACTCCTATCAAACAAGTATAAGCCGGGCGTAAATCCAAACCAATCGTTCCAAAATTTGCAAACCAACCTAAGTTAGCCGGATCTCCGTTTGGAAATCCCGCAAGTGCCATTGGATTAGAAGCGAAATAACTTGCATCAAAATGCAAATAACCGAATCCTAGTAAAAAGAATCCAAGAACGCTTATCATAGAACCAATCCAGAATCCGCGGTGAACACTTTTAAGTGCTGTATCTGATGTATCGTTTGGTCCTGCTTTAACTGTATATGTACTTATGATTGAACCAAGAACACCGATACCTCGAACCAATAATGGAAAGATTACGCCTTTATGACCGAATGTTGACATACCGAGAATCATAGCGGCAACAATTGTTACTTCATAGCTTTCAAAAATATCTGCAGCCATACCTGCACAATCACCAACGTTGTCTCCAACGTTATCAGCAATTGTTGCGGCATTGCGCGGATCATCTTCTGGAATATCTTTTTCAACTTTACCTACAAGATCTGCACCCACATCAGCAGCCTTTGTATAGATACCGCCGCCAACTCTCATGAATAATGCTAGTAAAGTTCCTCCGAAACCAAAACCGAGTAATGCTTCGTATGCAAGATCACCAAAAAGTAAAAAGATTATTGTTCCCCCTAGAAGTCCAAGACCATCGGTTAACATACCTGTAATAGTTCCTGTTCTATAACCAAGCTGCATTGCTTCGCCGTAACTTCTTTTTGCTGCAGCAGCAACACGTAAATTTCCTTGTGTGGCTAAACGCATTCCAACAAATCCAACAAGCCAGCTAAACAATGAACCGACTAAAAATGCACCGGAACGTCCCCATCGGAAAGCACCTTGGCTACCGGTGTATGTTACAAACAGGAGAATGGTTATTATAACAATGAGCGGACCGATTTTTTTAAATTGAGCTGCTAAATAAGCATTAGCACCTTCTCGAACAGCAGCAGCAATTTCTTGCATTTTCTTTGTACCACTATCTGCTTTCATAACTTGTTTTACAAGTAACAAAGCATAAAGTAATCCCATAATTGCAATTCCTAGTACAACTAAAAGAGCAATTACTTCAATAGGTGAATACTTTGGATCGGTAAAAAGAGAAAAAGGAACAAACTTCTTAGCTTCTTCTACAACTTGCGATGATGCATCAGATGAACCCGGCAGCCAAACAAATCCGGCTGCAAATGCAATCATCATAAAGAGGAGATAATACCGTTTGGTCATTCTAGAACGGAGAATTTCTTTGATTCTTTTCATAGACCTCCCATATTTTTCATTATTGATTTATCATTATTGAATAAGTTAATTAATATAATTTCATAGATAAGTATTAATAGAAATGTATGTCGTGTTGATAATCTGATCTAATATTTTCAAATAATGGCATTAAATCCTCATTATTTTGAAATCTAAAGCTTATTTTTCCGGAGGAATTTAGCTGAAAAAAAATGTTCATGAAATTCCATTAACAACAGAAAATAATCCAAATTTGTTATGAATCAAAGAAATAATATCTCTGAATTCAGATAGACATAATTGCGGTCGTTGACCAAATTGAAAGATTAACGGTTGTTAATCTTGGATACAAATCTATGATTTCTTCGACAAAAAACAAAAAAATGGTTAGTATTTCATAACTTTAAGTTGTTAAATTTAGCTCACTTATTCTACATTCAAATAACATCAATTAGTAATAATATCAGGATTAATATGGATCTATTAAATGATCTCACTTCCAACAAATCAATTTTCTTCAAATTTATGAAGGAAAAATACAGGTTATACCTTAATTCCAATATTTTCTTTCGTGATATTCAGTATGCCATCAAAAGTTATTTCGAAAAGAAAGACATTCGGATCAAATACTCACAAGCTGAGAAGGTAGCTTATGATTTTATTCATAAACTTGAAGATACAGGCGAATTAAAAAAAATGTCTGATAATGCCTGGAAAGTGAATTTTTCTTTGGGGATTAATGTTGTACAAATAGACGAACAAAAAGTAAATCCTAATTGAAAGGAGTTTCAAAGTGACTGAACAAGTAAGTGTTCAATCTGAAATTGATATTACAGAAAAAGCAATTAAGCAAGTAAAACAAATAAAAGAAGAAAACAGTATCCCTTCGGATTATGCTCTCCGCATTGGAGTAAAAGGCGGAGGTTGTTCCGGTATGACATACCAGCTTGGGTTTGACGGCGATGTTAAAGACGGCGATACGATCTTCGAGAAAGATGGAATAAAAATTATTGTTGATGGAAAGAGTTTCTTTTATCTAAGTGGAACAATTCTGGATTTCAGCGATGGTTTGAATGGTAAAGGATTTGTGTTTAATAATCCAAATGCAACTAAGACTTGCGGTTGCGGAGAATCGTTTGGAGTTTAAATAAATGGACAGAAAAAAATTTTTAGCATCTCTTGGATTGCTAACCGTTGCGAGCGGAATAAAAAAAATTGATGCAATTACAAATAAATTAAATCAAAAAATAGATAGGAGTATTGCAATGAGTAAATTCGAATTGGCGCCACTTCCATACGCATTCGATGCATTGGAACCGCACATTGATGCGCGCACAATGGAAATACATCATGACAAACATCATGCGGCTTATGTTAATAACTTGAACAAAGCTCTTGAAGGAACAGAACTTGAGGGAAAATCTTTTGAAGAAATCTTTAAGAACATTTCTAAAGCATCTCCGGCAATTAGAAATAACGGTGGAGGTGTATTTAATCACAACATGTTTTGGCAGGTAATGGGTCCGGCTAAAGGTGGTCAACCATCCGGTGCACTTGCTGATGCAATCAACAGTACTTTTGGTTCGTTTGATAAGTTCAAAGAATTATTTTCAACTGCAGGCGCTACACGTTTTGGTTCCGGTTGGGCATGGTTGATTCTTTCCGGCGGGAAGCTTGTTGTAACTTCAACACCAAATCAAGATAATCCATTAATGGATGTTACCGAAGTGAAAGGGACACCATTATTAACTCTTGATGTTTGGGAACATGCTTATTATTTGCATTACCAAAACCGCAGACCGGATTACATCGCTTCCTGGTGGAATGTTGTTAACTGGGATGAAGTAGCTAAGAGATTTGCTTCAGCAAAATAAAAAGTGTATTCAGTTTAAAATATAAATCCCAACATAATGTTGGGATTTTTTTTAATGCTAAACGCTTATAGCTAATGGCTAATAATCAGCATTCACAAATTTCATTCTATTAATTGCCCGCTGTAACGAAAGTTCCGCACGCATGATATCAATATCACCCTTATTAGTAGCAGCTAATCTTTCCTTAGCTCGTTCGTAAGCTTTCTTTGCACGGTCAACATCAATTTCATTTGAAGTCTCAACACTGTCGGCTAGAATTAAAATTTTATTATCATTTACTTCCACTGTTCCGCCGCTTGTAGCATATTCAATTTCTTTATCATTAGTATCATTCAATTTTATTTTCCCGATTTCAAATGTACTTAGCATTGGGGCATGATTGAATAGCACTTGAAAATTCCCGAGCGTTCCGGGAATAGTTATTGATTTTATCTGACCTTTGTAAACACTCTTTGAAGGTGTAATTATTTCAACAAAAATTTCTTTCATAATTATTGTAGAGTCTTAGCTTTTTCAACAGCTTCTTCTATAGTGCCCACATACATAAATGCCTGCTCTGGCAAACTGTCATGTTTACCTTCAAGAATTTCTTTGAAGCTTCGTATTGTGTCTTCAATCTTAACATATTTACCGGGGAATCCGGTGAATTGTTCTGCAACAAAGAAAGGTTGACTTAAAAATCTTTGAATTCTTCTTGCACGTCTTACTGTAACTTTGTCTTCCTCGGAAAGTTCGTCCATACCAAGAATGTTTATGATGTCTTGTAAATCTTTGTACGCTTGAAGAACTTCTTTAACTTGTTTTGCAACATTGTAATGTTCTTGCCCAACAATATCTGGTTGAAGAATTCTTGATGTAGAATCTAGAGGATCAACTGCAGGATAAATTCCAAGTTCCGAAATTTGACGGCTTAATACTGTTGTAGCATCCAAGTGCGAAAATGCAGTTGCAGGAGCGGGATCTGTTAGATCATCTGCCGGAACATATATCGCTTGAACAGATGTGATTGATCCTTTATCAGTTGATGTAATTCTTTCTTGAAGTTCGCCCATTTCTGAAGCAAGATTTGGTTGATAACCTACTGCCGACGGCATTCGTCCAAGCAATGCTGATACTTCTGATCCGGCTTGTGTAAAACGAAATATATTATCAATGAATAAAAGTACATCGCGTTCTTCTTCATCTCGGAAATATTCTGCGATAGCCAACCCTGTCAAACCAATTCTTAAACGCGCTCCAGGCGGTTCATTCATTTGACCAAACACAAGTGCTGTTTTATTTAGAACTCCGCTCTCTTTCATTTCAAGCCAAAGATCGTTTCCTTCTCTTGTTCTTTCGCCAACTCCGGCAAATACAGAATAACCGCCATGCTGTTTTGCAATATTGTGAATCAATTCTTGAATGATAACAGTTTTGCCTACACCTGCACCGCCGAATAATCCTGTCTTCCCACCTTTTGAATAAGGTTCAAGAAGATCAATAACTTTAATTCCTGTCTCAAACATTTCCTGACGAGTAGAAAGATTTTCGAACTTTGGTGAGTGGCGGTGAATTGCATATCTTTTTTTAGATTTAATTTCTCCCAGCCCGTCAATTCCATCACCGATAACATTAATTAATCTACCTAATGTTTCAGGACCAACCGGGACTGAAATTGGACTACCTGAATCAATTGCTTTCATTCCGCGAACCAGACCATCTGTTGTATCCATAGCAACTGTCCGGACTCTGTTTTCGCCAAGATGCTGCTGTGCTTCAACAATTAAGTCTTCATCTATTCCTTCCAAACTTTTTCTGGGAATTTTGATAGCATTGTAAATTTCTGGTAAGTATCCGTCTTGAAAATCAATATCCACTACAGGACCGATTACCTGTGCAATAATCCCTTCATTATGAGCCATTTTTAATCCTTTTGTTCAAAATTTAGTGCGGAAAATTATGAAAGTATGCGGTGATTTCCAAAAAGTCTAATTGTTAAATGTTACTCTAAAGGTTGAACCAACATTTTTTTCACTCTCAACTTCTATAGTTGCATTGTTTATTTCGCAATAGTTCTTCACTAAGGTCAGCCCAAGTCCGCTTCCGTCATAGGATCTAGTGTAGCCGGTGTCTTCTTGTAAGAACGGATCAAATAACTTTGGAAGAAATTCCTTACTTACTCCAACACCTGTATCTTTTATCTCAACCATAATTTTGTTATTTGCATTTTTTTCTAATTGTATTTCAACTTTACCTTTTTTTGTATACTTGATGGCATTATCAATCAAGTTCGCAAATATTTGAATAATACTGTAATTATCGGCCATAATATCCGCATCATTTACTCTACAACTATATATAAACTCTAATTCTTTATGTTTTGCAGAAAGCTGATGCTCTTTAAATAATTTTTGAAGTACTTCAGAATCAAGATTAATATTTGTTAAATATGGTTTATAACCGCTTGTTTGTAACTCAGCTACATTAAGTACTAGGTCAACAGTTCTAATAATTCTTTTTGAAGCGAGATCAATTCCTTCAAAACAATTACGGGAATCAGAATCCATATGCTCACCAAAGAAATCATTGAGGTACTCAACATTGCCAACAACTGCATTCAGTGGGGTTCTAATTTCGTGCGATATTTGTGCGAGGAATTCAGATTTTAATTTGTCGGATTCTTCTGCTCTTTCTTTCGCTTTGATCAATTCTAGCTGGACTATTTTACGCTCGGTAATATCATGTGCATATCCTGTTGTACCTATGATTTTTCCATTTATATCCTTAACAGGAGTTTTAAACGTCTCAAACCATTTGTCTTTGCCTTTTTCATTTATCAATTCTTCAATTGAAATAGTTTTGCCGGTTTTCATTATGTGAATGTCATCAATGCGATATTTCTCAGCAAGTTCGCGAGGCCATATGTCAAGATCTGTCTTCCCAACTACATCGTTAGGTGTCTGCATACTACAAGAAATTGCAAATGCATTATTTACAGCAAGTAATTTGCTTTCTCTATCCTTCAGCCACATTAATCCCGGTTGGTTTTCTATGATCGCTGATAAATATGACTCACGGTTACGTAAAGCTTCTTCTGTAAGTCTTCGATCAGTTATATCTCGAATGATAATTTGTATTGCTTGGTTGCCGTCATAAATTGTTGGAATAGCTGTAAACTCCACATCAACATGTCTTCCATCAAGTCTAATAAGTTTTTCTTCTAACAGACTACTATGTTTATTAGTCCTGAGTACTTCAGCTACTTGTTTTTTGACTTGTTCATGATAATTTGGATGGACAAATTCTAAAATTGGTTTTCCGATAAGATCTTCAGGTTTAGTTGCACCAATTAATTCTGCACCGGCTTCGTTTACATAGACAAGTATTCCGTTACAATGAACTGCTATAGCATCCGGTGAAGATTCTACAAGATTTCTATAACGTTTCTCCGATTCTTCAATCTTTTCTTTAAGAATACTTTTCTCTCTAAGCTGCTTAGATTCTTCTTCAGCTTTAACCCTCAATTTAAAACTGCGATAAATCAAAAAAGAGATTGTAAAAAATGTAAGTGCAATCATTCCAAGAAGAAGATAAGATTGAAGTATATTCTCATGTATAAAACTACCTATTTCCTCTGACGGCGTATTAAGAACCACGATCCAAGAAATGTTTTTATAATCGAGTGTTGTATAACTGGCTAATTTGAGCGGCCTATTCTTGAGCTGATATTCTATATTTCCTTCTTTTTTAATAAGCATTGCATCCAAGTGTTTAAAAGAAATGTGACAGTTCATACATGATTCATTCTGTTTTTGGACATTAGCAAAAGCCATTTCTGGATGATCAGCATGAAACAGAAGAGTCCCATTTTTCTCCATAATCCAAAGATATTCTTTCACCTTATCAGATTGATGATTGGAAATCAAAACCCGAAGAAGCTTATCAAAATCCACTGTCTCAGTTACTACTCCGGCAAACTTTTGTGATGAATCCAATTTATCATTTATATTCGCTGCATTATAAATTGGCGCTGCTATTACGAAATGTAAATGAGGAATGGAATCACCTTTTACTTTTGGTACATTGATTGGGGGCGATATGAATTGTTTTCCTTTGTTCTCCGGATTTTTGGCCCATAGAAAAATCTCAGACTCTGATAATTTATGTCCTATTATATCTTTGTTACTAGAATAAATTACCGTTCCGGTTTTATCATATAAATTGAATTTAGTTGCAAAATTTCTTTTTTCATTTTCATAAAAATGATTTATCTCGGTTGAAACAAATTTTGGGCCATATTTTTTGAAAGATAAAAGAGACGATAATAAATCCACTAACTCCACTCTGACGTTTATATATTTCTCAATACTTCTTGATAGGTCTTTGACCAAATGAAGTTGTTCTTCATTATATTTTTTTACTATTTCTTTTTCTGTCGTTTTATTAAGTCCTATCAACAGCAATCCAGTAACAATCGTCATTACTATGACTAATATGATGACTAAATGATGAGATTTTATGGATTGAATTTTCATAATATTTTAAAAAAATTAATAAGAAAAATTTTTGATTAGTTTATTATTCAGCCAATATATTTATACCCCTGAAAAAATATCAATATGAAATATCTTAAATGATATTATTTGGTGTCCAATTTTAGATTGAGAATGATTTTGGATTGCCCGGGGATTTACTGCTGAAATTGCAGATGCAGTTAATTTGATATGGCTATTATTTTTTGGGTAAAAGATCTTTTGCATCTGTCCTATACAATATTATTAATAGCTTTTGTTTTCCTTTTTATATTTCTTCTATAATATACCACCAATATCAAAAAAATTGTTTATTCAGTTCTTTAACAAAAAAAGTTAATAAAATTTAATTACCAACCTCTTTATTATCTTATGCAATAACTCCTATATTTCTAGCTAACTCCATTCCCTTTTCAAGAGCTTGTTTGTTGAGTGGAATGAGGTGGTGATATCTTTCCGGAAGAACTTTTTTAATTCCTTCAATAATATTTTCCATCTTTATAATCGGTTTCTTCTGCAAGAATGCACCAAGTACAATCATATTCATCACTTTTGTATTTTTCAATTTAGCAGCTTCATTCGAAGCTTCAATTGGAACAATATCAATATCCGTTCTCTTAGGTGGATTGATAATTGCATTCGCTTCATAAATTAAAAGTCCACCAGGTTTAACTGCAGATTCAAATTTATCCAATGATGGTTGATTCAAAGCAATCACAGTATCAAACTTTGTAACGATTGGCGAACTGATTTTAGAATCACTGATAATTGCTATACAGTTTGCAGTTCCACCTCTCATTTCAGGTCCGTACGACGGCATCCAACTGACTTCCTTGTTTTCCATTACACCGCTGTAACAAAGAATTTGTCCCATTGATAAAACACCTTGCCCGCCAAATCCTGCTATGATAATTTCTTCTTGCATTGTTATTCTCCTTTGCCTGGGACTTTGAGATCGCCGAGTGGATAAAACGGCAACATATTTTCTTCCATCCATTTATTTGAATCAACCGGAGTCATTTTCCAGTTCGAGGGACAATTAGAAACGATTTCCACAAAGCTCAATCCTTTTTTCAATTCTTGATATTTAAATCCATTAAGAATTGCTTTTTTTGCTTTGCGGACATTAACCGGAGTATTGACAGCAACACGCGTGCAATAATATACTCCCGGCAATTGAGCAATCAACTCGGTAATCTTCAGAGGATTTCCCATTACTTCAACTTCTCTTCCGAATGGAGTTGTAGTAGATTTCATTCCAACGAGAGTTGTCGGGGCCATTTGTCCGCCTGTCATTCCATAAATTCCATTATTAATAAATACGATCAAAATATTTTCACCACGGTTACATGTATGAATAGTTTCCCCGGTTCCTATTGCTGCTAAATCACCATCACCTTGATATGAGAAAACATATTTATCCGGCAGTACTCTTTTTATTCCTGTTGCTACTGCAGATGCTCTTCCATGAGGGGCTTCAGTCATATCAATATCTAAATAGTTATACATGAATACTGAACATCCAACAGGTGCAACACCAACTGTTTTCTCTTGTATATTAAGTTCTGCAATTGCTTCAGCAATTAATCTATGGGCAACACCATGCCCGCAACCCGGACAGTAATGCATTGGTGTATCGGTTAAAATATTAGTCTTTTCGAAAACTAAATTTTCATTTGTACAAATACTTTCTTCTGCAATTATTTCTGCAAAATGTTGTTCTTCTATCATAGTTTTTTCATTCATACCATTTCTCCTACAAATTTTTCTTCCAGCTTGTGTAGAATTTCTTCCGGAGTCGGTATAATTCCACCCATTCTTCCAAGAAATTCTACCGGTATTTTTCCATTAACAGCGAGGCGTACATCTTCAACCATTTGGCCGGCGTTCATCTCAACAGTTAAAATTCCTTTAGCTTGATCAGCCAATTTATTTAATTCTTTGTACGGATAAGGGAATAATGTAATTGGTCTGAATACACCAACTTTAATTCCTTTTTCTCTTGCAAACTGTGCAGCCTTTTGACAAACACGAGCTACTAATCCGAATGCAACTAAAATAATTTCTGCATCATCACACTCATATTTTTCAAATCTAATTTCCTCTTTCTCAATATCACTGTACTTCTTTTGCAGATGAAGATTTATATCCTGCATTTTATCGGGTTGAATATGCAACGAAGTTAAAATATTTCTTTCGCGTGTTTTTGGTTTACCGACAGTTGCCCATGATGGAGCTTCAGTTGATCTCGGTAACTGTGCCGGTAGTTGGACTTTTTCCATCATTTGTCCTAGTGCACCATCTGTTAAGATCATTACAGGATTTCTCCATTTGAAAGCAAGATCAAATCCTAACTTAACGTGATCAACCATTTCCTGAACCGTTGAAGGTGCAAGAACAATCAATTTATAATCACCGTGTCCTCCACCTTTTACAGCTTGAAAATAATCACCCTGCGATGGCTGGATTGTTCCGAGTCCGGGACCGCCGCGAACTACATTAACAAGCAAGCATGGAAGTTCAGCACAAGCAATGTATGAAATTCCTTCCTGCATCAGACTTATTCCTGGTGATGATGAAGATGTCATAACTTTCTTACCAGTACCTGCAGCGCCGTAAATCATGTTGATTGCCGCAACTTCACTTTCAGCCTGAAGGACAACCATCCCAGTTCTCTTTTTTGCTTCAAGTGCTAAGTATTCTAAAATTTCTGATTGAGGTGTTATTGGATAGCCAAAATAACCATCGCAGCCTGCAAGTATTGCAGCTTCAGCAAGAGCCTCATTCCCTTTCATCAATTTTAATTCTTTCATGAGTTCACCGTCAATGTTATATCACGAGTCACATTTGTAATTGTTGCAATATTTTCAGTCTTTCTATCTGTTTTACGATATACTTTAATTATTCCATCCGGACAAACTAAAGCACAATTTGTACAACCTGTACAATTATCTTCTATCTTTACAATGTAATGATAACCCTTCGAGTTCAATTTGCGAGAAAGTTCCAGTGATTCTTGTGGGCAGGCTGCTGCGCAAAGTTCACATCCTTTACATTTCTCGATATCTATTAAGATATCCCCTTTTACTTTTGCCATGAATTAACCTCAGCTTATTAAACAAAAAAAGGTTACAGCATTGCTATAACCTTCTCTCAATGGTTTATTTAATTTATTTATTTCAATAAGTAATTTATTCATAAGATATCTATTTCGTTCAAAATATGAGTAACTAACGTGCCAGAATTATTTATTTATATCTTTTTGAACGATTCAAAAATAAGGATTATTTCCGAAAAACGAAGTCATCTAAATAAATTATTAATATAGTCTAAAGGACAATTAGTCGGATTTTCAATTTTGAGAAAGATACCTGTTGTATGAGAATATCAGAGTATAAAAACTAGGGAATTAATTCTGCATGTTTATCTGCATGGTAGGAGCTTCTAACTAATGGTGATGATTCAACTGCCTTAAGTCCAATCCCTAGTCCGTAATCTTTGTAAAACCTAAATTCATCAGGTGAAACAAAGCGATGGACAGGTAAATGATTTTTTGTGGGTTGAAGATACTGACCAATTGTCATTATATCACAACCATGATTATAGAGATCGTTAATCAATTCAACAACTTCTTCTTTTGTTTCGCCAATGCCAACCATAATTCCACTTTTCGTTCTAAGATTGTGTTTCTTGAACCAACTTATTAATTCCAAACTACGATTGTACTTTGCTTGAGGACGTACACCATGATAAAGACGATGAACTGTTTCAAGATTATGGTTAAGAATGTCCGGCGGGTTTTCTAAAATAATATTGAACGAAAATTCTTCACCTTTGAAATCGGGAATTAAAATTTCAATGGTCGTATTTGGCATTTTCTCTCGAACTAATCGGACAGTTTCAGAAAATATTGAAGCACCGCCGTCTTTAAGTTCATCGCGATCCACTGATGTGATAACAACATGTTTGAGATTTAATGCTTCTACAGATTCAGCAACCCGGCGTGGTTCATCAAAATCTAATTCATTAGGAATTCCGGTTTTAACATTACAGAATCCGCAACTTCGGGTACAAGTATCACCCAAGATCATAAATGTTGCCGTTCTGTTGTTCCAGCACTCTGCAAGATTTGGGCACTTTGCTTCCTCACAAACCGTATTCAATTTTGATTTGCGCATCAGCTCGTGAACATCTTTATAATTTTGTCCGGTTGGTAAACGGACTTTTAACCAGTCGGGACGTTTACCAAGCTCCGGTCTCACCTTTTCAATTACTTCTGCAAATTTTTTCTGGTGTTGATTAATCATTTATCCTTTCCCCTTCTTGCTCTTGATCTTAATCTTAGACAATACTTATATCAAAATTTTCTAAAGTATCTTTTACTGATTTTAGAAATTTCCCACCGAGCATCCCATCCACAAGACGGTGATCGTGACTTAGCGAAAGATACATCATCGGTTTGATTGCAATGCTTTCTATTCCATCATTCTCAACTACAACCGGTTTCTTAGTAACTGCACCAACACCAAGTATCCCAACTTCCGGTTGATTGATGATTGGTGTGCCGAACAAAGAACCAAATACTCCATAATTTGTTATTGAAAATGTTCCTTCAACGATATCATCTGGAACAAGTTTTTTCGTCCGCGCCCGGTTTCCAATATCTGCAATGGATTTTGCAAGTCCGCGTATGTTTCTCTCATCAGCATTTTTAATATTAGGTACAATCAATCCGTTTGGTTCAACTGCAACAGCAATACCCAGGTTAATATATTTCTTCATTACGATATTGTTACCATCAATCGAAGCATTCATCAATGGAAATTCTTTCAATCCTTTTATCACAGCAAAAGAAATGAACGGCATATAAGTTAGTTTAATGCCTTCATTAGCAAATGTATCACGGTTTTTTTCAATAAAATTGTAAATGCGTGACATATCCACTTCAATCATAGCGGAAACATGTACTGAAGTATTTTTGCTATTCAGCATGTGATGCATAATTCTCTGGCGAATATTATCCATCGGTATAATTTCTTCTCTTTGCCCAGAAGTACTTTTTTGTGAAGGAGTTGACGAAAGAGAAACTAATTCTACATTAGTGGATGAATCACTTTTGATCTTTCCGCTTTGAATATAATTGAGAAGATCTTTTTTAGATAATCTCCCACCAATTCCGCTGCCCGGTATAGTTTCCAATTCACTCATAGAAATTCCTTCAGTGCGGGCAATACTTAAAACAAGTGGAGAATAAAATCTGTTTGAAGTAACAATCGTTTGCTTTGGACTGAAAGTAGTTACAGTTTTTATTTCTTGCTCATGCTCTTTTTTTTGATCGAATTTTGGTTTAACTATTCCACCGCTCGAAGATATTTTTGCAATTGTAACTCCAACTTCTACTGTTGAGTTTTCACCAAATAAAATTTCTGCGAGTGTTCCGTCTATAGGAGAAGGAACTTCAGTATCAACTTTGTCAGTACTTATTTCAAAAATAATCTCATCACGTTTAACTTTATCGCCTACCTTTTTATGCCACTTCAGTATTGTCCCTTCCATAACAGATTCACCCATCTTTGGCATTGGTACTTCAATCAGTTCACCACCTACTTGTGTTGTAGAAGGAATTTCTTTTTTCTTACTTTCTACCGGAACTGAGGAGACTTCACCATTCGTTTCGATCACAGCTACAATTGTTCCTACTTCTACAGTTTCTTGTTCAAAAACTTTAATATCAACTAATACTCCGTTTTCTGGCGAAGGAATTTCCGTATCAACTTTATCAGTACTTATCTCATAGATAATTTCGTCTCTCTTAACTTGATCACCATTTTTCTTATGCCATTTAATCAACGTTCCTTCATTAATACTCTCACCCATTTTGGGCATTACAATATCAACTTTCATTTTCTTCTCCGATTCATTCTTTTACATCATGTCATTTCGAAGGAGTGAAGTGACTGAGAAATCTTATAAAGATTTCTCTTCCGATTTTCATCGGAACCGGAATGACAATTATTTAGTATTCTAATAAATCTTTTAACGATTTATAAATTTTTTCTCTTGTTGGAAGAATTTCATGTTCTAAATTTGGCGCAAAAGGAATTGGCGCATCTAGAGCACCTATTCTTCTTACAGGTCCATCTAAAGATTCAAAACAATTTTCAGTTATTAGCGCTGCAATCTCAGCACCGAACCCAGCTGTTAAAGTATCTTCATGAATAACAATTGCTTTTCCCGTTTTCCTTACCGACTTATAAATTGTATCAACATCAAGCGGTGCTATTGTTCTTATATCAATAATTTCTACAGAGTATCCGTCATCTTCTAATTTCTTAACAGCAAAGTTGGATTCATGAACCATTGCACCGTAAGTAATAATTGAAAGATCATTACCTTCTCTAACTACTTTCGCTTTCCCAAATGGTAATAAATAATCAGCATCAGGTTCAACTGAAGAAGCATAACTTTGACGGTACAAACCTTTGTGCTCTAAGAAAAGGACAGGATCGTTTAACCGCAGCGCGGTTTTCAACAAACCTTTTGCGTCTGAAGCATTGGAAGGATATGCAATTAATAATCCCGGCATGTGAGCAAAAAATCCCTCGATGTTCTGGCTGTGATACAACCCGCCGTGAATATAACCGCCAACAGCAACTCGCGTAACTACCGGAGCTTCAAACAAATTATTAGAACGGTAACGATACATTACCATTTCATCGCGGAACTGCATGAACGCCGGCCAAATATAATCTCCAAATTGAATTTCAACGCATGGTTTCAATCCACTCAATGCCATACCTATCGCAACTCCTACAATACTTGCCTCGGCAAGGGGCGAATTAAATACTCTATCGTTGCCAAATTTTGTTGAGAGACCTTTTGTAGAAGTGAAAACACCGCCCTTGCCGTCTGAGACATCCTCACCAAAAACATAAATCTTATTATTACGATCCATTTCTTCTTTTAATGCATGATTAATCGCGTCAACCAGTACAACAGATTTTCCTTCGATCTTCCCTTTTTCGTAATCGAGCCGATCTTTCTTGCCGGACTCATCAAGAACATATCTAATTGCTGTTTCTGGTTTTGGTTCTTCTTGTTTCAAAGCCCAATCAGCTGCTTCGTTCACATGATTAGAAATTTCTTTTTTAAATTCTGTGTAAGCTAGATCATTTAATATTTCTTTTTTCTTTAAAACATTTACTAATACTTCAATTGGATCTTTTTTCAAATCTTCTTGTAATGAATCATTCGGTCTATATTTTTTCTGATCATCTGATGAAGAATGCGAAAACAATCTTACAACGTGTGCTTCAACTAATGCAGGACCTCTTCCTTGTCTTGCATTCTTAAACGCTGATTGTGCGGCAGCATTCACTTGGAGGAAATCCGTTCCATCTACTTCAATACGAAGAAGATTTTCATAACCTTTCGTCATTTCAAGAATGGATGCATTCTTGCCGGCTGTTTGATTTTGAACAGGGACAGAAATAGCCCACTTATTATTTTGAATTACAAAAACAACCGGAAGTTTTTCGCGGGATGCCCAGTTAACGGCTTCGTGAAATTCTCCTTGAGATGTTGTTCCTTCACCGCTGCTTACATAAACAACCCCATTGATTCCTTTTTTCCGCATTGCCATTGCTGCACCAACTGCTTGAAGAAATTGTGTTCCCGTAGGACTTGATTGCGTGGGCACATTAAACTCTTTTGAGGACCAATGACAAGGCATTTGTCGCGAACCTGTAAGCGGGTCATCACCTTTTCCTGTAAATGCTAAGAATGCATCTTCCGGTTTCATGCCAAGAGTTAACATAAAACCCATATCTCTGTAATAAGGGAAAGCCCAGTCAGTACCTTTTTTCATTGCAAGCCCGAAAGCAACCTGTGTAGCTTCATGTCCTGCACCGGCAATATGGAAAAATGCTTTACCTTGTTTAAGTAGATTCATCACTTTAATATCCATCGTACGGGAAAGATTCATAATACGAAGTACATTCATTAATTCATCTTTCGTCATTCCACCAAATGAATCTAATTTACCAGTGGGAGTCGTACCATTACTTTTATCTATAGCAGTTTCTATTTTTTCTTTTGCCATTTATCTATTCCTTTCTTTGTGTCTTAGAGTTTTGTGGTAAAATTATAACCACCAAAACACTTCGTCACTAGGATATCTTTTCAAACTCTTTTATGTAACTACTTTTTTCTTTAATGATGAATTTAGTATAACCAAAAATATTTTGAAAGTTCTTAACAAGTTTTTCTTTCACTTCATCAATTTCAATTTCTTTACGGAGTTCGCGCTGGAGCGAAGTAACATCTTTATCTTTAATTCCGCATGGAATTATTCCGCCGAAATAATTTAAATCAGTGTTCACATTGAAAGCAAACCCGTGCATTGTAATCCATCTGCTAACTTTAATTCCAATAGCTGCAATTTTTCTTTCTCCCAACCATACTCCCGTATATTTTGGATTTCGATTTGTACTCAATCCATACTCTGCACAAGTTCTAATAATAACTTCTTCAAGTGCTCGTAAATATTCATGTGTATCTTCTTTCCAATCACTTAAATTTATGATTGGATAACCAACAATCTGCCCTGGTCCATGATAAGTAATATCACCGCCGCGGTCAATTTCATAAACGGTGATTCCAAGTTCCTTCAATTGTTCATTAGTGCTAATTAAATTTTCTTTCTCAGCAACTTTACCTAAAGTATAAGTATGAGGATGTTCCAGCAAGAAAAAAGTATCATCAATTTTGTTATGAAGTCTGAGATCAAAAATTTCTTTCTGCAAATCCCATGCTGATTGATAATCAATCTTACCAAGATCGGAATAATTAAAAATTTTATATATGGATTGATTCGCCATAAGCGTTAGCCGCCGCTTCCATTATTGATTCTGATAATGTCGGATGAGCATGAACTGTTTTAACTATTGTTTCAAATGTTGCTTCCATTGATTTTGCAAGAGTTAATTCTGCAATCAACTCTGTTGCTTCCGGTCCAATTATATGAGCGCCGAGAAGCTCGCCGTACTTTGCATCAAAGATTAATTTAACAAATCCTTCCCGCTCGCCAACTGCAAATGCTTTTCCGCTTGCCATGAATGGAAATTTCCCGATTTTCAATTCATGCCCATTTTCACGTGCTTTAGCTTCTGTCATTCCAACACTTGCAACTTGAGGATTGCAATAAGTGCAGCCGGGAACATTATTATAGTCAATCGGATTTGGATTCTTCCCTTTGATCATCTCTACACAATGAATTCCTTCTGCCGACGCAACATGTGCCAACCAAGGTGGCCCGATAGCATCACCAATTGCAAAAATACTGGGAACATTTGTTTCGTAAGTATTCTTATTTACTTTAATATGATTTTTATAAAGATCAACGCCTAATTCTTCAAGACCAAATCCCTCAACATTTCCTGTAACACCGATTGCACATAAAACCTTTTCTGATTTCAATTCAATTTTCTTTCCGCCTTTCTCTATTGTTACAATTACTTCATTCCCTTTTACTTCTGCTTTTTCAACTTTAGCCGAGGTATAAATTTCGATTCCCCGTTTCTTAAAATTCCTGTGTAAAGTTTCAGAAACTTCTTGGTCTTCAACCGGTAGTATTTGATCCATCATTTCTATAACTGTAACTTTTGTACCAAGTACATTATAGAAATATGCAAATTCAATTCCGATAGCACCAGCACCAATTACAATTAACTCTCTTGGCTGTGTCGGTAAATTCATCGCTTCAGTAGATGTAATAATATTTTTTCTATCAACAGGAATAGCCGGGACAGCTTTCGGTCTTGCACCGGTTGCAATAATAATTTTTTCAGATGAAACAGAATCAATCTTTTTGCTGTTACCATCAAAAATATCAATCTGATTTTTTGAAACTAACTTTCCGTATCCGCGTATTCGATCGATTTTATTTTTCTTGATTAGCAGTTCAACATTTTTTGTAATACGGTCTGAAATATCGCGGCTTCTTTTTATAATCTTATTAAAATCAAAACTCAATCCTTGAACAGAAATTCCAAATTCATTTGAATGATTTTTCATCAGGTCAAATATCTCAGCATTCTTCAGCAAAGATTTGGTAGGAATACATCCCCAATTCAGACAAATACCACCAAGATTATCTTTATCAATTACAACAGTTTTGAAGCCAAGCTGAGCTGCCCTAATTGCTGCTACATATCCGCCCGGACCTCCGCCAAGAATTGCAATATCGTACTGTTTACTCAATGAAACTCTCATTCAGATTGGAAATTGTGCCGAAATATAAAGATATGAGCTCTGAAAACAAACTTGAGTCCCTTTTTACTTAAAAACAAGATTGCTGTAACGTTCGTTCAATTACTAACGTTATCTAAGAGCATAAAATCCCGTTTGGATCCTTCTTTTTTTAGATCAAAATTTTTGTCAGGATAGTGGCAGATTTTAAGCAGTGGACAAATTCCACAGCTCGGTTTTGTTGGTGTGCAAATCTTCCGTCCTAATCGAATTAAATTTGTATGAAAAGAATGAGCAATTTTATCTGGGAAATTATTGTTAAGTGCAAAAAAAGTTTTATCTGGTGATTTTTCCGAAACGATACCAATTCTGTTTGTTGTTCTTTGAACGTGAGTATCAACCGGACATACATTTCTATCAAGAGAAAATAATAAAACACAGCTAGCGGTTTTCACACCGATTCCTTTATAATTGGTCAATCGTTCTATTGCTGAATGGTCATCTAATAGTCTGATAAAGTCAATGGAAATGTTTCTGCTTTTCTTTAACGAATCAAGAAGCTTCTTGATAGCTTCCGATTTTTGTCTTGCTAATCCAGCAACACGTATTACACTTTCAATCGTAACTCGTTTTACATTAACCAGTTCATCCCATGATTTATAATGACTCTTCAGATTTTGGTATGCCTTAAAAGAATTATTATCGTTTGTGTTTTGTGAAAGGATTGTAGCAATTAACATATCAAGAGGATCCGGCAGTTTTTTATTTCTCTTCGGAATTCCGAAATGTTTAATCAGCAGTGAATTGCACTTTATAATAAATTTTCTTTTAGACTTCATTTAATAAATTATTTTGGTGTAAAAGTTATTAAATTTCTATATAACAATAAGGATTTAGGAGTTTATTCTTAATTACTGTTTTCTGATTCCTTATTTCTTCTTTTTCAATTCAAAGGTGTTTTATGCCAACATTAATGGTTAGCATTTCTGGAATAAGAGGAATAATCGGTGATGGACTCGATCCCGAAGTCTTGGTAAACTATACTTCTGCTTATGCTGATTTCTGCGGTAAAGGAAAGATCATAGTTGGAAGCGATGGAAGGATTTCCGGTGAGATGGTACGCAACGTTGTTATAGGAACTCTTCTTGCAAAAGGTAATGATGTAATTGATCTCGGAATAGTTCCTACACCGACAGTTCTCTTTAATGTAAAAAAGCTGAAGGCCGTTGGAGGAATTCAACTCTCTGCGAGCCATAATCCAAATGAATGGAATGCTTTGAAGCTGCTCAATAGCAACGGTGAATTTATGAGCGCTGAAGAAAATGCCGGTATGATGAAACATCTTTATGAAGCGGATAAAAAATTTTCTGCTTGGGATAAATTAGGAAAGGTAACCCGTTACAGAAAAGGTTTAGATAATCATATCGAAGCCGTTCTAAAGATGGATTATATAAATGTTGCAATGATCCGGAAAAGAAAATTTAGAGTTTTACTTGATTGCGTAAATGGCGCCGGAGCTTATTCAATGCCTAAATTGTTAAGTAAGCTTGGTTGTAAAGTTATCGAAATGAATTGCGATAAAACCGGAATCTTTCCGAGATTGCCTGAGCCAATTCCGGAAAATTTAACTGCAACAATGGAAGCTGTAAAAAAACATAAAGCAGATTTAGGAATTGTTGTTGATCCGGATGTTGACCGGTTAGTATTAATAACAGAAAAAGGCGAACCATTCGGTGAGGAAAATACGATCACACAAGCAATTAAATTTTATCTCTCAAAGAAAAAAGGAAATGTTGTTGTAAATCTTTCTACAACTCGCGCAGTTGAAGATGTTGCAAAAGAGTTTGAATGCCAGATATTCAGAGCTCCCGTTGGTGAGGCAAATGTTGTAAAGAAAATGAAAGAAGTTAATGCGGTCATCGGCGGAGAAGGAAGCGGCGGAGTTATTTTACCGCAAACTGTTTTTGGTAGAGATGCACTTACGGGAACTACAATATTGCTTCAGCACTTAGTTGAGTATGGCAGAAAAATGAGCGGATTGAAAAAATCTTTACCTCAATATTTTATTGTTAAAAAGAAAATTGAACTAGGTTCGGTTTCCGAAGGGACGGCACCGCGCGATCCCGATGATGTGATCAAAAAAATAACTGAGAAATATAAATCTGAGAAAATAAATCTTGAGGACGGACTGAGGATTGATTTCGATGATCACTGGGTACATTTCAGAAGATCAAATACAGAACCTATAATTAGAATTATTGTTGAAGCCAAGACCAAGGAAGATGCGGAGAGTTTAGCTGAGAAATATGTTGGTGAGGTAAGAAATTTAATTTTAACATGATAGAATTTCCAATCAATTTTTCTTTTGCAGTTTTGTACGGATCTTAGTAAGAATTTCATAATACTTCCAAGCAGCAGGTGCGTTTGGCTCTTGATGATGATCTGGTTTTAAAATTAAATCACCCGTTGCAAGTAAAATTTTTTGTACTTCAGGATTCTGCCGAACTTTTTCCCATGTTGCCTCAACAATTAGTCTATAATGTTTCCCGGACACATTAGGTTTATATTCCATTCGTTTTCCCTTAAATGTTACCCAGTTGATTCCCATCTTTTTCATATTCTCTTCTGCAAGATCCCCTGCTCTTTTGGCTTCAAAGCTTGTTAGCTGAGCAACTTGTTCGCGGGTATATTTCCAATGCAACCCATGAAAAGTAGCACGGGGATCGTCCTCACTTTCCGGGTATTTCATCATCTGCCAGAATCCTTCCAGACTTGCATAACGTTTTCCATGGAATATGAACGGAGTCGGTGCAAAATTGGAGAGCAATCCAAGTTCATTCCGTTTTGAAAGAATCACCTCACCGTGAGCAGCTTCTTGCGGAAGAATTTCCCAAGATGGTGCACCTTCTTTTGGTACTGGCGTCCACCAGTGAGTAGGATATTCTGGATTTCGAGTGATAGGATGTTTTTGTTCTTGCGGAAAAATTATAGAAGTCAAAACAAAGAATAGTAAACATTTATTTATCAAAATGTTTTTCAAAAATAATTTTATCAATTCATCTTTGCTCGTTTAGCAAAATAACTCATCAATGCTTTATCGAACGGCTGGCTTGTGTCAATCAAATTGTACTCAATTCCAAAGTTCAAACACTCTGTCTTTAATTTATTCAAGTATTCGTTCATAGCTTCCTGATATGCCCGCTGGATTTGATGTGGTTGTGTTGTTATCTGTTCACCCGATTCAAGATCAACAAAAACAGAATCACGATCGAAACCAAAACTTTTTTCAATTGGATCAAGAATCTGGAAAACAATTACTTCATTTTTTTTGTAATGAATGTGCTTAAGTGCAGTAAGTATCGAATTCATATCATCAAAAAAATCCGAGATAATAATTGTAAGTCCCCGCTTTTTTATTTTTTCTGCAACAGAGTCCAAACATTTTGAAGTTGTTGTTGTCCCACCCGGCTGAATTTGATTGAGAGCGGATAAAAGAGTTTTAAGATAAATACGATTTGATTTTGGAGGTAAATAGGTATGAATTTTATCGGAATAAATTGCCAGTCCGACAGAATCTTGCTGATCTATCATTACATAAGCAAGCGCTGCGGCAAGAATTGTTGCATAATCTATTTTTGAAACCTTGCCTGAATGTTTGAACTGCATTGACTTGCTTGCATCAACAAAAATGTGGGAGAGTAAATTTGTTTCTTCTTCAAATTGCTTGATATAATATTTTTCACTTTTAGCGAAAACTTTCCAATCAACATTTTTAAGTGCATCACCTTGCATATAAGGACGATGCTCGCTAAACTCAACGCTAAATCCGTGATAAGGACTTCGGTGCAACCCGACTTTAAACCCTTCAACAACCATTCTTGCTTTTAGTTCAAGAGTTTTAAGTTTGGAAATTACAACCGGGTCTAAAAATTTTTTATAGTCTCGAGTTTTTACAGCCACTATTTTTTCGCTGTTTTCTCTTGGAGAATTTCTTCCGGAGTCTTGCCGAGATTATCTAATTCCGTTCTAGCAGGTACAGAAAGTTCATGTTTAGGAAATTTATTTAAAAATTCTTGATATGCCAACCTTGCTGCATCAGTGTTACCAAGTTCATTTGCCAAAATAAATCCGGACATAAATAAAGCTTTGGGCGCTCTTTCATCTTGAGGAAATTGCCGATATAATTTCTGATAAAATTCAACTGCTTTCTTAAGTGATTCTTCTTTGGAAATGTTTGGTATTTGATACATATGATACATTGCTGCAACAGAAAAAATACTTTCCGCAGCTTTATCGCTTCCCGAATAATCATTTATAATTTCTTGATAATCTTTTAATGCTTCGGAATAATTTTTTGCTTTTGATTTTTCCGCAGCACTTTTAAATATTTCTTGATCTTTATGCGAGTTACAAGCAGAAAAAAGAACAATGGTACTTAATAGAATGGAAGTATAAAATTTCATTAAAAAACCCTCTTATATTTTAATTTCTTGGTGGCAAATATACAATCAAATGTAGATGGAAGAAAAGGGATTTATTAATCCTTCATCTGTTCAACTAATTTTAACGAGTCGCCGCGTGAGCTTGAAATCTTTCTTCCTATGGCTTCAATTTGTAATTGCAAACATCCTTTGCAATTAAGCGGATTATCATTAATACATTTTTTGTCCGGATAAATTTGATATAGTTTTCTATATGGGCTTGGGGTTAAATCAGGCATAACAATATTTGCACCGGCATTTAGTCCTTTTATTCTTCCTTCATCATCAATAGTTGCAAGCGCTGTTGTCGCGGGGATATGAACTTTCTTTAATACAATTCTTGCAGTTGCCATCGTTCGTAATGTTAAATCAACATCACCTGCAGTTTTATTTTTGTATGTTGTGTCAGGCGAGGGTATGAATGGGCCGAATGCTGCCATATCTACATCCAACTTCTTGCATAACAGAATATCATCAGCTATATCTTCAACTGATTGCATTGGCAATCCAATGATGTTACCGGAACCGATTTGATAACCGATTGTTTTTAAAAAGCTTAAATGGGAAAGACGGTCCTCCAATTTCTGTTTTTTATGATAAACAGAATACAGATCATGATTTGCTGTTTCATGTTTTAATAAATAACGGTCAGCTCCGGCAATTTTCCATTCGCGGTATTCATTAAAACTTCTTTCGCCAAGACTTAAAGTAATTGCTGCATTTGTATTCTGCTTTATTTGATATATAATGTAAGCGATCAGATCAGTGTCGTAATAATTGTCTTCTCCGGATTGCAGTACAATTGTATAAATACCTTGATTAGAAATCACACGTGCAGTTTCTATAATCTCTTCAGGTGTCATACGGTAACGCGAAAGTTTACTATTACTTTTACGTAAACCGCAGTAAAGACAATTTTGTTCGCAATAATTTGAGAATTCAATTATTCCTCTTAGATGCACTTCATTACCGCAATAGATAGAACGTATTTCATCCGCACGATCAAAAAGTTTTTGCTGATCGTTATTGTCCGTTAGATTTAGAAGAAATATTATTTCTTCTTTCGTCAGTTCTTCCTTATGTAGAATTTGTTCAAGTTTCATTGTAATTTTTAAAAGAAAACATCCCTTTCACCGTTATTAACTCTTTTGAGCATCTCTTCGGTTTTATGTCTTGTGATACCATTAAATTTTTCAATCTCGTTTTGAATAAATTCATTAGCAACTATTTTTGTTTCTACCGATGCAAAATCATTAGTGTATTCACTAAATGTAGAAATTGCATTTGGGACACACATTTTTCCAATATTACCGGATTTTGCTAATTCCATAAATCTATCACCGGTTCTATTCGAACGGTAACATGCAGTACAGAAACTCGGTAAGAATCCTAACCCACAGCAATCTTTTACAACTTCATCAAGAGTTCTGTGATCTCCCAATTGAAATTGTTCCATTTCATGTTCTTCAAGCGTTTCTTGTGACTCTTTATAAGCACCTGGAGAAGTTCTGCTTCCAGCACTGATTTGTGAAATGCCGACTTCGAAAAGTTCTCTTCTTAAATCAGCTCGTTCTCGCGTTGATAAAATTATTCCTGTATATGGAACAGCAAGGCGAATTACTGCAATAAACTTTTTAAAAGAAAAATCATCAACAGCAAACGGTGGTTTATGGGAAAGCTGTGAATTGAACGCCGGTTCTATGCGAGGGACAGAAATTGTATGTGGCCCGATACCAAAACGATGATCAAGATTAAACGCATGGCTTAACATTGCAAGTGTTTCAAATTTGTAATCTGTCAAACCGAAAAGTGCACCAATACCTACATCATCAATCCCCGCTTGAAGTGCGCGATCCATTGCATATAATCGCCAAGCATAATCGTGCTTTGGTCCATCCGGATGCATTTCCATATAGGTTTTATAATGATATGTTTCTTGAAAACATTGATACGTGCCGATGCCGAAATTTTTTAATTTCTTAAACGCTTCAATAGTCAAAGGTGCAGAATTTATATTTATCCTTCTAATATTCCCGCCGTTAATATTTACATCATAAATTGTTTGAATCGCCTCACCAATAAATTCAAGATTGGCTTTCTTGGGATGTTCTCCGCAAACAAGAAGGATTCTCTTATGCCCCTGCTTAACTAAAAATTCTGTCTCTTCTCTAATTTCTTCGATAGTTAATGTTTTACGTTTTAATTCTTTGTTATCTTTTCGGAAAGCACAATACAAACAATTATTAATACAAAGATTTGTTACATAGAGAGGTGCAAAAAGAACTAGCCGATTTCCATAAATTTTTTCTTTTACTTCTCGTGCAGTACAGTATAGTTCCTCAGTTATTTCCGGATCGGAAATATTTAACAACACAGCACTTTCTTTTAGTGATAACCCTTTCGCTACTTTAGATTTTTGGATTATTTCTTTTTGGAAAACCGGGTCGTTCAGCTTATCGTCATTTATTAAAGAGTTGATTTCCGATTCGTTAATGAATTCCATCTAATTCCTGATACAATTAAATCTATCTTATATGAATAGATGACAATAAATATACCAGCCAAAAACTGTAACGAATCTTGCTCATTTTGAATGAATTGTTAGAAACGATATAGATTTTTCTTAAAAAAGAGAATCAGCTTAAAAATAAATTCTTCGATCTAAGCAAATTTGGATGAGTTATTCTTTTATGGGGTTATAGTACTGCGTTTTCCGGAATTTCAATGTATGCGCGGGAAGCATTCAGTACACATTTTATTCCATAGGGAATTGTAATGTTATCTTTGATGTGACCATGTTTAACATTGTATAGAACAGGCATTTTTTGATCTTGGAAATATTCAACAATAACTTCATTTAAGGTAAAAGTCTGCTTGGTTGGATCTGATTCAACACAATCTACAAAATGACCCAGTATCACTCCCCGTATTTGTTTTAATATTTTTGTTAAACGAAGTTGATTTAACATGCGATCAATTCGGTAAGGTGCCTCATGAATATCTTCTAAAAGTAGAATTGCATCTTTAAGTTTTGGTAAATATTCAGTGCCCATAAGTGAATTTAGTAAACTTAAATTTCCACCAAGTATTCTTCCTGTTGCCCTGCCTTTATTTAAAACATAAAATTTTTCTTTGCGCGGATTTAGTAGTTTTCCAATTTTTTTGTTCGATGTTATTGTTCTCCAAAATACTTCCTCTGTAAATGCACTAACTTCATCATGAAAATCAACAGCAACCATCGGTCCTGCAAAAGTTATTAATCCGGTTTTAGCAAAAAAGGCCATTTGTAAAGCATTGATATCGCTGTAACCGACAAATATTTTTGGATTATTACGAATCAGTTTATAATCAATTTTATCAAGTAATCTTCCGGAACCATATCCGCCGCGAATAGAAAAGATAGCTTTAATCTGCTTGTTCTTAAACATGTAATGAAGATCGGCTAATCTTTGAGCATCAGATCCGGCAAGATAACCTTCTTGAGAGCCCACATTTTTGCCAACTTCAACTCTGTAGCCAAGTTTTTCTAAATAATTAACGCCGTTATTAATTTTTGTTAGATCGTCTGGTGAGGAAGCAGGAGAAATGATTCCAATTGTATCTCCTGATTTCAGTCTTTTAGGTTTGATTATTCCCATTAACAACAAGTTCCGTGATCGAATTCATTTTCAATATAGCAAAAGGTAGTATTCGAAGCAAAATCTAAGTTTGAATTAACTCAAAATTTAGGTGTAAAAGTTAGATTTGCGATCCCTTGAAAAGGTGCGATTTCGGGCATAATATCAAGATTTTGTAAATCTTCCGGAAGATATTGTTGGCATGATCAGATTTATATTAATTCCCGCTGCGTTCAAGCTTTTTTCTATGAGCAATAATCTGAGCATCAACATAAAATACTAAGTTCTCTGCAATGTTTGTTGCATGATCGGCCAATCGTTCAATATTACGAGACATAACAATAAGATGTGTAGAAGCTTCAATGAATTCATTGTTCGATTGCATTTTTGCGACAAGGAAACTGAATATTTGTTTATTCAATTTGTCAACTTTTTCATCACTGGCAACAACATTACTTGCTAGTTCAGTGTCATTTTTTATAAATGAGTCAATCGCATTTTTAAGCATTGACTGAGCGGTGCGCGCCATATCAATAATTTGAGATTCAGTAATAAGAGAACGCTCATTACCGGCTTTCTTAACTCTTTGAGAAATATTTACGGCAATATCACCGCAACGTTCCAAGTTATTATTAATCATTATTGCAGATATTACTAACCGTAAATCACTTGCTACCGGTTGAAAAAGTGCAAGTATGTTTTCACATTGAGTTTGAATCAAGTTATCGTAAGCATCCACTTCAAGATCTTTCGACTTTACACCTTTGCATAATTCAATATCTCCGCTTTCTAAAGCAGTAATTACTTTATCAACTTGTTCATCAACTATAGATGCCATTTTGATAAGGCTGGTTTTTAAGTTCTCAATTTCTTGACTAAAATGTTCTTGCATAAATTATCCTTTCAATATTATCCGAAACGACCGCGGACATAATCTTCCGTTTGTTTATTTGATGGTGAAGTGAAAATTTTATTGGTTTCATCAAGCTCAATTAATTTCCCCATATAGAAAAAAGCAGTATAGTCGCTTACTCGTGCAGCTTGCTGCATGTTGTGTGTTACAATAACTATCGTATAATCTTTTTTAAGTTGAAAGATGAGATCTTCAATCTTTGTTGTAGAGATCGGATCAAGTGCGCTGGCAGGTTCATCCATTAATATTACTTCCGGATCAACAGCCAATGTTCGTGCAATACACAATCTCTGCTGCTGTCCACCCGATATATTAGCGCCGGATTTATTGAGTTGATCTTTTACCTCATCCCAAAGAGCAGATTGCTTTAAACATTTTTCAACGATTGGAGTAATTTGTTTTTTATTTCTAACTCCATTTAATCTCAAACCGGTCGCTACGTTATCGAATATTGACATAGAAGGAAACGGATTTGGTTTCTGAAATACCATTCCCACTCTTTTTCTCAAAAGCACCGGATCTGTTTTTGTCAGATCTTCTCCATCCAGTAATATTTCGCCTTTAATTGTTCCTCCCACAACTTCATGCATTCTGTTCAGACATCTTATGAATGTTGATTTACCGCATCCTGAAGGACCAATAATAGCAAGTACTTTATTCTTAGGAATATCAATCGAGATATTATGAAGTACTTTATTCTTGCCGTAAAATGCATCAAGATTTTTTACTGATATTTTAATTTCCATATTCTTTTTACAAACCTAATTCGTTTTATATTTTGATCGTGTAATTACTCTAAACAATAAACTTAAAAGTGATATTAATAAGATTAAAACTAACGCTGCTGTCCATGCTTGTTGATTCCAATCTTCAAAAGGTGATTTTGCATAGTCATAAATGTAAACTGTTAATGATGCGATTGGCTGTCCGATACTCGTTGACCAAAAACGATTCCCAAGTGCCGTAAATAATAACGGTGCAGTTTCACCCGCAGCTCTTGATAATCCAAGTAATACTCCGGTTGCAATTCCCTTCCATGCTGATTTTAGAACAATAGATAGAGTAGTTTTCCATTTAGGTATTCCAAGTGCTAATCCGGCTTCGCGCAAGGTTTGCGGAACCAACTTTATCATTTCCTCAGTAGTTCGTGTAATGGTTGGTATCATTAGAATGCCCAACGCTATTCCTCCGGCTAAAGCAGAGAAATGTTTCATCGGCACAACAATCATTGTATATGCAACAACACCAACAACGATTGATGGAATACCGCTTAACACATCTGTTAGAAATCTTACAACGTAACCAAATTTATTTTTTCCAAACTCCGATAAATAAGTTCCTGTCATTATTCCAACAGGAATTCCTATTGCGCCACCTATACCAATTAAAATCAAAGTTCCAACGATTGCATTAGCCATTCCTCCGCCGGATTCACCAACCGGTTTCGGCATGGCAACAAAGAAATCTAGATTTAGATAAGTAATTCCTTTAGAGATGGTATAATAAAAAATTAATACGAGCGGGATTATAGCTGCAAGTGCTGCAATAAATGTCAAAGACATCATAATGAAGCTGGTAATTTTTTTCCTGTAAAAGAAAAAGTCTGGTTTCATCATACCGTTTTCCATTTTCTATCCATACTCCAAACTAAAAGCCGAGCAAGTGCATTAACAAAAATTGTAATTACAAAGAGAACCAATGCTAATTGAATCAAAGCACTTAAATACATTTCCGATGTAGCTTCCGTAAATTCATTGGCAATTACACTTGCCATTGTATATGAAGGATCGAATAAAGATGGAGAAATTAAAGCACGATTACCGATCACCATCGTTACTGCCATCGTCTCTCCTATTGCTCTACCGAAACCCAGCATAGTTGCGCCAAGTATTCCGGATTTAGCATCTTTCAGAACAATAATTGTTGATTGCCATTTTGTTGCGCCAAGTGCTAATGCAGCTTCACGTTGAGACCTCGGTACAGACTTTAAAACATCACGAGTAATGGAGGTAATAATAGGTAAAACCATAATTGTTAGAATTAAAACCGCCGCCAATAAACCAAAACCATACGGAGCTCCGCGAAAGAATGGAAGAAATCCTAATTTATCTGATAGATAAGGTTCAACATCGGTTCTTATCCACGGAACTAAAACAAAAATTCCCCAAAGACCATAAATTACACTAGGAATACCTGCGAGTAATTCTACTAAAAAAGAAAGTGGTTTTTCCAACCAGGGCGGGGCAACTTCTGCTAAATAAACTGCAACTCCAATACTGAATGGAAGAGCTATTATTAATGCTAATAAAGATGAAACTATTGTACCGTAAATTATTGGAAGAGCGCCGTAGATTTCCTGAACAGGATCCCATTCTGAATTAACTAAAAAATCCAAACCAAATTTTTGGATTGAGATCTTCGATCCTTCATACATCTCGTAACCCATTAGAATAACAAGTAGAAAGACCGACAAGGCAAAAAGCCATGTCAGTCTTTCAAAAATAAAATCACCAAAATTATTTGAAGGAAAAAATCTTTTTAGAAAATTATTTTTTTCTTTCTTTGATACGGATTGACTCAATTGTTTCTCATTAATTATTTTATTTTTTTACCGTTTGCAGTGATTGTTGCAATATTCTTCTCACACATTTTAACTACAGCTTTTGGAAGCGGTGCATAATACAAATCAGTTGCAAATGATTGACCTTTACTCATTGCCCATTTCAAGAATTTTACTAACGAGTTAGCTTTCGCTTCGTCTTTAATATTCTGATAAACCAATAACCAGGTAAATCCGGAAATAGGATATGAATTTTTTCCGTCGGCATTTGTAATTGAAACTCTTAGATCAGAAGGCATATTCTTAGATGCACCTTCTGCAGCTGCGCTCACTGATCCAAATGTTGCCTCAACAATGTTGCCAGCTTTGTTTTTCATGTTTGCATAAGCAATTTTGTTTTTTACTGCATAAGCTAACTCAACATAACCAATTGAACCTTCTGTTTGTTTTATTAACCCGGCAACGCCGTCATTTCCTTTTCCTCCTAATCCAACCGGCCAGTTTACTGATGTTCCCTTTCCAACCTTTGATTCCCAATCCTTACTAACTTTAGCCAAATAATCCGTAAAAATAAAAGTTGTTCCGCTGCCATCAGATCTATGAGAAACAACAATTGCCTGATTAGGAAGACTAACCTTAGGATTAAGTTTTGCAATTGCGCCGTCATTCCATTTTGTAACTTTTCCCAAGAAAATATTTGCAAGTGTTTCTCCATCAAGATTTAATTTACTGCTTACACCAGATAAATTATAACTTACTACAACTGCGCCCATTACCGTTGGAATGTGGAGTACATCAGTCCCTTGTTTGGATCTAGCCTCTGCTAATTGTTTATCAGTCATAGGTCCGTCCGTTGCACCAAAATCTACTGTACCTTCTGTAACTTGTTTAATTCCGCCGCCGCTTCCAATTGCTTGGTAATTAAATTGAACGCCGGTCATATTTTTATATTCATCAAACCACTTTGAATAAATTACTGCCGGGAATGTTGCGCCTGCACCGTTAAGTTGTAATTGAGCATTCGCTATTGATGAAAGTGATAACGCTAAAAATATTACTGAAATAATTGTTCTTAACTTCATTGTTTTCTCCTTTATTAAAAAATTAAAATGAATATGCAAATGTTATTCTTGCAACTAAATCTGATTTAGAATTTCCTTGAGCGTCTTTTGCTTGATAGCTTACGTATTCAAAGTTTGGTATTACACTTACATTTTTTGCCGGACGGTAATCTAGACCGGCAAGGAAGAATGAGTTGCCGTCACTATCGAGATCAGAGTTCGGATCATAATTATCGAATCTACCGACTAATTTGAAATCATCAGACAGAGATGCCCATCCCCATAGCGAGATACCAAAACTATTTTGATTCTGAAGAGCAGATGCTGCCGATTTTGCAAAATTATTTTGGATGGATCTTATAAAGACTTCGGCACCAATTGAAAAATCTTCTTTCTGTTTGTATCCTAGGAATGCCGATCCTATAAATTGATTATTGGATTTATATTGCTGATCAAAATTATCAAGTTTATCTCCCTTCGAAGCGTAATCACCATAAACAGTTGCTTGAAATCCATCGGCAAATTTAAAGTGAAGCATTGCATAATATCTTTTGTATTTATCCGATTCTGGACCATTGCTGCTATTATTAGCAAATTTTATCCAGTAATTAACAATGCCATCTCCGGCTAACTTTCCTTTTAAGTCCACACCAAAATCTCTGGAAGGAACAATACCATCAAGATCCATAATGGTTTTTTCTAACGATCTATATCCCCAGGCAGATTCTGAAACATCGAAAGCAGGAGTAGGAGAAATACCGACAAACATATCAGAACCACTAAAGAGACCTTTCCATTTTAAGTATGCATCCTTTACCATAACACCAAGTTTACCACCCGGAGTATTGGAGTTTGCACTTTGATCTGATTCCAAGCGGAAACGTGCGTCAAATTTTTCTGCTACGGCAAAATCTGTAGTGAAATAAATTCTTCTTATCTGGAAACCATTAATATCTTTTTTGGTAGCGTCTGCATTATCTATGTTGTAGAAAAAATCACTGTATATCAATCCGCTGAATTTTACTTTGTCTTTTAGTTCTTGTGCAAAATTAACTGCGGCAAATAATATCAATATTACTGAAATGGTGTAGATTTTTTTCATACTAAGATTCCTTTTGTATTTTTTTGTGATGATCAAACTTATATTTTGAATATTAACTCAATGTTATGGCAATGTTAAGGAATTGTTAAGTTTAAAATGAAAAAGGAGAGATTAAACGCAGGAATTGATAAGACCGCTATAGATTTATTCAAGAATAGCAGAAGTAAATGATTCGTTTTTATTCTCAGGCAATAAGAGCAATAAAAGTAAACTTAGAATTGAAAAAATAAATCCTAGAATAAACCATTCTTTCTGAGCTCTATTTTTATCCTTTGCTGCAAATGAACAAAGAACCCCGAATATTAATCCAATTACTGAAAACCATAAGCCAAACATAATTACCTCGTTTTTTTGTTCGGCAAATATTAATAATTAGTATTAACTCAGTATTATGGTAGTGTTAAGGAATTGTTAAATAATGAATGGATTAACTTAAATGTTGAAGAGAATGAAGAAATTACTTTACTAATTCCGGTTTGCCCCATTCTCTAAATTTATTTGCAATAAATTCAATTACTTGATTATGTTCTTCTGCGCCATTCCCAATAATTTTAATTGGGGGGCCAAATGCAATATATACTTTTTTTGAAGGATCAATCTTACCGGCTTCTTTAATATGTTTTCCATTTCCCCAAGCATCAGTAATAAGTGCTATTGGAATAACCGGTACATTATTTCTCTTTGCTAATTTATTCCCTAGTGAATTAAATAATGCAGGGTCCAGACCTGCTGATCTTGTCCGTTGAGGAAATATAATTACTGATTTACCAGCACTAAGTCTTTTACTTCCTTCTTCAAGTACAATCCTTAAATCTTCGCGAGGATTTTCTCTTCCAACTAAAATTGGATCTCTTGCAAGTGCGATAGGACCAAACAAAGGATACTTGCTAAGTTCTTCTTTAATTACATAAACAACAGGTTTGATAGGACGAATGATGGATGGGAAAATTACGGTTTCAAGAGTCGTCATATGGTTCCCGACAAAAACTACCGGACCGTTTGCTCTTCTAATATTATCCATCCCGGAAAAATGGAATTCAATGCCTGTCCGCTCTAAACTTTTTAAAGTATCAAGTGATGAATCATACCAATTTTCATCATTATAGATTCCCTTTTTAGCTTGTCGGTTCGAGTACAGAAGTATGCGAAGCATATTTGTAAAAAAGTAAAGTGAGGGAAGGGATTTCTTTTTATAAAGTTTTGTATCCGTTTTATATTCGTCATGATCGGATATTCTATTTCGGAAAATATATTCTGGCATAACTCGTACTAATTTTGGAATGAAATTACAAAATGATAAAAATCATTCCAAGATTATTTTAAATTCTGATTGATAAATAAATGAAGTGATAGAAATGAAATAAAAATTTGTGACCCCAAGGGGATTCGAACCCCTATTACCGCCGTGAAAGGGCGAGGTCCTAACCATTAGACGATGGGGCCAATGTTTAGTCACAAACTTTTGGGGTGAGCAATGGGGATCGAACCCACGACCTTCTGGGCCACAACCAGATGCTCTAACCAACTGAGCTATGCTCACCATAAATTTCAAAATTCCAAATAACAAGCTTGAGTATGCCCAAGTGGACTCGAACCACTAACCTACAGCTTAGAAGGCTGTTGCTCTATCCAATTGAGCTATGGGCACATTAATAAAAAAAGAACGTGCTAATAATTCTATTAACACACATTCACTCTTCAGATTGTCGGGGCGACAGGATTCGAACCTGCGACTTCTTGGTCCCAAACCAAGCGCTCTAGCCGGGCTGAGCTACGCCCCGATTTCATTCTGCTTATCAAGTATTCAAAAAACGTAAAATTTGCTTCTAATTCAATATTCTCAATAATCGGGAAGCTCAAACCTTGCTAAATAAATATGAATCAATTTTTCATTTTAGGGCTTCAAAAATATAGTTTTAGTTTAGAAATGTCAATTTAAGATGATTCATTTCCCTTCTCTCTTATTATTTATATCTTTACAAAAAACAATGTGAAAAATGTCGTTACCTTTCTTTTTTACTAAAAGATATTTGAGATCAAAGAAAGATTCCCGCTTTCTCTCGGTTATTTCCTGTATAACAATTATTGGCATTTCACTTGGTGTCGCGGTTGTAATTATTGCTTTAACAATTTTAGATGGTTTTGATAAGGTTGTTACTGATAAAATTATCAAATTCAATTCACATATTAAAATTGTTTCTTTCGGTAATAGAAACCTTCCACCGTTCTCTGAAACTGCACCGCAGATTTTTGAAAAGTTTAATCAAGATATCGTTAAAATCGAACCGTTCACTTCAAAGCTTGCAATCATTAAATCAAAAAAGATCACAGAAGGAATTACACTACTTGGTGTACAAACTAGTAATTCCGAATTAAATAATTTTTTGCAGAGCGGCAATTTTGATCTATCACAATCCGAAAATAAATTACAAAAAATAATACTTGGTAAAACTCTCGCAGAAAAACTTTTTGTTAAGGCAGGTGATGTTGTAACGATTTTCTGTTTAAGGAAAGATCAAATCCCAACGGTAGATAATCCACCCGGAATTGAACAATTTACCGTTTCCGGGATTTACGAAAGCGGTATGACCGAATACGATGACTTGAATGCTTTTGTAAATATTAAAGTTGCACAAAATATTTTCGGGATGGGCGATCAAATCTCCGGTTACAACATAAAATTGAAGGATTTAACAAATGTAAATTTAGTTGCGGATCGTCTTCAAGATTCTCTGGGTTATCCTTATTACGTTCGTACTGTCTTTCAGCTACACCAAAATATTTTTACTTGGATAGAATTGCAGAAGAAACCAATTCCGGTAATTTTAGGACTTATAATTTTTGTTGCCGTATTTAACATAGTCGGCACTTTGTTGATGATCGTACTTGAGCGGACAAATGCAATCGGAATTTTGCGCTCGCTCGGCGCCAATAGAAAATTGATCATCAAAACATTTTTATATCACTCGGCATTTCTTACAACAGTTGGAGTTATAGTTGGAATTGTATTAGCATTTGTCCTAAGCATTCTGCAACAGAATTACGATATTATTTCTCTGCCCGGTAAAGTTTATTTTATTACCAAAGTACCAATCTCCATCGAGCTAAATAATTATTTACTTGTTACAGCTGTTACAGTAATTATATCTTTAGCGGCTTCTTTACTACCGGCATTTATTGCATCAAGAATAAAACCGATATCAGCAATTAGGTTTGAATAGTATGATAGAATTTTTTATTGCCAAAAGATATTTGAAAGCGAAAAGGAAGATGAATTTCATTACTATCATTTCGCTTCTCTCTACAATCGGAATTACAATTGGCGTTGCCGCACTAGTGATTGTTCTTTCAGTCTTCAACGGATTCGGTTCTGTAGTTACTTCTATAATGGTAAGCTTCGATCCGCATATTAGAATTTC
Source organism: Melioribacter sp. (assembly GCA_023250955.1). GTDB lineage: Bacteria > Bacteroidota > Ignavibacteria > Ignavibacteriales > Melioribacteraceae > Fen-1258. The sequence continues at coordinate 27,759 of JAHEZQ010000017.1, read as the reverse complement.
CGTGATAGAAGAAAAAGGTTTCGCAAAGATCAGTTCTGTTGAAGGAATTTTACATCAAACAAAAGAAATAACTAGCTATTCCCCTTTTGTTGATGGTAAAGCCATACTGCTGAACAGAAAAAATTATGAGATTGTAAATCTCAAAGGGATTCAAGTTGATGAGAAAGATAAATCATGGGGAGTTGCATCAAAAATTATCAGCGGCTCTTTCGATCTTAATGATAACCAATTTGAGAAAATTATTTTAGGTTTACCGCTAGCGCTCCGCCTTTCTTCGCGTGTTGGCGATACAATTACAGTTACATCAGCTTATAATATAGAAAGAACGATCGCTACACTTTCAATTCCGCAGACAAGAAGATTTGTGGTCTCCGGCATATTCGAATCTAACAACAAAGATTATGATGGCTCTTCTGTCTTTACTTCAGTTGCCGGCGCGCAAAAACTTTTCGGTTTGAAAGATCAAATCACCGGCTACGAAATACGACTCAACGATTTCCACAACGCAGATAAAATTAAAAGCAAGCTCCAAAACAGAATTGATACAAAATTATTCTCGATCAACACGTGGTACGATCTGCACAAAGAACTTTACAATGTAATGATGATTGAAAGATGGGGCGCGTACATTCTTCTCTGTTTGATAATTGCAGTTGCCGTCTTTAACATTTTTGCTTCTCTTACGATGACAGTAATTGAAAAGAAGAAAGACATTGGCGTTCTGCGCTCGTTTGGAATCAATCAAAAATCTATTAGAAAAATATTTATGTTCGAAGGACTACTTGTAGGTGTTATCGGTACAGTTATCGGTTTAATACTTGGTGTTGTAGTCTGTTACTTACAGATCAAGTATAATTTTTATCCCCTCGATTCGGCAAAGTATATTATCAATGCAATGCCGGTTGAGATAAGACTAAGCGATATTTTCGCAATCGGTTTGATGGCTTTGCTGATGGCATTTATCGCAGCAATCTATCCGGCTAAAAGGGCAGCTAATACAAAAATTATTGATTCAATAAAATATGAATGAGATTTTCTCTGCGTCTCCTCTGCGCACTCTGCGTTAAATCTTTTTAACCGCAGAGGACGCTGAGAATACGCAAAGTACGCAGAGGTTTTTAATACTATCCGGAAAATATATTATGAACGAAATTATTATTGAAGCGAAGAACATTCACAAATCATTTTACAAGCAGAACGAACACAAGCTGGAAATATTAAAAGGTGTTTCTCTACAAGTTGAAAGTAAAATGATCAGCGTGATCGTGGGAGCTTCCGGTGCAGGCAAAAGCACGCTACTTCATATTCTAAGCGGATTGGATAATGCTGACGAAGGTGAAGTAAAAATAAAAGGGACAAATATTTTTTCTCTCTCGGATGATAAACTTTCCAAGTTTAGAAATAAGCATATAGGATTTGTATTTCAGTTCCATCATTTACTTCCGGAGTTTGATGCTTCAGAAAATGTTGCGATCCCATTGATGATAAGCGGAGAACCGAAACAAAATGCAGTAAAGCTTGCTGGAGAATTGCTTGCGCTTGTTGGAATGAGTGACCGCCTTCATCATAAACCGGCTGAACTTAGCGGTGGCGAACAGCAGAGAGTTGCGGTTGCGCGCGCACTTGCAAACAATCCCGATATAATTTTTGCCGATGAACCAACCGGTAATTTAGATTCCGTTAACAGCGAGGCTTTGCATAAACTTTTTGTAAATCTAAGAGATGAGTTGAAAGTTACTTTTTTAATTGTAACGCACAATCCGCAGTTAGTTGGACTAGGTGATAAAGTTTTTGAAATGAAGGATGGGGTTATCCATATTGCCCCGCTTAAAATCTTTTAAGAATCACAGTAAATATTTTTATATTACCTAAAATCTTTTACGAAACATGAGAGGCAGAGATGAACGTCTTATTCTTCTTAGCAATTCCGATAGTTTTATTTTTCTTAGCAAGTAAATTTTACGCAAAGTTTATTGCAAAAACTCTGGGTGAAGATCCAAACAATCCAACTCCCGCTGTTACAATGAACGACGGACGGGATTATGTTCCTACAAAACGCTACGTTGTGTTTGCTCATCATTTTTCTGCAATAGCCGGCGCCGGTCCTATCATTGGGCCTACAATGGCTGTGCTTTACGGATTTATCCCCGCTTGGATGTGGGTAGTGGTCGGAGGAATCTTCTTCGGTGCAGTTCATGATTTTACAACGATGTTCATCAGCCTGCGTGAAAAAGGAAAATCAATTGCAGAAGTTGCAAGAACTACACTCGGTAAAACCGGTTTTAATTTGATGATCACTTTTACAATTATAATGCTGCTTCTGGTTTGCTCATCATTTTTAAGTGCAACTGCAATTTCTTTAACATCACTATGGCCGCTAACAAAACTTGGTGTTGATGGAACCGATACGATCTTAAAAACTGTAACTACCGATGGAGTAACTTATGGAAGAATCGGCGGCATCGCTTCTACTTCTGTAATCTTTATAACTTTATGCGCACCATTTCTCGGCTGGTTAATTCATAAGAAAGAAATAAAAACATTATATGCTTACCTAATCGCTTCCGCAGTCTGTATTGTTTCTGTTCTTCTAGGAATTCAGTTCCCGATTTCACTTCAACCGTTTCATTGGATGATCATAATTTCATTTTATGTTTTAATTGCTTCCGGTACACCGGTTTGGGTTATTCTTCAACCCAGAGATTTTATAAACGTACAAATTCTTTACGGCGGAATTATTTTAATGGCAGTGTCTTTGTTGTTCGTTGGATTCGGTGGCGCAGTTGTCTCGCTTCCTAATTTCAATTTTGTTGAAGGTGCCCAAAATCTCGGAATGATCTGGCCAATGATGTTTATAACAATTGCATGCGGTGCAATATCAGGATTCCATTCGCTTGTAGGCGGAGGAACGACTTGCAAACAACTTTCAAATGAAACCGATGCGCGCAAAGTAAGTTTCAATTCTATGCTGCTGGAATCACTTCTTGCCATTTGTGTTCTTCTTGCAATAGGAGTTGGATTGAGTTTTGTGGATTATAAATCTATCGTATGGCCCTCTGATCCGTTGGTTAAATCAAATCCAATTTTAGGATTTTCTCTTGCGGCTGGAAATTTATTCCATCAAGGTTTAGGAATTCCAATTTCTCTCGGTACTGTATTTGGGATTTTACTTGTTGAGGGATTTGTAATTACCACTCTTGATGCGGCTGTAAGATTGAACAGATATTTATTCGAAGAGTTGTGGGTAATTCTTTTTAAGAATCCAAAACCATTCTTAAAGAATTATTGGTTCAATTCTTTATTGACCGTTATTTTCATGTTCATACTCGCTTACTCAAATGCATTCTCTGTTCTTTGGCCGATCTTCGGAACTGCAAATCAGCTTCTTGCCGCGCTTGCATTAATAACGGTTTCAAGCTGGCTGGTATTGAAAGGGAAAAAATATTTCTTTGCGTTGTTCCCTGCTCTCTTTATGCTAGCAACAACTATTACCTCCTTGGTAATTCTGTTTTTAGATTACGTTAAGAAAAGCAATTACATTTTAATTGCAGTTGATGCTTTATTATTTCTGCTTTCGCTTGGCGTTGTGTTTTTAGCAGTAAATATTTTTATGAAAAAAACTAAAAGAGTAATTGCCTAACCACCCCTTGTGTTCCCCTCCTTAGAAAAAGGAGGGGAAGAATTTAAGCCATCCCCCTCCTCAGTTTTAGGAGGGGGAGCTTTTAAGTCCCTCTCCTTTTTTTAAGGAGAGGGATTTAGGGTGAGGTTAAAAAACTGTTTGACAACAATTCCCTTTTACGCTAAGTTGAGTTTAGTACCAAATCAATTCCTTAACTGGGGTACTTTGTTTGAATAATTAAGAACAAAGAAAATAGATTTCGCTTTTTTGGTCTTCACTTTTATAAAAAAAATAGATGAAATAATATCACGCAAAAAGTTTAGAATATTGTACAAAAACAAAATAAATGCTGGTAGATATCATTCCAAGAGATGAGGTCTGCTGGCGGGTTAATTAATAGTTAGGCTTTTGAGTAAATATGAAAAAGATTGAAAAACGGTTAACAATTGTTTCTGCGCTACTAATTACAATAGCAACTGTAGGATTCGTAATTATTCCATTCTTCTTTGAGAATAAAATTAGTGAACTAAAAGAGAAGAATAATGAAATTGTAGATACTCAAAAATCTGTGTATGATATTTTATTAACAGCTAATAATCTTAATGATAAATTCCACGATATAATTGATGATATTGATATTATGGCTAAGCTAAATCTCAACAAGAGCACAATTAAGAATAAATTGTCAAGAGTGTTTGCGATGAGATATGAGTCTGCTTTATTTTATTTAAATGCTGCCATTGCTTCAAAAGCCATTAATCGCGATGAATATAATTCTGCCAAAAGTAAATTAAATAGTTTTAAAACAGATCAAGAATTCCAATCGCATTATGATAAATATTTTGCAATTTCTACTGAACAGACCAATATCATTGATGAACAGAGAAAAGAAAATCAAAAATCTATATATGAATGGACTGACTATAAAAATATGATTTGGTATATATCGTTAGCATTCCAATGTATGGGTATGGTTATAGCATTAATAATTATTTATATAAAAAAAGATGTATAAATAAAAGCCTAACCCGCGTCTCAGCCCGACCGCTTCTTCGAATCGGTCGTAGTGAGTTTTTTGGGTTTGGTTTTTCAGAGTTGGTTGTTCTTATAAGTGTGATTGAAATACAAAACTTATTTTAAAAATAAAGTTGCGTTAACATTTGCTGCATTGTTGTTTTGGGCGGCGGGCTAAACGCAACGTCGTTAGGCGAAAGGAGAGAACTGGATATGACTAATACAGAGGGAAACAGAATAGCTGGCAAAACTTCGCAAGGATTAGAAGTCGGTGCACAAAACGCAGCGTCATTTTTTGGAATTCTTCTAAGTCTCAATATTGTGGTTTGGGGCACTGTATTGGTCAAAGAATCATGGCCTACGCTCGATAAGTGGTGGTGGCTCCCGTTACTAATACTCGGCGCTCTATACATACTTTCATGGATAATAATTCTCCGCGTTTTCCGAGATCAAACTCGTTGTAGTTTACCATTATTTCGGCCGAATGTGGGTTCACCACTAAAGGCTGACCGAATAGAAGTAATTAGAAATCGTGTTTACGCTAATGCAATGAAAGGGTCGAGCCGCTTGGGCTTCGCTCTAGGTTTTAGTTTATTCCCAGTATTTATGGCTATTGCATATGGAGTCGAACGACCCATCTTGATTCCAATCACGGTCTTATTATGCTGGGGTGCATTAATTGTCAGCACTAAGCTAGGAGAAGACAAATCAGGCGGTTGTGTATCAACCATTATTGTAGTTGGCATTATGGGACTCGGTTTCTCACTGTCTGGTGTTGGTGAGCCCGAGCAAAAGTCCATGTTGTTTGTTTGGCTTTTTATCTGCATCGTTAGTGGTATAATTCTAACGGCAGCTCTTATCCTGCTTAAGTCAGCTTTCAATGTGCTGCGATATGGTTGGTTACAATCGATGACTTCGTTGAGAGGTCCATACACAAGATTCGAAGCTACTAAAGAGTTTTGTGCTTGGTTATTGCTAACGCCGGCGTTTGCGCCTTCATGGGCATTGGCCTCGTTGTTAATTTCTGCAGCACTAAAGAGCGCAGAAAAACAAGAAACAACATTAAAGTAAAACTTGAAAATAAATTATTATTTGCGTCTGACAAGTCGTTACTTTTATTACAAAAACAAAATTCACACAAATTGTAACAATATACTATAACGGTATCAGGAGAAACTTAATGAAAAGAATTATACTTCTATTAGTTCTCGTTTCATCTTTAGGATTTGCTCAAGAGACAGTGGTGACAGATGTTCCATTTGGGTATCATATGCATGACGGGTTTTATTTGTCCTTATCCGGAGGACCGGCAACAGGGGTTATTACATTAGACGCAACCAATTTTATCTTTAAAAAAATGGAATTTAACGGCGCTGGATATATGGCTGATCTCAAAGTAGGTGTCACTTTATCAGAAGAACAAAGTCTTATTCTTTCATTCGATATGATCAATAGATTTATTAGTAACCCATCTGTAACTATGGACGGAAAATCTGTTTCCGCAACCTCGAGCTTCCAAGTAAGTGATTTTTTAATTGGCTTTGGAATAACAAAATATTTTATGCCGGTAAATATTTTTATAACTACCTCGTTTGGAGTTTCAGGATTCGAAATTGGTGTTAATGGTTCAAAGGCTTACTCTGGTAATGGGTTTGCGTTACAAGCAAAAGTCGGCAAAGAATGGTGGATATGGGACGATTGGGGACTGGGTTTAGCAGCTGGTCTAGCATATGCGTCCGCGGACGATCAGGAAGATCCAGATTTTCCCAAATATTCAGGGAAATTATCAACTACAAAATTATTCGTAGAACTCAGCGTATCATTTAATTAATATCATAAGGCTATTTGTGTGGATTATTATTTAAGTCCATCTTAACGCAACAAAATAATGCGCCCAACATGCGTCTCAAGCGAAACGCTGTAGTCGGTTGTGGCATTTGTAGTTGAACAATGTTGTAAAAGAATAAGAAAGGAATTAAAAAACATAAACAATCGGTCGTTGTATTTGTAGCGTACACCTTTTGGCGTCCGCTTAAACGCAACTGCGTTATGCAACATAATTAAAATGCTGGAGAAAAAATGACTGCGATAAACAAGTTCATTTTTATTACTCTAATTGTTAGTATTTCCACTGTTAATATATTTGCGCAAAGAGATAACCATGTTATTATGGTGATTATAGATGGGGCTCGGTACTCTGAAACACTTGGTGACCCGCTTTTAAGATATGTACCTCACATGAACCAACTGTCACAGCAAGGTGTGGTAGTTGACGCAATGCTTAATGATAGTATTACATTTACTAACCGTGCCATTCCTGCAATATGGTGCGGCTCTTGGTCAACACCTCAAAATACGTTTGTAAACGGTGTTGCTAACCAATATGCAACTGTCCCAACTTTATGGGAGTATTTTCGAAAGAATAGAGGAGTTGATTCAACTCACGCAATGTATATTATGAAGATGTTGACAACTCCATGGATACAAAGTTTCTATAATGGTTACGGACCTGAGTACTGGCCGTGGTATGTTCTTCAGGGAACAACGGATTTGGACGTATGGCAAAATGCAAAATCGAAGCTTCAAACGTATCATCCGGAGCTTACGGTGATCTATCTGTCTGATGTGGATTCATCCCCAGCAAGAGGTTGGTCTGCTTATACACAATCAATTATGATAGCCGACAGTATTGTTGGGATGATTTGGGATTTCGTACAAAGCGATCCAGTCTATCAAAATACAACTACCTTATTGGTAACTAATGATCATGGCAGACATCTCGACAATATTCAAGATGGATTCAAAAGCCACGGTGATAATTGCTTTGGATGCCAGCATGTCATGTTTCTAGGTGTTGGTTTAGGTATGCCGAAGGGAGTTCATACATCAACTCGGCGTTCAATCATAGATATCACACCAACAATAGGATCTCTTCTAAATTTTCCAACTCCATATGCCACTGGCAAAACTATAATGGAAATTATGACTTCAGTAAATTCAGAAACACTGGATAAAGTATCAAGCAATATGATACATCTTGAACAGAATTATCCTAATCCATTCAACCCAAATACAATCATAAGATTTTCACTTCCCAAAACAGCTTATGTAACATTAAAAATATATAATACACTTGGTCAAGAAGTAGTCCAACTAGTCGACCAGGAATTACTAGCGGGTACTTACAAAAATGAATGGAATGCTTCTAGGTTTGCAAGTGGAGTATACTATTATAGGTTAACTGCTGGAAATTTTATTTCAACTAAAAAGTTATTATTAATAAAATAGAATTGCATATAACCAGCATCTCAGCCCGACCGCTTCTTCGAATCGGTCGTAACGAGTTTTCGGGTTTGGTTTTTCAGAGTAAGTTGTTATTAAAAGTGTGATTGTAATACAAAACTGATTTTAAAAAATAAAATTGCATTGATAATTCCGTTTTTGCTGTTATGGGCGGCGCGTTTTGGACAACGCCAGTATACCGTTAATAAAACATAGTAAAGTTATGAATGTTGATAAAAAAAATTTAGTTAGACTTTATTTATTATTTATTCCTATTGCTTATATCTCCTATCTTTTTCACGAATTTGGTCATTGGATAATAGGAGAGATTCTAGGTAATGATATGATATATAGTCTAAACTTTGTTTGGCCTAGAAATGGACATTATTTAAATGAAAGCCATAATTTATACGTAAGTATTGGTGGACCTGCATTTACGATATTGTTGGCTGTGGCCTCTCTGTTAATTTTAGAAAAATATTCAACAATGTATGCCTACCCCGTTTTATTCTTCCAATTTGTACTCCGTTTTTTTTCTCTTGTCTTTGGAGGGTTCAGTAAACAAGATGAAGCAAGAATATCTTCAATTATGGGACTCGGTACATATACAGTAGGAATAATTGTTCTTATAATATTGCTTCTAATTGTTATAAGAGCGAGCTATAAACTAAAAATAGATTTAAAGTATAATGGTTATTTCTTTTCCATAAGTATTTTGTGTCAGCTTATGGTAATTGCAACTTATAAAATTACTGGTCTGTAGTAAAAAAACGGTATAACCAACCGTTGTTTTCGCAAATTTATTTCGTGGAGAATTATGAAAGCAATTGTATATACAAAATACGGATCACCCGATGTAATTGAATTTAAGGAAGTAGAAAAACCTTCTCCAAAAGATGATGAAGTACTTATAAAAATTTATGCGGCATCTGTAAATGCATATGATTGGCATTACCTAACTGCCGATATATTTTTAATTCGCTTTATGAGTGGAGGATTTTTCAAACCCAAATTCCAAAGACTCGGTGCCGATGTATCCGGTCGTATTGAAGCGGTTGGCAAAAACGCAAAACAATTTAAACCGGGTGATGATGTATTCGGTATGATACGCGGCAGTCTTGCGGAGTATGCTTGTGCCGCTGAAAATTTATTGGCATTGAAACCGTCCAACCTATCGTTCGAGCAAGCAGCAGCCGTACCAATGGCGGGATCCACCGCATTGCAAGGTTTACGCGATGAAGGAAAAGTTCAGCCGGGTCAAAAAGTTTTGATCAATGGTGCTTCCGGCGGTGTGGGAACGTTTGCTGTGCAGATCGCAAAATATTTTGGCGCCGAAGTTACAGCAGTATGCAGCACGGGAAATTTGGATCAGGCGCGCTCGATTGGTGCAGACCATGTTATTGATTACACTAAAGAAAATTTCACAAAGAGCGGAAAGCTTTATGATGTAATTTTTGCAGCTAACGGTTATCATCCGCTTTCAGATTATAAGCGTGCCTTAACTCCTAATGGTATTTATATTATGGCCGGGGGAACGATGGCTCAAATATTTCAGCCAATGCTCTTCGGGTGGTGGCTGTCGGAAAAAGGCGGCAGGAAAATAGGAGGCGTTGCGGCGAAACGAAGCCAAAAAGATTTGGTTATTCTCAAAGAACTTCTGGAAACGGGCAAAGTCGTACCTGTGATTGATAGACGTTTTCCTTTAAGCAAGACAGCTGAAGCTCTCCGGTATCTTGGAGAAAAACATGCAAAAGGAAAAGTAGTAATAACTGTTGAACAAGGAGGCAAAATCTAACAGGTAAATCAACCGGACACCGGTTAGCAGCATTGTAATACTTTTTGAAATATCACAAAGAACAAAAGAAAGGAGTATGAAATGAAAAAAATTTGCTTAGTCATATTAATGATTGGATTTGCGGTTAGTTACAAGACTTTTTGCCAGACACAAAAACAAAACGAAGATGAAATAAAAAAGAGAATTCAGGAATACGAAAATGCATACAACAGAGGTGATGCGAAGGCGACCGCTGCTATTTATGCTGTAGATGGTTCTCATACCTATGCGAATGGAATTATTAACCGGGGTCGGGTTGAAATTGAGAAAGGATTGCAGGCGTCTTTCGCTGGTCCTACAAAAGGAACGCAGATAAAAATTACGCCGGAGGTTATTCGATTTCCGGCCAATGATGTTGCGGTTGAGGAGGCATCTTTTATTTTGACCGGACTTAAGATGCAAGATGGAACAGCTGTTCCACCAATTAAGGGTTTCTGCTTAGCAGTCTATCATAAGCAGAAGAATGAGTGGTTCGCTTTTGCAATTCAATGTATGGTTCCACCGCCTTCTACGAAATAAAGTTACATGGCTTGCGGTCTAACCAACGGCTTAGAGCAACTGCCTTAAATGCTGAGACATTTTTAAATATTATAATTGCATTGTAAAAGTAAATTCAAATAATTTTATTGTATTTGTTGATGATAGTTTTTTAAGACAAGTATGGGAATAATAAAAAAGTTAATTGATAGAGCCAAAATTGGTAAGAAAGAAGATATTGATTATCTAATGAGTCATCTAACAAAAGATTCAACAATTGCAATGACGCGCTTTGTAGATTACGCTTTAAGTTTCGTTGAGAACCAACAAGGTATTGAACAAATCGAATATTATCTGTTTAATGGAACTCTTATGCAACGTAATTATTGTTGTCTGTATTTTAATAGAAAAGGTGATTGGCAAATAGTAAAACAAGCTTTTAAGAAAGGACTGATTGATGAAATGCAATTCTTTTCAAGATAAATATTTTTTTTATTAAGCATCAACAGCAAGGGTAATCAACTGGAGAGAGTATGGAAGGAGTAGTATCGCAAGAAAAGAATCAAAAACTAATTAGAACATTGTCTTGGATTTTGATTTTTGTATCAGCCATTGTTTTGCTCAAAAGTATTTTTTTCTCACGCGGTTATTCGGCAATGATAGTGATGTATGGGATAACAAAAAAGTTCGACCCACCTATTGGAATAAACTTCACCTTATATTTTATTCAAAAAGCTGTTGAGTTGCTACTCTGTGTGGTTGTTTATGTTTCTGCTGTATATGTTCTAAAATTTAACAACAAGTGGAGGCAAGTTCTCGTTTATAGTTTAATTGTTTCAATAATATTTTTAATTATGTCGCCAATATTCACATACTATAATGTTCATAATGGAATAGAAGAATTTCCAAAAACTTCAAGACTGATTTGGTCTTACGTTTGGTCAATGATACTATTGGCATTTTTAGTTTATGTAATTATGAAATTATCCCAAGATGAAGTAAAGGCTTTGTTTAAATAAAACTATTTATACTTTCGTTCCACTTTATATTTATAACTTTTCTCTTTCACCTCAAAGCCAATTTTTCTTTTCGGTTTTTCTTCCACAGCCAATAATTGATTTATCGCTTCAAAGATTGCGGTAATGTTTTCATCATGAGATTCTATTTTCAGTTCCAGTTCTTTGAGTTTTTGCGCAAGTTCTTTGTGAGTGGAAATAATTTCCCGCAGTTTAACAAATGCTCTCATAATCTGAATGTTCACTTGAACGGCACGCTCACTTCTAAGCACGGAAGAAAGCATGGCCACGCCTTGTTCTGTAAATGCGTAGGGTAGTTTCCTTGTCCCGCCCCAACTTGATATTCCAAATTGGAATATCAAATTATTGAACTCTTCTCTTGTCAATTGAAACATAAAATCAGATGGGAATCTAGTCGTGTTACGTTTTACAGCTTTATTTAAGTTAAATGTCTCAACTCCATAAAGCATTGCCAGATCTTTATCCAGCATTACTTTTTGTCCACGGATAATAAATATCTTCGTTTCAATTATTTCTAATGAAAGATAATTCGACTTGCCCATTTAAACCCCCATTTATTTTTTCTAAATCTTACTTAAATACTCAATGATCAATCGTACACCAAAACCTGTATCGTATTTTTCTGTGTAGTTATTTGATTTATGTTTAATTGCCGGACCGGCAAAATCAATATGCGCCCAAGGAATTTTTTCATCAACAAAATTTTCTAAAAACTTTCCTGCTGTTATTGCCCCGCCCCAACGCGGACCAAGATTACTTATGTCTGCAATATCGCTCTTGATCATATCGTTGTAATCTCTCCAAAATGGAAGACGCCATAATCTTTCATGAGTTGTTTTTCCGGATTGAAGTAATTCATCTGCAAGCCGGTCATCGTTAGTAAATAATCCCGCTGCAATTTCTCCAAGAGCAACTACAACCGCACCGGTTAGAGTTGCAAAATTAATTATCTCATCAGGCTTTTGCTGAGATGCATAATGAAGAGCATCGGCTAAGACAATTCTTCCTTCGGCATCGGTGTCTTTCACTTCAATAGTTTTACCGGAAGCGGCTTTTACAACATCGCCCGGTTTGTAGGCAGAACCATTGATCATGTTTTCCACTGCGGGAATTACGCCAATAATTTCTACCGGAAGCTTCATCATTGCCGCAGCTTTGATTATTCCAACAACTGCACCGCCGCCTGCCATATCGGCTTTCATCTCAAGCATACTTGAAGTTGGTTTTATAGAAAGTCCGCCTGAATCATAACAGACGCCTTTACCGACAAGCGCAATTTTTCTTTTCGCTTTTCCAAGCGGTTTGTAATGCATTGTAATCAAGTACGGTGATTTATCACTTGCACCGCCGACTGCAAGAATTGCATTCATCTTTCTTTTTTTCAATTCGGTTTTATCAAATACACTAACCTTTACACCTAGTTTGGTAAGTTCTTTCTTTGTGCGGTTAGCCAATTCTTCAGGGGTAAGTGTTATTGCCGGTTCATTAACCAAATCGCGTGTGAAGTAAACTGCATCCATCAACTTATTGGAATGATCAATTGTACTGCCTAATATTTTCTGATCAGTATAATGAATGAAGAAAGAAAGTTCTGCAGGTTTCTCTTTATCAGATTTATAATTATCAAAAGTGTAGTTGCCTAGGTGGATTCCTTCTAACATTGATCTTAATAATTGAGATTCATTTTCAAAATGATCTTTGAAATCGAAGAATGACGGAACAACAACATGAACTGAGTTTAGGTTTTTCTTTTTTAATGAAGGGACAAGTCCGGCAAAATAATTTCTGAAAAAATCTACAAAGAAATCTTTATCAATCTTAACTTTCTTTATGTATAATACCGACGGCTCACCGGATTGGCTGTAATAAGTCAGCTCATTTGATTTTTTGTCAAGGAAATTTTTCTTCTGGATTTTTCCCAGAGAATAATTCAGTGAGAGAAAGAAATTTTCTAAAGTTTTTTCTAGTTTTTTAGATTCAATAAAGAATTTTACAAGCGCAGAGTCTTTCTTAAAATTTAGTTCATCTTTAGCCGGGTTGATCTTTAGATTGAAATGCATAATTCCTTCTTTCTAACAATTATAGATATTGTTGTGCTGCTTTAATTACTTTCTCTTTATACTCTTCTATGGTTGTATTATAGATCTTTGCACCGGAAGCATTTGTATGTCCTCCGCCTCCGAACTCAACCGCAAGTTTATTAACGGGTATTTCCCCTTTCGATCTGAAACTGATCTTCAATCCGTCCTTTAACTCATAAAACAAAATACCGATCTGAACATTCTGAATCGTTAGGCAATAGTTTACAAAGCCGTCAATATCGGCTTCTGTTGCGCCGGTTCTTGCTAAAGCTTCCTTCTTGATACACATAACTGCGATCCGGTTTGTTGAATCAATTTCAATAGATGAAAGTGCTTCACCTAAAAGTTTTAGTCTTGCAAACTTAAATTGGTCGTAAATCTTATCATAAACTGTTGTAGGATTAACACCTTTCTCAAGCAGTTCAGCCATAATTCTATGGATTCTAGGATTGGTTCTATCAAAACGGAATGAGCCAGTATCGGTCATTATTCCGGCATAAAGCTGAAGAGCGATTTCGTAATCAATCTCAACAATTTTTGTCTGTTCGATAAAATCATAAATAATTTCGGATGTTGCTGAGTAATCTGCGCTGCCGAAGTAATTATCAAAAACATTTTCCGGATCCAGGTGATGATCTATGCAGACTTTAACACCCTTAAACGAACGGAATCCTTTTTCCATCTTTACAATTCTATTAGCTTGATTAAGATCGAGCAGAACAAAAACCTCCACATCGTCAAATATTTTCCCGTGCACTGATTCATCGAACTTTTCAATAACTTTTTCTTTATCAAGGAATTCTAAATTGTAAGGGGTAGCGCTGTGATTAACAACTTTAACTTCCTTGCCAAGTTTTTTTAGAATAAGATAAAATGCTAATTCGCTTCCAAGTGCATCGGCATCAGGATTAACATGCGTAGACAAAAGAAAAGAATTATGTCCTTCAATAATCTTTTTCAATTTAGAAAAGTCATTCATAAAAAATTTGGTTAAGTTAAATAAAATGGGCGAAGAAAAACTTCGCCCGAACAATTTTAAAAAAGCTGATGGCTGACAGCAGATAGCTGAAAACTATAAGCTAATTTACTTCCCAAGTATTTCCGCTGAAGAGAAGTTTTTCAAGACTGCCTGCACCTTTCTTCTCGGTAACATGAGCTATCTGTCTCTCAACTCCTTCATCATAAGTCGGTTTAAATTCTTGACGTATAACGCCAAACGGGGAAGGCATTCCGGGTTCGTCAGCCAAATGAGCAAGAATAAATGCTCTTCCATGACTTGTATCTTTTTCGTCATGAACCCAAACATCATTGATTGAATTCTTTCCGTCTTCAAGATTGATAACAACCGGTTTCAAACCGTCGAGTTTAATCCCCTTCTTGTTATCTTTCCCGAACAACATAGGTTCGCCGTGTTTGAGCATCAGCATGTTATTTGCTTTGTTCTCTTTTCCTGTGATCGGATCAAAAACTCCATCATTAAAGATCACACAGTTCTGAAAAATTTCGACAAACGCAGTACCCTTATGTTCTGCTGCGCGCTTTATCATTTCCTGCATGTGTTTCGCTTCGGTATCTGCAGTTCGAGCAACGAATGAAGCACCTGCACCAAGAGCAAGACTAAGAGGATTGAAAGGATAATCAACACTACCGTAAGGTGATGTTTTCGTTACTAATCCTTTTGCAGAAGTTGGTGAATATTGACCTTTAGTCAATCCATATATTTCATTATTGAAAAGAAGAATCTTGATATCAACATTCTTTCTGCAAGTGTGTATGAAATGATTTCCACCAATACTCATTAGATCACCATCGCCGGTTGCAACCCAAACGGAAAGATCGGCGCGCGCGATTTTTACACCTGTAGCAATTGCAGTAGCTCTTCCGTGTATAGAATGAAAACCATATGTATTCATGTAATAAGTAAAACGGCTTGAACATCCGATACCGGAAATCCATACAATTTTTTCTTTAGGAATATTTATTTCAGGAAATGATCTTTGCACTTGAGCAAGGATCGAATAATCGCCGCATCCTGGGCACCATCTAACATCTTGTCCGGATGAAAAATCTTTTGCCGTTAATTTTACAGGAACTGCATCTATATTATTTGCCATTTTTTCCTCCAAGGATTTCAACTATCTGATTTTCGATATCGCTGGATCTGAACGGTAAACCTCTTACAAGATTATACTGTAACACATCAACCAGAAATTCACTCCTAATAATTTTAGCAAGCTGACCAAGATTGATTTCCGGAATCAATATCTTCTTGAACTTACTAAGAACTTCTTTCGTGTTCTTGGGCATTGGATGAATGTATCTCAAATGTGCTTGAGAAACTATTATCCCTTTACTTGTTGCTTTATCAACAGCTTCTTTAATAGCGCCATAAGTTCCGCCCCATCCCAAAACTAAAAGTTCGCCTTCTGTATTACCTTGTACAGTTAAATCAGGAATATCATTTTTTACATTTTGAATTTTTTGTTCTCTCAGTTTCACCATAAAATCATGGTTGGAAGGATCATAATTTACATTACCTGTAATGTTTGCTTTCTCAAGTCCGCCAATCCGATGTTCTAACCCAGGAGTTCCAGGTCGTACCCATGGTCTTGCAAGATTTTTATCTCTTGAGTAAGGTGCAAATCCTTCTGCTTCAGTTACAAACTTAACAGGAAAATCAGCAATTTCATTTGCATGCGGAATACGCCAAGGTTCTGTTCCATTTCCAATGTAACCATCAGTTAAAAGCATAACGGGAGTCATATACTTAATTGCAATTCTTGATGCTTCAATAGCCATATAAAAACAATCGCTTGGTGTTGCAGCTGCTAAGACAGGAATTGGGGCTTCACCATTTCTTCCATACATAGCTTGAAGTAAATCAGCTTGTTCTGTTTTTGTTGGTAATCCTGTACTTGGACCGCCACGTTGAACGTTTATAATGACTAAAGGTAATTCTGTCATCACTCCCAAACCAATCGCTTCAGTCTTTAATGCAACTCCGGGACCGCTGGTTGTAGTGATAGCAAGAGACCCGCTAAATGCAGCACCTATCGCAGCAGTAATTCCGGCAATCTCATCTTCGGCTTGAAATGTTTTAACACCAAAATTTTTATAACTGGCTAAATATTGCAGAATATCCGTAGCCGGTGTAATCGGATAAGATCCTAAAAATAAAGGTAGTCCGCTTTTCATTGAAGCTACAACAAAACCCAATGCAGTTGCCTCGTTACCTGAAATATTTCTGTAGGTTCCTTTCTTCAATTTTGCAGGTTCAACTGTATAACGATTTTCAAAAATTTCGGTCGTATCTCCAAAGTAGTATCCGGTTTTTAGAACTGTTTCATTCGCTTTAAGAATTTCAGGTTTATCTTTGAATTTGGAATTCAACCAACTTAATGTGGGCTCAAGCGGTCTGTTGTACAACCAATACATCAAACCAAGGGCAAAAAAGTTCTTACATCGATTGATGTCTTTAATACTCAAGCCGCTATCTTTCAAAGCTGTAGAAGTAAGAGTAGTAATTGGAACAGAATAAACTTTATATCCAGCTAACGAATCATCTTCTAAAGGATTTTTATCATAATTAGCCAACTTCAAATTTTTGGCGTCGAATGAATCAGTATTAACGATAATGATGCCATCACGTTTTAAATCAACTAAGTTCTTTCTCAAAGCCGCGGGGTTCATCGCAACTAAAACGTCAGGCGTATCACCTGGTGTGTGAATATTACGAGAACTGAAGTGCACTTGGAAACCGCTAACACCGTAAAGTGTTCCGGCAGGTGCACGGATTTCTGCAGGATAATCGGGAAGAGTTCCAAGATCATTGCCCATTAATGCAGTAGTGTCGCTAAACTGTGAACCGGTTAACTGCATACCATCGCCAGAGTCACCTGCAAATCTAATTGTTACCTCTTTAAGATCTAGTATTTCTTTTTCTGTTTCTTGTGCCATTCGTTATGCTCAATTCCTTTTTAATTTGTTATTTGATTTTTAGCGCTCCAAAAATATGAAAGCTAAGTCCGTTAAGCAATTTATATAGCTAATTAACTTTATTTAATATCTTCAAAAATTCATCTGCATTAACAAATCCTGTCAATCTTTCTACCTCTTCGCCTTTAGCATTTATTATCAGTACAGTCGGCATGCCTATAATCTTAAATTCAGTTCTTAAAGCTTCAGTCTCATCGGAAAGCGTTTTCGTCATATCTACTTTATATGAAGTAAATTTTTCCATCTTTTCTAATACTCTCGGGTCAGAAAAAGTTAATGCATCTAATTCCTTACATGGTATACACCAATCAGCGTAAAAATCTACAACCATTCTCTCATTATTTTTTAATGATGTTTCATATTTAACTTCATTGAATTTTTGCCATTTCGGTTCTAAATTCTTGGAAGGAATAAGTGCATAAATTGCAACAACTATTACAATCAAAGAAAAAACAATTTTGAAGATTCTAAATGCTTTAACATTATTTGCCATCTTATCAATGAATAGAAGAAAAAGAGCGGATAGAATACCGAAGACCGGTAGTAAATATTTATTTAATTCTTTCGGTAAAAGCGGAGCTACAAAATAAATTGCCATACTAAGAAGTAAGAAACCAAAAATATGTTTTACACCTTCCATCCAATCTCCGGCACGCGGAAGTTTCTTAATCTTTCCGGAAAATAATGCAAGAAGTAAATACGGAAATCCAAGTCCCACAGCCATAACAAAAAACATTAAGAAACCATAGAACGGATCACCTTTTGCCGCAACGTAAGTAACTAATCCGAGAACAAAAGGACCAATACATGGTGCGGCTACAATACCCATTGTTAATCCCATAAAGAACGCGCCGAATGCACCACCCTTTGCACCGCCGGCTTTCATAACCCATGAATCCGGCAACTTAAATTCATAAACACCAAATTGACTTAAAGCTAATACAACAAAGAGCACTGCTATTCCAATTATGACAAAAGTATTTTGCATTAATGTGCCAAACACAGCTCCGCTCAATGAGGTAACAACACCAATGACAGAATATGTAAGCGCCATTCCTAACACATAAAGGATTCCAAGTAGAAATAGTCTGCTTGTTCTACCTTCACTCTGTCCGCCAAAATATCCGATTGTAATTGGGATGAGCGGATAAACACACGGGGTTAGATTGAGTGCAAGTCCGCCAATGAAAACAAAAATTAAACTTAAAAACAATCCGCTTGATTCAAGAGTTAAAGCGATTGAATTATTGTCTTGTTTATTTTCTTTAACAACTGATTCATCACTTTTCACGTTTGACGTTTCACCTTTCACATCTCCCGTTTCGTCTTTCACCTTTGGCGTATTACTTTTCTCATTTTGCGCAGCACCAACAACTTCCACACTCAGTTTTTCAGAAACTTCTGTCGGCGGCATACATGTCTGATCGTTACAAGCTTGATAACTAAGTTTTATAGGAATTGTATATTTACCTGAGGCAGTATTTTTATTCACTGTGAATGTTAATTCGATTTTAATATCTCCGCCATAAACAGAAACCGGTTTTTCAGAAAACTCAAGTTTTAATTCTTTCGGTTGCGGATAGCTTACGCTTGTCAATGTAACTGCTTCACTTTTGGCGGTTACTTTAGAAGCAATTAGAAATTCATCGTTCGGTTTGTTGGAATTGATGTGCCATGATTCTTTTATGTTTGCATTAAGAACAATTTTGAATTGACTTCCTGCATCAACTTTCCAATTACTTTGAGAGAGTTTAATCTTTACTAGATCAGATTGTCCAAACTGCGCATAAACAATTTGAGTAATAAGTAGGAATCCTATCCCAAGAAATTTTCTATAATTCATTTTTCCTCAATATCATTTTAATTTTTTAAGCAAGTATTATTGTATTTACATTGATCAACATCTTAATTATAAAATCGTAAATCAAAATTCGTAAATCGTAAATTGATATATCATTTTCTCCAACCTTGTACGATTGGGAATCTTCTACCGTAACCAAAAGCTTTTGTTGAAACACGAAGTACGGGTGCTGTTTGTTTACGTTTGAACTCATTAATATCAACTAACCGCAAAACTTTTTTTACAATATTTACATCGCCGATTGTTTTGCAAATCTCTTCAAATTCTTTTTGCTCTTCAAGGTACATCTTTAGGATTTTATCAAGAAGTTCATAAGGCGGAAGTGAATCCTGATCAGTTTGATTAGGACGCAATTCAGCCGAAGGAACTTTTTTAATTATTTCATTCGGTATTATTTCTTCGTCCCGATTTATGTAATCGACAATTTTGTAAATCTGAGTTTTATACACATCACCAATCACTGATACTGCACCGCACATATCACCATAAAGAGTTGCATAACCGGTTGCAATTTCTGATTTGTTGCCGGTTGTACAAAGCAGATAACCATGTTTATTCGAAAGGGCCATCAAATAAATGCCGCGAATGCGCGACTGAAGATTTTCTTCAGTAACATCTTCATCCTTTCCTTTGAATGTTTCTTTCAACATCTCGAGTGCTTTATCTACTACAGGTTGGATTGAAATATTTTCTGATGATATACCGAGCTTCTCAACAAGTTTTTCCGAATCAGTTACACTCCCCTCACTAGAATATTTGGATGGCATCATTACAACGTGAACATTTTGTGCGCCAAATGCTTTGACTGCAATATAAGTTACAATCGCTGAATCAATTCCACCGCTTAAGCCTACAATAGCTTTTTTGAATCCGGTTTTGACTGCATAATCTTTCAATCCAAGTACTAATGCTTTAAACACTTCTTCTTCAAATGAAGTTTCGACTTCATTTATTTCCGGATAGCTTTTTTTAGTATCAAAAATGAAATAATCCTCTTCAAAAGTTTTACCCAGCATTTGAAGTTTACCGGTGGAATTCAAACACATACTTCCGCCATCGAAGATCAATTCTGTTTGTGCACCAACACAGCAAACATAAACTAACGGGAGTTTATCTGTTTTAGTTAGAACCGACAACATATTAAATTTTTCTTTCCGTTTACCATATGCATACGGACTCGCGGAAATGTTTATCAATAAAGTTGCGCCATCATCAACAAGTTTTTGTACCGGGTCGGTTGTGTAGCGGCGATGTTTCCAATAATCTTCATCATTCCAAATATCTTCACAGACTGAAATGCCTAATTTTTCTCCCATAAACTCATGAACAAAAACATCTTTAGCAGATTCAAAATATCTTACTTCATCAAAGACATCATAATTTGGAATTAAAGTTTTGTTCTGTACAAATTGAATTTTTCCATCATAGCAAAGTGCAGCGGAATTGTAAACTCCGGTTCCAACTTTATCTTCATAATCTTCCGTGATCGTTCCAAATATCAATCCGACTTTTTTGGTTTGATGTGCAATTTCATATGCAGCTTTTTTAACGGCTATTCTAAATTCTTTTTTTTCTACGAGATCAAGAGGCGGGTAACCGCATAAAAATAGTTCGGGAAAGATTACGAGATCGGCTCCATCGGAAACAGCTTGCTTATATCTGTAAAGAATTTTCTGTGAATTACCTTTAAGATCACCAATTATCGGATTTGATTGACAGACAGCTATTTTCATTGATATAAAATCATTTTATCTTTTGAACAAAGTTAGTAAGAAGCATAGTATTTTCAAATCGGAAGCTCTATTTTGTTTTAAATAAATTTACAAACCTTTTGATTTGAGGTGCGTCTTAAGTATTGAAAACAATAAAAGGTGATGCCATGAAAGACAAGTTATACCGTTCACGGCGTGTGAGGGTTTTTGGGGGTATAGCCGGAGGTCTTGCACAGTATTTTAATTTAGATCCAATACTTGTCAGAGTTCTATTTGTTGTTGTCACAATCCTTCATGGGTTTGGTATTCTTCTTTATATCATTCTTTGGATTGTAGTACCGGAAGAACCTTTTGAGGTCGCTTATAAAGTAAATATTGATGATCAAACTACTGGTGAACAATCTTCTCAAACAGATTCTATAAATTTTGACGGGACCCAACCTCTTCCGCAAAAACAAAGCTCCGGAAGAATTGTTTTAGGTATAATTTTAATTGTTATCGGATTAATCTTTTTTGCAGACCATATTATACCATCATTTGATTTAAGAGATGTTCTTCCAATCGCTTTTGTTCTCATTGGAGGATCATTAATTTGGAACTCATTGAAAAAGTAATGGAGAGATAAAAATGAAAAGTGGACAATTATTTTGGGGATTTTTTCTTTTAACTCTCGGCGCTCTTTTCCTTTTGACAAAGTATGATATACTTTATACATCATTTGATTTCGTTTACAATGTATGGCCATTTATCTTTGTTTTTTGGGGAGCGTTAGTAATTTTTAAAAATTCGCTTGTTCGTCCTGTAATTAGTGCGGTATTCGGAGTCTTCTTAGCAATGCTGATCTTTGGATTTATTTATAACAGTGTTTGCGATATTGATTTTTCAGATCACGACGGTAACTATACCGAATTCTATAGTGAGGATTATGATTCTGCTATTAAAACTGCCGACTTAGAAATTAATTCCGGTGCAGGTACATTTATTCTCGGAGAAACTACCGACAAACTAGTTGAAGGAAAAACGAAAGGAAATATTGCTGAATACGATTTTGAAACTTGGAAAGATGAAGAAAATGCTAACGTACGATTCAATCTTCACAAGAGAAATTTTAACTTCTTTGGTGGAAAGTTTAGAAATTATTTAAAGGTAAATCTAAATGAAAATCCTATTTGGGATATAAGATTGAACTACGGTGCATCAAAAGCTAATCTTGATTTATCAAAATTTAAGATTAAAAATCTCGAACTTCATTCCGGTGCCACAAGCACATATGTGAAACTAAGCGACAAATCAGAAATAACAAACGTAAATGTAGAAATGGGAGCTGCTAATATCACGATAGATGTTCCAACAAATATTGGATGTGAAATTCAAACTGATATGGCATTATCGTCAAAGAATGTGCATGGCTTTAACAGTAAAGGAAAGGGTCATTACATAACTGAAAATTTTTCGGATAGTGACAAAAGAATTATTATAGATGTTAAGGCTGGGGTTTCTTCTTTGACTGTAAACAGATATTAATTTTTTTTCTTTCTACTCTTCGTAAGTTTTTTCGGTTGCCAAAAATATTTTTTCATAATAACATAACCTTTTTCATCAAACTCAACTCCTTCACTTCGAAGGAGTTCTTCCATTAAGTGAATATCTCCAAAATGTACTTTACCTGTAAGAGCACCTAAACGATTTACAACTCTATGGCAAGGTAATCCGGATTGTGTTGCACCATTCAACGCCCAACCGACGGTTCTTGCTGATGATCTAATCCCGCACACTTCTGCAATTGCACCGTAAGTCGTTACTTTTCCTTTGGGAATCTTTGCAACAATTTTATAAACGCGATCGAAAAAGTCTGTTTTTTTATTTCCCATTTTTAAATCAAACTTTAGTTATTCACCCATAACTTTTATTAAAACTCTTTTTCTTCTTTGTCCGTCAAACTCGGCATAATAAACTTGCTGCCATGGACCGAAATCAAGTTTACCGTTTGTTACTGGAATAATTACTTCGTGATGAACAAGCATACTTTTCAAATGCGCATCACCGTTTTCTTCACCGGTTCTATGATGACGGTAATCCGATTTAAATGGTGCAAGTTTTTCTAACCACTCATCAATATCTTGAATCAACCCGCTCTCGGCATCGTTCACATAAACTCCTGCTGTAATATGCATCGCAGAAACCAAGATCATACCTTCATGGATGCCGCTTTTCTTTAATGCCTTTTCTACCTCACCCGTGATGTTTATGTATTCTCTTTTCTTCGAAGTATTAAACCAAAGATATTCTGTATGAAATTTCATTTTTAGTTCTGAGTAAATTTTAAAAGATATTCTTTAATGAAATTATTTATTTCTCCATTCATAACACCCTGAGTGTCCGACGTCTCATGATTGGTTCTGTGATCTTTAACCATATTATAAGGATGAAAAACATAAGAACGGATTTGACTTCCCCATTCTATTTTCATTTTTGTTTTTTCTATTTCATCAGCTGCAGCAGTTTGCTTTTCTACTTCAATTTGATACAGACGTGATCGAAGCATTTTGAAAGCATTGGTTTTGTTTTGAAGCTGAGAGCGTTCCGTCTGGCATGCAGCCACTACTCCAGTTGGAATATGAGTAATGCGTACTGCAGTTTCAACTTTGTTCACATTCTGCCCACCTTTTCCACCGGAACGGAAAGTATCAATTCTTAAATCAGCGGGATTGATATCGATCTCAATCGTATCATCAACTTCCGGGATAACAAACACTGACGCAAATGAAGTATGTCTGCGTTTGTTGGAATCGAATGGTGAAATACGTACGAGACGATGAACACCATTCTCTGCTTTTAAATATCCGAAAGCAAATTCGCCTTCAACTTCGATGGTTGCACTTTTTATTCCTGCACCATCACCATCAAGCCAATCAACTAAATTCATTTTGTAACCGTTCTGCTCGCCCCAGCGCAAATACATTCTCATTAACATCTGTGCCCAATCTTGCGATTCCGTTCCGCCTGCACCGGAGTGAATTGTCATAATACAATTCTTATCGTCATCCTTTCCGCTTAGCATACTTTTAAGTTCTATATCGGAATAAGATTTTTCAAGAATATCAAGCTCGGCATCAATTTCACGTCCTAACTTTTCATCTTGTTCAGCTTCGGCGAGTTCAATGAACTCTCTAAGATTTTTTTGTTGAGCATCAATTTTATTCCATGCATCTATCCAGATTTGAAGAGATTTTGATTTTTGGAAAACTGATTGTGCGTTTTTCTGATCGTTCCAGAATCCGGATGCTTCGGATTGTTTTCGGATTTCTTCGATTTGTTTTTCTTTATCAGCTAACTTAAAGATAACCCCGTAAATTTTCGATCTTCTGTGCGTAGCCGTTTAATCTTTTTAATTGATCTTCGAACATTTTCTATTCCTTCCTTATAAATTAAATTTCTATTTCCATTCTTAACAATGCCGCGGCAAGAGTTTTTCCCTGAGCATCATGTTTTAACGAAACAGTTCCGCCACCGCCAAGAGTGTTATGTAACAAAAAATTCAGAGCCCTAATGTTTGGCATTTCGAAACGCTCAACTTTGCCAAGACAGATTCCTTCGAAATGTTTTTTCACTCGTTCGGTTGTTAGATGTTTTTTAATTATCTCAAAACCTTTATCGTCGTATGCGATGATTCCAACATTTGCGGCATCGCCTTTATCACCGCTGCGACCGTGGGCAATATCTATTAATTTTATTTTCATTTTTCTTCCCTTAGCGTTTTCTCTGCGACTTCTCGGCGTTCTCAGCGTTTAAGGCTTTACCGCAGAGATCGCAAAGATTTCCGCAAAGAACGCAGAGTTATAAATTATTGACTACTCGCCTAATTCCTTCTTTTAACTTATTCACATTGAAATTTATCAACAAACCTAATTTACAATTTGATAATCTTAAATATGTAAGAACTTGAGCAAGAAAAATATCATTCAAAGCTTCAACAGATTTTATTTCAACAATTACTTTATTCTCAACTAAAAGATCAACCCGGTATCCGCAATCCAATTTTACTTCTTCATAAACTAAAGGCAAAGCTTTTTGTTTAACAACTTGTAAACCGGTTTTCTGCAATTCGTAAAACAAACATTCTTCATAAGCTGATTCTAATAAACCAGGACCTAACGATTTGTGGACTCTTATTGCACAGCCAATAATGATTTCAGATAATTCATTCTCATGCATTTTCTCTGCCCCCTCTGCGCATTCTTTGCGCTCTTTGCGTTTAAGCTTTTTTTTAAAAACTAAGTTTGTATAATCTCAACTTTTGGATGAACAAGTTTTTTAGGCATTAGAGCAGGCCAGTAAGCAATCACTTCATTGGGTTTAGGACGACCGCCCGCAAATCCAGTAACACTTGGCGGACCGGTTAAGATTAACGGCGCAATCTCTTTTGCAAATGCTTCAACATCATGATGGTGAATACTCCGAACTCCAACCCGCAGAACTACTTCATTGATTTCATTTTGTTTTGATGCCAATGGTCCGTGACAAGCATTTACACCGAGAAACTCGGTTCTAACTTCATAGAACTTCAAACCCAAATCAGAAAGACGCGTGCGGAGAATTTCATCTGCCTTCTGAGCTTTTTCCAACGCATCCGGCCAACTGTATGTTAAACTACCTATTGTTGTATAACCATCATTATAAGCCATGGAAACTTTAAATAAATCTGTCGCGGGCTTTCCTTTAATCCCATAAACTCTAACTCTATCTTTTTCCAATTGCTCTAACTTTATCGAAGTAAAATCCGCAACACATTCCGGAGTAATATAACTTGTCGGGTCGCCGATTTCATACATCAATTGCTCGCTTACAGTTTCCACAGAAACCATTCCCCCTGTGTTCTGATGTTTCGTAATTACAAATTCGCCATTTGGATATGCTTCTGCAATTGGGAAACCAATATGCGCGAGATCCGGAACAGATCTCCAATCGCTTAAAAAATTCCCACCGCTTGCTTGTCCGCCGCATTCAAGAATATGTCCTGCAATTACTCCCGCAGCAAGTTTATCCCAATCATCCCACGCCCATTTGAATTCGTGAATCATCGGTGCATAAGTAAGTGACGTGTCCGTAGTTCTTCCGGTGATAACTATTTGCGCGCCTTTTTTAAGAGCTTCAACGATCGGTCTCGCACCAAAATAAACATTAGCACTGATTAATTTTTCCTTTACATCTTTTATATGTTGACCGGATTCCATGTTATCCAAACCAGCACCGTGTTTCAATAAATCATCGAGTGAATCTAAAATATCATCGCCGGTAACAACGCCGATTTTTAGACCTTTGATTCCTTGTTTGTGTGCGCACTTTACAATTTCTTCAACACAGCCCATCGGGTTAGCGCCGCCGCCGTTGGTAATTACTTTTATATTTTTCTCTGTAATGTGAGGAAGTAAATCTTTCATAATATGAACTAAATCTTTTGCGTACCCCGCAGCCGGATTTCTCTTCTTCTGTTTCTGCATGATGGACATCGTTACCTCGGCAAGAAAATCCATCATCAAATAATCTATTGGACCTTTGGTTACTTGTTGTAACGGAATTGATTGAAGATCGCCCCAGAAACCGGATCCGGATGCGATACGAATTTTGTCTTTCAAACATTCTCCAAATTTTCTGTGCAAAGATAAGGAAGGAAGTGATGGAATAAAAATGAAGTGCTGATTTCTCCGCGAACTATGCGTCTTCTCAGCGTCCTTTGCGTTTAAAGCTTTAACGCAGAGGACGCAAAGTAAAGACTCGCAAAGAACGCAAAGATTTATATGTAAAACATTATACTAAACCGCCTTGTAACCATAACAATGCAAACCCGATTTCCCTTCGTCCTGTATTTTGCGGAAGACTAATTTTACTTTATTACCAATCTCAACTTTATCAACATCACAATCTGCTACTTGAGTGGTGAGACGAACTCCATCATTCAATTCAATTATCGCTACTACATAAGGAGTTTCTTTAGAAAATTTATCCGGTCCAACACGAATTATTGTGAACGTTAAAATTTTTCCTTCTCTGCTCAACTTCACTGTCTCAAAAGTTTTCGATTTACATTTCGGGCAAATCAATCTTGGCGGAAAAGAAATGTTTCCGCACTGTTTGCATTTACCCGCTTCAAGACGGTAACGCTGAGGAACTTCACGATGATATCTTGGACTGATCATACTGCCTCCAATATGTGAATTACGCAACTTGCACCGGAACCGCCCATGTTTTGAGTTAAGCCGTACTTTGCATTTTTAACCTGGCGTTCACCGGCATTTCCGGTTAATTGTTCATAACATTCTATGATCTGTGCCACTCCGGTCGCACCAACCGGATGTCCTTTTGATTTTAATCCCCCGCTTGTATTGATTGGAATTTTTCCGCCGATTGACGTTGATCCGTTTTCAGCGCCAGCACCGCCTTTGCCTTTTTCAAAAAATCCTAAATCTTCTGTTACAACTATTTCTGCGATTGTAAAACAATCGTGTACTTCGGCAAAATTAATATCGGATGGTTTTAGTCCGGATTGTTTGTATGCTTTCTCTGCGGCAACAGAAACACATTTCAAAGAAGTTAAACTTTCTCTGCTGTGGAGTGCAATTGTATCCGATGTTTGTACAGAAGAAATAACTTTTATGTAAGGTCGTTTCAATTTCTTCGCATAATCAACAGAACAAACAATCACTGCTGCACCGCCATCGCTTACAGGTGAGCAATCAAGTAATCTAAGCGGATCAGCGACCATAGTTGCTTTCATAACTTGCTCAAGCGTTACCGAAGAACGGAATTGTGCATTCGGATTCATCGAACCATTTTTATGATTTTTGA
>JAHEZQ010000016.1 GCA_023250955.1 Melioribacter sp. | reverse complement strand
AGGGCGATAAAGTAGAGTTTGAAATTGTCGATGGGCCAAAGGGTCCGGGAGCAGCTAACGTTAAGAAAATAAAATAGTCTTTTTCAGAACTTAACAAATAACTATCCAGTGATTTTCAAAAGAGGCAGACTTAAAAATCTGCCTCTTTCTTTTTATTCCAACTTTGTTTCTTGACTGCGAATAGAATAATTCGTTTTTTATATTTAGATAATTTTCATAGAGAGTTGAAATGAAGAAATATCGGAATAAATCTCCCGAAGAAGTAATTAAGTTAGTAACTACAGAAATTATTGAACGCTCAATCAAACTTGGAAGTAAAAAAAACCGATCTATTTATATTAGTGTCACTTCGGGCGGGAAAGGAACAGACGTTCTAACACTAAATCCCAAAACAAATGAAGGTAGAATTAACTTAGAAAAATTTTTTACTCCTATTCGAAGACACTACACCTTTTCGGGATTAGGTTCTCCCGAAGAGCCTAACGCAATTCATTGGCGTTCACTAAACCTTCCTTTTGGCCGGAGAACACTTTTAACATTTCAAGTAGCGATTTCCTTTTTATTAAAAGGTACTCCAATAAAAAATAAATTTTATAAATGGATGGGTGCACACATCGGAAAAGGTGCGGAAATTATGCAGATGACTTGGTTAGATCACTTTCGACCTGAATTAATTTTTATAGGCGACAACACTCTACTTGGCGCTTATACTCAATTAACAGTGCATGCTTACGAAGGTGCGGGTAAATTTCGGTACGGATTAATTGAGATTGGTAATAATTGCAAATTGGGCGCGGGAACAGGTATGGGACCGATTCAAATTGAAGATAATGTTAGAATACTTCCGGGAACAACACTATCGCCATATTTTTCTGTTATCAAATCCGGTTCGGTTGTCGGATGGAATCCGCCGAATGTGAAGGAACTGAAGCCTGAGGATGATAAGAAATAAATTATCGTAAGAATTAATTAACTGTTGTTAATTTTTTCAAGTTCTTCCCACCGATCAAACAAATTTTTAATTTTTGATTTTGCTTGTACCAGCTGTGAATTGAGTTCGTTTGTTTGAGTTGCAAACTTATCATAAAAATCAGGCGAAGAGAATATCCTTTCAATTTTTTCAATTTCATTTTCAGTATTTATGATTTCTTCTTCAATAGTTTCTAACTCTTTAGATTCTTTCCATGTTAACTTTTTTGTTTTTGGTTTTACACGTGGATCAACTTTTTTTTCTTTTACTTCCGTGGTAAAATTATTCTTAATGCGTGTTTTTCTTTTCTCGATATAGTAATCATAATCACCCTCGCTGAAATAAGTTTCTCCGTTCCCTTCAAAAGCCAGAATCCCATTACAAACACGATTTAGAAAATACCTATCATGACTAACAACAACTACACAGCCTTCAAACGAAATAAGTGCTTCTTCCAGAATACGTAAAGTAGGAAGATCAAGATCATTAGTAGGTTCATCAAGAAGTAGAAAATTGCCGCCGTTTTTTAAAATCCTTGCAAGTGTAAGCCGGCTTTTTTCTCCTCCGGAAAGTCTTCCAACTTTTGTGTTGATCCTATCATCAGAAAAAAGAAACCGCCTAAGATATGTCCATACACTTATTTCCGTCTTACCAAACTTAAGTGTTTCACTCCCCTCACCTATCGCTTCAATTACAGTATCATCGTCATTTAATAATAACCTCGCTTGATCAACGTAATTAAATTCTGTTCTTTCACCAATCTCTCTTTTACCAAATGTGGGTTGAAGAATTCCTAAAATAATTTTAAGCAGGGTTGTTTTTCCAATCCCATTTTTTCCGATAATGCCTAATTTTCTTCTGGGTTCAAAAATAAAACTCAATCCATTGAATAAAATATTTCCGCCCAACTTAATGCCAGTATTTTTTAATTCTAAAACCTTATTTCCTAGTTTCTCTATTGGAGGAATAATTAGTTCAACGTCAAGTTCCACTTCTGTATTCTGCTGTGAAGCAACTTCGTAAAAATTATCAAGTCGGCTTTTTGCTTTTGTTCTTCTTGCACGAGGACCGCGTTTAACCCATTCAAGCTCACGTCGTAAGAAATTTTGTCTTTTCTGTTCTTCAATTTCTTTTACTGTTTGTCTTTCAGCCTTATTAATCAGGTAGTCAGTATAATTTCCTTGATGTGAAAAAAAGACTCCTGAGGAAAGTTCAACAATTCTGTTTGCAATGCTATCTAGAAAGTAACGGTCGTGTGTTACAAAAATACATGTGCCTTTGTAGTGTGAAAGAAAATCTTCGATCCATTCAATTGAGTCGGTATCAAGATGGTTGGTCGGCTCATCAAGAATAAGTAAGTCAGGTTGAGAAATTAAAGCGCGGCATAAAGCAACACGTCTTTTTTCTCCACCGGATAAAGTTGCGACAACTCTTTCAGGTTCTGGCGCGTGTAATGAATTAATGAGCAGATCAATTTTTCGTTCTAACTTCCAGCCATCGAGTTGTGAGATTTTTTCTTCAAGGATATGTCCCCGCAATGAATCATGCGATAGATTTTCATACTCGTGTATTAGTTCTATAATACGTACAGCGCCATCTAAAATATTATCATGAACTTTTTTCGTCTCATCAAGAGTAAATTCTTGTGAGAGAAATCCAATCACGAGATCTTTCTTCTTAGCAATTTTACCGGTATCGGGAACTATAGTTCCTGATATAACTTTTAGAAATGTAGACTTCCCCGCTCCGTTTCTTCCTACTAATCCAATGCGGTCACCTTCGTGTACACTTAGCGAAGCTTTATCTAGAACTATCTGTTCACCATAATGAACTTCAAGCTCAAGAGCAGACAGAATTACCGGGTTAACATTGTTTTCCACTTTACCTTAAAATAATTGATGGAGAAAAATAAAAAAACCTCAGCTTGAAACTGAGGTTTTTTGCTCCGCGGGCAAGGCTCGAACTTGCAACCCTGCGGTTAACAGCCGCATGCTCTACCATTGAGCTACCGCGGAATTTTAATGTCTAAATTTGGTGCGTAAAAATAGATTATTGATCAAAGTTTGTCAAGTCTGCGATGACTATATTTTCTTAATTAATCTTATATTCTAATACAAAAAAGAAATCTTTTAGCAGGCATTTCTATGAATGAAACCGATGAATTAAGAAAGAAAATACAAACAGCTTTCAAGAATTGGGAAGAAAACATTTATAAAAAAACAATTTCCCTCACACCAGAACAACAGAAAGAATTTACCACACAATCATTTACGCCGGTCAAACCGCTTTATATTCCAAGTGAAAATGAATTAGAAAATTATAATGAAAAATTAGGATTCCCCGGACAATATCCATTTACAAGAGGTGTTCAACCATCTATGTACCGCGGAAGATTCTGGACAATGAGACAATATGCCGGATTCGGAACTGCAAAGGAATCAAATGAGAGATACCGTTATTTACTTTCTCAAGGGCAGAGCGGTTTATCAGTTGCATTCGATCTTCCGACACAAATTGGTTATGACAGCGATGATCCGATGGCACTTGGCGAAGTCGGTAAAGTTGGCGTTGCAATAGATACGCTTGCTGATATGGAAATTTTGTTCGATAAAATTCCTCTTAATAAAGTTTCAACATCAATGACAATTAATGCGCCGGCTTCTGTTCTTCTGGCAATGTATATAGCTGTGGCGGAAAGACAAGGTGTTGCAAGGAATAAAATCAGCGGTACAATTCAGAATGATATCCTAAAAGAATATTTCGCTCGCGGTACATATATTTTTCCACCAAAACATTCTATGCGGCTAATTACAAACATTTTTGAATTTTGTTCAAAAGAAATTCCAAAGTGGAATACAATATCAATCTCAGGTTATCACATTCGCGAAGCTGGTTCTACTGCCGCTCAAGAAGTGGGATTCACTCTTGCAGACGGAATCGCTTATGTCGAAGCTGCAATAAAAGCGGGTTTAGATGTAGATGATTTTGCGGGACAACTCTCTTTCTTTTTTAATGCACACAACGATTTGCTTGAAGAAGTAGCAAAGTATCGTGCCGCCCGTCGTTTATGGGCTAAAATTATGAAAGACAGGTTTGGAGCTAAAAAAGACAAATCACAAATGTTACGCTTCCATACACAAACTGCAGGTTCAACACTTACAGCTCAGCAAGTTGATAATAATATCGTCCGCGTTACAACTCAAACACTTGCTGCTGTTCTCGGAGGAACACAAAGTCTACATACTAATTCGCGCGATGAAGCCCTTGCACTGCCTAATCAAGAATCAGTTAAGATCGCATTACGTACTCAGCAAATTGTTGCTCATGAAAGCGGAGTGACAAACACAGTTGATCCGCTTGCCGGTTCATATTATGTAGAATCATTAACAGATCAAATTGAAAAAGATGCTGAAGAATATATAAGCAAGATTGATGCTTTAGGTGGAATGATTTCAGCGATCGAAGAGGGTTATGTTCAAACAGAAATACAAAAATCCGCTTATCGGTTTAATCAAGAATTGGAACACAATGAAAGAATTGTTGTCGGTGTTAATAAATATCAGGAGCTGGAAGAAAATCACACTGAACTATTAAAGATCAATGAAAAAGTTCAGCGCGATCAAATTGATTCCTTAACTAAGATCCGTTCACAAAGAAACAATACAATTGTAAAAGAAAAACTTGCAGCTTTGAAAACAGCTGCACAAAGCGATACTAACCTTATGCCGTTTATTCTTGATACAGTAAAAGTTTATGCAAGCATTGGAGAAATCTGTAACACAATGCGCGATGTTTTTGGTGAGTACAAAGAACACGTGGTAATTTAATATTGGGTCAACCACCCCCTTTTATTCCCCCTCCTTAACTAAGGAGGGGGACACAGGGGGAGGTCATAGGAGATTAAAATGGAATTAAAACACATTGAACATATTGGAATTGCAGTTAAGAATTTAAATGAATCAATTAAATTTTATGAAACTGTTCTTGGATTGAAATGTTACTCGATCGAAGTAGTGAAAGATCAAAAAGTCAGAACAGCTTTTTTCAAGATTGGAGAAACAAAGATTGAACTGCTTGAGTCAACGGAACCTGACGGACCAATTACAAAATTTATAGAAAAAAAAGGCGAAGGCATTCATCATATAGCTTATTCTGTAAATAATCTTAATGAAGCACTTAAAGAATTAGATTCAAACGGAATTCAATCGATAGACAAAGTACCCCACAAAGGTGCGGAAGGATTAAATATTGCCTTCATCCATCCTAAATCTGCAAACGGGGTTTTAATTGAGTTGTGTGAGTTAAAAAAATAAATTTAATTACAATTTATTGTTTCAATTCAAACCCTTCAGACTTAGCAATATAAGCTGCACACGTAATATCACCTGTAACATTTAAGACTGTTCTACACATATCTAGAAGCCGGTCCGCTCCAAGAATTATTGCAATTCCTTCCGGCGGAATATTAACCATCACAAGAACAATAACTAAAAGTGGTATTGAGCCTGAAGGCACACCTGCTGAACCAACTGCAGTTAAAACACTCATAATGACCACGATTAATTGTACACCAAGTGATAAATGAATTCCAAAAACTTGAGCTAAAAAAAGAACCGTTACACCTTCAAATAATGCAGTACCATTCATATTCATCGTTGCACCTAACGGTAATACAAAACCGGTAATGTGAGAAGGAATGCCAAGATTATTTTGAGAAACAGAAATGGTTGTAGGTAATGTTGCATTACTTGAGCTTGTTGAAAAAGCAGTTAACATAACAGTCTGAACTTTTCGGAAAAATAGTAAAGGATTATATCGTGCAAATATTTTAACAAGAATTGGGAAAACACCAAATTGATGAAGTGCTAATCCTAATAACACAGTAATAATGTACATACTTAATGCAACTAGCAGGTCAAATCCGAATCGAGAGGTAACACTGAAAATTAGCGCAGCTACGCCAAATGGTGCTAACTTCATAGCAAGGTTAATCACAACTACAGTTATATCATTAATCCCTTCTAACAATCGAATCAAAGGTTCTGCCTTCTTTTTATCAATTACGGTTAGAGCAATACCGACTATTAGAGAAATAAAAATTAACGCAAGCATATCAGGATTTGGTTTTGCAATTGCAGAAAATGGATTTCGGGGAATAATATTTACAAGAGTTTGAATACCAAACTCAGTTTTTTCTGTTGCATCCTTAATTTGTGTAGCTTGTTCTTTATAAGTTGATAATAATTGAGTTTTTGTTTCTGCAGGTAAATAATCTCCGGGACGAATTAAATTTACTAATACTAATCCTATTGAAACTGCAAGAGTTGTTACAAGTAAAAAATAACTTATTGTTTTAAATCCTATACGCCCAAGTTTTTTAAGATCACCAATTTGTGCAACACCTAAGGAAAGGCTGGCAAAGACTAAAGGAATAACCATCATGATAAGAAGGTTTAAAAATATTTTTCCTAACGGATCGCTTATGTAAATTTGAACAATACTCAAAAAAGGAGCCGCAGCAAAAAAAACGTTGCATAATACACCGGCTGCCGCACCAAAAATCAATCCGATAAATATTTTTGAATGTCTGCTCATGAGATTTCCTTAAAATTTTTGAAGTATAAATTATCTTTTAAATATTATTGAAGTGTCCAATTAGACTTTAATAGCAAGATAATAAATTAACGGCACTTACATAAAATTAAAAGAATACGTTTATTAGTAAAAAATGTAACAATAAATCTCTTTTTCTTGAATGATTAGTTGGATATCTTTAAAATAAAATATGAAGTTTATATGAAAAAGTACTTTGTTTTTTTCTTAATATTATTTCTGGTTAGCATAATATCGCACGCTCAAGATGGAGGCGATTATTGTTCTGAAGGTAAGATCAAATCGTTTTCGAGATTAAGTAAACTCTCTTCTGTACAGTACCCCGGTGATAGTAACATTGATGTAACATATTACAAACTTGATTTACGGGTTTACATAAATCCTAATTCATTAAGTGGAATTGTAACGGTTAAAGCAAAAGCTGCCACTCAGAATCTTACAACATTTTATTTAGATTTAGTGAATGCTCTGATTGTAAGTTCAGTAAAACTAAATGGAAATTCACTTAACTTTTCACAATCTAATAATCAGTTATCCATAACTCTTAACAAGCAATATTCTTTAGGTGAAGAATTTGGTGTGGACATAACTTACTCAGGAATTCCAACAAGCGGAACGGGATCAATCAGTAACGCATCATTTTTATTTGTAGATAAAAACCTTAGTAATAAAGTAGTTGTTGCTTCTCTAAGCGAACCATACGGTGCAAGAGATTGGTGGCCGAGTAAAGATACTCCTGCAGATAAGGTAGATTCATCAGATGTTTGGATTACAGCTGATAAATTTTTTGTGTCAGTTTCAAACGGTTCATTGGAATCCACAGTTGATAATCCAGACGGAACAAGAACTTATAAATGGAAGAATCATTATCCAATTGCTAATTACTTGATCTCTATAGCAATGACAAACTACCAAACAATCGTTGATCAGTTTGAATACCAACCCGGAAAATTTCTTTCAGTGATACATTATTGTTATCCGGAAAAATTAGATAACACAAGAAGAACGGCTGTTGCTAAAACCATAGACATGCTGCGGATTTATTCGGAAAGATTCGGACCTTATCCTTACTTAAAAGAAAAATACGGACATGCGGAATTTTCTTGGGGCGGAGGGATGGAACACCAAACTGTAACTTCAATGGGCGGTGGAGCTATGAATTCTGAAAATACTATTGCTCATGAACTGGGTCATCAATGGTTTGGCGATAAAGTTACTTGCAAAGATTGGCAGAACATCTGGTTGAATGAAGGGTTTGCATCTTACTGTGAATGCATTTATAGAGAAGCTAAATACGGCACTGAGGATTTTAAATCTTATGTAGATAATTTGATGAATAATTCGAACAACGGCGCTAAAAAAGCTGTCGGATCAATTTATGTTCAGAACATCTTGAGTGAAAACGAAATTTTTAATTCTGCAAGATCATATAAAAAAGGTGCTATGGTTCTTCATATGCTTCGCGGAATTGTCGGTGATGATAAATTTTTCCAAATCCTTAAAGAATATCTGATTGAACCGGGTCTCTCATACAACGTTGCTACAACAGAAGATTTCCAACGAATTGCCGAGCGTGTGAGCGGAATGAATTTACAATACTTTTTTAATGAATGGATTTATGGCGTTAATTTTCCTGTCTATTCTGTAGTATGGAGCTACAAACAAGGTGTGAATGAAAATTACAAAGTCTCTTTGAAGATAACCCAAAGTGTGAATAGTAATCCAAGTTTTTATATAATGCCGATACAAATTGCAATTACCACTTCAAAAGGTGTTGTTAATAAAACAATCACTAATAATGATCAAGTGCAAATTATAGATCTAATTGTTGATGGAAAACCATCTGCTATTCAGTTTGATCCGAATAATTGGATTCTAAAGACTGTGTCGGAAATAAAATATCAGGAAAATATTGATCTTTATCCTTCTAGTTATACATTAGATCAAAACTATCCCAATCCTTTTAATCAGGGAACATTAATACGTTATAGTCTTTCAAAAGATGGTACTGCTCGTATTAAACTTTATGATGCCTTAGGGAACTATATTGCCAGTTTACTTGATCAGATAAAATTAAAAGGAACTTACGAATTAAAATTTGATGCTAAAAAATATAGTTTATCCAGCGGAATCTATTTTTACACTTTAGAGACAGATCTATTCTTTGATACAAAAAAAATGATTCTGCTTAAATAGTAACACGCATTTCTATTTTATTCCACAATTCCTATTTTGCATTGCACTTCAAATATTCTTAGAGAATTAATATGAAAAAATTAATAACAATTATCTTATTAGTTATGACCATTACAAATTATTCACAGAGCCAATTTCAATTTGCCGGAAACGTCAACACTGCGAAAATTGAATCGAACCGTGTTGAATTCCAACTGAGCAATTGTCTTTTAAATATTTACATCCTAGATCAAAATATTATACGGTTCCGTTACACAAACCGGAAGGAATTTTCTAAATCACCTTCTTATGCTGTTGTTTACCAAATACCTGAAAAATCAAAATTCGAGTTCAAAGAAGAAAAGGAAAAATTTGTTCTTACCACAAATGAATTAATAATTCATATTCAAAAAAACCCGTGCCGCATCTCCATCTATGATAAACAAATGAATTTACTAAATGCTGATGAAGAAAGTTTTGGTGTTTCTTTCGATAATGGTGAAGTTCGTTGTCATAAAAAACTTTTCACCGATGAAAGATTTTTTGGACTAGGTGAAAAAGCAAATGAAAGCCTAATTAAAAACGGCGAACAATATACAATGTGGAATACTGATTATTACGGATATACCGGAAGACAAGAACCTATCTACGTTTCAATTCCTTTCTTTATGGGGCTCCGCGATCACAAAGCTTACGGAATCTTTTTCGACAATACTTATAAATCATATTTCAATATGGGTGCAAGTAATAACCGTTTCTATTGGTTCGGAGCAGATAACGGCGAGATGGATTATTATTTTATTTATGGACCTGAATTTAAACGCGTTATTTCCGATTACACAAAATTAACCGGAAGAATGGAACTGCCGCCGATGTGGGCACTTGGCTATCAGCAAAGCAGATGGAGTTATTATCCGGAATCCACCGTCAGATCAATTGCAAAAAATTTCCGTAGTAAAAATATTCCGTGCGATGTAATCTATCTTGACATTCATTATATGGATGGATACCGAGTTTTTACATGGGATAAAACACGGTTTCCAAATCCGCCACAAATGTTGTCCGATCTTAAAAAAGATGGATTTAAAATTATTCCTATTATAGATCCCGGTGTAAAAGCAGACTCAAATTACTTTGCTGCAAAAGAAGGATTAGAAAAAAATCTTTTTGCTAAATATCCAGATGGGGTTCCTTATCAAGGAGAGGTTTGGCCAAGTTGGGCTTACTTTCCGGATTTTACAAAAAAAGAAACACGCGATTGGTGGGGAGAAAAACTTTCAGTATTTCTAAATCAAGGTGTTGAAGGTTTTTGGAATGATATGAATGAACCTGCTGTCTGGGGCGGTGGAAATGTTCCGGATATTGTTCAGTATTTTGACAACGGATTAATGTCAAATCATAAAAAAATTAAAAATGTTTATGCTCTTGAAATGGCTCGAGCTACTCGCGACGGATTAAAAAAATTTTCAGATCAACGGCATTTTATTTTAAGCCGCGCAGGTTTTGCAGGAATCCAAAGATATTCTGCTAACTGGACGGGAGACAATGTTTCAAGCGATGAACATTTACGTCTTGCTTGTGTTATGCCACAAAATGTCGGATTGAGCGGACAACCGTTTATCGGTTCCGATGTTGGCGGGTTTATGGGTGGCGAACCTACTAATGAAATGTATATTCGATGGATGCAACTTGGTGCTTTTACTCCTTTCTTCCGCGGACATTCCGCAATAGATACAAAGGCCCGAGAACCTTTTGCATTCAACGAAACGGTTGAAGAATTTTCCCGGCAGGCTATTCAGCTTCGATATAAATTAATTCCTTTCTGGTATAATGAGTTCTATAATGCTGCACAGACCGGTTTACCAATAATGCGCAGTATGTTTGTAAATTATCAGAATGATGAAAATTGTTATTCCCGAAATGCTCAATATCAATTTATGATTGGTGAAAATCTTCTCGTTGCACCAGTTGTTAATTCAACCGAAAGCACGAAAAGACTTTATTTGCCTGAAGGTAAATGGTATGATTGGAATGGAAATAAGATAGTTGTTGGTGGTCAGTGGTCAGTGATAGAAGTTCCGCTGGACAAAACTCCTCTTTATATCAAAGAAGGTGGAATGATACCTATGCAGGAAGTACAGAATTATATTGGAGAGAAAAAGATAGAGCAGCTCGAGCTTGTTATCTTCCCTTCTCAAAAATCCGAATATACACTTTACGAAGACGACGGACTAAGTTATAAATATGAAACCGGAAAATATTCATTAACTAAATTTTCTTTAGATAAAGATGTAAAGGTTACCAAACTACAAGTTGTAAAATTAAAAACTGATTACAAGAATGACAGGAAGAAATACCTGTTTACGTTTCTTGATTCAAAATTACCTAAAAAATTATTTCTAAATGATAAAGAACTACCAAATTCAGCAGTGTCTTTTGATAAAGATAAAAACATTTTACACATCACAGTTAATGACACAGATAATTTTAATATACAGCTTGAATATTAAATTAAGAACAGTACTGGCGTAAAACTGATTTCAGTGTAAATAAATATAGGCGATGTGTTATGCGGCGAACTTCTTTATTAATTCTAATGTTATCCATTACTTTATTCCTTTCAACACAAATTTTAAAAGGTGAAATATTGTATCTCAAGGAAATAAAATCCCCCAAAACAATTTTAGACACGATTGAATTTCAAAAACGTTATTCGGATCTGGATAAATTCTTTTCAAATAAAAAACTTGGCTCATATGTTGAGAATAAAAAAACTTATTTCAAATTATTTAGCCCTTCTGCTGTAAATGTAAAACTTTGTTTGTTCAACAAACCTGGAGATAAAAACGGTAAAGAATATCTCTTGAGTAAAGATGGTGACAGTGTTTGGGAAATTGAACTCGACGGTGAACTCTACGGGAAATATTATGGATATAAAGTCTATCATGCCGGAGATGATATTTCTAATTCAAATATGCCCGTATGTGTTGATCCTTACGCAAAAGCTGTTACATCTTATACGACTTACATGAATCCGCGGCTTGCCATCGTTACTAAAGAAGAAAAATACGATTGGGAAGGAACAGAATGGATTCAGAGAGATTGGCGGGATCTTATCATTTATGAAATGCATGTACGTGATATGACAGCACATAAATCTTCCGGTGCAAAGAAAAGTGGTTCATACAAAGGATTAACGGAAAAAAATATTACCGGAGGACTTAGTTACATTAAATCTCTTGGTGTTAATACAGTTGAACTTCTACCATCACAGGAATTTGGAAATATAGAAATTCCATTTAAGGATTCTCTCTCCGGAAAATACAATACATGGAATCCATATGAACGAAATCATTGGGGATACATGACCTCCAATTTTTTTACGCCTGCCGCTTACTATAATGAAAGTTGGAATACTCTAAAATGGAATAGATGGATCGGGAAAGACGGATCGCAGATAAAATCTTTTAAAGATATGGTAAAAGCATTTCACAAAGAAGGCATTGCTGTAATGATGGATGTTGTTTACAATCATCTTTCGGAATACGAGACAGGCAACTTAAAACAGATTGATAAAGAATATTATTTCAGATTGGATTCTAGGGGTAATTACATAGCGGAGAGTTATTGCGGTAATGATTTGAAAACCGAACGTCAGATGATGCGGCGGTTAATCATTGAAAGTATTTTGTACTGGATGAAAGAATATCATGTGGATGGTTTCCGTTTTGATCTTGGAAAACTTTTAGATTGGAAAACAATTGAAGAAATTATTTCCGAAGCTAAAAAAGTAAATCCCAGTGTTATCTTTACATGCGAACCATGGGGTGGTGGATATGATCCTGCGGGATTTTCCTTACGCGGCTGGGCACCATGGAATGATCAGGTTCGTAACGGAATCAAAGGAGAAAATCCAAATAATGGACTTGGCTGGATCTTCGGTCAATGGTACGGGAATAATTCTCTTAAAAGAATTAAGAGTTATGTTAACGGAACTTTAGTTAAAGACACACTCGGACTATTCCAGAAGAAAGAACATTCTGTAAATTATTTAGAATCTCACGATGGTTATACGCTTGGTGATTTTATTAGACTAGGGTCTCGCGAAGTTGATCCGAAAAAAATTATTAAAGATGTTGATAAGAATGTTAAGCTGACGCCGAATCAAATGAAGCTTAATAAACTTGGTGCATTATTCCTTTTCACTTCACAAGGTATTGCAATGATTCACGAAGGACAGGAATTTGCCAGGTCTAAAGTTATTCCATTTAATATTAAAGTTATGGATAGCGATAAAGGTAAGATTGATCATAATTCATATAACAAAGACAACGAAACAAATTATATTAATTATAAACATGCTATGATCAACAAAGAACTTGTTGATTATTATAAAGGATTAATCTCTTTACGAAAAACCTATACGTCATTCCGCCAAGCTGAATATGAAAATATCATTTTCACGGATCATCCGAAAAGCAAATTCGGTCTTTGTTATACACTAAAACACGAAAAGGATGAATTCATTGTTCTCTTCAACGCAGATTCAAAACAAGAATTAGAGTTTACTCTTCCGGAAGGAAGATATGATGTTTTAGTTGATAAAAATTCCGCCGGAACAAAAACCATGTATGAAGTTCAGGGTAAGATTGGTTTGGAAACAACAACGGGAATGGTTCTGAAGAAAAAATAATTTGTAAATACAAACGATCCGCTCTAATTATATAAAGAATTTTCAGCTAAAAATTGCCTTCCTTAACGAGCGTTCAATAGCATTTTTGAAATTAGCCAGATTAACAGGTTTCTGAAAAACATACTCAACACCTAATTCTTTATACTCAGCTTCAATTGATTTATTAATATCACTGCTTAAAATAATTACAGGCGGCTTAAATTTTAGTTCAGTTATGTTTAATTGTTTAACCAAATCATAACCGTTCATTATAGGCATTTTATGATCTGTAATTACAAGCGCCGGCAAAGATTGTTTAATAATCTCTAGTGCTTGTTTGCCGTCAACTGCCTCCAATATATTGTAGTTTGATATCAAGCTCTTAATTAGCTTTGCATAAAGCAGCCGATCAGTTTTCGTATCATCCACTAAAAGTATATTAGCAGAAGCAACCGGAATTGAAAAAGTAAATGTGGTTCCTTTTCCAAGTTCACTCTCAACCCAAATTTCCCCGCCGTGCTTACGGATAATATCATTTACTAATGACAGACCAAGTCCACTTCCCTTTTCCCCTGCAGTTCCGCTTGTGGTATATTTAATATCAACCTTAAAGAGTTTATTAATATCTTCCTTGCGTATTCCAACACCACTATCTTTAACACTAAACTCAACTTGTTTCTTCTCAACATTTGCACGTGCGCTTATGCGTATTGTTCCGTCAGTTTTTGAAAATTTAATTGCATTCGATAATAAATTATTAAATACTTGGGAAAGCAAACCTTCATCTGCATGAATGAAAAAATCTTTATCCAGTTCCGAGATCAGTTTTATTTTCTTTTGTATTGCTACGCCGGATAAAATCTGCATTGATTTATCTATTACGTATTTTGCGTTAATTCTATCTGGTTCAAATTTAATGCTGCCTGTTTGTAATCTAGTCCAATCTAAAAGTGAATTGACTAAACTCAACATACTTTTTGACGAATCTTGTATAAACTGGGTATACTGAATTCTTTTCTCTTCTTCAATATCTTTATCGTTTAGAAGAATGTCTGTAAATCCAAGAATTGAACTGAACGGCGTTCGCAGATCATGAGAGATAATTGAAATGAACCGGTCTTTTGTTTCATTAAGTTCTTGAAGATTCAGAGCAGATTTTTTTAATTCAACTTCGGCACGTTTTGATAAACTAATATCGCTTATTATTCCGAATATTTTTTGAATATCCCCTTTTACATCGCGTACAACATTAATTCTATTTTCGATCCAAATAATATTACCGAGTACATCTATAATTCTATATTCAAAAACATCTGAACTTCTTGCCAAATCACTGTAAAAGTTGTAGAGTTTGTTTACCACATCATCTGCATCATCCGGATGAATAATTTTTTTCCACAATAAAGTATCATTTAAAAATTCTTCTGCGCTGTAGCCTGTAATTTTTTTAACAGCGGGTGTATAAAATACGGCTTTTAATTTCCCATCTTGTCTTTCAGCGGTCCAAATGCATTCATTAATGTTCTCAGAAATACTTCTGTATCTTTCTTCTGAAAGCAACAGTGCGCTCTGAGCTTTTTTCTCTTCGGTTACATCTCTCAAAACCCAGACGGCAAATCTTTCATTTTCAATTTGGTATAGAGAAACTGAATTTTCAACTTCTAACGAATCATCATTTCTTTTTCTTCCGGTAAAGTAATAACGGGGTGGAGAATCTTTGCCTTCTTCGGTAAATTCCATATAATTTGAAATTTTTTCGCGGTCTTTAATATTTACGAACTCCAAAGGATTAAGTCCCAGTATTTCGCTGGCGCTTTTATATCCAAACATCTGAACAAACGAATCGTTTACAAGTACAATTCTTCTTTTACTCACCAATGTAATACCGTCTAACGAAGCTTCGAAGACGGAACGGATCATCATCAAATCTTTTTCTGAATCTTTTTTAAGTGTGATGTCAGTGAGGATTACGTTATAATATTGAACATTATCGTTTAGATCTTTAACTGATGAAAAACTTGCCAGCACATACAGTTTTTGTCCAAGCTTAGTTATTAGCGGAAGTTCAATTGACTGCATCATCTTTTCTGTAAAATCTTTGAAATCAAATTCTTCATTTGACAAGTAGTATGGATCAATCAAATCCGAAAAAATGAGTTTTTTAATTTCTTCTTCTTCATATTGAAAAACTTCAAGAAAACGGGGATTTACATAAGTAATTTTTTCAAATAGATCGAGAGTGCAAATATATTCGTGGGAATTTGTAACGATATTCCGGAAACTTTCTTCAGATTTCTTTAGCAATACTTCATTTTTAATACGGTCAGAAACACCGGTGCATAAGAAAATTATTGTTTCATTTTCATCTTCGCCAATAATTCCAATTTTAACATCATAGTATTCGGCAATACTTTCATCATCGCCAATGTGAAATTGTTCCCTCCAAACTTTAGAGATTCTAATTTCTATTAACAGTTTTTCAAAATAATTATCATTAAGTACCGGAAAAATTTTACTAATACTTTTGCCGTAAACTTCACTACGGGTTAACCCGAAAAGTTTAGCGGCTGATTCATTCCAGAAAGTGATCCTGCCGCTTTTGTTTGTCCCGATAAGACCATCCATAACAGTGGCTGTTATCTGCTGATATTTTGTAAGTTCATTTATTTCCTCTTCAGATAATCCAACGTGTTCGGAATCTTTACTCAAATCTTTTAATAAAAGAACTACCCAATGAACTTCATCTCCATTATCGCTAAAGGGTATTAGTGTGATGCGAACATTAATTTCTCTTTGATTTCTTATAAAGGGAATCTGAGTTGTAATTACTTTATTTGAAGAGACTACATTTTCTAACAGTTTTTTAAATAGAATTGATGAGAGAGTTTGAGAAAGATTTTTTTTGTTGGGATCCGCTTCAAAGATGAAATCATAATTTTCCGCTTCGGAAGTTTGCATTATTGAAATAGAACCTTCTTTATCAGTAATTAAATAAAAATCGCTTATTGTTCCGAGAAATTTCTGGAAGTCATTTGTTTGAATTAAAGAAGTATAGGATTTTTCAGGACTGCTTTTTAAATCTTCAAGAACTAAAACACCGCCTGTATATTCTCCGTCAAGAACTATTGGAGCTCCTTTAAGAAGAATTGAATATTTTCCACCGCTTAATGTTTTTTTAGAAGTAATTTCTCTTTCAAATGTTTGACCATTTTTTACTGAGGTTAGATCATCACGAATATCTGTATCGCTAAATAGTCTGTTTTCAAAAATACTTTTTCCAATTAGATTCTCGGGTATTTCGCCCATTACCCCGCTGAATTGGAAAAAATTTGTATTAACGAATTTAATTTTCCAATCGCGTTGAAATATTAATATTCCTACCGGCGTGAATTCAAGAATTTCTCTAAAAGAAAATTCCGATCTGGTTTTTTCAAAAGTTTTATCAGACGAAGTTGGCATTAAATCAATCTCAAACTATATGTATTATTAATTTATGAAATAGAGAGACTAAATTAAATAAGAAAGGCGGCAAATTGTTACTAAGGTAGTTAAACCTTGATAATTCAGCATGATATCTTCCAGACGGTTAGATATAATGAGAAAATTCATCTAATATCTTTGATGT
Source organism: Melioribacter sp. (assembly GCA_023250955.1). Taxonomy (GTDB): domain Bacteria; phylum Bacteroidota; class Ignavibacteria; order Ignavibacteriales; family Melioribacteraceae; genus Fen-1258. The sequence goes on along the minus strand of JAHEZQ010000016.1, from coordinate 68,749 downwards.
TGCGCCAATGTTTTTTCTAACATAATCTCCGCAAATATTACCTAAACTCAATCTTAGTTTTTCATCAGTGAATATTTTTCTAAGGTTTTTATACGCTTCTTTTTTATTTCTAACTACTATTCCGCCGCCGATTTTCACTAACGTAATTGCTTCCTGACTGTTTTCATGTTTAGGTCCGAACAAAATTGGTATTCCATATACAGCAGGTTCCAATACGTTGTGAATACCTTGCTTAAAACTTCCGCCTACATAAGCAGCATCTGCATATATGTAAAGTGTAAGAAGTATTCCTATCGAATCAATTATAATTACCCGTTCATTTTTATAATTGTTCAAATAAGAAAATCGGATGGAATCAAATTTACCTATAAAATTATGTTCCGTAGATTCAATGTGTAATTCCGTCGGTTCATGCGGTACTATAATTGTAATTATTTTGGGGTCTGTTTCCATAAGTTTTATCAATGCAGGAATCATAACATCTTCATCGCTTTCCCATGAACTGCCCATTACAAAAACTTTTTTGCCTTTAAAAAATCCATCCTTAAAAAGTTTTTTTTCTTTTGCTTGAAGACTTTTTTGATAAACGCGGTCAAATCTAGTATCCCCAACCGCTTTAATTCTATCATCATTTATATTGAACTCTTTGAAATTATCCTCATCACTTTTTGAAACTGCTAATATTCTTGTAACATAAGAATAAAGCGCTTTGTGAAAACTTTTTGATATAATCCATTTGCGAGGAGTTTTTGAACGCATCGTTGCATCAACTATAAAGCTTGGGATATTTTTCTTTTCGAGCTGCCATATCATGTTTGGCCAAATATCATATCTCATAAAGACAGCTAAATTTGGTCTTACAAGATTTAGAAAACGGCTTGTCATAATTGGTGTATCAAAAGGAAAGTAAGCAATTATATCTGCTAGCGGATATTTAAGAGAATTATTATAACCAGACGGTGAGAAGAATGTAACAATAACATTTATATTTTTTTCAGAACGTAATTTTTCGATTATAGGTTTAGCTTGTTCAAATTCTCCCATAGAAGAAGAGTGGAACCAAATCATTTTTTTGCGGCGGTCAATTCCTGTAAGATCAATAATTAAATTTTCAAATAGTTTTTTTCTTCCTTTAATTCCTATTCTAATTTTTTTATTAAAAAACTTCGCTGTAAACAGAAATAATTTCGCAATAGGAATAACAATTCCGTTATAGAAAAGATACCAGATGTTTTTCATAACCTTATAAGAAAGATTTTATGTGATCAAAAACTGTATTTGGTTTAATCTCTTTCATACATTTAAAATGCTTTTGCGGGCAGCTTGATCTTCCAATATGACTGCACGGACGGCAAGATAAAGAATTATTTTCTAAGATTGTATTATTGGATTGATAAGGTATAAAACCAAATTCGCTAACGGTTGAACCGAATATTGGTGTAATAGGTACACCTACGGCAGTAGCAGTGTGCATTAATCCCGAATCATTACAAATGATGTGTTGACATTGTTTCATATTGCTTGCTGTCCGCAAAAGATCATCATTGTTACAAAGATTAATACTGTTTTCAATTTTTGAAGATACAGCCTCACACAGTTCAAGATCATCTTTTCCGCCGAAAATAACTACCGTGAAATTTTGACTGCTTAATTTATTTCCGAGTTCGATAAAATATTCTTCCGGCCACCGTTTTGTAAAATGTTTGGCTCCGGGACAAATTCCAATATATTTTTGACCAGTTGTCAATTTGGGTTTTATGTTTTCGGGAATGAAAAGATCTAGTCCTTTATCATCAAGTTGAAGGCTGGCTGTTTCTGCATAGCGCATCGGAATGGGTTTAATTTCTTTTAGCTGATTAATTTTAGTCCACACTAATAATAATTTTTTAAAAGTCGGCTTCTTAAAGCGTTTTACTTCTGTTCTTAAACCCAATGTAAGAGCACAACTCCGCAAATTGTTCTGAAGATCAATGACCAAATCATATTTCATTTTTTGGATTTGTTCTTTTACGCCTTTTGCTTTTTCTTTTTCGTAAAGGTAAAGAGAAGAGATTAGTGGGTTGTACTGTAAAGAGGATGAGTATTGTTTCTTCACTACATAATCAATCTGGGAATTGGGATATTTTTTACTTAATGCTCTTATAACTGGCGTAGTAAGTAGAATATCCCCAAGCGAGCTAAGTCTTATAATAAGAATTTTATATTTTGATGTTTCCGGCAATAGGATTAATCTTTGTTTTCTATGCAAATCTAACCAATTCAAGAATTGCTTCCAACCTGCATATACCGAGAATCCCAAAAGAGTTGTTAGTCAAATGACTCTTGTTTATTTTTGTGCTGTACAAAATTATAAGGTTTTATCATGACAACTTTACCACCTCCGGCTACAAAAGTATTTCCGGAAAGCACAATTGAAAAAAAATGCTACAACATTGTTGAAATGTTCAAGGAAAATATTCCGATTATGAATGATAGGAACAGACTTGGATATAATCTTTATAAATTCATGACCGGAGAAGGTGATTCTCCTGATATTTTAGTTAAGTCAACAAAAATTAAAATTGAGGGAATGACAAAAGAAGAATTAGCAAAGAGATTAACCGAAGAACTCAAAAAATAAATTCTTAATCTTAATTGTGAATTAAAAATTCTCAATTTAGTATCTGTCTTGCCCTTCTCTTAAATACTTTTCAACCAGAAGAACGTCTTCCATACTACCTATAAAGATTGGGGTTCGCTCATGTAAACCGGTTGGCTGTATTTCCAAAATTCTTTTTTTCCCGTCAGTTGCTCTCCCGCCTGCTTCTTCCATAATATATGCCATTGGATTACATTCGTACATTAATCGCAGTTTACCTTTTGGATTTCTTTTATCGCCAGGATAAATAAATATACCGCCGTACAATAAAGTGCGATGAATATCAGCAACCATCGAACCTACATAACGAGCTTGATACGGCTTCTCTTCAAACATATTAGCTTGAAGATATTTTATGTAATTTTTTAAACCTTGCGGCCAGGTAAAATAATTTCCTTCATTAAGACTATAAATTCTTCCGTGATTGGGGATTTTAATATCATCATGAGATAATAAAAATTCTCCGAATGCCGGATCTAATGTAAATCCATGAACACCGTGACCATGTCCGGCAGTATAAACTAACATTGTACTAGAACCATAAACAATATAACCGGCAATTACTTGCTGAAAACCCGGCTGCAAACAATCTTGAAGTGTACCCGGTCCGCTCCCTTGAGTGATTCTCTTATAAATAGAAAAGATTGTTCCGATGCTAATGTTTGCATCAATATTTGATGAGCCGTCGAGCGGATCGAAAAGTAAAACATATTTTCCAATTTTATGATGCGGTGGTAAATGAATAATGTCTTCCTCTTCTTCAGAAGCCATCACGCAAAAATGTCCTCCGTGATCCATTGCTTTGATCAGCATCTCATGAGCGTAAATATCAAGCTTCTTAACTTTCTCGCCATGAACATTTTCATCGCCGGTAAATCCGAGTATTTCCGCTAGCCCCGCTTTATTTACTTCCAGAGAAATTAATTTTGCGGCTAGACCCAGTTGGAGAAGAATTGTCGAGAGTTCTCCGGTTGCTTCAGGGTGAAGTTTTTCGCCTTCCATAATATGGCGTGGTAAAGTCATGAATCGTTGAGTTGCCATTAATTATCTCCGGTAATATTTCTATACCTTATTAATGTTAAGTGGAAGCAATTTAATTAATAGTGTTCGATGTGTCAATCTATGTTTTAAATCTTAATATGCTAAGAAATGCTCTGTCTAACTTCTTGATCTTTATACTGAAGCTGATAAAGTTTATAGTAAATTCCCCTTTTTGCCAGAAGTTCTTGATGAGTTCCGATTTCTTTTAATTCGCCTTTATGCATAACAAGAATTTTATCTGCATTCTGAATTGTAGATAAACGATGTGCAATTACTATCGAAGTTCTTCCCACTAACAATTTTTCGATAGCGTTTTGTATAAGTTGTTCTGTTTCAGTATCAACACTGGAAGTTGCTTCATCTAAAATTAGTATTTGAGGATTATAAGCCAGCGCTCTTGCAAATGAGATCAATTGTTTTTGTCCGACGCTGAGAGTTGCACCTTTTTCCTTAACTACTTCATCATAACCGTTCGGAAGCAGAGAAATAAATTTGTGAGCACCAACTGTTTTTGCTGCTTCGATTATTTGCTCGTCGGTTATTTTTTCGTTACCGAGATTGATATTTGATTTAATCGTTCCGCTGAAAAGAAAAACATCCTGCAGCACAATTGAAATATATCTTCGCAGATCTCGTATGTCTAAATTCCGAATATCAATTCCATCAAGAGTAATGCTGCCTTTGGCTATATCATAGAAACGTGTAAGGATATTTATTATGCTTGTTTTACCCGCGCCTGTAGCACCTACTATGGCTATGGTCTCACCGGGACTAATACTAAAAGAGACATTCCTTAAAACATAGTCTTCCGGATTGTAAGCAAACCAAACATTCTTAAATTCTATTTCACCACGTACTGTTGGAAGTTGTGTGGGATTATGAGGATTCTCAATTATTGTTTGATCATCCAATAATTTGAAAATCCTTTCTGAAGAAGCCATTGCTGTTTGAAGAATATTATATTTTTCGGAAAGATCACGAACGGGACGCCAAAACATTTCAGTGTACTGAAAGAATGCAATTAAAACTCCAACGGTTAAGCGGCTCTGAATTACTTCTCCGCCACCGTACCAAATAATAAGAGCAATTGATATTACGCTTAACATTTCAACTGCCGGGAAAAATACAGCATAATAGAAGATAGATTTTATATTAACCACTTTGTTATCATTATTAATGCTAGAGAATTTTTCTAATTCATCTTTTTCCTTAGAGAAAATCTGAACAACATTCATCCCGGTTACACGTTCCTGCATATACGAATTTAATCTTGCAAGATGAAGACGAACATCTCGGTATATTTCTCTAACTTTTTTTCTAAATAAAAATGTTGCATAAATCAGAACTGGCATAACAGCAAGAGTAACAAGAGAAAGATCCCAAGCCATTGCAAACATGAAAATAAAAATCCAGATAATTACAAATATATCACTGAAGACCGAAACTATCCCAGATGAAAACATTTCGTTCAGCGCATCAACATCGTTTGTAACGCGAGTTACAGTTCTTCCAACAGGAGTTTTATCAAAATATCTTAAAGCAAGTTTTTGTACATGAGAGAAAATCTGAACACGCAGATCATAAACAATTTTTTGCCCCATTAACTCCGTGTAGTAAGTAAGAAAATATTGAATAGCAGCTTGAAGTATAAGTGATGCTAACAAAATTCCGCAGATGATCAGCAATCCATGAAAATCATTATTCTTAATATTTTCATCGAAGGCTATTTTTGTTAAGTATGGACGAACAGGACCTAGTGCTGCTACAATAATGTTCATAAGAATAGCAATGATTACATACTTCTTATACGGCTTAACATACTGAAGCAACCGCTTCATCAATTTTGCGTCATAAGCTTTGCCTAATATTTCATCATCTTTCTTTGCTTCGGCCATTCTTAATCTTTCTAATTCATTTCTAAAAGTTCTTTTTCTAATAATTGTTTTGTGTTGAGATCAGCATAAATTCCACCCTTAGCAACCAACTCATCGTGATTACCTTCTTCGACAATTTTCCCTTGATCAATCACAAAGATTTTATCGGAATCTTTTACTGTTGAAATTCTATGACTAATTATGATGCTTGTTCTGTCACTCATAAAATCTTTTAATTTTTTCAAGATCTCTTCTTCTGTATTAGTATCTACCGCAGAGAAAGAATCATCTAAGATTAAAATCTTCGGATCAATCGCTAATGCACGTGCAAGTGTTGAACGCTGTTTTTGACCGCCGGAGAGTGTTATCCCGCGTTCACCAAGAATTGTTTGGTAACCAAGCGGAAAAGAAGTTACATCTTTTGATAACTGCGAGATTTCGGAAACTTTATCAACAAGAGATTGATTTTCTGCATCTAACCCGTAAAGAATATTTTTTTCTAATGTTTCCGAAAATAGAAAAGTTTCCTGAGGAACCAAGCCGATGTTTTTTCTTAACACTTCAAGAGGTATTCTTCTTACGTCATTTCCGTCAATCATTACCTGTCCTTCAATAACATCATACAGACGAGGCAAAAGATTTATTAAACTTGTCTTACCAACACCTGTATGACCTATAAATGCAATAGTTTGACCATGTTTTATTTTAAAACTTAGATTCTTTAGTATCCATGGCAAATTTTCTGAGTAACGGAAAGAAACATTTTTAAATTCTATATCCCCTTTAATTTCTTGTATGCCGTTATCGGTATCTTCATTAGAAATTTCATACGGTTCATTTAATATTTTTAGAAGACGCTTCATACTTGCATCTGCTTGTTGGACCATATTAGCAACCCAGCCAAAGGAAATCATTGGCCAGATCAAATCTACCAGGAACAACATGAAGGCAACTATTACACCAACGCTCAAAGTTTTGTTAATCACCATATTTCCGCCGGCTAAGACAACAATAATTGCAGATAGTCCGGCTATTATAAAAAATACAGGCATAAACATTGCCTGAAGTTTCACCTGGTCCATTTTACGATTCAAATATTCTGCACTCTCTTTTGTGTACTGTTTTATTTCAAATTCTTCTCTCTCATAAGACTTTATAACTCTAATTCCAGAAAAGTTCTCTTGGGCTTTTGTAGTTAGATCTGAAATTTTTTCTTGTATCCTTGTGTATTTAACGTGCATTTTTTTCATTACTATGTAAACCACAAACGAAAGAAGAGGCAATGGTAAAAGAGCATAAAGTGTAAGAAGAGGGCTAAGAGAAATCATTACTGCAAAGGTTAAAATAAATTTGATCCCATTATCTATGGTGTACATCACTGCTGGGCCAACATACATACGAACAGCTGCAATATCATTCGTTGCGTGCGACATAATATTTCCGGTAGAATTATTTTGGAAGAATCTTAGCGGAAGTTTTTGAATGTGAGTCCAAAAATCCTGACGGAGATCAAATTCAATTTCTCTGGAAACTACAATTATAGTTTGACGAATAAAGAAGCGGAAGACGTTGCTGATAATTCCTGCAACTAACAACAGAATAACTAGATTAACAATTACTTGAATATCAAGCTGTTTGCTGAGTGAGTCAATCCCTTGTTTTACATTAATGGGGATATAAACATTGGCAAGATTAGAGCCGAGAATAAAAATTATTCCCAGTACCAACTTGGTTTTATATCTAATAAAATATTTTTTTAAATGGGCGAGATTACGAAACAAAGCTGAAAAAATCCTTTCTATCTTTAACAACTAAAATACGAAATGCGTTCAATTATAGTGTTTAGTAAAGGGTTTAGTGTTCTGAGTATTAAATTGAATTTCTTACTCTATTCCCTTCAATCTATACCGTATTAACCAATTATTTCAAATCCTGTGTACTTCTGCAATACTTTCGGGACAATTACTTTCCCTTCAGGAGTCTGATAATTTTCTAATAACGATACCATTAACCGGCTAGTTGCTAAACCGCTTCCGTTAAGAGTATGTACAAATTCCGGTTTTTTTGTTTCTTCTTTTCTATACCGGATGTTTGCTCTGCGTGCTTGGAACGATTCAAAGTTGCTGCATGATGATGCTTCAAGCCATTTGTTTTCCGCCGGGGACCATGTTTCTATATCATAACATTTTGCAGCAGAAAAACTCAGATCGCCCGTACATAATAATAAAATTCTGTAAGGAATATATAATGCATGTAAAATATCTTCGGCATCTTTCACCATTAATTCCAATTCATCGTAAGAATTTTCCGGTTTAGAAAATTTTACCATTTCAACTTTATTGAATTGATGTACACGTAAAAATCCTTTTGATTCTTTTCCGTATGAACCGGCTTCTCTTCTAAAACAAGGAGAGTAACCAACGTATTTTATCGTTAAATCTTTTTCTTGAAGAATTTCATCACGGTGAATATTTGTTATCGGTACTTCAGCAGTTGGAACAGGGTACAAGCCGTCCTTCTCGATGAAGTACATATCATCTTCCATCTTCGGAAGCTGTCCAGTGCCCCCCATTGATTCCTTGTTTACGAGAATAGGCGGAAAGATTTCCGAATAACCATGATCTTTTAAGTGTGTATCCAGCATAAAATTAATCAGTGCACGTTCAAGCGTTGCGCCTTTTCCCATGTAAAGCGGAAACCCGGATCCGGAAATTTTTGTTCCTCTTTCGAAATCTAATATGCTAAGTTTTTTACCGAGTTCAACATGATCTAAAACTTTGAAATCATTTTTGAACGAAAATCCTTCCGGCAGCCATTGTCTGACTTCCACATTATCTTCTGCTGTTTTTCCAACAGGAACTGATGAATGAGCTAAGTTTGGAGTATGGCGTAAAATATTTTCCAATTTCTCTTCTACGTCACGGAGCTGACCATCAAGTAACGCAATTTCATCTCCGACGCGTTTCATCTCTGCAAATACTGATGAAGTATCTTGTCCCGACTTTTTCATTTGTGGGATCTGAGCCGATACTTGATTCTTCTTCGCCTTTAAATCTTCTGTTTTTGATATGAATGACCTACGTTCTTCATCAAGAGCTAGAACTTCATCAACAATATCTCTTGCATTCTTGTTTAGCAATCCTTGTCTCACAACACCCGGATTTTCACGAATAAATTTTACATCTAACATTTTTTACCTCTTCTTTAATTCTGAGGAACGCAGTGACGAAGAATCTCATAATCAATATAGTAGGAGATTCTTCGCTTCGCTCAGAATGACATTTCATGTCATTTTACAACAATATTATAAATTTTATTTGGAACGTAAATTTCTTTTACAAGCTCTTTGCCGTCTGTGTATGATCTAACTTTTTCATCTGCAAAAACAGCTTTTTTAACATCCGTTTCAGATGTGTTAACTGCCAAATCAATTTTCGATCTTACTTTTCCATTGATCTGAACGACAACTGTTATATTATCAACGCTTAATGCATTTCGATCAACATTAAACCAAATCGGTTTTTCAAATATTGATTTTTCTTTTCCCAACATTTGCCAGCATTCTTCTCCAAGATGGGGAGCTAAAGAAGAAACCATCACTGCAAATCTTTCAAGTGAATAAGTTTGAATTTCTTTTCTACATTCGTTCAAACTTTTAAGTTCGTTAAGTAATTCCATTAAAGAGGCAACGGCTGTGTTGAATCGGAAATGTTCTATCTCAACTCCAACTTTTTCCAAAGTTTGATTTGTCTTTCGATAAATATTTTTTTCGTTGTCATCTAAATCATTCAAATCATATTTCTCTTTTGCAGGATTATCCTTTGCCAGATTATTACGCGTTTCAAACATTGAATAAGTTCTCTGTACAAAACGATCAACACCAACAATTCCTTTATCGCTCCAATCACCGCCAAGTTCGTACGGACCCATAAACATCAAATACATTCTGAAAACATCTAAGCCGTATTGGTTTAATAAAGCATTAGGATCAACAACATTGTCCTTCGACTTCGACATCTTTGCGCCTTGATTTGTTATCGTTCCTTGGTGAATAAGTTTTTGGAACGGTTCATCACTGTTTACCAAACCGATATCGCGTAAAAATTTGTGAATGAACCTCGCGTAGAGTAAATGCATCACAGCATGTTCCGCACCGCCAACGTAAGTATCAACCGGCGTCCATGTTTTTGCAAGATCGGGATCGAACATTCCTTTATCATACTTGGGATTTAGATAACGCAAGTAGTACCACGACGAATCAACAAAAGTATCCATCGTATCAACATCCCGTTTAGCATTACCATTACACTTAGGACATTTTACATGAACGAAATCTTCTTTGCTTGCTAATGGAGAACCGCCATCTGGTTTGAAGTTAACATCGTAAGGTAAAACAACCGGCAATTGATCTTCGGGTACAGGAACTTCGCCGCACTTTTCGCAATGGATAATAGGTATTGGCGTTCCCCAATATCTTTGGCGGGAAATTAGCCAATCACGAAGACGATAATTAATTGTACTCTTTCCAATTTTCTTTTCTTCAAGCCAATTAATTGTTTTTTTCTTTGCATCATCAACATAAAGACCATTTAGAAAATCACTGTTGATCGCAGGACCATCACCCAGAAATGCTTCTGCTTCAAAATCATTTGTTGGTTGAACTGTTCTGATAATCGGAAGATCAAACTTCTTAGCAAATTCCCAATCGCGTTCATCTTGCCCGGGAACTGCCATTATAGCTCCAGTGCCGTATGTCATCAAAACATAATCGGCAATCCAGATTGGAATTTTTTTGTTGTTAACAGGATTAATTGCAAACGCCCCGGTTTGTACTCCAGTTTTCTCCTTAACGGTAGAAGTACGGTCAATCTCCGTCATTAATTTTGTCGAGTTTTTGTATGCTTCAACTTTTTCTTTGAATTCTTTTGTAGTAATTTTTCCAACAAGCGGATGTTCCGGCGCTAACACCATATATGTAGCACCGAAAAGTGTATCGGGTCTTGTAGTAAAAACTTTTATGTGATCATCACTGCCGTCAATTTTAAAATTAACTTCTGCACCGATGCTTTTACCGATCCAGTTTGTCTGCATCAGTTTGGTTTTTTCAGGCCAGTCTATTTTATTCAAACCATCAAGAAGTTCTTCGGCATAATTCGTAATCTTAAAAAACCATTGAGTAAGATTTTTCTGTTCAACCGTTGTTCCGCACCGTTCGCAAGTACCATCGCTTAAAACCTGTTCTCTAGCCAAAACTGTTTGACAGGAAGGACACCAATTTACAGGTGCATTTTTTCTGTATGCTAAACCTTTTTCATAAAGCTGCAAGAATAGCCACTGATTCCATCTGTAATATTCCGGAACGCAAGTCATCAACTCCGCATCCCAATCATACATTCCGCCCATACGTTTAACCATAATGCGGATATCATTTATATTTTGCAATGTGCTGTCTTTAGGATGTACACCCGTTTTAATTGCATAATTTTCCGCCGGAAGACCAAACGCATCATACCCGATCGGTTCAAAAACATTAAATCCTTTTAACTTTTTGAAACGTGCATATGAATCTGTCGGTCCATAGTTATACCAATGTCCAATATGCATTTTTGCAGCAGAGGGGTAGATGAACATAACAAGGCAGTAGAGCTTTTTCTTGGCATCGGTTAGATCGGTCTTATAGACTTTCTTCTCTTCCCAAAATTTCTGCCATTTTAATTCGATTTCTTCAAAGGGATACTTCATTCTAATTGCAATAGTTGTGAAAATTGGAAGCAAAGTTAGGAAAAATGGGGAGGCTTATCAAGAAAGAGTATTAAGCGATAAATTGGAATATCAGCTACATTCTAATAATCACGCCAAATCAATAGTATTTTTTTTCGTATAACCTTTTCATAATTTACAATTAAATAAAAACCATCCGAGGTAACAATGAAACGATTTTTTCTAATTCTAATATTATCAATATCGGCATTAACAATAAGTGCCCAGAAACGAGCTATGACAATTGAAGACATGTGGAATATGAAACGCATAACAGGTTTTAATCTTTCACCCGATGGAAAAAGTATTGTCTTTGCAGCTACATCTTATGATATGGATAAGAATAAAGGAAACAGTGATATATGGATGATTAGTAGCGAAGGAAAATATTTACACGCAATCAAAAATTCAGAAGCAGGAGAGAGCGCTCCAAAATTTACAACCGATGGAAATAAAATTTCTTACGAATTCAAAAATAATATTTGGCTTTGTGATCTCGATGGTTCTAACAATGTTCAATTAACAGATCTTTACACAGGTGCTTCAGGATTAGTTTGGTCAAAAGACGGAAAGTTTGCTCTATTTGTATCGAGCGTATATCCAGATTGCACAACACAACTCTGTAATGAAAAGAAAGATAAAGAAGCTGAAGAAAGTAAAGTAAAAGCAAAAATTTTTACTGAACTTATGTACCGTCATTGGAATGAATGGCGCGGAGATAAACGCAGTCACCTATTTCTTCTTAATGTTAAAACGAAAGAATATGTTGATCTAACATTAAACAGTAAGTTCGATGTTCCTCCAATTGCGCTTGGCGCTGACGTGGATTACGCACTTTCTCCTGATGGGAATGAAGTTGCTTTTACAATGAATACAGATAAAGATTTAGCTACAAGTACAAATAATGATGTCTTCATAATTAATGAAAAGTCACCGGGTCAATACAAAAAGATTTCGGTTAGCGGCGGAAATGACAACGGTCCTGTTTATTCACCCGATGGAAAATATATTGCGTTTCATTCAATGGCACGTGCGGGATTTGAATCCGACAAACAAACGCTTATGCTTTACAATCGCACAAGTGGAGAATTAAAAAATGTAACGGAAAAACTTGATATCTCAATCGGACAAATTTTGTTTTCACCCGATGGAAAATTTGTTTATTACGATGCGGATAGAGAAGCGTTTCATTCTATTTTCAAATACGATCTTGAAACAGGAGAAAATACAGTCTTAATTAAAGACGGAACAAACACCTCCATGCAACTCTCTTCTGACGGGAATAAAATTTACTTCTTACGTAATCAAAGTATTTTACCAAATGAAATTTTTTCGGTTGATACAGATGGAAATAATTTAAAACAAATAACCAACATCAACGGGGAATTACTTTCACAAATTCAATTCGGTGAGTTTGATACATTCTTGAGTGTTGGTGCAAACAAAGCGAAGGTTCAATCAATTATTGTAAAACCGCCTTTCTTTAATCCGAATAAAAAATATCCTCTCATTTTTTTAATTCATGGCGGACCGCAAGGAAATTGGGCTGACGATTTTCACTATAGATGGAATACACAACTATTTGCTTCGAAAGGATATGTTGTTGTCGCGCCTAATCCACGCGGCAGTACCGGCTACGGACAAAAATTCACTGATGAGATTTCCGGCGATTGGGGCGGAAAAGTTTATACAGATTTAATAAATACTTATGATTATGCAATAAAGAATTTCAAATTCATTGATGCGAACAACACCTTTGCTGCCGGCGCTTCTTACGGTGGATATATGATTAACTGGTTGGAAGGTCATTTCAATAAATTTAATGCGGTTGTATCTCACGATGGTGTTTACAATATTGAAAGTATGTACGGTTCAACTGAAGAACTCTGGTTCCCGGAATGGGAAATGAAAGGAACACCATGGCAAAACAGAACTCTTTATGAAAAATGGTCACCGAATAGATTTGTAAAGAATTTTAAAACTCCAATGCTGATAGTGCATGGTGCTTTGGATTTTAGATTATCAGAGACACAAGCATTCGAACTTTTTACTGCACTGCAACGAAAAGGTGTACCAAGTAAATTTTTGTATTTCCCGGATGAATTCCATTTTGTAACCAAACCACAAAACGCGAGACTTTGGTGGAATACAATCTTTGATTGGTTTGAACAATATAAAAAATAAATGGGTGAACCATGAATTACGACGAAAGAGAATATCTGAACGCAACTGCAATTGATGAAAACAGTTTTGATACTGAAGAAAAAGTTAGACGCGGCAATGATTATGTAGAAGATCGTCTCTGGGAAAAAGTTGAACGAGTTGGAAGTAAAATTCGATTTGCAAATGAGGCGAAGGCATTGTACCGGTATATGGTTGATAAACATGTGCCTTGGTATCGTAAATCAATTGTTGTCGCAGCGCTTATCTATTTTATCAGTCCGATAGATGCAATTCCGGATATAGTCCCGCTGGTTGGTTATTTAGATGATCTCGGAGTGATTACTGCAGTCATAAAATATCTTGGTCATGAACTTGTACCGTATTATGACTAATAAAAAGTTAAGATAGAATCCCGAGACGGGATTCTATCTTAATAAATAAATTTATTCTAACTTGAAAATCTCTCTGTGCCCTCCTTCAACATTATCCATATAACCTTTCATGATTTCCGCAACCTGAGGTTTAGTGGTAGCTCCTTTTAAATTTTTTTCAAAAAGATCAAGACTTTCAACTTCCTGTTGAAGAACTACAGTCCAATAGGTTGCAACTATATCCGTCATAACTTTTATATTTTTAAAACCTTCCGCTTCCATAAATGGTGCGGCCTGCTTAAAAGCACTGACAAGATTTTTTGCTCTTCCGGGTTTTGCGCGGAATACATCTCTTATTAAATACATATTTATTTCCTTTCCAACTTATTTTTAATTTGTTTATTACTGTTACTACCGTCTACATATTAAACATAATTACTAAATATCTCTCTTTCAATAAATTTGTTTTTACATAATCATTATCAACTTTTTTATCTTTGTATAAACAACTGAGGTTAGAATGAATTTCTCTGTGACCAAATCAGATACAATTTTTCATGGAAAAGTTTTTGATGTGAAAGTGGATCAAATAGAATATAAAGGAACAGGTAACAAATCTTTCAGACAAGTAGCAGTACATCCGGGAGGAGCTGTTGTATTACCGTTAAAAGGTGATGGTAAAATTGTTTTGATCTCTCAATACCGTTATCCGCATAATGAAATTCTTTTAGAACTTCCCGCTGGAAAACTTGAAAAAGATGAAGATCCATTACTTTGCGCAACAAGGGAACTTACGGAAGAAACTGGCTATACTTCGAGCAAGATTACAAAACTTGGAAAAATTTATACTACTCCGGGCTTTTGTAATGAAGTTCTTCATATCTATCTTGCTGAAGAATTAACACCTGGTAATCATGCACGCGAAGAAGGCGAAGAAGGGATGGAAGTTTTTGAACTAACACTTGATGAGATTGAAAAAAAAATCCGTAATGGGAAAATTGTTGATGCAAAAACAATTTCGGGAGTTTTTATGTATCAACTAGCTTTGGGAAAATGATACTGGATTCCAGAATTACTCATTAGTTAGTTCATCTAACTCAACTTTGTGCAAATGAGTAATTTTCTTGCCAAGAAATCTCTCGGCGACTTCTCTAAATTTTACGGGAACATCGCTGACATAAAATTCACTTTGGCCGTGATGAACAGACTGATTGCGTAGTTGTCTTCCGTTCAAATAATCTTCAACCAATCTTGCCGCTGGAGTTCCGGAATCAATCAACTTTACATTTTTCCCGACAACTTTTTGAATTACATCTTGAAGTATCGGGTAATGTGTACAGCCAAGAATTAAACTATCTATTTTATTTTTGTGAAAATCTCCCAAATATTCTTTTGCTACAAGCTCCGTTACTTTGTGATCAAGCCATCCTTCCTCTGCAAGTGGAACAAATAAGGGACAGGCTTTTTCGTAAACTTTTACTTTTGGATTTAATTTTTTCAACTCGTGCGCATAAGCTTTATTATTTATTGTTGCGCGTGTTCCAATTACTCCAACTATTCCTCTTCTCGATTCTTGAAGAGCCATCTTTGCGCCGGGTTCAATCATTCCAATAACTGGTATCGTTAAAAATTTTCTTAATTCTTTAAGAGCAACAGATGATGCAGTGTTGCATGCAACAACAAGCAGTTTAATATTTTTCCTTAAAAGGAAATTTGCTGCTTGAAGAGAATATTCAACAACAGTATCATTGGATTTCGATCCATACGGAACGCGGGCAGTATCACCAAAGTAAACAATATTTTCGTTCGGCATTAATCGTGTAACCGATCTAACAACTGTTAATCCGCCAATACCGGAATCAAAAAAACCAATTGGATTTGTTTTATTCATGAAATTCAATTTATCACCTATAACATTTCTTCAATTGTTTGAGTTAATTCGTGAGTTATTAATTGATAAACATCGGAGGAAATCTTTTTTCTATTCCGGTCAAGAATGTAAAATGAATCTACAACATCATCTGCCTTGGTGGAAATTTTTGCAAAGTAAATAGAAAGACCAAGTTCGTTCATCTTTTTTGTTATTTGATAAAGCAGCCCGAGACGATCGGAAGAAAAAATATCTATGATTGTATATTTATCATGTTTCTCGAAAACAATTTTGATTTTTCCTTTTCTCTTAAAAAGCTTATTCTCTATGCGCCACCATTTAGATTTTATTTTGTTAAACTCTTTTGTGATTTGTAATTCGTTCTCTACTGCCAGATAAAGATCATTCGTAATTTTTGTAAATCGTCCATCATCAACTACATTGCCCGTTCTGAAATCGGAAACATTAAAGCTGTCAATAACAATTCCATCTTTACGAGTAAATATTTTCGCATCGTGAATATTAAGATCGTTAATAGAAAGCGCACCGCACATTCGAGAAAGCAATGCTTCTGAATCGCGTGTAATTACAGTTACAACGGTAAAATCGCTTTCTTCTTTAAAGAAGACAGAAACCGGCGATCCTTTTTCGATTTCTTCAATGTGACGATTTATTTCTTCTGTGGAAAAATGCTGCAGATAACTTATGTCATTAATTGATTCAATATGATCTTTGAACGATTCTTCGGAATAAATATCCGAGCTCTGAATAATATCTTTTAAATTGTATGAAAGTAATTCCTGACCGCTGATTCTATCATCCAGCATTGTTTTTGTTTTACGGTATAACTCGTTTAATAGTTCACTCTTCCATTGTGTCCATACAACTTGTGATACAGCCGAGAGATCTGCATAAGTGAGTAAATACAAAAGATCAAGCCATTCTGAATTAGGAAATAAATCAGCAAAACTATTCAACGTTGACGGATCATTAAGATTACGACGGAATGCTACTTGTTCCATCGTTAAATGATGATGTACAAGGAACTGAACTGTTTCAATTTCTTCAAAACTGTAACCGAGTCTCTCCATAACGGAATTTGCTATCTCCGCTCCAATGATCTCGTGCCCGGATAAACTTATTGGTTTGGCAATATCATGAAAAAGAACAGCCAGATATAAAATGTCTTTATGTTTTACACCTTGAAATAATTTACCCAGCAAGGAAGTTTCTTCTGAAAGCTGTTCAAGAGTAGTTAAAGCAATTATTGTGTGTTCATCAGCAGTGTAACAATGATAAACTCCGGGCTGAAAATATCCGACCAATTCCTTAAACTCGGGAAGGAATGCTGCAAGAACACCGAGTTCATTCATGGTTGCTAAAGTTTTTCCAACATTTTTAGGCAGCTTTAATATTTCACGGAAAAAAACAGATGATCTTGTTTCTAATATTTGTGTTTCTTCATGATCTATTATTGCTTCAATAATTTTTGTGCGGAGAGGTTCATCAAAGCGTGCATCGTATAATCCCCTGTAATATAATGAGCGCAATATTATGGATAATGAAAGCTCTGTCTTACTTGTCTGATAAATAACATTTCCTTTTAAGGAAAAATCATCATCAAGATGCATCAACAAGAAATCACTGATTGGCGAAGTAAATTCCTCGTTGAAACGTTTTATCATTGTGCTGGTAAATCTTTTTATAATATTCGCTGCATCGAAATATTTTCTCATATACGCATGCCAGCCGTCTCCGGAATAACCTAGAACGTTTGCTATTTTTTCTTGATAAATAAATTCGAGTCTGTCATTTTTATATTTACTTATCAAGTGAAGGTGATTGCGGGCATTAAGAATAAACCGGTAACTTTCCTGCAAACGCGCAACAGCCCGCGGGATAAGAATTTTATTCCCTTTAAGAATGCTTAAGAAATTTTGTGTTTGGGTAATTTCTTCTTGAGAAGTGAGCAACAAATCATTTTTTAAAGTGAATATCCATTCTATAACCTGAAGATCGCGTAAACCGCCTGCGGTATATTTAACATTGGGTTCAAGTACTTTTGCTGATTCACCGTATTTAGCATAACGAAGTTTTATGTCTTCAAAAAAATCTTGAATTAATTTCTTCTTGTGTTTTTCAGTTAAAAATTCAAATATTTTTTTATTCCATTTGTGGTAAAGCTTTTCATTTCCAAGAATATATCTTGTTTCGAAAAATTGAGTGAATGCATGAAGATCTGAATTAAGAAATTTTTGAATATCGGAAAAATCACGAATTGTATGAGAGACTTCTATACCGGCATCCCATAGCATTGTAATACAATTATTTATTACTGCTTCATTCCCATCTATTTTTTCGAAAATGAACATCAGATCTATATCAGAGTAAGGAGAAAGTTCGCGTCTGCTAAAACTTCCGACTGACGCAACAGCACAATTAAGTTTTATTCCTTTCAATACTTTTAGAATATATTCTTCAACAAGAATACTCCACTTAACGGAGAATTTAAACGGATCTTTGAGAAGATCTTCTGTGTTGAAGATTCTATCACGATCCTCGAAAAATTTTTCTTTTAGCTTAAGTGGTTCCATAATTTAAAAATTGGGCGAGTTGCTCTCGCCCATAATTGATTCGGTCATTCTGAGTCCCGTTGAGCGGGATGAAAAATCTCAAATATTGAGTTTGAGATGCTTCTCCCGACAAGTCGTGATCAGCATGACAAAAATAGATTACAGTTTTTTAAATCTTGCCTGGAAGAATCTTAATTGTTTCGGTTCATAAACCATCTTTAATCCCTTAATCTTTTTTCTATTCTCAAAGACTTGTGCAACAGATTCAACAGTAACATCAATATGAGCTTGTGTATAGACACGTCTTGGAAAAGTTAAACGTACTAATTCAAGTTTTGGATAACGGTGTTTCCCGGTCTTCGGATCGCGTCCCGCAGAAACTACACCGCGTTCCATTGCGCGTACACCGCTGTCAATATAAATTTCCGAAGCTAAAGTTTGTGCCGGGAATACATCCTGTGATAAATGAGGTAAGAATTTTTTTGCATCAAGAAATATTGCATGTCCTCCAAACGGATATACCATAGGAATATTATATTTCTCAAGTTGTTTACCGCAATACTCAACTTGTCCAATTCTTGCTCTAACATTATCGAACTCAACCATTTCTTCTATTCCTCTAGCCATAGCTTCCATATCGCGTCCGGCAAGTCCGCCGTAAGTATGAAGTCCTTCATAAACCACAACCATATTACGCGCTTCTTCAAAAACACGTTTATCACGAGTTGCAAGGAATCCGCCGATGTTAACCATCAAATCTTTTTTAGCGCTCACCCACAATCCATCAAAGTAAGAACACATTTCTTTTAAAATTGCCGCAATTGTTTTATTCTCATGCCCTTTTTCGCGCATTTTAATAAAGTATGCATTTTCTGTTGCTCTTGTAGCATCGAACCAAAGTTTAATTTTATATTTATTAAGAAGTGAGCGTACTGCTTTCAAATTCGAAATTGAAAATGGTTGTCCACCAGCCATATTAACCGGCCCCGCCATGAACACATAAGGAATATTTTTTGCACCTACTTTTTTTATAGTATCTTCTAGTTTATTCAGATCAATGTTGCCTTTAAAAGGATGAGTATTTTGCGGATCGTGTGCTTCATCAATAATAACATCAACAAATCTACCGCCGGCAATTTCAATATGTTCGCGTGTTGTTGTAAAATACATGTTGCCGGGAACAACATTATCTGGTGAAATTAAAATTTGTGATATCATATGTTCTGCCGCTCTGCCTTGATGAGTGGGAACGAAGTAAGGCATTCCGTAATATTTTTTTACATTGTCCCACAAATAATAAAAATTTCTACTGCCTGCATAAGCTTCATCACCCAACATCATCCCTGCCCATTGATAATCGCTCATTGCGTTTGTACCGCTGTCTGTAAGTAAATCTATGTAAACATCTGCGCTCTTAAGTAAGAAAGTATTATAACCGGCAACCTTTGCACATTTTTCCCGGTAATCTTTGTTTGTCATTTTTATCGGCTCAACCATTTTAATTTTGAACGGTTCAGCCCAGCTTCTTTTAATTATTTTTTTTGCAGCCATTGTCTCTCCAAATTTTTATTTATAGTTACGTGTTAAATGTTATCATGTTTTCGAATCATCATTCATACAAACTTTTTCTTTAATTTTTTTCTTTTCTGTTCTGCAATAATTTCCGATGAGATTCCACCGCGCGTGTTGAACTTTGCGGTAATCTTCATATATCTCGGTTTGCAAACCTTTACAAGATCATCAAGAATTTTATTTGTCACTGCTTCAAAAAAAATTCCGTCGTTTCTAAATGATTGGAGATAAAACTTATAACTCTTTAACTCAACACAAATTTTTTCCGGTATGTATTCTAAAATGATAGTTGCAAAATCCGGCTGCCCGGTTTTAGGACAAAGCGATGTAAACTCCGGTGCTGTGTGAATTATTACATAATCTCTTTCCGGATTTGGATTAGGAAATGTTACGAGAAGTTTAAGTTTGGAGTTCATCACTTTTCCTTTTTTATAGATGAATTGAATTTTACCAAGTTTTGCCAATCAATAATTCCATTAACACAAAAATCCTGTGAGAATTCTAAAGTGAACTTATTTATCAATTGGGAATAAGCTAAAGTAAACTCTTCGTTCTTTAATTTAGCTTGATGGCCTAAAGGATCAATGATGCTCGTATAAAGATTATTATCTCCAGAAATAAATTCCCAAAAACGTTGTCCACATAATTTCAAATATTCGCCCTTATCTGCTTGATTATCTCGACCATAACAACAACCATTAACACAAACAATATTTTTCATACTTGTATTTGTTCGCAAAGTTTTTTTAGCTCGACGGAAATCCTCTTTCATTTTATTGATTTGGCTACTATTACCCCAGTTAGGACCGGATTTTATTGTAACTAAATATTTTACATTATTTTTTTCGAACTCTAGATCGATGCCTACTATTCCAGATTTTTTTCCCTTAAAAACTTTTCCACAAATAAAAATAGATAACCCTTCAAGGAATTCACCAAATATAGTTTCTTCTTGAGAAGATAAATGTGCATCAAGCAAGTTTTTAACTAGATCGTGAGCAGTTAAAGTGTTTTTAGCTTTGAATAGATATGGATTTTTTCTAACGAGAATTCTTGTAAGTTTTAAGCCTTTCAAATTCTCAAGTCTTTTTACATGAAAAGAATCAATATTTTGTTCAACGTATTTTTTTACGTCTTCCAGTTTTAGTTTTGCCATATTTCACCTTTGGTTCATCTACAAAAATATTTTGACTCAATTGACCTTCAGCCAATTTGTAATATTCTTTTACAATTTCAATTCCAAAACCAACTCTACCCATTTTGTTAGCAACGTTTACTGTTGTACCAGAACCCATAAAAGGATCAAGAACAAAATCACCTTCCTTTGTAAAAAGTTTTATAAACCATTCAGGCAACTCGTCTGGAAATGCGGCGCTATGTTCCTTGTTGTTACACTCTGTAGCCAAATGTAAAACATTTGTTGGATAAACAAGATCACGCCCCAACCAGTTTGAAACATTTTTGCCAAATCCACTTCCGTTCTTTGCATTATCTCTTTTCTTATCAGTCTTACTTAAGTTTTTTAATCGTGATTTAGCCCAATCTCCCACTGGAACCATTACTTCTTCTTGAAACATGTTGAACTGTTTAGCTTTGTTAAATTGTAATAACCTCTCCCATGAATCGCGAAAACGGTTTGGCCATTTACCGGGATAGGAATTTTTTTTATGCCAAATGAATTCTTCTGTCCATAGCCAACCTTGTTTTTTCATTTCATGTATTAGATCAATTACATAAGTATGTCTTTCTCCCTCAACAACTTTTTCTTTAATATTTAGAACAAATGTCCCGGTTGGTTTTAGTACACGAAGTAATTCATTAGAAAATGGAAGAAACCATTCAACATATTTATCGGGATGGATTCCACCATAAGTATTCTTTCGACTATCGGCGTATGGAGGTGAAGTAAAAATTAAATCAATTGAATTGCTTTCAAAATCTTTAAGTACTTTTTTAGAATCCCCTAAATATATTTTTGTCTTACGATTCATCTTCTTCCACATCAATTGCGTCATTTGTTGTCATTTCTATTTGTTCAATGTTAAACTTGTGTTCTTTTCTATCTTTTCCTGTTGATAAATCTTTTTCACCGCCAATGTAATATTCGGCAAATTCTTTTGCTTCATTTTCATTTTTGGCTGAAATGACTACTACATAATCACGTACAAGTGAAACCATATACTTTTTCATATTCCCTCCTAAAAATACTTCGGTTTTATTTTATACGGAATCTGGTCTTCCACTCCCGCTTGCTGAAAACCACGGAGACGGAATGCACAGCTATCACAAACTCCGCATGCTTCATCTTCATTTTGATAACACGACCAAGTTAATTGAAGCGGCGCACGAAGTTCAACTCCTTTATTAACAATCTCAGCTTTGGATAAATAAATGATTGGTGTTTCAATTTTTATTTTTGTTTCTGGCTTAGTGCCAACATCTACCATCTTTTCGAATGCCTGGAAAAATTGCGGACGGCAATCAGGGTAACCGCTTGCATCTTCATAAACAGCACCTACGAAAACTGCTTCTGCGCTAATCACTTCCGCCCAACTTACACACGCGCTTAAAATATTTGCATTGCGGAATGGAACATACGAACTTGGAATTTCTTTATTTGAAAGATCTGCTTTAGCTACTTCGATTGATTTATCAGTAAGAGACGAGCCGCCGATCTTTGTAAAATGATCGAAGTCAATTACCAATCTTTTATCTGCTTTATAAAAATCGGCAATATCATGAAATGCTTTTAGCTCGCGGTTTTCAGTTCTCTGGCCGTAATTGATATGAATGAGTGCGAGTTTGTATGTTTGATTTGCAATCGCTGCAGTAACACAACTATCCATTCCTCCGCTAACGGCAACGACAGCTAATTTTTCTTTCATCATTATAAAATCTTATTAACATTGGTAAAAATAGCAAATTGGAAAGTGAGAAGAAAAAGGTTGATTTATTGCTTTGCGAACTTAGCGTATCCTCTGCGTTCTCTGCGTTAAAGCTTTAAGCCGCAAAGGGTGCAAAGAATTTCGCAAAGAACGCAGAGTTTAGTTCTTCCTGAGAAAAAATAAAACGGCTGCAATAACAAAACTGACAATTGATGAAATAACAAATGGAACTTGCGCTCCAAAATTATCCCACAAAACTCCGGTAAGAAAAGAACCAAACATTACAGCAAAACTTGAAAGAGCAGTTAGTAACCCAATCGCAGAACCACGGAAGTGATCCGGCACCAAATCAGAAACCCAAGCTTTTGATACTCCTTCGGTTGCTGACGCATAAATTCCATAAAACGCAAAAAGGATCCAAACAATTAAATTATTATCATTCATTGCAAAACCAAAATAGACAACTGAAAAAATTAGCAATCCAATAATAAAAATATTTTTCTTGCCGAATTTATCAGCTAAGATTCCAACCGGATAAGATGCAATCGCATAAATTAAATTGTAAAACACATAACCGAGAATAGCGATTACATCCGAGTGTGCAATTTGTTTTGATTTTAGAATTAGAAAAACATCACTACTGTTAACAAATGAAAAAACAGTGAGTGCAATAAGCAACATTTTATATTCACGAGGAGCGCTTCTCCAGAATTCACGGTAAACTTTTTTCTTAGAATTTTTGACGCTTCCTTTTGCATCTTTTACTACAAAGGTAAATCCGATAGCAAATAAGGACGGAATAATTGCGAAGAGATAAATCCAAGAATATTTTCCGGGAAAAAAGTAAAGAAGTAAAAGTGCTGCCAACGGACCAGCAACTGCGCCCAGCGTATCCATCCCTCTATGAAAACCAAAAACAGCTCCAGTATTTCCATTGGCATAACTTGCAAGAAGTGCATCCCGTGGTGCTGTACGGATTCCTTTTCCTATTCGGTCTGCAATGCGGGAAAAAATTACTGTAGGTACTGTTGCTATCAATCCCGGTAATGATTTTACTAATCCGGATAGACTATAACCGATAACAACAAATATTGAGCGCTTACCAATTCTGTCTGAAAGAGTTCCGAAATATCCTTTTAGAAATCCGGCAGTTACTTCCGCAATTCCTTCGATCAATCCGACAACAGACATTGAAGCACCGAGTACAGCAGTTAAGAAGATGGGCGTAATTGGATAAAGCATCTCGCTTGCAAAATCAGTAAAGAAGCTGATCAATCCAAGAATAACAACCGAGCGAGAAATGTTTTTGAATCTTGTCATAATAGCAAATTTCTAAAATGATAATCTAATTTCCTACAAATTTCTGTTGACAATCTGCTGATAACTTCATTCTTTTAGGGCGTAAGAATCATCACTCACCATAGAAAGAACTTCTTATCATTCGACATAAAATTATTTATGCAGAGAGAAAATTAAAGAAGGAGCCGATTATGGAATATTATGAATTACATCCAGTTACACCGCAAATGAGATTTATAAACAAAGCGGTTGAAGTATTGAAGACCGGCGGTGTAATAATTTACCCGACCGATACCGTTTACGGAATCGGTTGTGATATTTTCAATAAAGAAGCACTTGAAAGAGTTTATGCAATTAAACAAGATGCCGGAACAAAATTGTTCAGTTTTATTTGTCCTAATTTGAAAAATATTGCCAAGTATGCGAAAGTATCGGATTATGCTTACCGTGTAATGAAAAAACTTTTACCGGGACCTTACACTTTTGTTTTACCCGCAGCGCATGAAGTTCCCAAAAAACTTTGGACAAAACGAAGAACTGTCGGTATTCGAATTCCAAACAACAACATTGCATTAACACTTGCCAATGAACTTGGTAATCCAATTGTAAGTACGAGTGTCACCACTAGAAAAGGAGAAATTTTATTTGATCCACTAGAGATTCAAGCAATATTTAATTCACAAGTAGATTTGATGTTATCGGCAGGTGCTTTAGAAGGAAAACCTTCCAGCATAGTTGATTTAAGCGGCGAAGAACCGGAAATAATTAGAGAAGGTGCTGGTGATCTAAGCATGTTCTTTGTTTAGTTTTTAGATTTGGTGTTGATGAAGAAATTTGCGGTAGTAATTGTTGTTAACAAATTTTAAAAGTATTTCCTTCGTCCTATTCGGAATTAATTAGATGAATAAAGAGGTTATTCGTAATTCATTTTGTTAATTAACCTATCCAATTCTCAGAAGTATAAGACAGCCGCCTGTTTTTCTTTACAGGCTTTTCAGAATTTGTTGGTGAAGATTGAGACGTTTGATTACTATCAACCGGCGAAGAAAAATCCGTAACAAAAGCAATTCCATCTTCGATCTTCATAATGGTTTCATCACGTTTCGTTTGAGTCTTATTATGTTGATTGATCCACAGTAACTGGGTTTTGGAATCGGTTATAGGTTGTACACTCATAAGTACCTCCTATGTTTACCGTACAAAGAAAGAGTATTTTGGAAAGAATAATTGCTGTCAAAAATTTCTACTCAAATATACGAAAAAAACAAAAAACTTGCTCGTTAATCGGGGTACGATGTGTCTTTCCAAATTATATATTAGAAAAAAAATTAATCTTCTCTATGAAATATTGTTGTTGATGCCTGATTAGTTGGAAATAAAATCATCTGTGCAACATTAAAATGTTCTGAGCGTGTTGCTGTAAATACAACAGCTTCTGCTATGTCTTCGCCTGTTAACGGTTTCAGTCCTTTATAAGCATTCTTCGCTTTCTCTTCATCGCCATAAAATCTTACTTTGCTGAATCCGGTTTCAACCAATCCCGGATCAATCGTACTAACACGAATGTTTTTATCAACAAGATCCATTCTGAGAGATCGTGTTATCGCATCAACAGCATGTTTTGTCGCGCAGTAAACTGCACCTTTTGGATAAGCTTCGCGTCCCGCTATAGAACCAATATTAATGATGTGTCCGCTTTTTCTTTCAACCATTTGAGGAAGAATTGCATTCGTAACATAAAGCAATCCTTTAACGTTGGTGTCAATCATTTCTTCCCAACCGTCGGGATTGTCTTCGTAAAATTTATTCAATCCGCGCCCAAGTCCTGCGTTGTTGATAAGTAAATCTATTTTCTTAAACTCGGCTGGAAGAGAATCAACCGCTTTATTCACCTCATCACGTTTGCTTACATCTAATTTTATCGGATGAACATTTACACCGTATTTCTTGCTGATATCATCGGCAATTTCGTTAACAAGATTTATTCTTCTGGCACTTATTACAAGATTTGCACCTTCCTTTGCAAAAGCATAAGTACATGATTTGCCAATACCAGAGGTAACTCCAGTGATAAAAACAGTTTTTCCTTTTAACGATACCATATTGCCTCAATTATTTTTTACAAAGTTAACATAAATTGAGCAGAAATTTAATTCGATAAACTATCTATATTTTTTTAATTTGTGATAGAAGTTCTCATCTATTAAAATAATTTTTTGATTAAAGATTGAAACAGTTAGAAATTTCAGAAAGGAAAACTGATACAAAGTTAATTTGCTTTCATTGCGGCGATGAATGCCCAGATGAAATTATTCACATTGACGAAAAAATATTTTGCTGTAACGGATGCAAAACAGTTTATGAAATTCTGAATAATAGTAATCTCTGCAATTATTATTCAATTGATCAGAGCCCCGGTATAACAAGAAAACATCACATTAAACGTAATTACGATTTCCTTAACGACAACGATTTAAAACTTAAACTAATTGACTTCTCCAACGGTAAAAGAACCCAGCTAACATTTGATATTCCACAGATGCATTGCAGTTCATGCATTTGGATTCTAGAAAATCTATATAAACTTAATCCAGGAATTATTTCATCTAAAGTAAATTTTCTTCAGAAGAAAATATTTATTTCATACCAGGAAGAAAAAACCTCTCTCAAAGATATAGTTGAGCTTCTTGATTCAATCGGTTACGAACCACAGTTAAATCTTGATGATCGTAAAGAAGAGAAAAATAAAAACGAATATAGAAATCTTTATTACAAGATAGGTATTGCAGGTTTTTGTTTCGGAAACATAATGCTGCTAAGCTTTCCGGAATATTTATCAATAGATGTTGCCGGGCATGAGGAACTGAAAAGAATTTTTGCATACTTGAACATTATTCTTTCTCTGCCGGTTTTCTTTTACAGTGCAAATAGTTATTTCATCTCTGCTTGGAAAGGATTAAGAAAGAAATTTATCAATATAGATGTTCCCCTTGCGTTAGGTATCGCAGTTCTTTTCGTGCGGAGTATTGTTGAAATAGTTTTTATGAATGGTGCTGGATATCTTGATTCACTTTCAGGATTAGTTTTTTTTCTTCTCATTGGAAAATTATTTCAGAATAAAACTTATGAAACCCTCAACTTTGAGCGTAATTACAAATCATATTTTCCTATTGCCGTTACAATTCAAAAAAATAAAATCGAAACAACAATACCGGTAGAAAAATTACAGATCGGCGACAGATTAATCATTCGCAATAATGAATTAATTCCTTCAGATTCAATTCTTATTAAGGGAAATGCAAGTATAGATTACGGATTTGTAACCGGTGAAGCTATTCCTATAAATAGAGTAAATGGAGAAATAGTTTACGCAGGAGGAAAACAGATCGGCAGTGCAATTGAAGTGGAAACAATTAAAGATGTATCGCAAAGTTATTTAACACAGCTTTGGAATAACAAAGCATTTAGAAAGGATCAAGAACAAGAATCAAGAATAATATCCTTTGCGAATACAGTCAGTAAATATTTTACTATAACCATATTAGCTCTCGCTGTAATTGCAGCATTGATCTGGCATACTAACTCTACGATTGCTTTCAACGCTTTTACTGCCGTATTGATAGTTGCTTGTCCTTGCGCTCTTGCTCTTTCCACGCCGTTTGCGCTCGGTAATACTTTACGAATTTTTGGTAAGAATAAATTTTATTTGAAAAATACTTTTATCATAGAAAAACTTGCTGCAGTTAACTCAATTGTTTTTGATAAGACTGGAACAATCACAGAAAACAATGCATCAAGTGTTGAGTTTATAGGGGAGAAATTAAACGATAACGAAAAAGCATTCATTAAATCTGCTGTTAGAAATTCAACTCATCCGTTAAGCACAGCAATCTTTGATTCGATTGATTCTAAGATTATAAAAATCATTGATGTGTATGATGAACAACCCAGTAAAGGTATTTATGCGGTAATTAATGGTAACGAGATAAAACTAGGTTCAAAATTTTTCATAAATGAAAATCAAGAACAAGAAGAAGACGATTTTTCAACAAAAGTTTTTCTTTCTATAAATGGTATAGTAAAAGGTTATTTCAATATTACAAATAGATACCGGAATGGTCTGAGAGAAACGATTTCAGAACTTGAACATAATTATGAACTTGCTCTCCTTTCTGGAGATAACGAAGGTGAAAAAGAAAAGTTGAGAAATTTTTTCGGAACTGATAATGAATTACATTTCAGGCAATCACCACAGGACAAGTTAAATTATATTTTACAGCTTCAGGAAAACGGGAAAAAAGTATTAATGATTGGTGACGGACTTAATGATGCTGGCGCTCTAAAACAAAGCGATGTTGGTATATCTGTTTCAGATAATACAAATAATTTTTCACCGGCATGCGACGGAATCATGGATTCAAAATCTTTTTATCGTCTAAAAGATTTTATCAAGTTTTCTAATTCAAGTATGAAAATTATTTTTTCAAGTTTTGTATTATCTTTGATTTATAATTTAATTGGTTTAGGATTCGCATTTACTGGTATGCTTTCACCACTTATTGCGGCGATACTTATGCCTGTAAGTTCCATCACAGCGGTAGTTTTCACAACTGTTACAACTAATGTTCTGGCAAAGCGTCGAGGGTTAATTTAATGTCTGTAATTGTTGTGTTGATCGGCGCAAGTTTATTAGTAGCAACCGGATTTTTAATTGCATATCTCTGGGCAGTTAAGAACGGACAGTATGATGATAAGTACACTCCATCAGTTAGAATTTTATTTGATGAGGAAAAGAAAGCAGAAGACAGAAATAAGAAATCAGAAATCAGCAGTAAAGAATAATTCTGATTTCTTAATAATTACGTTAAAAGTTTATACACAAATACAGGAGTAACTAATGCAGGTTGAGAAATTCAACTACGATAATCAGATTGTAAAGCAATTTATGATCGCTTCTGTTGTATTTGCGATTGTTGGAATGCTTGTCGGTTTAATTATTGCAGTTCAACTTTATGTTCCTGAATTAAATTTTGGAATACAATATCTCACGTTTGGAAGAATTAGACCTCTGCATACAAACGCTGTAATTTTTGCTTTCGTTGGCAATATAATTTTTGCCGGTGTTTATTATTCATTACAGAGAGTTTGTAAAACAAGAATGTGGAATGATAGACTAAGCCAATTCCATTTTTGGGGATGGCAGTTAATTATTCTTGCAGCAGCTATCACTTTGCCGCTTGGTATTACTACAAGCAAAGAATACGCAGAACTAGAATGGCCGATAGATTTGATGATTGCGGTTGTGTGGCTTTCATTCGGCGCAAATATGTTTGGTACAATTCTTAAACGCCGCGAAAAACATATTTATGTTGCGGTCTGGTTTTACATCGCAACATTTGTAACGATTACTGTTCTTCATGTTGTTAATTCCATAGAATTTCCTGTGAGTTTATTTAAAAGTTATTCTGTGTACGCAGGTGTTCAAGATGCTTTGGTTCAATGGTGGTACGGGCATAACGCAGTTGCATTCTTTTTAACTACTCCTTACTTAGGTTTGATGTATTACTTCTTACCTAAAGCTGCAAATCGTCCTGTTTATTCTTATAGGTTATCAATCCTTCATTTCTGGGCTTTGATCTTTTTATACATATGGGCTGGCCCCCATCATCTTCTTTATTCAGCTTTACCTGATTGGGCACAATCGTTAGGAACAGTTTTTTCAATTATGCTAATCGCTCCTTCTTGGGGCGGTATGTTGAATGGTTTATTAACATTGCGCGGGGCATGGGATCGTGTTCGTGATAACCCGATTCTAAAATTTATGGTTGTCGCTGTTACTGCTTATGGTATGGCAACTTTTGAAGGACCAATGCTTTCTCTTAAAAGTGTAAATGCAATTTCTCACTTCACAGATTGGACGATTGCACACGTTCACATTGGGGCTCTTGGATGGAATGGAATGCTTTCGTTCGGAATTCTTTATTGGATGGTTCCAAAAATGTGGGGTACAGAATTGTATTCTAAAAAACTGGCAAACTCTCATTTTTGGATTTCTACTCTTGGAATAGTTTTTTATGCAGTACCAATGTATTGGGCAGGAATTGCTCAATCATTAATGTGGAAGCAATTTACTCCGCTTGGTGTTTTACAATATCCAAATTTTTTAGAAACTACTCTTCAAATTATACCAATGTACATCATCCGTTCATTTGGCGGACTTCTATATTTTGCAGGAATGTTTATGCTTGTTTATAATTTGATTAAAACGGCTAAGGCGGGCAAGTTCATAAAAAATGAAGAAGCTGAAGCAGCTCCATATGAAAAAGATGCTGATAAATTAAAACGCGGGATGATTCATCGCTGGTTGGAAAAGAGACCTGTTAAATTTGCTCTTCTCGCTCTTGTTGTTGTTTTGATTGGGGGATTAGTTGAATTAGTTCCGACATTTTTAATTAAATCTAATATTCCAACTATTGCGGCAGTAAAACCTTACTCGCCTCTCGAATTGCAAGGACGTGATATTTATATCCGGGAAGGATGTGTTTCTTGCCATTCGCAATTAGTTCGTCCGTTCAGATCTGAAACGGAACGCTACGGTGAATATTCAAAAGCAGGTGAATATGTTTACGATCATCCGTTTTTATGGGGATCAAAAAGAACCGGACCGGATTTAGCAAGGGAAGGAAATAAATATCCTAACGTTTGGCACTACTTACATATGGAAGATCCTAGACAAATGTCGCCCGGTTCAATCATGCCGCGTTTTCCTTGGCTCTTAACACAGACTTTGGATATTACAACAACTCCTGCAAAAATTAATGCAATGAGATCGCTTGGTGTTCCTTATGAAATCGGTTATGAAAATTTTGCTAATCAAGATCTTCAAAAACAAGCGGATGTTATTACTCAAGATTTAATTAAGAATGGAATTCCCGCAGAGCCTGATAAAGATATTATTGCTCTTATTGCGTACTTACAACGGTTAGGTACGGATATAAAAGTAAATCAAGCAACTATTAAGTAGAGGATAAATATGCTTTCAGAACACATTAGCAGAATAGATGGAATTGCTATCTATCCAATAATTTCATTGATAGTTTTTTCTGTCTTATTTGTTGCTACAATAATTTGGGTAATAAGACTTGATAAAAAATATCTTACACGAATGGAAAATCTTCCGCTCGATTCAAATTTTAAAAATAATTCCGAGAAATAAAATGAAAACGAAAAATAAAATTTGGTTTTCAGTCTTACTTATTCTTTTTACTTTCATAAGTCAACCGATTTTTGCAGCCCAAACTGGCGATAACTTAGATGCAGTAGTTCAGATCATGCTTGTGATAACAATTTTAGTAATTGCATTCGTTTTGTGGTTAGCTGTTGTATACTCCGAAAAGAATGATATGAAGGGAAAAACTTTTTTAGATCCACTGCATAAATTTTTAAGTTGGGTCTCAAGTTCAACACCAATCGAAAAAGAAAAAGATATTCTTTTCCATCACGATTTTGATGGAATACATGAACTTGATAACAAAGTTCCGCCGTGGTTTAATTTTCTTTTTTATGGAACTATCGTTTGGGGAATAATTTACATGCTAGTCTTCCATGTTTTTGGAGACGGACAGATTCAAGCAAATGAATATAAAATGGAAATACAACAAGCAGCTTTTGAAAAAGAAATTTTAATTAAATCCGGTACCTTCCTAAATGAAGAAACAGTTACTCTCTTAACAGATGCTGCCGGTATTTCTGAAGGGAAAAATATTTTTCAGAAAAATTGTATCTCCTGCCATGCGGCAGATGGCGGAGGACTTGTTGGACCGAACTTAACAGATGATTACTGGATCAACGGTGATGGAATTAAAAATATATTTAAAACAATTAAATATGGTGTTCCCGCAAAAGGTATGATTACCTGGCAGACACAACTTGATCCGAACAAAATGCAACAGGTTGCCAGTTATGTAATTTCATTACATGGCACAAAACCCGCTAATCCAAAAGCACCACAGGGAACAAAGTGGGAAGAGCCAAAAACAGATTATACAAAAACTATTTTGAAATAATATTAAAGTAGAGACGTCATATATGGCGTCTTTACAAACTAAATATGAGACGCGATGTATCGCGTCTCTACATTAAACAATGAATATACCATCACAAGAAGAATCATTCCGCGATTCACTTACAACAGTAACACAAGAAGGAAAACGGAAATGGATCTATCCTAAAAAACCATCAGGTAAATTAAATACTGCCCGCAGTGTATTAACTTATTTCCTTCTTGCATTTCTTTTCGGCGCTCCATTCATAAAAATAAATGGTCATCCATTTATTATCTTCAACGTGCTCGAAAGACATTTTATAATTTTCGGAATACCATTCGGGCCACACGACCTTCATTTGTTTGCGTTAACTATGATCGCTTTTATCGTTTCAATATTTTTATTCACAGTTGTTTACGGAAGATTATTCTGCGGGTGGATTTGTCCACAAACCGTTTTTTTAGAAATGATCTTCAGAAAAATAGAATACCTAATAGAAGGCGACGCCAATAAACAACGTGCGCTAAAAATTTCTCCATGGACGACACAAAAATTCTTTAAGAAAACAACCAAACAGATAATATTTTTTATAATTTCCTTTTTTGTCGCAAATACATTCCTCTCATACATTATTGGTGTTGATAGATTATATCAATACATCAATCATTCACCATCAGAACACTTTACAACTTTTCTAGCAGTAATGATTTTTTCCGGATTATTTTATTTTGTTTTTGCTTACTTCAGAGAACAAGCCTGCACTTTAGTTTGCCCTTATGGAAGACTGCAGGGTGTAATGCTCGATCAAAATTCAATTGTAATTCATTACGATTATAAACGCGGTGAGCCTAGAGGAAAAATAAAAAAAGATGCTGTTAATAATTTAGGCGATTGCATTGATTGCGGTCTTTGCATTGATGTCTGCCCTACGGGAATTGATATAAGAAACGGTACTCAGCTTGAGTGTGTTAACTGTACCGCATGTATTGATGCATGTAACGATGTGATGGTAAAAGTCCAGCGCCCAAAAGGGTTAATCCGTTATGCATCAAAGAATGGAATTGAAACAGGAAGGCAAAAAACATTTACTCCTCGCGCTATTGGTTATACTGTAGTTCTTTTTGTTTTAACGATTCTAATTTTATTTTTATTGATCAGTCGTTCTGAGGTTGAATTGAGTATTCTTAGATCACCGGGGATGTTATTTCAAGAACAGCCGGATGGAAAGATCAGCAATATTTATGATGTCAAAATTGTGAACAAATCATTCAATATTTTACCGGCAAATCTTGAGATTGAAAATATTCCATCTGCGGAAATAAAACTGATTGGTAAAGATTTAACTGTTGAACCGCAGGGAGTAACTGAAGCAAAATTTTTTGTAATACTGCCCAAATCAGAAATTAAATTTTTAAAAACTCCGTTAAAGATTGCCGTTAGATCCAACGGAAAAATTTTAGATGTTATTCAAACTTCATTCTTGGGAAAGGTTAACTGATGAAATTGAAATTAAACTGGGGTTCTGGAATTGCCGCTGTTTATATTTTGTTCCTGATCGGAATGTTAATAATGGTTACGATTTTCATGAATCAAGATGTATGTCTGGAATCAAAAGATTATTATACAAAAGGAATCAAGTATCAAGATGAAATTGATAAGATGAAGAGAACAAAAGAACTCCCCGAACAACTCGATATTAAAGTAGGACAAAGCTCAATTGTTCTTAACTTTCCAAAAATATTCAAATCAACAGAGCTTAACGGAAAGATTTATTTTTATCGGCCGTCGGATGTTTCGCGAGATTTTACAATAAATGTTGAAACAGATTCATCTTCTGCTCAATCTATCCCAACTAATAATTTTCTAAAAGGATTCTGGAGATTAAAAATAGATTGGACTGGCAAAGGCAATTCATACTTGAACGAAAAAATCGTAATGGTAAATTAATGGAAATTTGGACTGGGTTTATTGTTGGATTACTTGGCAGTGTACATTGTGTTGGAATGTGCGGGCCGATAGCTGTTGCTCTCCCAGTTTTAGGCGAAACTCAATTTCAAATTATAATGGGTCGAACACTTTATAATTTTGGCAGAATTATTACTTATACATTGATGGGTGCGTTATTCAGTTTATTTGGAAGCAGGTTGATACTATTTGGCATGCAGCAAAATCTTTCAATTCTACTTGGATCAATAATTTTATTATACATTATTCTTCCAAGAAAGTGGAAAGCAAGAATATTTGATACAACTTTTTACAATAGAATAAAAACATTTCTTATATCACGCTTTGCAATTTTAATTTCAAAAAAAACAATTTCTTCTCTATTTATAATTGGTTTATTCAATGGATTACTTCCGTGTGGTTTTGTCTATGTTGGAATTGCAGGTGCCGCTTCAACTGCTGATTGGCTTCACGGCGCGGCTTACATGGCTCTTTTCGGATTTGGCACTTTCCCAATTATGTTAGCTGCATCAATTCTTGGAGAAATTATTAATCTAAATATTCGTCAACGAATCAATAAACTAATTCCAGTCTTGACTGTCATACTTGCTTTGCTTTTTATTCTACGCGGATTGAATTTAGGAATTCCTTACATCAGTCCTAAGTTTACTTACCCCAATGCTTCACATCAACAAGAAGTTGAGTGCAATCACTAAAAAATCATTTTTTTCTTAGAACAAAAATGTATTGGTAAATTGAGAACGGTTTGAATAAACCGAAAGTAATGATATTTGCAAGTTTGAATTTTAAGCTAAGGCTTCTATTATTTTCAATCTTCTGAATTTCAAATCCGGTTTCCGAAAACATTTTTTTCATTGTATGTAGTGTATAAAAATGAAGATGCGTTTTATCTAAAATGCCGGATTCTTCATATTCCAGCCGATTAAATATAATTTTAAGCAACGGTACTACGTGACGAATATTTGGAAGACTTGTTATCATTACACCATTATCACTTAACAGACCATGTAATTTTTTAATAACATTTTCCGGATTAATTAAATGCTCGAAAATATCGGCACAAAGAATACAATCGAAATAATTGTTACTAAATTCCAATTGAAGCGATTCTACATCACCGCAAATTACTTTATCCAATTTTGTTGATGCTACACTTGCAGCATTTTCAAATTTTTCTATACCGATTACTTCTTCAATATTAAATTTCTTTTTTGCCATTGAAGAAATTGCTCCCATTCCGCACCCGATATCCAAAAGTCGTTTCGTAGAGCTGGGAATTAGATTTAAAATCTCTTCACGGACCAGATTGTAATATGAATCATCTTTTTCTGTGTATTGTGAATCGTTATGTGAGCTCATTTTATTCCTAATTCTTGCCTTTATAAAAAAACTACCTTAGCATTATAAACAAAGATAAGAAAAGCGCCAATTTTGAATTCAAAAAACCGGATAAATAAATTAATTCATATCACTGAAAATGAAATCACTAGATAATTTAATACGCACTACTATTTATTTTTGTTAAATTACTTATAAGAAATTATTTATTAAAAGCGGATAAATGCAGAAATCCTATTTGAATAGTGTCAAGGATTATGTTTCATCACTTCTAACTACAAGAACACCCATCGAAAATTTTTATCACGATGTAAACCATACAAAAGAAGTTGTCCGATCAGCAATTGAAATTGGTATTGGGGAAAAACTTTCTGAAGACGAACTTGAAATGGTTCAGATCGCGGCCTGGTTTCATGATGTAGGATATATTGAAAAAACAGCTGGACATGAAAAAGTAAGTGTTGAATACGCAAAAGAATTTTTAACTAAATTGCAATATCCTTCAAACAATATTGAAATAATTATTGAGGCAATTCTTGCCACGAAGATTCCCCAAAAACCAAAAAATAAATTTGATAAAATATTAAGCGATGCGGATCTTATTCATTTAGGCAAGGAAATATTCTTTGACAGAAACAATAAATATAGAGTTGAATTTGAAAATTATCTTGGGCATAAACTTAGTGAGCGAGATTGGTTGACTAAGACAATTGATTTTGTAAATGATCAAAATTTCCATACGAATTATGCAAGAAGAAATTTCAGTGATCAAAAGAAAGAAAACCTTCGCATGCTTAATGAACAGCTTCAACGAATAACCAATAATATTGAATAACCCTTCAAACATTCCCACAAATGCCAATTACAAAAACACTTTACCTTATCCGCCACGCTAAATCAAACTCAGATGATCCAAGTCAATCGGATTTTCAAAGAACATTGAACACCCGCGGCTTAAAAGATTCTCCATTGATGGCTAAATTGATCAAAGAAAAAAATATTATTCCGGATTTGATCGTTTCCAGTCCAGCTCTTCGTGCTTTATCTACAGCAGAAATCTTTGCCGATGAATTTCACTATAATAAAAATAAAATTGTCAGCGATGAAAGAATCTATGAAGCTGCAATGCGTGAATTGATTACAGTTATCCGGGAAATAAAAAATGAGAATAATACTGTTATGATTTTCGGGCATAATCCGGGATTATCAAACCTTGCTAACATTTTAAGTAATAAATTTCTGCAGGACCTTCCCACTTGTGCTGTTGTCGGAATAGAATTAAAAGTAAATTCATGGAGTGAAGTTGAGAGGAACTGTGGTGAGATTATTTTGTTCGAATATCCGAAAAAATCTTTGAAGTGATCACTTAACTAATTTTGATATAGCCTTAAACTCATCCGTACCGCAAACATTTAACATTTCAAATAAAATTGATTCTGTTAATGTTATCTCTGCTCCATTCGATCTCATTCTTTCTAGAGCGATTTCATAATCAAATTTTCTGCGGGAAGAAACTGCATCAGCTGCTACAT
This sequence comes from Melioribacter sp., assembly GCA_023250955.1. Classification (GTDB taxonomy): domain Bacteria; phylum Bacteroidota; class Ignavibacteria; order Ignavibacteriales; family Melioribacteraceae; genus Fen-1258. Next base: position 31,823 of record JAHEZQ010000016.1, on the reverse strand, counting down.
GAACAAAGAAATCGTTTGCTAGTAAATCGAGTGTTGTCTGCATTACACAAACATGGGATTCAATTCCACAAACAACAATTTGTTTAATCTTCTTACTTTTTAGCTCTTCGAATAAATTACCAGCACCAAAACAACTGAAAGACATTTTATGAATTGCAGTCCTTTCTTCCAGCGTTGACTTAATTTGCGAATCAGTTTGACCTAATCCTTTTGGATATTGCTCGGTAAAGTAAATTGGAGAATTTAAAATCTTGAATCCGTTAATAAGTTTAACAGCATTATCAACAATACGTTCGTTTTCGTAAATAACCGGAAGAAGTTTTTCTTGAATATCAATTACAATTAAAGCTGATTTTTCTCTTTGTAATATTCTTGAATGGCGGTTCATATTGTTAACTGTCGGTAATCATTTGTGAGAAGCTCTTTTTAATTAAAAACTCATAACTCATAATTCAAAACTAATATATCGGATTCATTCCATACTTACCGCAACTGTACATCATAAGAAGCGATGAAATATCAATCGCCGCACGTTTCTCTTCATCTTCGGGAATAATAAAATCATAAACATCTGCAATAAACTTCATGTTGGATAATATTTTTTTAAGTTCTGAATATGTCGGTTCACCGTGCCAGTTAGCAACACGTTTAATTAAGTTCTGTTCGTTGCGGCGGAGAAACTCTGAAAACGTAATTATATTTTGACTTAGCTTGGTACGAGGTTTGCAAATATTTATTAAGTCGTTCGTGTATTGGTCCCATTTGTTTGCAATATCTTCATTTTTATCATACATAAGCAGTTTAGCTTTTTCCGGTGTGAATTGTGCATGTGTTATTGCTTTGAATTTCGGAATCAATGCATAGCCGTCATAACTAATTATTCCGGTTCCCTCTTCTACATATTTCCATCTTCTAATAAGACGTGCTGCGGTTTGTACCGAAACCACTTTATCAAGCTCGCTGTCTATTACAACAAATTTTCCTTTTTGATAACTTACAACCGTGCACCAATGTTCCCAATTTTTTACGCTTAGAATACAAGGATAACCTTTCTTTAAATGTTGGATCAACATACGGCGTGCGTCGTCAGGATTGCTTGATTGAAAATGTTTCATTCTGCAGTTAAATCTTCTGGCGGCTCGTGCAAGACCAAATTCATCGGTACCTGCCCACCATGTACTTCCGGCAAATTTACCTATCTGCCCTTCATCTTTGAAAACACCTAACATAACAAGAGCGTATTTCAATGCAAATGGTCCGCATTGATATTTGTTAGGCTGTGGATAAAAACTCATTTTACTAAATCCTTCTCTATCACATGTGGCGCAAAAATAACAAAACTTTTGATATGCAAAACATTTTTGTTTAGTTTGCAAAAAAAAAAAAGGATAGAATGAAAGTCGCTGTCGTATTTAATGAGGTTTACCCCGAGATATATCAACCCAAGAAGATTCGTACAAAGGATTTGGACTTCAAGCCTGTATTTGGAATGGATGCAAATAACCCAATTTCAGAGTATGAGTATATGGTAAAGTCCCTTATTAAAGCTGGTTATGAAGCTTATACGCTTAATATTATGGATAGTCTTCAACTCTTCATTAAAGATTATGAAAAAAATAAACCGGATGTCGTCTTTAATTTAGTAGAGCTTTTCAAAGATCAACCGAGATTAGAAATGAGTTTTACAGGAATTCTAGAGTTACTGGGTATCTCATATACAGGTGCGCCTCCTATGTCGCTTGGAACTTGTCAAAATAAAACCTTGACCAAAAGAATATTAAGTTCACTAAGTATCCGTACACCGCGCTATAAAATCATCAAAAACATGGAGCGTTCTTTCCGTTTAGGTTTACGTTATCCTCTTATTGTTAAACCGGCTTTGGAAGATGCAAGCGTTGGAATTGATAATGATGCAATTGTAAATAATGTTGATACACTTAAGAAACGAGTTGAATATGTTTTCAATTCTTTTAATCAACCCGCTCTCGTAGAAGAATTTATTCTAGGCAGAGAATTAAACGTTGCAGTTTTTGGTGATAAGGATCCCAAAGTTCTTCCAATTAGTGAAATTGATTTTTCAAATATGCCGGAAAATTTACATCCCATTGTAAGTTTCCAGGCTAAGTGGGACCCACAGCATGAGGCATACCACAAAACAATTCCAATCTGTCCGGCAAAATTACCAGATAAAACTCGTGCTGAAGCTGAAAGTATGGCGCTACAATGTTTCCGTAGTATGGGTTGCCGTGATTACGCACGCGTTGATATGCGTCTTTCAAAAGAAGATAACAAACTTTATGTTTTGGAAGTAAATCCGAATCCTGATTTAACAGAAGATGCGGGGTTTATGCGATCGGCAAAACATGCAGGATATTCCTACAAAAAAACATTGAAGATGATTGTGGATTTTGCGTATGAAAGGAAACTGTCGGCAGCCGGTAATCAGCGTTCTGCAAAAAGTTAGTTGGACAAAAAAAATTAATTAATATTTTCTTTTGTTAGAGATGTTTTTCTTCTTTCAACTTTTTGCAACACTTGTTTTTTTTCTTCATCGGAATAAACAGACCAATGAATAATTTCTTCAATTGTTCTAAAACATCCACAACAATAATTACTGGCCGGATTCATAATACAATGATTATTACACGGTGAAGTAACTTTAATATCAGACTGCATTTATTCCCTTTCTTTTTTTCTCCACCAAATAACAAGTGAAAATTTATAAAAATAATCTTTAAAAAGAGAAACCCAATTCCATAACTGAATTGGGTTTCTTAAAAATTAGTTTATTCCATCTTACTATTCAACAATTCATAGACTAAACGATCTGTTTTGTAAACATATTTTAACGCTTCAATCAATCCCGAAGAATCTGTTGCAACAGTCCGGTTGTTTTCCGGTAAGAAAATAAAATCACCAGCCAGACTTTCTAGATTTCCATCATGAACTAGCCCTACAACTTCTTTATTGATATTTATCGCCGAGCTGCCGGAATTACCTCCAACTATATCATTAGTAGATGCCCATCCTACCGGAGTAGAAAGATCCAATCCATCCGGAATTTTCTGCCAACGCGGATGCAATCCCCATGGATAATCTTTCTTACCAAATGAATTCCATCTATCCCAAATTCCGTAAAAAGTTGTTTTGCCGGGTGCAACTGTTCCATTGTATTCATATCCTTCAATACGTCCGTCGGAAATTCTTAAGGTACCTGTTGCGTCAGGTGGAATTACATCGCCGTAAACATGGTAAGCTACTTCTCCCAATAATTGGTTTAATACGGTAAGAGTATTATTAATTTCAGTCATCTTAGATCGCATTTCCTTTAATTTATCTTGTGTGTTGCGCAAGAAATAAATAAACGGATCATCAGAATTTAATATTTCATCCGGTGATTTTTTTAAAAGTTCATCTAATTTTTCTTTAGAAGTAAGAGACGAGTTTTTCATAATCAGCTCGGTGGTCATATCATCTTTCATGTTACCATAAAGTTTCTTAACTAAAGGATGATCGTCGCCTAAAATTCCTCTTACTACATTTGCTTGCGCACGGACAAGTTTACCTTGCAGTTCTTCGTCAATCTTTTCCGGAGATATCAAATTTAATGTTGATGATAATTTGTTCGCCTTATAATCGGCATCGCGTTTATCTTCTGCGAGTTTCATTTGTTCTGCATACTTAATTACTTTTTCAGCTATCGAATAATATACCGGTCCACCTCTGCTGTTTAATGTAAAGGCTGTGGTCTCATCCACATATTTTCTTAACTCATCTAAATTATTTTTTATTGCACTCCATACATGTCCGTATTTTGCTTTCAATTCAGGATCGGCATTTACTTTTTCCCTCAGATTTTTTTCAAAATCTTTTTTCTTGGTCATTATGTATTCATCACGTAACGCCAAATATCTTCCCGCAAAAGATTTTCTAGCATTACCAATACCCATTACCATATTCAACAATTCAGTATAACGTTCCGGATGTTTCTGAAATAATTCATAATAAACTTTATAGCTTTCATTTTGAGTCAAGAGAGTGTATTTGTAATTCTTGTCACGTAAAAATTCCAGTTGAGCATAAGAATATAATCTTTGAGTTCTCCCAGGATTTCCTATAACAAAAATCGGTTCTCCTTCTTTGGCTCCGTTTTTACTCCACTTAAAAAAGTGCTCAACTTTAACAGGTTTGTCATTTACATATGCGCGGAAGAACATAAAATCAAGTTCATAACGAGGATAAGTAAAATTATCCCAATCCCATCCGGTAGAAGCAATTTGAAAATCCGGTGCCATAACAAGACGAAGATCATCATATCTCTTGTAACCGTAAAGTGAATACTTCCCTCCGTTATAAAGTTGAATCACTCTACATCTTAACCCGTTTTCTTTTGAATATTTTTCTTCAAGTTCTTTAACTTTATCGTTTCTCATTTTTACTTTTTCATTATCATCCTTTCCGGAATTCATCGCTTCAAGAACAATTTTAGTAACATCTTCAATCATCACAAGCTGATCAACAAAAAGATTAGGAATTTTTATTTCTTCTTCCATGGTTTTTGCATAATAGCCATCACGTAAATAATCTTCTCCTTTTGGTGAAAGTGCTGGTAAAGTATTCCTACCGCAATGATGATTCGTCATTATTAATCCATCAACCGAGATAAAAGCCGCTGTACATCCTCCGCCAAAAGAGAGTGCAGACATTTGCACATCTTTAATCCAGTCTTTAGATGGACGAAAACCATATTCCTTTTCAAAATAATCAAGAGGAACATCATCGAACGTCCACATTGTGCCCATATCTTTCAACGATGATTTTACTTTTGACAAATCACGCGGTTCATAAATTGATTGTGCATAATTGGAAATTGTTAATGTGCTGAGTAATACGATGACAATGACAAAAAATTTATTCTTCATTTTAACCTCTGTGGTTCATAAAAAAAATTCTAATATTAATTTTTAATAATGTATGTTAATATAAAAAAAGGGTCGAATAATATTCGACCCATAATGTTTACAAAATTCCGATCAACAATTTCTTATTTCATCTTTCCATCTTTTAATTCATCAGCAAGACGGTCAAATTTATAAACTTTCTTAATTGCTTCGTACATTCCCTTTGAATCAACAGCAACTGTTCTATTGAATGTTGGTAAATAAATAAAGTTGCCTTGCAAACTTTCAATATTTCCGTCGAACGCAAGTCCGATAACCTCTGCATTTTTGTTGATAACAGCACTACCAGAGTTACCGCCAACTATATCATTGGTTGCTACAAAATCAACCGGTGTTGATAGATCAAGATCTTTAGGAATGGTTTTCCATCTCTCAGGCAAATTGAAAGGATATTTTCCTTCGAAACCGTAAAATCTATCATACATTCCGAAGAAAGTAGATTTGATAGGTGCGGTTGTTCCGTTGTATTCATAACCTTTCATCAGACCATCGCTTAATCTCAAGGTTCTGTTAGCATCCGGAGTAATTGATGTTCCGTAAGTCTTGTAAAGAATTTGACCCAGCAATCCAAATGCAACATTTTCTGTGTCCATAATTTCTTTTTGTTGTGTTCTCAACGGTTCAAGTTGATCGTAACCTTTTGCGTAAAATTGTACAAATGGATCATCGAGTGCTAAAATTTCTTCCGGAGTTTTTTTGAAAAGTTCTTGTACTGCGGCTTTATCTTTGAAAAGTGATTTTGCAATCAAACCTTTTGCAGCATCTTTTCCTGCTTTGTTGCTAAAAGTTTTTACAACAACAGCATCGTTCTTACCAAGATTCATTGTAATGTAATCAATGTTAATTTCAAGTTTAGCTTCTTCAAGTATGCTGTCAAAATTATCGGGATATAAATTATCTCTAAATCCCGGCTGAGTATTTCCACCGCCTCTTTGTCCACCGCCAAATCCTCCCATTCTTTGTCTCTGAGCTTCTAATTCTTTTTTCTTTTCCTCAGGAAGCATTTGATACTTTGCATATGCAACAAGAGCATTTCCAATTTGTAAGTAACGTGAAAAATATTGAGGATTAACAGAATATGCGGTCAGCTTCGGGTCTATTTTTCTAAGTTCGTTACGTGTTGTTTCAATTGTCTTCCAAACATGACCGTATTGTTTATTTAATTCTGGATCATTAAAAACAACTTTTTGAAGTTTCTTTTCAAAATCTTTTTTACGAGCAAGCAGGTAAGGATCATTCAATGCTTTATAAGTATTAATTGTATTCTTCCATCCGTTGCTGAATGCTAATCGTTGTTTTTCATATTCATCAGTCAATTTTGGATTAACGGATTTTAGCTGTTCTAGACGATTGTAAACGTTATCCGATAAGTAAGCGCTGTTTCTGAATTGAACGTCGCGCAAATATTCTAATTGAGCTACTGTTCTTAATCTGTTTGTAGAACCGGGATTTCCAACTGTAAAAACTAGTTCTCCGTTAGCAGCACCGTTTTGGCTCCATTTAAAATAATGTTCAGATTTAATTGGTTTGCCGTCGTCACCATAAATTCTTAAGAAAGTACAATCAAGATCATAACGAGGATAAGTAAAATTATCGGGATCACCGCCGTATGAAGCAATTTGTTCTTCCGGTTGGAATACTAAACGAACATCAGTATATGTTTTAAATCCCTGAACAAAAAATAAACTCCCGTTATAATATGAGATCACATCACATTTCAACTTCGTTTCTTTTTCATATTGATCTTTTAATTCTTTCATCTTCTCATCGCGAAGAGCGATTTTTTCTTGTTCATCTTTTCCATTTTGTAGAGCCGATAAAACTTCTTTAGTAACATCTTTCAGCATTACCAATTGTTCGGCAGTATAGTTCGGTACTTTTCTTTCATCTGCTAATGTCGCAGCAAAAAACGCTGTTGCTGCAAGATCCTCGCCTTCTTTCTGAACCTGTCTTCTTGTTCCGCGTGAGCAATGATTGTTGGTCATAATCAAACCGTCTTCCGAAACAAAAGATGCTGTACATCCAGGTATACGAAGTGCCGATAAGCGAACATCATCAAACCATTCTTGTGTTGCTTTAAAGCCGTAAGTTTTTTCTAAGTAATCAAATGGTGGGAACTCAAACGTCCACATTTTTCCGGTATCAAGTTTTTGAGATTTAACAGTATCTTGATTAATTACTTGTGCACTTAATTGAAACGCAAAGACAAGAACAAATAGTAAAGAAACGATAGATAATTTTTGAAGAGATAAATATTTTTTCATAGTAACACCTGAATTATTTATATAAAGATGGACACATCCAAAAATAAGATGAAGTGTTTTCAGAACCAATTATGTAGTAAAATGGAATAGTTAAATAATGTTAAATAAAAATGCCCTTCGTTAAAAGGGCATCTTAAAAAGTTAATTCTTCAATAATTATTAGGGAAGTTTTCCAAGGTTCAATTCTTCTGCAATTCTTTTAGCGTTTGTGATGTTTTTCAGAATTTCAAGAATACCTTGGGAAGCAACAGAAACAGTCCTGTTAGCTTCGGTTGTATAAATGAAGTTACCGGAGAAACTTTCAATGTTGCCATCAAATACAGCACCTACAACTTCGGCTTTTGTATTTATGATTGCGCTTCCGGAGTTTCCACCTATAATATCATTTGTGCTGATAAAGTTGTAAGGTGTACTGTAATTAAATTCAGCAGCAGGTTTTGTCCATCTTGCAGGAAGATCCCACGGATACTGTTTTTTATGAGAATAATATCTGTCGTACAATCCATAAAAAGTTGTAATTGTAGGGGCAATTGTTCCATTATAATTATAACCTTTCATTGTTCCGTCACTGATACGAAGAGTAAATGTTGCGTCTGGTGGAATTGATGTTCCATAAACGGCAAAAAGAACTTGTCCAAGTTGGCTTTCCAATGCTTGTTCAGTTGTTGAAATCTCTTTAGACTTTGCAGCAAATTCTTTTACTTTATCTTGAGTATAAACTACGTAATAAATGAAAGGATCGTTAGAATTTAAAATCGCGTCGGGATCTTTCTTTGCTAGCTCAACCACTGTTTCTTTTGAAGTAAGAGAAGAATTTTTCAATGCAAAGTCTGCTGCCGCATTTCCGCTAAAACCGTTAAACATTTTTTTAACCAAAGGATGATCTTTCCCAATATTCATAATCATGTAATCGGCCATCAATTTTGTAAGCTTATAATCCATACTTTTATTTAGTTGAGCCGGGAATAAACTGTTGATTGTGGCTTCGAGTTTATCAGCCTTGTAATCAGTTCCTCTATCTGCTTCACTTTTTTTAAGCTCTGTAGCTAAGGCAATTAGTTTACGTGCTAAAGCAAGATAGGAAGGAGAAATGCGTGGAGAGATATTAAATGCTGCATTTTCAAATGCAAATTTTTTGGCTTCACTTCTTGTCTGAACAATTCCATCCCAAAGATGACCATATTTTTCCATTAGCTCGGGTTTCGCTAACACAGCATTTTTCAATTTCTTTTCGAAGTCTCTCTTACGTGCCATAAAAATCGGATCTTGTAATGCTTCTAATGTTCCTTTATACACTTTTGCTGTATTACCGATAAAAAATTGTTGTCCTCTATATTCATCTGCTTTAGCCGGTTCTTCTTCTATTAGTTCATCATAAATTTTGAAAAAACGGTTAAGCATAAAATTACTGTTTCTATAAACAACGTCTCTGTAATATTCAAGTTGAGCAACTGTTTTTAATCTTTGAGTAGAACCTGGATTCCCAACAACAAATAGTAGTTCGTTATCAGCAGCACCGTTCGGACTGAATTTAAAAAAGTTTTCTGTTTTCATCGGCTTACCGATTTCATCGTAGGCACGCAAGAAAGCAAAATCAGCATCGTAACGCGGATAAGTGAAATTATCTGGGTCGCCACCATATAGACCTACAACTCTTTCATTAGAATAAACAAGACGAATATCATTGTAAATCTTATAACCGTATAATGAAAACTTTCCACCATTATAAAGCGACATTACTCGGCAGTTTAATCCCGATTCTTTGCTGTAATTTGTTTCAAGTTCCTTGATCTTTGTTGTTCTCTTTTCAATTTTTTCTGCATCTGTATTTCCTGAATTCATTGCTTCAAGAACAGGCGCTGTTACATCCTCAATTAATACAAGCTGACTTACTGTAAGATTTGGTACTTTTCTTTCATCTGCTAAAGTCGGTGCAAAGAAACCATTCTTAGGAATATTTTCACCTTCCTTTTGAACTTTTTCGAGTATTCCATCTACACAGTGATGATTGGTCATTATTAGTCCATCCTCTGAAACAAATGAAGCTGTACAACCACCACCAAAGATGAGAGCAGATAATCTTACTTTTTTCAGCCAATCTTCAGAAGCATTAAAGCCGTACGTTGATTTAATGTATTCTTGTGGATAATCTTCGAATGTCCACATTTTACCAGTATCAAATTTTTGTGCTTTAACTGTATCTAAATTAGTCTGTGCACTGATAGGTAAAATGAAAACGAACAGAATAAACAGTACAAATGATTTGAATAATTCTTTTTTCATATTTAGTCCTGTAATATTAATTTATTAAATTTTTCCGCATCAAAAATATAACAGTTCAATTATATAACCAAGACATCTATGCCCGAATTTAAATTAAAACTTAGACAATATGTGAATTCAACAAATAAAAAAGCCCTCATTTAGAGGGCAGTATTCTCAAAAATAAAAATCATTAATCAATCGCGGAGTTTATCCAATAAGTTATTTAGTTTTTTGGCTTCGCTTTCAGATAGTTTTGTTAGGAATGAATCATGTTTATCATTTAGCTTATCTATTTCTTTGAGTAGAAGTAATCCTTTTTCAGTAATGACAACATCAACACATCTGCGGTCATTCGGTTTAAGATCGCGTTTAATAAATCCTTTTATTCGCAACCTTTCAACAAGCCGTGAGACATCAGACATCTTATCAAGCATCCTTTCCTTTAACAAATTTACTGTTGCGGGATTAGGATACTGCCCGCGGAGAATACGAAGAATGTTAAATTGATTGCTTGTTATATCATACTTAGAAAACAGATTTGAATACAAATTAACAAGCCAGCTGTTCGTATATAATATATTTACAGCCAGCTTGTGAAATTCGTTTCTAAATTTTGGTTGCTTTATTTCTTGTTCAAGTTTCATTTTGATTTCTGTAATTCAAGATCAATTGTAATATAAACTGTCTTACTAACAACCGCACCACCAGCCTCCATTAAAGTGTTCCATTTAAGATTGTAGTCAAATCTATTAATTTCACCTTTAATCTTGAAACCGGCTCTTGATTGTCCCCAAGCTTGTATTGTTCCGTTGTAAATAACATCAAGTGTAACTTCTTTTGTTACGTCACGGATTGTAAGATCACCAACAAGTTTATAATTCTTTTCGTCTATTTTATTAAATGATTTTCCCTTAAAAGTCATTTTAGGAAATTTTTCTGCGTTGAAGAAATCATCCGACTTTAAGTGAGCATCTCTTTTTTCATTATCGGTATTGATACTTGCTATGTCTGCGGAGAAATCTATTTTTGCATCAGAAAAATCATCCTTGGATGACTGAACATTTATATCAAAGGATTTAAACTGTCCAGTTACCTCTGAAATAATAAGGTGAGTTACTGTAAACTGAACTTTTGAATGTGATTTATCAGCTGTCCATTTAGACTGAGCATTTAATGATAGAACTGCAAATAAGACAAGAATTACCGTATTACGAAGATGTTGCATTTTAACCTCTTTATTTTGTTTATGATATTATCACGAATTAGTAATATTGTTGTAACATATATTGGTATAACGCATGTTATCGTGATAAAGTTCCCATAGATTAATAATTCAATTAGGAAGGTTGTTTGTCGTTTACATCAAAATTTCCGGAAAGCAAAAGAACTGCAGCCGTCTTTCGTCTTCTTCAGAGCCATTACAATGCTGGCATTTTTTAACATAAAAGACGATTGATTCCTCTCCATCGTCTAAATCAAAAAAGCTAACAATTGATTGACAGTTTCTGCATTGAACAATATGATGAGTATGTAACCGTCCTTCACATTTAGGGCAAAGAAAATCTGTATCTGTGAAATTTTCTTGCTGGAAAACGGGAAAAACGGAATTGCATTTAGTATTAGTGCAGTGTGTAAATTTTAACGGTTTTGTAGAATCAATTTCGATGATAACCTCCTTTTAGAAAAGCGTCCGAAAAATAGGTGTGAAATTTGTTCATGTCTATGCAAAAATTTATCCGCTATTGCCGCTAATTTATTTTGTTTTACTTATTTTTCAACTAACAAATAGTTAAGAATCATTCCGGAGAATTAATGGATAGAATTTCATCCTTCAAAGCATACGATATTAGAGGCAAGGTGCCCGGCGAATTAAATACAGACCTTGCATATAAAGTAGGTAGAACATTTGCTAAGTATTTAAATGCGAAATCTGTGGTAATTGGTCGGGATGTAAGAAAATCCTCGCCTGAATTATCCGAAGCAATATCAAATGGATTAAATGACGCCGGTTGTGATGTTTTTGATCTTGGCTTATGCGGAACCGAAATGATCTACTTCGGAACACCATTCCTTAATGCTGATGGCGGAATTATGATAACAGCAAGTCATAATCCTCCTGAATACAACGGATTAAAGTTTGTAAAAAAAGGTTCGGTACCAATGGGTTACGATTCCGGTTTGAAAGTGATCGAAAAGATGATAATAAATAATGATCTTGGTGAAATTTCAAATCAGAAAGGAAAAGTTTATCAAAAAGATATTATGAATGACTTCATTTCAAAAGTCACAAAATTTTTTGATGGGAAAAAAATCCAGCCATATAAAGTTGTTGTTAATGCGGGGAATGGATGTGTTGGTCCTGCATTGGATGCTCTGGAAAAATATTTACCAATTAAGATGATAAAGATTTTCCCCGAACCGGATTCAAACTTTCCTAACGGCGTTCCCAATCCGCTTCTACCTGAAAACAGACAGCCAACTATTGACGCAATCAAAAAATATGGTGCTGATCTTGGTGTGGCCTGGGATGGCGATTATGATAGATGTTTTTTCTTCGATGAAAAAAGTAATTTTATTGAGGGATATTATATCGTTGGATTACTCGCAAAATCCATTTTGAAAACAAATCCCGGAGAAAAAATTGTACACGATCCGCGGTTGATTTGGAATACGATCGAAATAGTAAAAAAAGCCGGCGGTCAAGCTGTTGTCTCTCAAAGCGGGCATGCTTTTATTAAACAAAAAATGAGAGAAGTAAACGCAATTTACGGTGGGGAAATGTCAGCACACCATTATTTCCGCGATAATTTTTATTCTGATAGCGGTTTAATTCCCTTTGTACTAATTCTCCAATTAATGTCTGATGAAAAAGCTAAACTTTCGGAACTTCTGGACGCTATGATACGTTTATATCCATGTTCGGGTGAAATTAACTCAACAGTAAGTAATCCAGCAGAGAAAATTAGAGAAATCAAAAAAAGATATACGGGCGGAATTATTGATGAATTAGACGGTCTTAGCGTTGAATATCCAAATTGGCGTTTTAATATTAGGATGAGTAATACGGAACCTTTGCTTCGTCTAAATGTTGAATCTAAGAATGATGAAAATTTAATGAATGAAAAAACTAATGAGCTATTGAAATTTATTAGAGGATAGTTATATTGCAGTTAGGTTTTATAAGTATTGCTGCAATTTTTTAGTAAAATCATTGAGGGAAATAAAATGACCTCCGGTCAAGATAAAACTATAGACGTTGATAAAATTTTAAAGAATAAATTAAAGACTGTTAGCATCGGTTCAATTGAAAATGCTGTTGCTAAAGTTATAAGTGATATGGTCGGCGAAGATTATAAATGTACAATTGGTGAAGTAAAATATACGTTATTTAGCGGCGCTGATTTTCATATTAAAATTGAATTAAGTTACAATCCTGAACAATAAATTTTGGGGAGTTGTGGCTGGGACTTAGGTCTCCCCCCAACCTAGGTTTTGGCTCTTCTCCCCGTTTTTATCCCGCAATATCTTTTAACTCATTAACTACTCTATCAATTTCATCTTTAGTATTATAAAAGTGTGGAGAAAAACGGATCATTCCTTCTCGGACAGCACAATAAATTTTTCTTCTTTCTAATTCAGAAAATATTTCTTTGGATTTCTCATGTTTGAGTGTCACAATTCCCGCAAGGTGCTCATTAGAAATATTTTTTAGCAGCGGTTCTATTCCTATTTCAGAAAGTCTTTTAATAAAATAATCCGTGTTTTCTAAAACTTTCAATTCGAAGTTTTCAATTTTCGATTGCTTAAACATGTTCAGTGCTGCATCAAATATTGCAATTCCAAATGCGTTTAACGTTCCGGTTTGAAATCGCTCAGCCTTTGATCTCAAAGTCAAGTTATAATCCAGTAGATTCCAAGGATCTTCTACAGATGTCCATCCCACATTTTTTTGATCAATCTTATTTTGTAATTCTTCTGTCACATAAAAATATGAAAGACCTTGACTGCTCATTAACCATTTCTGTGTGCCTCCGGTAAGAAAATCTATTTTAGATTCTTTAAGATTAACATTAACTGCACCTACAGCTTGAATTGCATCAATACAAAATATTATTCCTTTCTGTTTGCATAATTCCCCGATTGCATTAATATCTGCTTTGTATCCTGAAAGAAACTGCACCATACTTATTGAAAGAAGTTTTGTCTTTGGAGTAATTAATTTTTCAAGATCTTCTATATCAACTATTCCATTTCGTGATTTTGCAAAATCTACTTCTACTCCGTACTTTTTTAAATTTAGAAACGGATAAACATTTGAGGGAAATTCGATATCGTTCAAAATTATTCTATCGCCGAAATTCCAATCTAGTCCTTGTGCTAAAATGCTTAATCCGTTTGCAACATTATCAACCCAGGATAATCTGGTAGTACTCGTTCCTAAAAGTTTTGCTAATTTTTCTTTTGCACCGAAATTCCATTTTACAAAAGATTCAAAGTTCATCACATTAAGTCCGCTTCTTTCATCCATATATTCTTTAATACGATCAAGAACAAGAGTGGACCACGGACCGAGCGCCGCATGATTGAAATAGATTTGATCTGTTTGCAAATGCGGAAATAGTTTTCTTACTTCTTCAATATTCAAAAATAATTTCCTCAATTAATTATTAGAATAAATATAAAACATATTAAAAAATAACAACTCAATAATAAAAAGCCCCCGTTATACGGGGGCCTTAAATTAATATTCATTCAAATTATTTCTTCTTACTAATTATCTCTTCAATCTGATCCATGACTTTATTCATTTTAGCAATCGTCAAATCGAATGCTTCGGACGATAATGGATCTATTCCGGCTTTTTTTATCAACTCAATTGGAAAATCGGAACTTCCGCCTTTTAAGATATTGTAAAATTTATCAACGGCGGGCTGTCCTTCTTTTACAATCTTCTCCGCAAACGCAGTTGCATAAATTAGCGAAGTAGCATATTGATATACGTAATAAGTATAATTAACAAAGTGTGCAATGAATCCCCACTCATACGCAACATAAGGATCAACTACGCAAGCACCAACATTGTTGCCGTAATAATTTTTTACTATGTCATAGTAAATTTTACTTATACTTTCGCCGGTAAGCGGTTCGCCATTTTCTATTTTTTTGTGAAGATCCAATTCAAATTCTGCAAATTGAGTTTGACGGTAAATTGTTCCTTTCAGTAAATCCAGATAAGAACCGAGTAAATATAATTTCTCATCATCTGTTTTAACTTTCTTCACCATATAATTATTCAACAGGGTTTCATTGATTGTAGAAGCAATTTCTGCGACAAACGTTGCATACTGAGCATTAACAAAAGGCTGGCTCTTATTGGAAAAATAACTGTGCATTGTATGCCCAAGTTCATGAGCAAGAGTTGAAACAGCCTCATAATCATCAGTCCAATTCATTAGAATGTATGGATGATAATCATAAGCGGCACCGGAAGAGTAAGCTCCGCTGCGTTTTCCAGTTGTAGCCGCATAATCAATCCATCTATCATTAAAAGCTTTCTTAACTGTTGCAACGTATTCCTCTCCCATCGGCTTGAAAACATCAAGAATAAGATTTTGTCCTTCTTCAACTGTAAACTTAAAATCAACCGACTTAACGAGCGGCGGATATAAATCATAATAATGAAGTTGATCTACACCTAACATTTTAGCTTTTAATTTTAAATATCTATGAAGTGTAGGAAGATTCTTATGAATTTGAGAAATCAGATTTTCATAAACTGAAACTGGAATTTTATTTGCATTAAGTGAACCTTCCAGAACAGTATTGTACTTTCTATTTTTTGCAAAGAAATAATCTCCGCGGATTTTTCCGGTTAAATTTGCCCCAAGAGTGTTTTGAAATGTCTGATAGCTTTCAAAAAATGCTTTCATAATTTTTTCGCGGTCTTCTCTAACCGGTGTAGTTCTGTATTTTGAATATGCGGAAGAACTAAGTTCCACTTCTTCATTTGTGGAAAGTTTTATTTTGGCATTTGGTTTTTCTGCATTATTAAAAATTCCATATACATCATTAGGTGTCGAAGTAATTAATCCTGCGCTGGCAAGAATTTGTTCTTCACTTGCATTTAAGGTGTGTTCTCGAAGTCTGAGAATATCATCTACAAAGAACTGAAATTCTTTTAATTCTTTCTTCTCATTAAAAAAGGTTTTGATCTTATCTTGCGGTAAGCTTAACAATTCAGGACTTAAATATGAGGAAGCTTCTCCGTACTGAGTCCCGATCGTATTTGTTATTTGTGTTAACGATTGATTCTCACTATTGCGAAGGTCTTCATCACTAATTCTATTTGCATAATCGGATAATTTGTAAAAGCTTTTGTATGTATCAAAGTAAAGACGGAGTGCGTTGTATAAAGAATTAGCATTTTCTCCAAGTTTGCCTTTATACTCGGATATTTTTTTTATTTGTGTCTCAATGACTTGTTTATCTTTCTGCCACTCATCTATATTTTTATATAGAATGGAATTATCCCACTTCATTTTTTCCGGAACATCTTTTCGTTCCAGATTTTGAGCAAATGTAAATTTACCGGTCATCAATACCGCCAGAATAATTTTTAGAAAATTATAGAAGTATTTCATTTTCTCTCCTTTAAAATTAACAAATCAATAGGAGAAAAATTATGGAATACTTTTTAAATATCATTGTCAAAAGAATCCAAAAATTTTTTCCTACAAAATATTTACAAATAAAGAGCCCCCGATAACTCGGGGGCGTCTAACTAAAAATAATTCTCCCTTTTGGGGAGCCTAATGAAGCTATTCTTTCTTTGCTCTCATTGAATCCCAAATTGTGTAAAGGCATAATAAGCAGAACATTACAAATGCCAACACTTCTGCAGAACTTGATTCAGACCATTCTTTCATTAACCAATTTGCTCCAGTTGAACGAATGATAACACTTACTACGCCCATCAAAGCACCGCCTGCTATGAATCCAGATGCAATTAACGTTCCTCTTTCTCTTCGTGCATTATTTAATGATTCGTCTTTACTTCTTGTTGAAACAAAATGAGAAATTAATCCTCCAACTAATAACGGAGTATTTATTTCTTGAGGAAGATACATTCCTAATGCAAATGCAAGCACCGGGACTTTGATCATCGCTAATATTAATGCTATACAAGCACCTGCAATATATAATATCCATGGTGCCGGTTGATTTGACATCAACGGTTGTATTATTGCTGCCATAGCATTTGCTTGCGGTGCAGGTAATCCGCCGCCGGCAAATCCATAAATTTTATCTAACAAAGCAATTATCCAAACTACCGTTGCTGCTGAAACTATAACACCGACAAATTTCCATCTTTCCTGTTTATGCGGTGATGAACCTAGCCAATACCCGATTTTCAAATCTGTAACGAATGATCCGGCTACTGATAACGCCGTGCAAACAACTCCGCCAATTATTAATGCAGAAACCATTCCTGTTGGTCCCGAAAGTCCGACTGAAACTAAAATTATTGAAGAGAGAACCAATGTCATCAAAGTCATTCCGGAGACAGGATTATTTCCTGTAATTGCAATAGCATTAGCGGCAACAGTTGTAAATAGAAACGACATGATCATTACTATCAATAAACCGATCAAAGCATGAATTGGAGAACTAACAACACCAAATAAGAAAAAGATAAAAATTGCAACTGCAGTTACGATTGTTCCGACAACAATTATTTTCATTGGTAAATCTCGTTGTGTGCGGATAGTTGCACTCTCAATTACTTTGCCACCAAAAATTTCTTTAATTGCTAAAGAAAATGCAGAACGAATTACTTTTGATGATCTAACTATTCCTATAAATCCTGCCATTGCAATTGCGCCAATACCAATATGGCGAACATAATTTCTGAAAATCAATTCTGCCGACATGTCCTTTACGAGAAGTTTAACACCGGATCCTATAGTTACTGTAAGATCATTACCGAAATAAGAAATGAGCGGAACAAAAACGAAATATGATAAGAAAGAACCCGCAACAATTATTGTTGAATACTTCAGACCAATAACGTATCCCAACCCGACTACTGCTGCACTCGTATTCAATCTAAAAACCATTTTGTATTTATCTGCTATCATTTCTCCAAAGCCAACTACGCGGGACGTAAATATTTCTGCCCAAGAACCGAATGTTGCAACAAGGAAATCATAAATACCACCTATCAACCCGGCAGATACTAAAACTAGAGCCTGTTGCCCTCCTTTTTCACCGGCGACTAAAATTTCTGTTGTAGCTGTTCCTTCCGGAAAAGGAAGTTTGCCGTGCATTTCTGAAACAAAATATTTTCTAAATGGAACTAAAAAAAGAATTCCTAAAAATCCGCCGAAGAGAGATGCAAAGAACATTTGAAAAAATGTTGCCTGCAATCCAAGAATATAAATTCCGGGCAAAGTAAAAATTGCGCCAGCTACAACCGCACCGGAAGAAGAACCGATAGATTGAATAATTACATTTTGTCCCATACCGTTCTTCTTTGAAAGCATGTTAGTAATTCCAACAGCAAGTATTGCTATAGGAATTGCCGCTTCGAATACTTGTCCTACTTTTAAACCAAGATAAGCTGCAGCTGCAGAAAAGACTATTGCCATTATTAATCCGGTGATAACTGAATATGGTGTTACCTCTGGAAAATCTATATGAGGCGACATGATTGGTTTGTATTCTTCACCAGGCTTAAGTTCAGTGTAAGCGTTTGTTGGTAATCCGCTTGTAGTTGGGGTTTCGTTTGAACTCATTAATTTTCTCCCTAATTGAAAGAAGAGTTAATAATTTAATAGCTCACTGATTTAATATATTAAACGCTATGCGGAATCATATAAACCGCAATCATAATTATTGCTGCAAGCAGAACGGCCAGTTTTGCATTTTTGTTTTTCTTTACAAAATAGAAAGCAATTAGCCAGGCAATAAAAGCAATTTGAGTTTTGTTGTCTGTAACATCTTTTCCGAACGGCCATCCGCCCCAGACTTCTCCAAATGCAAATCCATTCATCGCGAAACCTAGAAGAAATCCACCGATGAAAAGACTTACAACTGTCCAGAATGCGAGTTTATCAATTTTAGGTTCTTTATTAAAAAATTCTAAACCGGTACGTGTCGAAAGCATCATTGCAAAAAACATTGCGAAGATATGTGGAATCAAAATATAAATTGGAACAGGATCCTTAAATCTAAGAGTTATCATATTTTCCTTAGGAAGAATGACTGTCTTATCATTTTTAGAAAGCTGAATATAATAATCCAATTTTTCCAATCGTTTTTGAACGGGTAACTCAGCACTAAGTTTTTTACCACCGGTCATTCGTGTTGCAGTAAAATCATTCCCGGAATTAAATTTCCGCCAGAATAAAATTCCGCTAATTGTTTCATCTCCGGTTTCTATTTCCACAAGATAATTCTTAACAGATTCTTGACTGCGCTCAAGTTTGTAAGAAATTTCTTTACCATCAAAATTAACTTTTCCTGAGAGTGGATATGAGGGACCGGTAACGCGTTGATAGAATGCTGATACTAATGTTATCACTATTGCAAGAATCCAAAATAGAACTGTTCTTTTCATATGTTTTTCCCAGATTATTTTTTTGAAAGTTGATCGCAACTTAGGAAATGTTGTTCTATTGGACAATTGAATTTTAATCCAAGAGTTTACATCTACTTTTAAATATCAGTTTCCATATAAACAAAGAACTTAGAGAATTACGCCAAACTTTGTTATTTTTACTAATAAATGAACTGAGGAAAAATTGAACAAAGAAAAATTTATCACTGATTCTCTTAAAGAGAGTTCAGTAGTTAAGCTGAAGATCGAAAGTACATGCAAAGCTGAAATTCTTCTTTCCGTGCAAACACTTGTTCAAGCATATAAGAACAAGAAAAAGTTATTGTTATGCGGTAACGGCGGAAGCGCAGCCGACTGCCAGCATATTGCTACCGAGTTAATGATCAGATTAAATCATAAGATTAACCGTCCTGCACTCGCAGCTATTGCACTTACTACTGATACATCAAACCTTACTGCAGGAGGAAACGATATTGGCTTTGAAAATGTTTTTGCGCGTAACGTTGAGGGATTAGGAAACGAAGGGGATGTTTTACTTGCAATTTCAACAAGTGGAAATTCTGCTAACATTATAAAAGCAGTTGAAAAGGCTCACCAGAAAAAAATGTTTGTGATTGGTTTGCTAGGCGGCACAGGCGGAAAATTAAAAAGTCTTGTTGACCTACCAATCGTTATTCCATCCACAAATATTCAACGTATTCAGGAAGGACATATTACAGTTGCACATATTGTCTGTGAGTTAGTTGAGATGGAATTGTACAGTTAATTTGTTAGAGGCGTGTAAACTAGTTTAAATTTATTTTTTATTATTTCTCTTCAAGAAAAACACTTCATTTTTTTTTATCTTTCCTACGCTTAATAAAAGTTAAAGGGTAAAACAATGACAGCTAATTTTGATATGATTCAAAAAATTTATGCGGGCTTTAAGGATAGAGTTGAGAACGCACGACGAGTGGTTGGACGACCATTAACCTACACAGAAAAAATTCTTTATGCACATCTTTGGGAACCGGCAACACGCGAACTAAAACGCGGAAAGGAATTTGCTGATTTCGGTCCGGACCGTGTTGCGATGCAAGATGCAACTGCTCAAATGGCACTTCTTCAATTTATGCATGCGGGTAGAAAATCTACTGCTGTTCCGGCTACTGCTCACTGCGATCATTTAATCGTAGCACAAACTGGATCTAAAGAAGATCTTGATAGAGCAATTGATGAGAACAAAGAAGTTTATGATTTCATCGAAAGTATTTCCAGAAAATATGGTGTAGGATTTTGGAACCCGGGTGCCGGAATTATTCATCAAGTGATTTTAGAAAATTATGCTTTCCCGGGTGGAATGATGATCGGTTCGGATTCTCATACACCGAATGCGGGCGGACTTGGAATGATCGCTATTGGTGTCGGCGGAGCCGATGTTGTTGATGTTATGGCTGGAATGCCGTGGGAATTAAAATGGCCAAAACTAATTGGTGTTAAATTAACAGGAAGACTTTCCGGTTGGACTTCACCTAAAGATGTAATTCTTAAAGTTGCCGGAATTCTTACGGTTAAAGGCGGAACTGGTGCAATCATAGAATATTTTGGTGACGGAGCCGCTTCAATTTCATGCACAGGTAAAGCAACAATATGCAACATGGGCGCAGAAGTGGGCGCAACAACATCTTTATTTGCTTATGATGAGAAGATGGCAGCTTACTTACGCAAAACCGACCGCAGAGATGTTGCAGGCCTTACTAAATATCTTGCCGATGATTTAAAAGCCGATGACGAAGTTTATGAAAATCCGGAAAAGTATTTTGATCAAGTTATTGAAATTAATTTGAATGAATTAGAAATGCATATCAATGGTCCATTCACTCCAGATCTTGCATGGCCGGTATCAAAAATGAAAGAAGCAGTAAAACAAAATAATTATCCCGATAAAATCAGTGTTGCTCTTATTGGCAGTTGTACAAATTCAAGCTACGAGGATATTGACCGTTCAGCAAACATTGCAAGACAAGCTTTAGCAAAAGGATTAAAAGCTAAAGTGCAATTCACAATTACACCCGGATCAGAACAAGTACGCGCAACAATTCAGCGTGATGGACAGCTTCAATCATTAACCGAGTTTGGTGGAATGGTTTTAGCAAATGCTTGCGGTCCGTGTATTGGAATGTGGAAAAGATTAGATACAAAAACCGGAGAGCGTAATACAATCGTTACATCATTCAACAGAAATTTTGCGAAAAGAAATGATAACAATCCGGAAACTCTTGCATTTGTTGCTAGTCCGGAATTAGTAACTGCGCTTGCAATCTCGGGCAGTCTTTCTTTCAATCCAGTTACAGATTATTTAGTAAACGGGAAAGGCGAACAAGTAAAACTTGATCCGCCGTTCGGTGATGAACTTCCGGCTCATGGTTTTGAAAAAGATACAGAAGGATTTATCGCTCCATCGGATGATGGATATAAAACTAATGTTATAATTGATCCAAAGAGTGAACGTCTGCAATTTATGGAGCCATTCAAACCATGGGACAAAAAAGATTTTGTTGATCTTCCTTTACTATTAAAAGTAAAAGGCAAATGCACTACCGATCATATTTCTCCGGCGGGTGCATGGCTTCGCTTCCGCGGTCATCTCGATAACATTTCAAAAAATATGTTCATTGGTGCAATCAATGCGTTTACGAACAAACCAGGTGAAGCTAAAAATCAATTCACCGGTGAGTATAAACAAGTGCATGAAGTTGCGCGTGATTACAAAGCAAAAAGCATCGGTTGGATTGTTGTAGGTGATGAAAATTACGGAGAAGGGTCTTCTAGGGAACACGCGGCAATGGAACCAAGATTCCTCGGCGGGAAAGCGATCATTACAAAAAGTTTTGCTCGCATTCACGAAACCAATTTGAAGAAACAAGGAATGCTTCCGTTAACATTTGTCGATTCGAACGATTACAATAAAATTCAAGAAGACGATAAATTAAGTTTGGTAGGATTAAACGAATTCTCTCCGGAAAAACAATTGAAGTTGATTGTTAAACACAGCGATGGTTCTACTGATGAGATTATGCTAAATCATTCATTCAATGCCGGACAAATTGCGTGGTTCAAAGCTGGTGGAGCTCTCAACTTGATAGCCGCGAGTCAGAGAAAATCAACTTCAAAGAAAAAAGCTGTTAAGAAGAAATTGGTAGCTAAAAAGAAAGTTAAAGCAGTAGTTAAGAAAAAAATTAAACCGGCGGCTAAAAAGAAATCTGTTAAGAAAGTTGTACGTAAGAAAAAATAAATTAGCTATTTCCAAAAAGGGTCGAATTACTTTGGCCCTTTTTTGTTTCTCTCCGCAAATACTTCATACAGAACGAAAACTTTTCAGATTGGATGAGATTTATCATTGCACTTAGATTTCTTATTTCAGATTTTAAGTGTAGGATAATTATTGATACGTAAATACATTCTTACTTTCGGGGCGGTTCTTTATGAAATTCAAATTGGTTCTAACAATTGCACTTATTTACAGTGCTAATTTATCTGCTCAATGGATTTGGCAAAATCCATTACCACAAGGTAATAGCTTGAGTTCAGTATATTTCATTTCATCAACAACCGGTTGGGCTACAGGTGATTATGGGACAATTATTAAAACGACAGATGGGGGAATAAGTTGGGGTGCACAATCGAGTAACGTTAAGTTTGCTTTAACATCAAATTTTTTTATATCACCATCAACCGGCTGGATTGTAGGTTATGTTGGAACAATACTTAAGACAACAAATGGTGGATTAAACTGGATTTCACAGACAAGTGGAACAACTAATTATTTGGAGTCTGTTTATTTTATATCATCAACCACTGGTTGGGTAGTAGGCGATCATGGTACAATATTGAAAACAACTGACGGTGGATTAAACTGGAGTTCACAGACAAGTGGAACATCAGTTTGGTTGAACTCGGTTTGTTTTACATCATTAACTACTGGTTGGGTTGTAGGCGGAAATGGCACTATACTTAAAACTATTGATGGTGGATTAAATTGGAAAACACAATTAAGTGGAACAACAAATTCATTGAGGTCAACACATTTTATTTCTGCAGAAATCGGATGGGCTGTTGGAGGAGGAACTATTATTAACACAATAAATGGAGGTTTAAATTGGACTGAACAATCAAGTAGTACAATATATGGGTTATTATCGTGCTATTTTATCTCATCGTTAACAGGTTGGGCTGTTGGTACAAATGGTACAATACTCATGACAACAGATGGAGGATTAAATTGGATTTCACAACCAAGCGGTACTTCAAAAGATTTTTATTCAATTTTTTTCATCTCACCAACAACGGGTTGGATAATAGGCAGTTATGGAACCACAATTAAAACGACTGACAGAGGATTAAACTGGAATTTACTTTCAAGCGGTAATACAAATGAATTATACTCAGTCAATTTTTCTTCACCAACAACCGGCTGGGTAGTGGGTAGTAATGGTACTATACTTAAAACATCAGATGGAGGTTCAAACTGGAGTTCACAACAAAGTGGAACTTCCTATTGGTTATTCTCAGTCTTTTCAATCACACCAACAACCGGATGGGCTGTGGGTGATTTTGCAACAATTCTTAAAACTACTGATGGTGGATCTAATTGGTTTGCACAATCGAGTGGAATAATAAATAGTTTGAAGTCGGTATTTTTTTTCTCGTTAACGACTGGCTGGATTGTAGGAAGTAATGGAAAAATACTTAAAACATCTGACGGAGGTATAAACTGGGAATTAAAACAGAGCGGAATTTCTAATTCGTTGAACTCTATCTATTTCATATCACCCAAAAGCGGATGGGTTGTAGGCGACAATGGGACAATACTTAAAACAACAGATGGTGGTGATAATTGGATTTCACAATTTAGCGGTACTACCAAAAATATCGTGTCAGTCTATTTCTCTTCGTCTACAGATGGGTGGGCTGTTAGTACTTCAAGAATTATTCTGAAAACAACTGATGGAGGCTTAAACTGGAATTCACTAGATATTAATACTGCGTTGCAATCAGTATATTTTACTTCGACAATAAACGGTTTTGCAGTCGGCCAAAATGGTACAATATTAACAACAACTGATGGAGGATTAAACTGGAATACTTATCAAACAGGCATTTATAGTCGTCTAACATCAGTTTTTTTCATCTCTCCAACAATTGGTTGGGCCGTTGGTGAAAATGGTACAATTATTAAAACTACTAATGGCGGTGTAACGTTTGTGGAAGAAAATAACAATGTAATGTTGCAGAGAGAATATAATCTTTCCCAAAACTACCCGAACCCGTTCAACCCAACCACAACAATAAAATATTCAATTTCAGTAGAGACGTTGCACGCAACGTCTCTACAACATGTAACTCTAAAAGTCTATGATATGCTCGGAAGAGAGGTTGCAACTCTTATTAACGAAGAAAAACAACCCGGTAACTATGAAGTAAAATTTGATGGAGGTAATTTTTCAAGCGGGGTTTATTTTTACAGATTGCAAGCAGGATCGTTTAGTGAAACCAAGAAATCTGTGTTGATGAAATAAATGCTGGAGGTAAGAGGCTAGAAATGAGAAGTAAAATTTCAATCCTTTCACTTCTCACGTTTGACCTATCACATTAAAATCAATTCCTTCTCCACACAATTTTATCACCTTCTTGAATTCCAATTTTATCGCAGTATCCTGCATTAACTTCCACTACATATTGAGCGGGCTTAACGGAAGGAAGTGATTTATCATCATACGGTTTAGCGTTTTTAGCAATGTGAACAATTTCCATGTTTGAGTTAACATAAATTATATCGAGTGGAAGAACTGTGTTGTGCATCCAAAATGCCTGCGGTTCTTCGTTGTCAAATATAAATAACATTCCTTGAGTCTCACCCATCTTATCACGGAACATTAATCCCGTTTCCCGCTGTTGACTGTCATCTGCAATTTCAATTTCTAATTGAGCGATTGAATCACCATTAAGATTAGTGAATGAAAGATCACCTTCTTTAACAAACGAATATGCTGTTCTATTTTCCATTGCTTTTTCCAGATCGCTAGTTTTAGTTTTATTATTAACCAGTACATTCGATAAAATAAAATATGCAACGAATGCTATTAATACTACAACAACGGTAATTTGCATCCATAAATTTTTTCTGGATTGTTTTTTCGATGGTTGAATTTTTGTTTTCGACATTTTTATGTGATCTATTATTTTGTGGTTAGACTCATCAATGTTTATTAATGTTCCATGCAATAAGAAACTCTGAATAAGATATTATAGCTTTAACTCAACTTCCCGATTAGATAATCGAAAATTGATTTTCAATAATTGATAGCCGGACAAATTTTTCCCGAGTGATAAAATATTTTTACCTGGAAGAATATTTTCACTTAAAATAATTTCATTCTCATTTCCTTTTGTACCATAGATTTCAATTTTTTCTTTCTCTTTAGAATTAAGAAGAATATTTGAATTACCGGATTGGTCCTTTATTAAAACAGGTTTTGCTAGAATATCATCAAGCTGTGCAAGTGTGTTCAATTCCGGAAATTTTATTTCTATAACATTAGATGATTCAATACTTTCATTCCACAATTTACTTACTGATTTTAGCGTGTAGTAATAATTAACCCGGCGCGGTCTATCTATAGCAAGTGTAAGGGATGTTCTATCTGCCGGAATTACATCGAAAAGATAATCCGGAAGAAGTTCAGAATTGGAATTTGGCAGACTGTACAAGGCAAAATAGCTTACGCTGTCGCTTTGTGATTTCATTTTTTGAAAATTCCAACTTAGAGAAAACAAATTTTTATTTGTCTCACTCTTTTTGAAATTCAGTTCTGTCGGTGAATCGGGATATATTCCATCAAGCCAGGACATTGCGGCAGGATAAGTTTTGTACTGAAAAGAATTGAATTCTACATCTTTGATGTTTTGATAACGGAAAAAGGCTACACCTGCCGCATTAATGCTGCGTGAATATTGAATCATTGCATCCATCTCAGATTTTACATTCGGTTTGTAAGCTCCAATTCCGAGAACGATGCTTCTGCCGAATGAATTTTCAGTCCATTCTTTCGCAACTAATCCGAAGCGCGGGTTATCATCGAATCCCCAATAGATTTGCGGAGCAACATAATCAACCAACCCACGTTTAAGCCATTCGCGTGAATCCTGATATACTTCCGAATAGCCTTCCCAGCCGCTAATTCCATTTTCATTTTTAAAAATTCCGATAGGCGCTACACCCAGTTTTACAAAATGTTTTACTGCTTTGATCTTTTTATTAATTAGTTCAACAAGATCGGTTATGTTTTTTCTTCTAAACTCATCGCGTGATAATCCCGCTCCGTGAACATTGTAAGAAAATTCATCTTCAAAATTTTTACCGGGATAACGTAGAAAATCAAGATGAACCCCGTCCACATCATATTTCTCAACCATTTCTGCAATCATATCGGAAAGATATTCCCGCACTTCGGGAAGCCCGGGATCGAGCCAGTAAGATTTTTGACCGTCACGTACATCTTCAATAACCCATTCCGGTTTACGTTTAGAAATATGATTCGGATTATTCAATATGCTTAATTCGGTTCCGCTAAAACATTTTATACAATTGATCCAAGCATGAATTTCTAATCCGCGTTTATGAGCCTGCTCAACTGCAAATTGCAGCGGATCGTATGTTCCCTCTTTATCAACTTCACCTGTTATATATGGTGAGAATGGATCAAATGACGATTTGAATAAAACAGTTCCGTTAATACCTGCTTGAAAAAAAACAGTGTTGAGATTTTTTGATTTGATGTCATCAAAGATATCAACAAGTGTTTGTTTCTGTTTTTCCTGATCAAATGTAGGAGGGGGCCAATCCAATCTAAAATTTGTTGCAACCCAAACTGCTCGAGTTTCTCTTTCAGTTTGTGCGTTAATTTTTAGAAAAGTAACGAGTAGGAATATGAGAATGAGCAAGCTTGTAGAATAGAATTTAATTTCTTTTAATTTATTTACGCACATAGAAAGGATATTCTACTTTTTGAAATAACCGATTCCCTGCTGTATTGATTGAAGCACTTCACTTTCTTCGGCTTCAACATCAACTAAAATCTCTCCGATAGAATTTATCAAAACAAATTTTATACTATTATTGTTACCTTTTTTATCACGTTTCATCACTTCATAAATATGGTCTGCATCAAAATTATCTATTGAAATAAAATTTCTCAATAAAAGAGGAAGCTGTAAATATTCTTCAAAAAGTTTTTTATCTAATATCTCCATCCTCCGGGAAAGATCTAACGCACAGACTAATCCTATAATAACTGCTTTCCCATGTTTGATTTTGTAGTTTTGTTCAATCTCGATTGCATGAGCAAATGTATGTCCTAAATTCAAAATCTTTCGTAGGCTTCCTTCCTTTTCATCGGCAACAACAATATCTCCCTTAAATTGGATACATAATTCAATAATTTTTGATGTAAATGAAGCATCAAGTTTGATCAATTTAGATAAATTATTTCTCAGCGTAACAAAAAATTTCTGGTCAATTAAAAAAGCATATTTTAATATCTCCCCGATTCCGCAGATTATCTCTTCTTCTGGTAAAGTTTTCAAAAATCCGGTATCAATTAAAACCATCTCTGGCTGATAAAATGTACCTATAATATTTTTCGTTTCGCTAAAATTAATTCCAGTTTTACCGCCGATAGAACTATCAATAGCGGCAAGGAGTGTTGTGGGAATTTGAATGAACTGTATTCCCCTTGCAAATGTAGAAGCAACGAAACCGGCTATATCACCCGTTATCCCGCCTCCAATTGCAAGCATAAGTGTGTCGCGACCAAATTTTTGCGAGATTAAATTGCTATACATTTTATCTGCAGATGTGAAGCTTTTATTAGATTCATCAGAAACAAATTCATGGATGAAGTATTTCCCCGGGAAATTTGAAACGAAGCGAATAATTTTAGTTCTATGAAGCTCCAAAACTTTTTTGTCAATTACAATGAATAGATTCTTGTTCGATTTCTTTGAGAGAATAATTTTTTCCAACCGGTCAAATAAATGCTGTTCAATCAAAACGGAGTAATTTTTGCCTGGAATATTAACTTCAACTTTTTTCATTAAAGAGAGCCATTATTTTATTTGCGGTTTTATCAACTGTTCTTCCTATCGGCTGCAAATCTGTTTCAATGATAAGATCTGCTTTTTCATAATATTCTTTTCTTTTTTCCAAGAGCTCTTTTATCTTTTCTAGAAAATCTTCTTCTGATTTTTCCCCCAAAACAAGATCTCTAAACAGCGGACGATCAATTTTGTTTTTCAATCTTTTATATAAATTATTTGGTGAAACTTTTAAATAAATAATCTTGCCTGTTGACCGTAAAAGATCAAAATTAATTTTATTTGTTATTGTCCCGCCGCCAAGTGATATTACGACAAAATTTTTTTTTGAAAGATCTTTCAAAACACCGTGTTCAACCTCACGGAAGTATGATTCCCCCTTCTTTTCAAAGATCTCTACTATAGTTTGTTTTTCTTTTTCTTCAATTTCTTTATCAAGATCAAAAAACTCCATGCCCAGTACGTTCGCAAGAATAGGACCCAGCGTACTTTTCCCGCTCGTCATAAATCCGGTTAAATAAATTCTCTTTTCGTTCATATAAATTGCTAATTACTAACATCTGATACGTAATATAAAGAATACGGATGGATAATTTTAAAGAATGTTTTAGAAGAGGATAGGACTGTTTGCTATAAATTAATTACAGCTCCAATTGCAAATGTAATTCCATCAATATTTACTTTTGAAGTAAATTTTTCTGTAGGCAGAATATACGATTTCCCATTATAGTTAACTGTAGTGTCGGAGTATTTACTTTCCATTTCAAATTCCGGATCCCGAAACCGCATTTGTGTTCTGATTGATAAAAACTGATTAACTAAAAAATCCATTCCTATAGATACATTAATTCCATAGCCGATCTTTTTACTTTCGTTTGAAATAGATACATCTCCTAGTTCACGAATTTGTTCGCCAATATATAATCCAAATCCTCCGCCCATATAAAACTTAAATCTTTCAGTTGAAAATGGAATTAAATAATACACAGAAAATTCAACTGGAATCATTTTATAACCATCTTTCATCGAAACTCTAATTCCGCCAAGATTAATACTATTATCAAAAGTTGTTTTTATTGATTCCGAACCTATACCAAGAATAATTGATTCTGAAACTTGATAACGGACATCTATAGAATAACTATAAATATCATCAAGGCTCTGGTGTGTCCCTCTTAAGATCAGATCGGGAGAATCTGGTTGTAAATATAATTGCGAAGTTGTTGTATAATTTAGATTAAATGAAATTCCAAAATCTTTTCCGTTTGCCTGCGCTAAAATGATCGCTGGTAGAATAGAAAATAGAAATAATATTTTTATAAATTTTATCATTGGTCTAAGGGAAATTCAGAAATTACATGTTGAATTTAAAGAGTAAAAAAAATCCCGATTTAGATCGGGATTTTAATTTTTATCGGTAAAAGTGATATCTATTATCAACAATTTTCGCTTCTTTCTTTAGGTCTTGAATCCATTGTCCAAAAAAGCGGCTCTTCTTAGTCTGAAGCAATTGTTTCTTGATCGTTGATTTTTCAACCTCAAATGTTCCCAGATCAAATTTAACCCTATAATTTACTTTGATCAGATATGTACCCAAACTTCCTTTAATCGGTTGAGACCATTTATTCAGTTCAGCACCTAATGAATAATCTGAGAATGCAAATTCACGTCCGATTCCTGGAATATTTCCGACAGTTGTAAATTCCGCAGTAGTATCTACTTTAGCCGCTGCCCAAATTGATTTGGCAACTGAAGCATCTCCTGCATCACTCATTTTTGATCGAATGTCTTTAGCAATTGATATTGATTTTGCAAGTCTCTTTTCTTTTAAGACAAAATTTTTGACATGTGCTTTTACATCATCAAATTTTTTCAAGCCCGGTTTAATAACATCGGAAACCATCGCAACCACATATCCTGCTTGAACTCTGAAGACATCACTTATTTCACCAACACTGTTTTCAAAAGCAAATTTTACAATAGCTTGATTAACTCCTATTCCGGGGAGTGCTTGTGATTCTTCATTGAATGATGGAGTTTCAATAACATTATACTTCATCAACTTTGCTTCTGATTCATATCCGTCTTTCTTTGCTATAAATGAAAAATCCTGTGCATCTGTATAAAGTTTATCAGAGGTTGAAGCAGAAACTTGAATTTTATTTACGATTTTTTCCAAGACAAAATCTTCGTTAGAACGGTCAATTACTTTTATTATATGATAACCGAATTGAGATTTAACCGGTTTTTGGATAACTCCAATTTTACCATTAAAAGATGCATCTTCAAACGGTTTAACCATTTGTCCGCGCCCAAACCATCCAAGATCGCCGCCTTGAAATTTACTTCCGTCATCGGATTTTTCTTTTGCAACAGTTGCAAAGTCGGCACCCTTTATTAACTGATTATAAATATCATTAGCTTTTTGAAGATCAGCTTTATCATTTCCGGTTGTTTTAACTAAAATGTGCGAAGCTCTAACTTGTTCCTTCTTCGATTTTACTTTACCAATAACTTTGTAAACAACATATCCTTCATATGTATTATACGGACCAACAACAGAACCTGTTTTAGCTTTTACCAAAACATCTCTTACCTGCGGAACTAGAGTTGAAAGTTGAACGGTATCTTTCGAATATGGACGCTCTGAATAGAGTTCAACATATTTCTTAAATGATGTCGTATCGTTCTTTAGCTTCGTAACAATTGATTCAAGATTTTTTTTGATACCCAGCGAATCATCTTTCGAAGCAGTTTTGTTGAAGAGAACATATTTTATTTTTCTTTCGGCAACTTGCTTAAAATCTTCAGCATGATCTTCATAATATTTTTTCAATTCATCATCGCTAATTTTAACTTCATTCTCCGGAATAGTATTAAGATCAATCCAAACATAATTTGCTTTCATTTTAATGTTCTGTTTGATGAATTGATCTTTAGCTTCCTCATCACTTACAATTACTGAAGCGGAAACATAATTTTGTAATTTTTGCTGGATCAACTGTTCTTTGATCTGTTCTTCAACAGTAATTACTATTTGTTTATTCCGCGGATCTCTTAGTGCAGTTTCATAAAGTTGACGATTAAAATTACCTGTGGAATCTGTAAATTGTTGTCTCAGCTGAGCGGGTGGATTTGGACCGAGAAGTGCTTCTCTAACTTCATTATCAGTGACAACAATTCCAAAATCTTTAATTTTCTTACTCATTAATTTCTGTGTAACAAGTGCATCCCAAACTTGATCTCTGAAATAATCCATTTGAGATTCATCAATGGTTTGTTTTGATGCTTCTTCTTGATTTTTCTTAGCTCTATCAACTAAACTTGAATATTCTTGATAAGTAACATCCTCGCCATCAACAGAACCTATATTTTGCTTCTGTGAACGCAAAAAATCTGTAACTTTTGAATCGGATAGAACCATGAATAGAACAAAAATACCGCCTACCGTAAGCATAAACCAAGGGGCTAAACTTCTCATCCGCGCCATCATAGGCATAAAAACAACCTCCGCTTTAGAAATAGTAAAAATTTAGGCGGTTAATTTAGAAACACAGCGTCTCAAATGCAATTTTTGTT
>JAHEZQ010000015.1 GCA_023250955.1 Melioribacter sp. | reverse complement strand
AAAAGCTACATTATTAAATTATCTTTCGTTAAATGTACTTGAAGAATACTCTCTTGTAGATCCATTTGCCACAAATAAAACTTTGGATACAGATTCTTACATGAAGGATTTTAACGATATACAAGCTATGGTTAGTGCGGCATTGGATAGCCGCTTCGATTATAAAAGTTCGCAATTAAATCTAAGTGCAGCTGAAAGCGGAGTAACTATTGCAAAGAGCGGATTATTCCCGTCGTTGAGTGGGAGTTATCAGTATGGTACCAGCGCCGTTACAACAGGCGATCTCTTCAATCGAAAAACTTTGAATGTTAGTCTCTCGCTAATTATTCCGATCTTTTCCAATTTCGGTACTGAGAGTCAAATACAGTTTGCAAAAGCTGGCGCTTTGAATGCACAAGAAGATCTTCTCGCATTAGAGAGACAAATAAAAATAGAAATCAAACAGACTTACTTAGATTTAGTTGCTGCTAAAAAAAGTTTAGATGTTGCTGTTAAAAGTGTTTCGGCTGCTGAAGAAACAAGAAAAATTAATCAAGAAAGATATAACCTTGGTTCTGCAACTTTACTTGATGTCTTACAAGCAAGCAGAGATTACCAAGATGCACTTCGAAATAAAATTAATGCTGGATATGATTTTTACCGCCAGCGCGATAAGCTAAATAATGCTATCGGTCGATTAGATTTTTCAAAATATGAATAAATTTATATTAAGGAGTTAATTACAATGGCTAATGGGAAAAAATCAAAAAAGAAACTTTTTATTTTTGGAGGATTGGGACTTTTGCTTCTTGTTGTTCTTCTGCTTGTTGTTTTTAGCGGTAACAAAGAAGAAATTGTATCTGTCCAAACAGAAAAAGTTGAGAAAAGAAATGTAACTCAAGTTGTTTCTGCTACAGGTAAAATAAATCCCGTTTATCAAGTTAAGATAAGTGCCGAAGCAACCGGAGAAATTGTGGATCTGCCTGTACGGGAAGGAGATATTGTTAGAAAAGGGCAGCTGCTTGTTAGAATAAAACCCGATAATTATGAAGCTCAAAAAAATAGTGCTGAAGCAAGATTAGCACAATCTAAATCTTCATTATCATCTACAAAAGCCCAGCTTGATAAAGTTGAATCAGACTATAAACGTGTTCAAGAATTAGCTCAGAAAAAATTAGCAAGTGATGCAGAACTTGAAAACGCGAAATCAACATATCTGCAAACTCTCGGAAGTTATGAAGCAATGAAATCTGGTGTAACTCAAGCTGAAGCTTCTTTAAAAGATGCTGTTACGAATCTTAATAAAACAATTGTTTATTCACCAATTAATGGAACGATAAGCAAACGCAATATAGATTTAAGCGAAAGAGTTCTAGGAAGCGGTTTCAGCCCAGGTACAGAAATGCTCACGGTAGCAGATCTAAGTAAAATGGAAGCAACTGTTAACGTAGATGAAAATGATGTTGTATTAATTTCCGTAGGCGATACGGCAAAAGTTCATGTTGATGCATTTTCAGATAAAACATTTAAAGGTGTTGTAACTCAAATTGGAAACAGCGCTGTTACAAAAGGTCTTGGTACACAGGATGAAGTTGTAAACTTTGAAGTGAAGGTTCTTATTATAAATGCTGAAAATAGTATTAGACCGGGAATGTCTTGCGATGCGGATATTGAAACAGAAAAGAAACAAAATGTTTTAACTGTTCCTATTCAAAGTGTAACAGCAAGATTAGATAAACAAAATATGAGCGCTTCACAGGGAGAGCAACCTGAAAATGAAGCAAAAGCAAAAAAAGAAAGAAGTAATAAACCGAAAGAAGTTGTATTCGTAATTAAAGATAATAAAGCAAACATGGTTGAAGTTAAAACCGGAATTAGTGATGATACTTACATTGAGATTCTAAGCGGATTGAAAGGAGATGAAGATGTTGTCAGCGGTCCTTACCGTGCTATTTCTAAAGAATTAGATGAAGGTTCGAAAGTCTCTATGCAGTCTAAGCGTAAGGGAACTGAGAAAAAGTAATTCAACTAAAGAACGGAACAAAAATGAATATTATTAATATTGAACACATAGCAAAAATATATCAGGTGGGTAGTGAAGAAGTTCATGCGCTTAGAGATGTTTCGCTGAAGATTGATAAAAATGAATACGTCGCAATAATGGGACCTTCCGGTTCCGGTAAGTCAACCTTGATGAACATGCTTGGTTGCTTGGATACTCCTACAAAAGGTATCTATGATTTCAAAGGGAATAATGTAAGTCAGATGAATGATAATGAACTTGCTGCGATCAGAAATAAAGAGATTGGATTTGTATTTCAAACGTTCAATTTATTAGCAAGATCGAATGCCTTACATAACGTTGAACTTCCTCTAATATATGCCGGAGTTTCATCATCCGAAAGAAAAGAACGTGCACGGCTCGCACTAGAGCAAGTAGGCTTATCCGACCGTATTCATCACAAACCCAACGAACTTTCAGGTGGACAAAGACAACGTGTTTCGATTGCCCGTGCATTAGTCACAAAACCTTCAATCATACTTGCAGATGAACCGACCGGAAACCTCGATACTAAAACTGGCGAAGACATTATGGCGCTCTTCAACGATATCTATGAATTAGGAAACACAATAATTCTAGTGACACACGAAGAATATATCGCAGAACATGCAGCTAGAATCATCAGATTAAGAGATGGACTAATTGAAAAAGACGAGATGGTAACAAAGAGATATGTCCCAAAGAAAAACGGGGCTTCAAAAGTATAAAGGAATATAAAATGAACAACTTTTTATTTGAACTGAAAGAGGGATTGTTAATATCTCTGA
Source organism: Melioribacter sp. (assembly GCA_023250955.1). Lineage (GTDB taxonomy): Bacteria > Bacteroidota > Ignavibacteria > Ignavibacteriales > Melioribacteraceae > Fen-1258. The sequence goes on along the minus strand of JAHEZQ010000015.1, from coordinate 85,406 downwards.
GAGCAATTAGAGCTAACAAAGTTCGAGCGATCTTAACTACACTCGGAATTGTAATCGGAATTGCATCAGTAGTTTTAATGTCTACTGCGATTAAAGGAATTGACAATGCATTTCAGAAGGGAGTTGCTTCTCTCGGTTCAGATAATTTGTACATCGATAAATGGGAATGGTTTAATAATGATATTCCCTGGTGGGAAATGAGGAATCGCCGAAATCTTTCTTTGGATGAATATAAAAAATATAAGGACTTAGCTAAATTGCCAGTAGCTACAGCCCCAACTGTATGGAGTAATCAAACAATTAAATACAGAGAAAGAAGTGTTGAGTTTATCATTCTTCAAGGTACAAATGAAGAGTATATCAAGACAACAAATCTATCGTTTAGTGGAGGAAGATTTTTTAATGAAATAGAAAGTAACGGCGGAAGAGAAGTTGTTGTTCTTGGAAGTGAGGTTGCAAAAAAATTATTTCCAAGAGGCGGTGCATTAGACCAAACTGTTAAAATCAAAGGACATAAATTTAAAGTTGTGGGTGTACTTTCTGAACAGGGCAGTTGGGTAATGGGAAATTTTAATCCTGATAACCAGGCATTCCTACCAATACAAAATGTTTTTAAATATTTCCAAAGTGAAAATTTAAGAAGCGTAACTTTTAATGTACGTGCAGCAAATAGTACCATGGTTGAAGCTGTTAAAGAAGAAGCTGTTGGAATCATGAGAAGAGTTCGCGGATTAAAATATAATGAGATGAATGATTTTTCAATTAATCAGCAAGAAGCATTACTCAAGACAATCAATCAAACAGTTGGTGTAATTCAGATCGCCGGATTATTTATTACCGGATTATCATTGTTTGTTGGTGCAATAGGAATTATGAATATAATGTTTGTTTCTGTGAAAGAAAGAACTAGAGAAATAGGAATCAGAAAAGCTATCGGTGCTAAAAGAAGAACAATTCTTGGTCAGTTTATTTCGGAATCTGCAATTATTTGTTTGATTGGAGGAATGATCGGTTTGGTTATTGCAATAATACTGAGTCTAGTCATTAATCAATTTCTTCCTACATCAGTCCAAGCGGATGCATTTATTCTTGCAATCGTAATTTCAATCATCACGGGAATTCTATCCGGATTTGCACCCGCTTATATGGCTGCAAAATTAGATCCGGTGGAAGCTTTGAGGTATGAGTAATGAAAATTATTGAAGTAGTAAAAGTCTCGTTAAATTCACTTCGTACAAATAGATTACGTTCTTCGTTAACTATTCTTGGGATTGTTGTTGGAATATTTTCTATTATCGCAATTAGTACTGTAATAGAAGTTTTGCAAAAAAGTATTGAAACAGGTGTATCTCAGTTAGGACAAAATACTTTTCAAATTCAAAAATTCCCACCGTTCAATACAGGTGGTCCTTCAGAAAGAGCAAAATACCGCAACAGACCTGACATAACACTTGATGAATATTATAAACTAAAAGTTAAACTTGTAGAAGCTAAATCCGTGGGTGCAGAACAATGGAACTTCGGCAAACAGATAAAAATTGGTAACGTAGAAACAAATCCTAATATTCAAGTTTGTGGATGCACGACTGAAGCATTCCCGAATAATAAATGGACTGTTGATGATGGACGTGCATTTAATGACCGTGATATTCAACGCTACGAAAACTTTATTGTTCTAGGTGCAGATGTTGCCAAAAAATTATTTCCCAACAAAAATGCTTTAGATAATGTTGTTACGTTAGATGGTCATAAATTAAAAGTAATTGGTGTCCTTGAATCTCAAGGTGCTGCTTTTGGCAATAGTCAGGATAATTTTGCTATAGTTCCCATAACCACTTTCCAAGATTTTTATGGAAAACGTAGTAATAGTATTAACATAACAGTTATGACTCATGATAAGGAATCCTATAATAATGTAATAGAATTTGCAGAAGGATATTTTAGAGTTATAAGAGGATTGAAAGGTAATGAAGAAAATAATTTTAGTTTCTTTTCGAATGAATCACTTCTAACACAAATTAATGATATAACCAATGGTGTTAGAATAGGTTCTATTGTTATAGCTGCCATTGCACTGCTAGCTGCAGGTGTTGGTATTATGAACATTATGTTAGTTTCTGTAACTGAAAGAACAAGAGAGATCGGGATTAGAAAAGCAATTGGCGCCAAAAGGTTTAACATCTTAACTCAATTTCTAATTGAATCAGTATCATTAAGTCTAATGGGCGGAATTATTGGAATTATCCTCGGTGTGATTGTAGGTAATTTAGCCGGTTCTCTATTAAAAGCAACTGCTGTTATTCCAATTGATTGGGTTCTTATTGGTGTATTTCTCTGTGTAATTATTGGCGTTACTTTTGGGACCTATCCCGCATATAAAGCAGCAAATCTTGACCCGATTGAAGCTTTAAGATACGAATAAACATAAATTTCTTTTTTTAATATTAAGTCCGTTTTATCAAACGGATGAGCATCTTAAAGTGAAATCCAAAAACACTGAGTAAGATGCAATGAAAATAATTGAAGTCATTAAAGTCGCTTTGGTTTCCCTTCGTTCCAACAAATTACGTTCTTCCCTTACAATACTTGGAATTGTTGTTGGTCTCTTTTCAATTATAACAATAAGTACAGTTATCGAAATGTTGCAAAAGAGTATTGAAGAAGGTGTTTCAATGCTCGGACAGAATACTTTCCAAATTCAAAAATTTCCCATCTTCAACACTGGGGGACCAGAAGAAAGATCAAGATTTAGGAACCGTCCTGATATTACTTTAGACGAATATTTCAGGCTAAAAGAAAAATTAGTTGAAGCTCATTATGTAGGAGCTGAGCAATGGACTTTTGGTACTCAAATTAAGTTTGGTAATAAAGAGACTAATCCTAATATCCAGGTAGCCGGTACAACATTAGAAGCATTCCCGAATAATAAATGGGTAATTAATGAAGGACGTGCTTTTAATGATCGTGACATTCAGCGTTATGAAAATTTTATTGTTCTTGGTAATGATGTAGCAAAAAAATTATTTCCTAATTCAAACCCATTAGATCAAGTAGTTACAATGAATGGACATAAACTTAAAGTTATTGGACTTCTAGAAAAACAAGGATCAGCTTTTGGTCAAAGTCAGGATAATTTTGCAATAATTCCTATTACTACATTTCAAAGTTTCTATGGGAAACGCTCTAGAAGTATAAATATTACTGTTATGGGATATGGAAAAGAATCATACAATGATCTTATCGAAATAGCTTCAGGATATTTTAGAACAATACGAAAAGTGCCTGCAGGTGAAGAAAATAATTTCGAAATTTTTTCAAACGAATCTGTTCTTACTCAGATTAATGATATTACAGTAGGTGTAAGGATCGGTTCGTTAGTAATTGCTGCTATTGCATTGTTAGCTGCTGGAGTGGGAATAATGAATATCATGCTCGTTTCTGTAACCGAGCGAACAAGAGAGATAGGAATAAGAAAAGCCGTTGGTGCAAAAAAAAGAAATATACTAATTCAGTTTTTAAGTGAAGCTGTCACACTTTGTTTGATTGGCGGTATTCTTGGAATTGTTTTAGGAGTTGCAGCAGGCAATTTAGCCGGATCTTTCTTGCAAGCTAATGCCGTAATTCCCATTGATTGGGTTTTGATCGGAGTTTTATTGTGTGTTTTAATAGGTGTTACTTTCGGCACTTATCCTGCATATAAAGCAGCCAACCTTGATCCAATTGAAGCTCTTCGATACGAATAGCATTTTGTAATGCTGTACTGTATCAAAACGGATATGATTTTTAATGATTTTTAAATTGCATATTAGCGTCCGTTATAAATATTTTTAACTCATGAAAAAATTTCTTATTGAGTTTCCAGAAATTCTCTTCATTGCTTTACGGGCAATGCGTGCCAACAAACTCCGTTCCGTTTTAACAACCTTAGGAATTATAATAGGTATAGTTGCTGTAACAACAATGTCAACTGCCATAGTCGGACTTCGTGAAGCATTCATTAGTTCAATATCATCTTTTGGAAGTGATGTACTTTATGTTGATAAGTTTCCTTGGTTTGCAATGGGTAACTGGAATCAGTACAGAAACAGAAAAGATATTACTTTTGAACAATATGAAAAACTTCGTTCCATTTTAAAAAATTATGAAGCAATGGCACCAAGTAAAAGTACTTTTGGTGCTGGTGTAAAAAGAAAAGATAAATCTGTTCAAGCAACCTTAGTTTTTGGTACAACAGAAGATTATCAAAAAACCGGCAATGTTAATCCTGCGGAAGGAAGATTCTTAAACGATTTGGATGTTAAATCGGGAAGAAGAGTGTGTATTGTTGGTAAAGATATTGTAGATGAATTATTCCCCAGAGAAAATCCTCTTAATCAATACATAAAGATTAATAATGTTCCAATGCAAGTTATTGGCGTTCTGGAAAAACAAGGCAGCGGTATGATGGGGGCCTTTAGTTTGGACGGACAAGTTATTATGCCGTTGAAAACTTTTGAGACTGTTATCAGCAATAGACATCAAAGATTGAGAATTGATATAAAGATTGGTGATGTTTCTAAACTTGCAGATGCAAAAGAGGAAATTATTTCAGCGATGCGTGTTATACGAAAAGTGCCATTGAATAAACCGGATGACTTCGCTATAAATCAACAAGAAGCATTAAAAGATATGTATGATAAAACTATTGGTATTGTTGCATTAGCGGGAATTGTAATTACTGCCCTTTCTCTTTTTGTTGGCGCTATTGGAATTATGAACATTATGTTTGTTTCTGTAACTGAGCGAACAAGAGAAATTGGAATTAGAAAAGCTATTGGTGCAAAAACGTGGTCTATACTTTTTCAATTTTTAACCGAGGCAGCTATTCTATGTATTATGGGTGGAATAATTGGATTAATAATTTCATTTCCTTTGAGTTTAGTTATTAATCAATTTTTACCGACTGCAATGCCGTTAGATATTGTTTTTATATCGTTATTAATTTCTGCTTTAGTAGGTGTAATATCCGGATTCTTACCGGCTTGGAAAGCTTCCAAACTTAATCCGGTTGATTCATTACGTTATGAGTAATTGATATGCAAATTTTTGAAAGCATTAAACTCGCATTTAGTTCTATATTAGCAAATAAGCTAAGATCATTTTTAACTTTGCTTGGAATTGCTGTCGGTTTGTTCTCAATCATTATAGTAATGACAGCAATAAGTGCAATTCAACAAAGCTTTGAAGATATTTTTAACTCCATTGGAACTAATAATTTTATCGTTTCAAAGTGGCCAGCACTTCAAATTGGTCCACACGATAGAGGAAGAAATCATAACCGTAAAAATCTAACTATAGAAGAAGGCGAAAAATTAAAAGAGTTTACTCAACTTCCTGTAGCAATTGGAATTCAAATTAGCAGAGGCGGAAGAACAATTAAATATAATGGTGAAAAAACTAATCCTGATGTTCCGGTTGTTGGTGTCAATCAGGATCTATTTATTACAAATGATTTGAAAATTGGAGAAGGAAGAAATTTATCAGTATCGGATTATGATTATGCGCGACCTACTGCGGTTATCGGTACTGATATAGTTGCGAAATTATTTAAGAGTATTCCTCCGGTTGGTCAACAAATCAAAGTTGATAATTTTAATTTTGAAGTTGCGGGTGTTTTTGAAAAACGCGGATCAATATTCGGTCAATCACAAGATAACTTTGTAGTTATTCCGCTTAAGACATTTGAAAAATGTTTTGGTTCTGAAAGAAGTTCATCCTTCATAGTCATGGCTCCAGATAAAAGTATGATTGATAAAACAATGGATGAAGTGATTGGCGCTTTAAGGAAAATTCGTAAAGTTGAAAGCGGACAGGAAAACGATTTTGAGCTTATTACGAATGAACAATTGATTCAACAATTTAATGATTTAACAAAATATTTTAAACTTGGCGCTGCTGTTATAGCGTTTATTGCTTTACTTGCTGCTGGTGTAGGTATTATGAACATCATGTTAGTTAGTGTAACAGAGCGAACGCGTGAAATAGGAATTAGAAAAGCGATTGGTGCAAGAAAAAGAACAATATTAACTCAATTTGTAGTGGAAGCAGTGTCTCTTAGCTGGTTCGGAGGCTCTATCGGAATATTTTTTGGTGTTCTTGGCGGGAATATGGTTGCATTACAATTAGGTGTCTCAATCGTCTTGCCTATCGAATGGATACTTATTGGTCTGCTTGTAACAACTTTTGTTGGAGTTGTATTCGGTGTTTATCCTGCAATGAAAGCTTCTAATCTTGATCCAATAGAAGCTCTTCGGTACGAGTAATTTCAAATCATCTTGAATTAGAAGGAGTATAGGTTTAGATTTATTTCACAGAATTAAATGAAACAAACTCTTGAAAAAAAATCTAATCCTTTTTCTTTTTATTTATTTTTTTGCTTCGCAGATATGTGCGCAAGGATTTTCTACAACTTCTTTTACTACCGACACTCTTCTTATTAACATAAACAATACTTACAGAATACGATCACTAAATATTCTTCCATCAACAGAAAAGATAAGAATTTCTTCTCGTATACTAACAACATCAGATTACAAAATTGATTATTCGAAGGGAACAATTGCATTAACCGAAAATTCTAGATACTCATTACTGGATACAATTTTTATCTCTTACCAAACCATTAAGCTAAATCTGAATAAAGAATACAAACGAAGAAGTTTAAGTGTTCGATATGATGATAAAAATTTAGATACAATTCGAGTAACAAAAAGAGAAATTCCTTTTACAAGCGAAACTATTTTTGGCAGTAATATGCAAAAGAGCGGAGCTATTGTAAGAGGATTTACAATTGGGACAAATAGAGATTTTACATTAAATAGCGGATTACGATTACAACTTTCAGGAAAACTTTCTGATGAAATAGATTTAGTCGCTGCTTTAACAGATGAAAACACTCCGATTCAACCCGAAGGCAATACAGAAAAACTTGATGAACTCGATAAAGTTTTTATAGAGCTCCGTCATAAAAATGCAGTAGGAACATTTGGAGATTATGAATTAAATCTACGCGATAATGAATTTTCACAGATAACCAGAAAACTTCAGGGTTTAAAAGGCGAGTTATTATTTGGTGACACTAAGGGTACTGTAGCAATTGCTGCATCACGTGGGAAATTTAATACAAATCAATTTAACGGTTCTGATGGTAATCAAGGCCCATATCGTTTGAACGGAATTAATAATGAAAGGGCAATCATAATTATTGCTGGAAGCGAAAAAATATATTTAGATGGTGTGCAACTTAAACGCGGTGAAAACAATGACTATATAATTGATTATTCCAACGCTGAAATAACTTTTACTCCCAAACGTTTAATTACATCAGTGAGTAGAATATCAGTTGATTTTGAATACACAGATCAAAACTACCGCAGAAATTTTTTTGGTGCTGATTTTTCCACTAAACTATTGAATGATAATCTAAAAGTAGGGATTGGTTATTTTAGAGAAGGTGATGATGAGGACAGTCCAATTGATTTTTCATTTACCGAAGATGATCTAAATATTTTAAGATCCGCTGGTGATAATCGTTATAATGCAGCGCGATCCGGAGTAAGTTTAGCATTACCGGATTCAACAGGAAAAGTTCAAGGAGTTTATTCTAAAGTTGATACTCTAATATCTGCACTGCAGTTTTCGTACTATAAATATGCACCCGGAAATATTTCTTCCATTTATAATGTTTCGTTCACTTATGTAGGCGATGGAAGCGGAGATTATTTAAAAGAAAGTTTAGGCAATTATAAATTTGTCGGAAAGAACAATGGTTCTTATTTACCGATCATATTTCTACCTCTACCACAACTAAAACAACTTGGTAATCTTTCATTATCAGCAAATATTATTGAAGGGATTAAGATTGATATAGATCTTTCGGGAAGCAGTTGGGACAAAAATAAATTTTCAACACTTGATGATAACGATAATTTCGGTTATGCTAGAAAAATAATGATTGATGTAATTCCCAGGGAAATAACGGTAGGAGGTTTATCTTTGGGAAAAGTTGGACTGAGTTTTAAGGATAGATTTATCCAGAGCCGGTTTACTTCACTTGATAGAATTGATGAAGTTGAATTTAACCGCTATTATAATCTGCCATCACAGTTATCACAAGATCAGACTTTAAGAGAAGCAGTTTTAAATTATTTACCTTCCCAAAATATTTCTTTGAACACAAAGTATGGTTTTTTAAAGCAAGGAGATCAATTCTCGTCAGATAGAATATTCTCCGGATTAAAAATAGCAGAACCTAAGTTGTATGAATTGAATTACGAAGTAGATTACGTCAATTCAAAAAATAGCACAATCAATTCAAGTTGGTTTAGGCAAAACGGAAAAGCATTTTATTCTTTTGGTATTTTTAAAACGGGGATTGATTTTTTAGCTGAAGACAAGAAGGAAACAAATTCTAGCAAAGATAGTCTCCTCATAACAAGTCTAAAATATTCAGAAGTGGCACCATCTCTAGAAATGCTTGGAATATCTGGATTAGACGGAAGAATCAGTTATTCATTTAGGGAGGAATCGTTTCCTCTATCTGGACAAATGACCAAACAATCGAATGCGATTGCGCAAAACTACCAGTTGAATTATAAAGGTCTGAAAGAATTCACAACATCGCTTTCAGTTACGTTCAGAGATAAAAAATATACTGAAGATTTTAGAAGACAAGGATTTTCTGATAACGAAACAGTTTTACTACTTTCACAGAGTAGGTTGAATTTATGGAATGGTTTAGTCCAAGGGGATATTTATTATCAGGCCGCTACAGAACAATCTGCTAAGTTTGAAAAAGTATTTTTACGCGTACCTAAAGGAACAGGCAACTACATCTATCTTGGCGATCTGAACAATAATGGAATACCTGAAGAAAATGAATTTCAAATTACTTCTTACGAAGGTGATTTTATTTTAGTTACAGTCCCCACTGATAAATTGTTCCCTGTTATGGATTTAAAAGCAAACGCACGTTTACGAATTGATTTTTCACGAATGTTTAGTGAAAATAATCTTTTTACAAGTGTATTGAAGTCAGTAGCAACTGAAACTTCATGGCGGATTGAGGAGAACAGCAAAGAGCCGGATACAAAAAAAATATATCTGATGAATCTTTCACACTTCCTAAATGATTCAACAACTATCCGTGGTACGCAACTCTTCCAGCATGATATAAATCTTTTTCAGAACAGCAGTGAATTGTCATTCCGATTTAGATTTCTGCAAAGGAAATCGTTAAATCAATTTAGCGGTGGAATTGAACGCGGATATTTTCGTGAAAGAGGATTACGAATTCGATTTAGAATGATCGAAGAGATTAATAATCAAACCGAGTTCATTAATCAAGACGATAATCTAATTTCTCCTCCTACTTCAAACCGTGCAAGAACTGTTACAAGGAATGATCTTACATCCGACTTTTCATACAGACCAGCCAGAGATATTGAAGTTGGTTTTAAGATAGCGACTGGCAGAAGTCAAGATGATTTTCCCAAAACACCTACTATTGTTGATCAAAATTCAATAACCCTCAGAATAAATTTTTCTTTTGAAAACATAGGACGGTTACGAGTTGAAGCTGAACGAACCGAACTTACTTCTAATTCAAATAATTTTAATATTCCTTACGAGATTACCAGGGGAAATGTAATTGGAAAGAATTATTTTTGGAGAGTCTTTTTTGATTACCGTTTATCAGGCTTTATTCAAACTTCAATGAGCTACGATGCTAGACTACAAGGTACAAGCAGAGTGATTCAAACAATGAGGGCAGAAGCGAGAGCATATTTTTAAGATTAAGCTATTGGCAGTTAGCTTTTAGTAAATGATGAAAAAAATATGAATGTAACATCATCGTTAATTGAAGTACATATTTTCCGAAAAGTTGAAAATGATTTAGAGTTTTTACTTTTAAAAAGAGCTTCGCATGAAAAATATCCAGACCTATGGCAAATGGTTACCGGTTCAATTGAAAATGAAGATGCACACCAAACAGCATTAAGAGAAATAAATGAAGAAACAGGTTTAACTCCAATAAAATTTTGGGTGGTTCCAAATATTAACTCGTTCTATTCACCAGAAAGAGATGTAATTGTTATGATACCGGTTTTTGCTGTTTTAGTTGAAGAGAACCAAAAAGTAATCATATCGGATGAGCATTCAGAATTTAAATGGGTAAAAAAAGAAGAAGCAATTAAGTTACTTGCATGGCCGGGTCAGAGACAATCTGTTGAAATAATCTATGAGTATTTTACTAACCAGAAAAGTTTCTTAAAGTTTGTAGAAATTCATCTTTAGTAATTCGAATAAATCGCATCTAATTCTTTATATTTCTGATAGGAAAAATCTTATAATCATTTGAGGAAACATTGGGACTATTAATCGTTGGTTCAATCGGGCTTGATGATATCGAAACACCTTTTGATAAAGTACAAAATGCACTTGGCGGTTCAACAACTTATATATCATTAGCAGCAAGTTATTTTACCGGACCAATCGAAATAGTTGGGATTGTTGGCGATGATTTTCCGAAAGAACATATGAAAATGCTGGAAGATCATAATGTAGATCTTGAAGGATTGGAAATCGTTGAAGGTGCTAAAACTTTTCGATACGGATGTAAATATCATTACGATCTAAATGTACGCGATTCATTATACACTCACTTAAATGTTTTTGAAAAATTCAATCCGCAATTACCTGATAAAAGTAAGAAGAGCAGTTATATAATTCTTGGTAATATTGCACCTAAACTTCAGCTAAGTGTTTTAGATCAGTTACAAAATCCAAAGTTTGTTGTTTGTGATACAATGAATTTTTGGATAAATGGTGCAATGGAGGATCTACTGAAAGTTTTAAAACGAGTTAATGTTTTGATTATCAATGATTCAGAAGCAAGACTTCTATCAAACGAACCGAATTTGATAAAGGCCGCTCACAAAATTTCTAAAATGGGTCCGGAATATTTGATTATTAAAAAAGGTGAACACGGTGCACTTTTGTTTGGAGCGGAAACAGTTTTCTCAGCACCTGCTTACCCGATGGAAAATATCTTTGATCCAACCGGTGCTGGCGATGCCTTTGCGGGAGGATTTACTGGTTATCTCCATAAGAACAGAGATTTTTCTTTTGATAACTTAAAACGTGCTGTTGTATATGGAAGTATAATGGCATCTTTCTGTGTGGAAAAATTTAGCACTAAAGGTTTGGAAAATCTAAGTCCATTAGAAATAAGAAATCGCTTTATTGAGTTCAGAGAGTTATCAAGTTTTAGCTAAGATGAAAACTCAACCTGCAATTGAATTTAAGAATGAACAACTTCACATCATTAATCAAACACGACTACCTCTGTTTGAAGAATTTATTATTACAGATGATTATGAAAGGATTGCTATTGCAATAGAGCGGTTAGAAGTTCGCGGTGCGCCTGCAATTGGTGTTACTGCTGCTTATGGATTAGCACTTTCCTTAAAGAAAATTTCCAAAGAAAAATATTCTGATGTTTTTGAAAAAGCATATCATAGATTAGCTTCTACAAGACCAACCGCAGTAAATCTTTTTTTTGCTCTTAATGAAATTAAAAAAGTATTTGATGAGAAAAAAAATGAGACTGACATTTATAATCTACTGATTTCAAAAGCTGTTTCTATTCATCAAAATGATATTGATCTGTGCGATGGGATAGCAAATAATGGCTTGAAAATATTTTCTAAAAAAAGTCGAGTACTAACTCACTGCAATGCAGGTGCATTAGCAACGAGTGGGGATGGGACAGCGCTGAATGTAATCCGTAATGCTTTTGAAAAAGGATTGATAGAGCATGTTCATGTAGATGAAACACGTCCACTTTTACAAGGATCTCGTTTGACTGCATGGGAATTAAATAAACTTGGAATTCCATTTTCTATCAACACGGATTCAACTTCTGCTTTTCTAATGCAGCAAAATAAAATTGACTTGGTTATCACCGGTGCAGATAGAATTGCTGTTAACGGAGATACTGCCAACAAAATCGGGACGTACAATCTTGCAGTGCTATGTCATTACCATAAAATCCCCTTCTATATTGCGGCCCCAACTACAACTATTGATAAAAATTGTAAAAGCGGTAAGGAGATCAAAATAGAATTACGAAACAAGCACGAACTGAATTTTTTCGATGGTAAACAAATTACAAAAGAAGAATATCCGGCCTACACTCCGGCATTTGATATTACACCTAATAAATTGATTACTGCAATCATCACCGAAAAATCTATTCATAATCCACCATTTGATTTCAAAAATGTCTGAGATAATTAAAACAGAAGCAATTGTACTGCGTAAAATAAATTTTGGTGACAGCAGTCGTATTGCATTATTTTACTCAAAAGACTTTGGAAAAATATCCGGAATAATTAAAGGAGCGCGCTCTTCTAAGTCTAAAATTGGTTCTATGGTAGATACCATTAATCTTTTGCAACTTGTGCTCTATAAAAAAGATGCGAGAGAGGTTCAGCTTATAAGTGAAGTTGATCTGATCAAACATTTCTCTCATATAAAAGACGATTATCAAAAATTAAAATATGCAACAGCAATAATTGAACTGCTAACAACAATGACATCCGAGAATGAACATAACATTAAACTCTTTGACGGGACAGTCCGAATTTTAACATTACTTGATAGTTCAGATGAGAATCCGCAGCTATTATTTGTAAAATATTTTTTCTTTTTTTTAAAAGAGATCGGTTATGAATTCCAAATTGAACATTGTAATGTTTGCGGAAAGAAGATTCAATTAGGTGATCAAGCATCTTACAATTATGAAACCGGACTAATATGTGCCGAATGTCGTGCAGATAGATTAACAAATTTTAATTTTACTGAGGAACTTTTTGAATTACTGATATGTCTAAACAGCAAAAGAAATAACATTAAATATTCAGAAAAAGATCTAGATCTAATCATGATAATGCTTGAAAAATTTTTGATGTATCAGTTGCACGAGTTCAAGGGATTAAAAGCTTTCAATCTGAATTAAATATTAGGAGGAAAAATATATATGCGTAAAAAAAATCTTATTGGTACTGCCTCACTTATTCTGATTGGCATTGTTTTCGGCGCTGTACTTGTGTCCGGATTCGGTTGGGTTCGCCCAAGTTATGGCGATGTAAAGATTGGTGCTGATAAACCACCGGTAGAACAATTAAATGCCGATGCCTCTGCATTCAATAATGCCTTTATCCAAGTTGCAGAAAAAGTTACTCCATCTATCGTACAAATTACTGTTGTATCCTCAGTTAAATTAAATTCAAACAATCCGCATTTCTTTTTTCAATTACCATTTGGCGATAATAATCAACCGCAAGAACAACAGGGCGGTGGTAGCGGTATAATCATTTCTGAAGATGGATATATACTAACAAATAATCATGTTGTTGAGGAAGCAAAAGAAGTTACAGTAAAGCTGCATGATAAAAGAGAATTGACTGCAACTGTTATAGGAACCGATCCGCTAACAGACCTTGCGGTAATTAAAGTTGATGCAAAAAATTTACCAGCCGCATATTTAGGTGATTCAGAAAAAATTAAAGTTGGTCAGTGGGTAATGGCTATAGGAAATCCATTATCTTTGGCTTCAACTGTGACTGCTGGAATTATAAGTGCGACAAGTAGAAATATAAATATTAATTCCGATCGTTACGCAGTTGAAGATTATATTCAAACCGATGCAGCAATAAATCCGGGTAACAGCGGCGGCGCATTAGTTGATTTGAATGGAGCTGTAGTAGGAATTAATTCTGCTATTGCAACTAATGGAATGTCACAAACATATATTGGTTATGGATTTGCAATTCCCATTAACCTTGCTAAGTCGGTTGCAAATGATTTGATCGCAAATGGAAAAGTAAGTCGCGGATATATTGGAGTTGAAATTAATGAAGTTGACGCAGCTACTGCGAAAGCAGTCGGTTTAGGCGAACCGCGTGGTGTTTTAGTACAAAATATAGTTGAAGGCGGTGCTGCTTCCAAGGCTGATGTAAAAGAAGGTGATATAATTCTTAAAGTTGATCAAAAAGAAACTAACCAAGCAAATGAGTTGCAATCTTATGTTGCATCAAAGAGAGCAGGAACTGTAGTTAAGTTAACAATCTTCCGTGAAGGAAAGCAGATAGAACGTGATGTAACTTTGAAAGCGCGCGATGGTGAAGAAACAAAGACAGTTACTGCATCAAATAAACTCAAAAAAGGAAAAGATGTTGACGCAAAAGAAATGTCATTTGACAATATCGGTCTTTCGGTTAGAAATTTAACAAGTGATGAACGTGAAGAATATAAAGTTAAAAGCGGTCTTCTCATCACTAGTGTTAAAAATTATGGAAAAGCATTTAATCAAGGATTGGGAGCGGGAGCTGTCATAGTTTCAGTTGATAAAAAAGAAATAAATTCAGTCTCTGAATTAAAAGCAATCTATGATAATAAGAAAGGCGATGCAATTCTTCTGAAGGTTGTTGATGGTAAAGGTAATTCACGGCTCGTTGGTATTGATATACCAAGATAAATTAAATAATATCTTCTAAAAGAAAAGCGCTCATCATTCGAGCGCTTTTTTTATATTTGCACATAACACATAAAAGAAAATTATTATGATAAAATATGTCACCGCAGGTGAATCACATGGTAAGGGATTAATTTCTGTTGTTTCTGGATTTCCTTCCAATCTTAATATTTCAGAAGAGTTCATCAATGAACAATTAAAAAGAAGACAGGCAGGTTACGGTCGCGGTCTGCGTATGAAAATTGAATCTGATACTGCTGAAATTATCTCTGGGGTTCGTTTTAATAAAACTCTAGGCTCCCCAATCTCTTTATTTATTAAAAATAGTGATTGGGAAAATTGGACCGATAAAATGAGTGTTTCAGAAAAAAATAGTGATGTTGAAAAGATTTCTATCCCTCGTCCAGGGCATGCCGATTTGGTAGGAACGCTTAAGTATAATTATGATGATATAAGAAATTCCATTGAAAGATCAAGTGCAAGAGAAACTGCTGCAAGAGTTGCAGCTTGTTCCTTTGCACGCAAACTTTTAAGTGTATTTGGTATTGAAGTCGGAAGTTATGTTGAAAGTATTGGTGGAATTTTTTCAAAAAATAATTTTGCAGATAAATTATTTGATAGTAAAAAGGTTGACTCGCTAAGTGCAGAGAGAATTAATAGTCAATCTGATAAAAGCAGCGTACGAGTTTTAGATTCTCAACAGGAAAAGAAAATCATAAATAAAATTAAGCTAGCCAAGAAAAGAGGTGACACACTTGGTGGAACATTTTTTGTAATTGCAACTGGTGTACCGGTTGGACTTGGAAGTTTTGTTGATTATGAATCACGTCTTGATGCTGAGCTATCAAGATCAATCATGTCCATACAAGCAGTTAAGGGTGTTGAAATTGGATTAGGTTTTGAATCTTCACAACGATTTGGTTCTGAAGTCCATGATGAAATTACCTTAATGGAAAAACAATTTAAGAGAAAAACTAATCGTGCAGGTGGAATTGAGGGAAGTATATCTACCGGATTACCGATTATTGTTCGTGGTGCGATGAAACCAATTTCAACTTTAATGAGTCCGCTGGAGACAATTGATCTATCAACAATGAAAAAAATCGAATCAAGAAGAGAGAGAAGTGATTTTGTTGCTGTTCCGGCATGTGCCGTTATTGCTGAATCAATGGTAGCCTGGACTCTTGCAAATTTCTTTTTACAAAAATTCAGCGGTGATTCAATAGAAGATGTTAGGAACAATTACATGAATTATAAAGACAAACTGTTTGGTAGAACTAAACAAAATTTTTCCGGTAGATAGATGCTCAATATTCAGAGATTTGTCTTCAGTCCTTTCTATGAAAATACTTATTTAATCTGGGATGATAGCACAAAAGATGCGGCCATTATTGATTCGGGGTGTTATGACGATAAAGAGAGAAGTACGTTAGATGGATTTATCAAAAAAGAATTGCTGCAAATAAAATTTCTTGTTAACACTCACTGTCACATTGATCACATTTTTGGTAATGCTTATATAAAGGAAAAATATAATCCAACATTTTTAGCATCCGAACGAGATTTATTTATGCTAGACTTGATGGTAGATACCGCAAAAAGTTATGGAGTTGAATTTACACCTTCACCTAAACCGGATAAATTAATAGATGAAACTGAGCCATTCATTCTTGGTGAATCAATTGGAAAATTTATTTTTACACCAGGACATACCCCAGGTGAGTACTGCCTCTATTTTGAAAAAGAAAAGATATGTTTTACCGGTGATGCATTATTTAGAAGAAGCATAGGAAGAACTGATCTTTGGGGTGGAAATTACGAAACGTTATTAGAATCTATTAGAACTAAGCTGTTCACATTGCCAGATGAGACAATTATTTATCCCGGTCATGATTCACATAGTACAATTGAAGAAGAGAAAGAGAACAATCTTTTTTTCAAAATGTGACAATTGATTTAACCGCTATTAATGGATAAATTGATTCCAGAAAATTGAAGGATGAAACCCAATAGTAATGAAAGAGAAAAAGATATTACTCCAAAATAGTACCACTTTATTTGTTACTCTTTTTTTTGTTTATGTCGTTTTGTTTGAATTCATTTTACCAATTAACAAAGTACTTCCGAAACCGAGCTCACTTTACGAGTCATTCATTCATATTTGGTCAGATTACAATTTGCTCTTTGCATTTACTACAACGACATCTGTCATATATGTCGCAATTGCATTAAGTGTACTATCACTTTATGCTGGAGCTAAATACTATATAAAATTATTTGTTGAGATGCGATATTCAATTCTGCCATTCCAAATATTTAAATTCGTTCCGATATTTTTTATTGCTGTACTTTTTAATTTATGGTTTCCGAATAATTTGTTAGCAGAATTATTATTTGGATTATTGGTAGTTACTTTCTTAGCGATGAATAGATTGTTTGATGAATCAAAGAAGATGAAAGAAGAATATTTACTTATAGCACGGAATCTCAACTTATCACAAAGTGATATATATAAGAAAATTTATTGGAAATCTGCATTGCCCACATTGGCAAAATATTATGAGAAAGTACACTTATCCCTTTGGACATTAATTCTGATTTATGAATTTATTGATAACACTCATGGTTTTGGATTTATATTCCGTACTGCATTGGATTATAAAGATTTTACAGCATTATATACCTTGGCAATAATATTATCGTTATTGATTTGGCTCGGTAATTCAGTAATAAGATTTGTTAATAATAGAATTATTTACTGGAGCGCCGAATGATCGAAGTAAAAAATATTTCCAAAGAAAATATTGATGAGAATGGTTTCAAAGATATTATACTAAAAAATATTTCATTAAATATTCCGTCTGAAAAAATTACTTCTATCATAGCACCGAGTGGTTCAGGTAAATCAACGCTACTGAAAATAATATCCAGATTAGAACATGCAACACATGGTGAAATAATTAAAAACGGAAATCAGAAAATTGTATATATCCCATCACAGTCATCCTCATTTCCTTGGCTGAATGTTGAAGAGAATATTTCGCTTGGATTGCATGAAAAGGATTCTACTAAAATTAAAAGTATTCTTAGTTTTGTCGGATTAGAAGGATATGAATCTTTCCATCCGAATAATAAAAGTAATGGGTTCCGTTTTAGAATAGCTTTGGCTCGTTCGTTGGCGCATCACCCAACGGCAATACTTTTAGATGAACCATTCCATCAAATGGATGTTCAGACTAAAAAAGAAATATTATTACTGATACTGGAAATACAAAAAACGTACAAGGCAACATTTCTTTTAGCAACTACAAATATTACTGAAGCACTTTTCTTATCAGAAAAAATTTATTTGATGAAGAAAGATCCTGGAGAGATCATATCCGATCTTGTTGTAGATCTTCCTAAAAAACGTGATGAATCAATTTATGATTCCGAAAAATTTATTCAGTTAAGATCACAAATCGAAAAATCTTTCAAGAAAATTGATTCACAAAAGTTGTTCAATCTTTCAATATAAAGGAAATAACTTGTGAAAGAAAAAATTGATAAACTTATTAAGCTGCGTGAAGAAGCAAAACTTGGCGGTGGAAGTGAAAGAATCAAAGCTCAACACGATAAGGGAAAATTAACAGCACGTGAAAGAATTCAATTATTAGTTGATGAAGGCAGTTTTAATGAAATTGATATGTTTGTTAAACACAGGGCAAGTGATTTTGGGTTAGAAAAACAAAAAATTGCTGGTGATGGGGTCATCACTGGTTTTGCAAAGATCAATGGCAGACAAGTAGCATTGTTCAGTCAAGATTTTACAGTTTTTGGAGGATCGCTCTCAGAATCCCACGCGGAAAAAATTTGTAAAGTGATGGATATGGCAATGAAAATCGGAATTCCTATGGTTGGTTTAAATGATTCAGGCGGTGCTAGAATTCAAGAGGGAGTGGTTAGTCTTGGCGGATATGCAGAAATTTTTCTTCGTAATACATTAGCTTCCGGAGTAGTACCTCAAATTTCCGCGGTATTAGGACCATGTGCTGGCGGAGCTGTTTATTCACCGGCTATAACTGATTATGTGTTCATGGTCAGAAATACAAGTCATATGTTTGTTACAGGTCCCAATGTAGTGAAAACCGTTACTCATGAAGAAGTAAGTTTTGAAGATCTTGGAGGTGCTGATACACATGCAGCTAAAAGCGGCGTTGCACATTTTGTTTTTGATAGTGAATTGGAAGTTTTGGAGAATATCAGAAAGCTTTTAAGTTATCTTCCATTGAATTGGAAAGATCTTCCACCAGAAAAAGATTTTGATCTAACAAAAAATCTTATAGAAGTAAAATTAGATGGAATAATTCCCGATACTCCAAACAAACCATATAACATGAAAGAAATTATTATTCTGCTACTAGATGAAGGTGATTTTTTAGAGGTTCATGAAAATTATGCTCAAAATATTATTGTAGGATTTGGAAGAGTTGGCGGAGTAGCCGTTGGTGTTGTTGCAAATCAGCCAATGGTTTTAGCAGGAGTTTTAGACATAAATTCATCTGTAAAAGGTGCTCGCTTTATTCGTTTTTGTGATTCTTTTAATATTCCATTACTTGTTCTGGAAGATGTTCCGGGATTTTTACCTGGTACAGAGCAAGAGTGGAATGGTATTATTCGCCATGGTTCAAAATTGCTCTTTGCTTTCTGTGAAGCGACTGTTCCTAAGGTTACAGTAATAATACGCAAGGCTTACGGTGGAGCTTATGATGTTATGAATTCAAAACACATTAGAGGTGATTTTAACTTTGCTTGGCCCAGTGCTGAGATTGCAGTAATGGGTCCTAAAGGAGCTGTTGAGATTATCTTTAAGAAAGAAATTACCTCCGATAAGAATCCCGAAGCTAAATTGAATGAAAAGCTATCTGAGTATATTGAAAAATTTACTAATCCATACATTGCTGCAGAACGTGGTTATATTGATGAAGTTATAATCCCCAAAGAAACAAAAATCAAAATCATTCAAGCGTTTCAATTATTAAAAACTAAAGTAGATACAAATCCGAAGAAAAAACACTGCAACATTCCTCTTTAGGAAAGCTTTTTATGGAAGATTTGTTTTCATAACTCCTTTAATATCAATTACTAAAGTAAAGGAATATGATAAGTAACTTGACAATCCAAACGTAAGAGACTAAATTGCAATCAAAATTTAATTCAACGGAGTCTGCGTGAAAAAACTGCTATTCCTACCAATAGTTTTGTGTGTTACAGTTGTTTTGTCCTCATGTTCAGTTCTCAAATCATCGCAAAAATTTACAACACAAGCTATAAAAGATACAGTACGCGCAGTAGAAGCTACATCTAATATTAATGAATTGTTGGAAAGTGCTCGTAAAGATTATGTAAATGCTCTTTATCAACAAAAACTAGGTTTTAAAGTTGAAACGCTTAATTATTTTGAATCAGCACTATCTACAGTAAATAAACTTAGCTATTATCCTGAAATAGAAGAAAACACAACTTATGTTGAGTTAGAAAATTCAATCGTTGAAGATTATCAAAAGTATATTGAAGGTTTGGATGAGTTGCCTGAAAATGCTTCCATCAGTGCTTTTGATGAATGGATGAATAAAAAAATACCTGATGTTATAGCAGAAGAAGATAGTACAAAACCTATTCCTATTGAAAAGGGAGTTACAGTCGTTGTTGGTGATTTTCCATTAGAAGTTAATCGCTATGTTGAACAGTACATTGAATATTTTACTGGCAAAGGAAGGCATTATATTGAAAGTTGGCTTTCTCGTTCTGGGAAATATTTTCCATTGATGGCTAAAATTTTTGAAGAGGAAAAAGTACCTCAGCAATTAATATTTTTAAGTATGCCTGAAAGTGGATTGAGTCCGTTTGCTCGTTCGTGGGCTAAGGCAGTGGGAATGTGGCAATTTGTAAAAGGAACAGCACGCTTGTATGATCTCAGTGTAAGTTTTAATATTGATGAGAGAAGAGATCCTGAAAAAGCTACACGCGCTGCTGCCAAACATCTTAGAGATTTATATTATTCATTAGGAGATTGGTATTTAGCTGTAGCATCATATAATAGTGGTGAAGGAAGAGTCCGCAAAGCCATGAGAAGATCTGGATCAAGTGATTTTTGGACAATTAGACCTTACTTACCTAGAGAAACTCGAAATTATATTCCACAATACATAGCTGTTACGCTTATTGCTAGCCAGCCGGAAAAATATGGATTTACAAATATTCAGTATGAAAAGCCTCATGAGTTTACAATTTATAAAATTAATGAGGCAATTGATCTTGGAATTTTAGCAAAATGTGCTGGAATTAGTGTAGAATTATTGCGTGAGATGAATCCAGAACTTACTCAAAGTATTACTCCTACAGATTACGACGGTGGTTACCCGCTACGTATTCCTTCAAAATCATTTGATGCTTTTATAGAAAATCTGAAGAATATTCCTGATGATGTAAAGATTTTATATACATCACATACTGTAAAACACGGTGAAAAATTATCTGGAATTGCAGCTAAGTATGATGTGAGTATAACACAACTGGCTGATTTAAATAATATTTCTACTCGAACAAGACTTCAACCCGGAACAGAATTAAGAATTCCAGTCTCAAAAATAAATGAAAATGATATAGCAATTAATACCGATATTCTTCCTGCTGTTGAAGAAGAAATAAAATCATTAGATGAAAATCCGTCTTATAAATTGGAACTTACCAATAATGTAGATCAGGATAAATTTACAAAGATGTATCAAGCAATGGCAGGCGATACGGTAAAATTTATTCAACCGGAAGGTAAATCACCTGTGATTTACACAGTTAAGAGTAAAGATAATCTAATTGATATTGCTGATCTATTCAAGGTTCGTGTTACTGACATAAGAAATTGGAATAATCTACCTTACACATCTACAATTAGAGTCGGACAAGAACTTAATGTATATGTACCTAACGAAAAGTTAGAATATTTTTCTTCCATTGATAAGATGAGTGAAGCGGAAAAAAACAATCTCATTTTTGTTAATTCTGGTGATACATGGGTAGAGCACCGTATTAGAAATGGTGAATCACTTTCGAGTATCGCCAATAGATATGGTGTTTCAACTTCTCAAATAAAAGAATGGAACAACTTAAAGAGTAACAGATTAGTGCGCGGGAAAAAATTAATGATTTATTCAGGCGATGCAAAACGGATTGCCAGTAGTTCAAAAAATTTGAATACCACAAGCAGAATTACAAAATATAAAGTTAAAAGTGGCGATTCGATTGGAGAAATTGCAGAGAAGTTTGGTGTCTCCACAGCACAATTGAGAAACTGGAATAAACTGACTTCGAATAAAATTATTATAGGTTCAATATTATCTGTGCATGGTAAAGATAATGCAAAATCAATTGGTGATAATACTAGCAGAAAAGAATCAAACGTTCTTAGTTATACAATTAAACCAAATGATACAATTGGTGAAATTGCGGAAATGTTCAAAGTAACAATTGCAGATATTAAACAGTGGAATAATTTAAACAGCAATAAACTCATTGCCGGAAAATCAATTTCAATTTATTCTGATATAGATGCTTCTAAGGTTACAAAATCAAAAACTTCTTCAATTAATAAAAATAATTCTAAAGAAACATCTTCCAAAAGTTCGTCAACGATTCATAAAATTAAAGAAGGTGAATCTCTTTGGACAATTGCTAAAAAATACCAGGTACATGTTTCAGATTTGATGGAATGGAATAAATTAAAAGATGAACATGTTAAAATTGGTCAAAGTATAAAAATTCAAAACTAAAAATTGTTCTAATAAATAATTTCAAGCTGTTAGGGGTGTCTCCCGATTCTCGGGACGTCTGAGAGTAAACCCTTGAACCTGATCTGGGTAATGCCAGCGTAGGAAAACGGGACAGGAATAATTAAGTATGGCCGTTTTCCCAAACGGCTTTTTAAATTCTTTTTGAAAGGAGAATTAAAATGAAATACTTAGTTATTCTTTTTCTATTATTTGTAGAAAGTCTTACAGCTCAAATTTCTGCTGTGAAAGGAAGAGTAGTTGGTAGCGAAGATAAAAGTCCACTCGCTTATGTTAATGTTTATATAGAGGGGAAAAATATTAGTGCTGTAACAAATGATGATGGTTATTTTGAATTAAGCGGAGAGATTAAAGATGATGATGTGATTCTTTTTTCTCATGTTGCTTTCGAGACTTATATTATTAGCATATCTGAGTTTCAGCATGAAAAATCAAACATTATTTCTCTAAAAAGTAAAATTATTACCAGCCAGACTGTACTAGTTAAAGGTAGTATCGGCAATGAAGGAATCACACCCGTTACATTTTCCAAAATCAATAAGCTAACGTTAAGGGAGTCATATACTAATCAAGACATTCCCGAATTATTAAGTTACCAGCCATCAGTAACATTTTATTCTGAAAATGGGAATGGGATTGGTTATAATTATTTAAGTATTCGCGGATTTGATCAAAGACGAATTTCAGTTTCGATAAACGGTGTTCCTCAGAACGATCCGGAAGATAACAATGTATATTGGTTAGATTTCCCGGATATTCTCGAAAGCACAGAACTTATTCAAATTCAGCGGGGTGCAGGTTCAGGAATAATTGGTTATCCGGCGGTTGGCGGGTCAATAAATATTATTACATCAACTTTTTCAGATAAACCTCTTTATGAATTTTCATCATCATTAGGTGACTATAATACAAGAAAATATTCGCTACAGTTTTCCAGCGGATTAATTTCAAATAAGTATTCTTTATATACAAAAATCTCACAAACATTAAGCAGCGGATATAGAAACTCAAGCTGGATTAATTTTGTTTCGTATCATTTAAGTGCAGTTCGTTACGATGAGAATATTACTACTCAAATTAATTTATATGGGGGACCTATTTCCGATGGACTTGCCTACACGGGCTTACCAAAATTTGCAATAAAAAATAAAGAACAACGAAGAGCAAATTATTCTTATTGGGAAGCGGATGATAAAAATTATACTTACACACTTGACCGGAGACCTGATGAAATTGAGAATTTTTCCCAACCCCACTTTGAACTATTAAATGAAATTAGATTCAATGATAACATAACTTTGAACAATGCTTTGTTTTTAGTCTTAGGTAATGGATTTTTTGATTACGACGGTTCGTGGAGCGTTTTTTATGATGATTACTTTCGTCTAAGAAAAAACGGATTTGATACACTTATGATTCCAACCAATGCTTTAATAAGAGCGCAAGTTGAAAATAAACAATGGGGATGGAATCCGCGTTTAAGCATAAAACACAATAACGGAGAATTGATTTTTGGGGGAGAAGTAAGATTGCATAGATCTGTTCACTGGGGAAGTATCGGCTATGCAGAAAATTTACCTGCCGGTGTTACAAAGGATTACCGGTACTACTACTATGAAGGAGGGAAAGATATTTTCAGTATTTATGCCAATGAAAACTACCGGATTAATTCCGGTTTTAATATTCTTGCAGAAGCTCAATTGACCTATCATAAATATAGAATTGAAAACGAAAAGTATCTTGATAACGAATTCGCAATAGACGACTTATTTTTTAACCCGAGATTAGGAATGAATTACCGCTTCTCACCTGATTTAAATGTTTATTTCTCGTTTGCACGCATAACACGGGAACCACGCCTGAAAAATTATTACGACGCCGCAGAATCAAGTGATGGTAAAACTTTTCCACAGTTTGAAACAACAGCACCCAGCGTTTACGATTTCAGTAAACCATTTGTTAAACCTGAGACGATGAATGACATAGAAATAGGAACTGTTTACCGTAAGGACAACATTTCAACTTCGTTGAATCTCTTTTATATGTTGTTCAATAATGAGATTGTAAAACAAGGACAAGTTGATAGATTTGGCCAACCGATCACAGGAAACATTGACAGAACAATTCATCTAGGTGCGGAACTATCCGGAAGCATCAAGTTGACTGATAATATTGAATTTGTTTTTAACGGTACTTATAGCAAAAATTATATTAGCCAAGGAACAACCTTTATAAAATATAACAAAGGTGAAAATATTATTCCTCTTGATATTCGCAATAATAGAATTGGCGGTTTTCCTGATCTATTATTTAACGGAATAATTAAACTGAATTATGGAAATTTCTTTGCAAATATCTCGGCAAAATATGTCGGTAAATTTTATTCCGATAATTATGATGAAAATCTGAAACAATATCTTCAATTATACCCCGGCATTGTTGATGAATATGACGATGGTGCAGAAGATTATTTTGATAATATTGTTCCTGCATATTTCACAGCGGACATTTACGCGAGCTATGAATTCAATCTAAATCCTTTTTCTAATGCAGTTAAGATTTTTGGGCAAGTGCGTAATGTGTTTGATAATTTATACGCTGCTTATGCAATCGGTAAGGAATTCTTCCCGGCTGCCGAAAGAAATTATTTATTTGGAATTAAATTAGGTCTATGATGAAGAAATGCATAATACTTGCAAACGGTTTTCCACCTAATAGGAATACAGTTAAATTTTTACAGAATAAAGGTTATGCAACATTATTATGTGCCGATGGTGGTGCTAATTCAGCGAAGACTTTAGATTTAATTCCTGCATATATTATTGGAGACCTTGATTCCATAAGACAAGATGTTTATGAGTATTACAGTGACAATAGTAACATCATAAAAATTATAAGGCAGAATGATACAGATGTTGAAAAATGCTTAAAATTTGCTATAAAGAAAAAATTTGATGAAGTGATATTGCTTGGTGCAACCGGAGATAGATTAGACCATTCTTTCTGTAATCTTGGTATAGTGCTAAAATATTTTGGTAAAATTAAAATAATGATCATTCATCAAAAATCATTACTATCTGCATATTCAGGGAGTATTATTTTAAATACTATCCCAAATGAAATTATTTCACTATACGGAATTGATTCTAAAACTCGTATTAAATCAACGGGATTGAAATATCCGTTGAATAATATTGCTCTTCCATTCGGACAAAAAGAAAGTACAAGTAATATGGCAATCAATAACAAAGTACATCTACAAGTAAAGGACGGAATAATTTTTGTTATACGTGATTTTGATTTACTGAGAAAACATGATCTCTTTTAGTTCACTCGATTTTATAATTATATCTGCATTCTTTTCCATTCTATTTCTAATCGGTTTTTTGCCTAAGAAAGAGCAAAAAGGAAATTCCTCCGAATATTTATTAGCTAGTAGAAATGTCGGTTTATTTCTATTCATAATGACTAACGTTTCAACCTGGTATGGCGGAATACTAGGTGTGGGTGAATTTACTTATAGATATGGTCTGTTGAGTTGGTTTACACAAGGATTACCTTACTATATTTTTGCGATTTTGTTTGCAATATTCTTTGCAAAAAAAATCCGAAGTGCAGAATTGTTTACCATACCGGATAAGTTAGAACAGATTTATGGCAAAACAATAGGAATACTCTCTTCAGTTCTTGTATTCATACTAGTTTCGCCAGCGCCATATTTATTAATGGTGGCTAGCCTTCTTAGTATGATATTCAATATAAGTTTACTTCCTGCTTTGTTCATTAGCTTTATCGTTTCAGGAATTTATTTATTAAAAGGAGGATACAAATCGGATTTATACACAGATGTCTTTCAGTTTTTTATAATGTTTATCGGATTCATATTGATTGTCTACATCTCTTTTACTCAAGTGGGTGATCTAAATTTCTTAAAGCAAAATTTACCGAAAGAACATCTATCATTCACATCCAATGTTTCTCCAATTTATATTCTTGTTTGGTTTTTAATTGCACTCTGGACTTTTGCTGATCCTGGATTTCATCAGAGATGCTATGCCGCGAAAAATGGAAATATTGCCAAGTGGGGAATTATTATCTCAGTTCTGTTTATGGGTTTATTTGACTTTCTTACTACAACTACCGGTTTATTTGCCAGAGCTTCGCTTCCTAATCTTGCAAATCCCGTTCAATCATTTCCGCTTTATGCCGAAACAATATTAGGGAGCGGAATGAAAGGAATATTCTACGCAGCAATGTTCGCAACAATAATCTCCACTCTTAACAGTTTTATTTTTTTGAGCGCAACTACTTTTGGAAGAGATTTTGTTTTTAAGCTTAAGAAAAACTCAACTGTAGAAAAAATTCCTAGTTATACAAGAGTGGGAGTAATATTCACAGCTCTTATAAGTATTCTAATCGCTTATTTTATTCAATCAGTAATTACTATTTGGTATTTAATAGGTAGCATTTGCATCCCCGGAATTATTTTTCTTGTCTTTGGTGCTTATTATGAAAGAATTAGAATCTCCAAGAATTTTGCTATTGTAGAAATTATTGGAGGTGTAACTTCAAGTGTTATTTGGTTTTTAGTTAAAGAGAAATTGAATAATAATTTATTACAACAAATCGAACCAATGATAGCCGGTTTATTATTCGCGTTTGTTGTTCATCTAATTGGGATAATTAATTTTAGGCAATCCGTTTCTTCTTCATAAGGGAAAGAATTATAGAAAGAGCAATGCAGAGAATAATAATTCCTAAAGAAAGTGCTGTAGATATTTCGAAATAATCAGCGACTAACATTTTCAATCCGACAAAAGCTAGAATAACAGAGACACCATACTTTAGATATACAAACAAGTCTACTATTCCGGCTAAAGCAAAATATAATGCACGTAAACCAAGTATTGCGAATATGTTTGATGTAATTACAATAAATGAATCTGTTGTGATAGCAATTACAGCAGGAACAGAATCAAGATTAAATACGATATCAGCGGCTTCAATTAAAATTAAAGTTAAAAAAAGCGGAGTAAAAAACAATTTACCTTCCTGCGTAAGGAAGAATTTTCTTCCTTCATACTTTGGCAAAATTCTAAATGCTTTAGAAACAAATTTTACTAATCTGTTATTCTCCAGATCAATTTGAGTTTCTTCTCCAAACGCCATGTGGTATGCAGCATACAGTAATAGAGCACCAAAAAAATAAATAATTGGATGAAACATGTTTATTAGGGCAATTCCAGCAAGAATAAAAAGTATTCTCATTGCTATGGCGGAAATAATTCCCCACTTTAATACATGTGGTTGATTCTCTTCTTTAATCCCCATTACATTAAAGATCATTAGAAAAACAAAAAGATTATCTACAGAGAGAGATTTCTCTACAAGGTAACCAGCAAGAAATTCTAGAGCTTTTTGTTTTCCGTTTTCTAAAAAAAGAAGAATTAGGAGATTAAATAGAAGTGCTGTACCAATCCAAACACCGCTCCAAATTAGGCTTGTTTTTATACCGATCTTACCTTTTCTATGAGAAGTTATGTTAAGATCAATATAAAACATCAATATGATTATAACAGAAAATATTACCCAGAAAATAAAGTGATTATGCATATTGCTCTCTTAAGGAAGAAGAATTCCAACAGCTATTACTGTTGTCCATAATCCTTTTTTATCACCTTGAGCTGATTGAGTAATATTAAAAGAGTTAACAATCTTTCCGGACATTTTATAAACCTGCTCTCTCTCATTCCATGCTTTATCAGAATCGAAGTCTATTCCTAAAGTAGTTGCAAGCATTGTAGCAGCAAGATCTTCCGCATAATCACCGGCAACTTTTTCAGTTTCTCCGTATGGATGATGTTCTGATAGATAGCCATACATTTGTTTATCGGCTGGAATTGCAACACCTAGAGAGGATGCAATTAATCTGTTTGGTTCGCATGTTGCGTTCCTTGCCATTACACAATGTGTAATTTGTCCCGGCTTGAGTAGTTTTAATCCTTGGTCTTTGCTCAGTCTTTTGCATCCGATAGGGAATATGCTACTAACCGAGACTAGATTACAGATTTCAATCCCGGCATTGCGAAGAGCAAGCTCGAATGAAGCGAGATACTCTTTATGCTTACCGACACCTTTCGTAAAAAAGATTTTTGTTGGAACGTACAAGTTATAATCCTCCATTTTAATTGCCTATTATTTTTATAAAATTTCTTTTCCCCACCTTAAGAATCATTGTTTTATCTAATCGAACTACTTCTTTAACATTGCCAATTTTTTCTCCGTCAATCGTTACGCCGCCTTGTTGAACTAAACGTCTTGCTTCTCCTTTAGATGGAGCAAATCCAACTTCAACAATTAAATCAACTATTTCCATTTCCTTCTTGTTAGGATCTACAATGTATTCTTTTACTTCGTCTGGTAAACCTTTCTTGACAAAAATATTATCGAACTCAGTTTCCGCTTCGATCGCTGATTCTTTCGAGTGGTACATTTCAACTAACTTTCTTGCAAGTGATCTCTTAATATCTCTTGGATTAATATTCTTATCAGTAAGATTTTGTTTAATCGTTTTCAATTCCTCATTTGGAATATCAGTTGTTAATTCGAAATAAGTATAAATCATATCGTCAGAGATAGAAAGTGTTTTACCATAAATATCTTTCGAAGTTTCATTTATTCCAATATAGTTGTCGAGAGATTTACTCATCTTCTCAACGCCATCTGTACCAATTAACAGTGGTAAAGTGAGAATCACTTGCGGCTGCATTCCAAACTCACGTTGAATATCACGACCAACAAGTAAATTAAATTTCTGATCTGTTCCGCCTAATTCAACATCGCTTTGAATTGCAACTGAATCCATTGCTTGGGCTAAAGGATATAGTACTTCATGCATGCTTATCGGCACACCACCTTTATATCTTTTAGTGAAATCATCACGCTCTAACATTCTTGCGACTGTATATTTTGAAGCTAGTTTTATCACATCTTCGAAAGTCATCTTTCCAAGCCATTCAGAATTGTAAACTATTCTAGTTTTTTCCCGGTCTAAAATTTTAGAAGCTTGTTCAAAATAACTTTTTCCATTCTCACGAGACTCTGCAAAAGAAAGAGGGGGACGCGAGCTGTTCCTGCCGGACGGATCGCCGATCATTCCGGTAAAGTCGCCAATGATTAAAATAGCTGTATGGCCAAGTTGTTGGAACTGAGCTAACTTGCGTAATACAACAGAATGACCAAGATGAAGATCGGGGCGTGTTGGATCGCAGCCAAGTTTTATGTTTAACGGTTTATTTTCTTTTATTGATTTTTCTAGTTTCTGAACTAATTCCTCTTCAGGTATAATTTCGGAAGTGCCTCTTTTAATCAAGTCCATTTGTTCTTTAAGAGGTGGGAAGAGATTTTTTTTATTCAATATTTTCTCCTGAAAAAGCTACTTAAATTTTCTTTGCATTTCTCTAATTAAATCTCGCTTGGCAATATCTTCGCGTTTATCATATTGTCTTTTGCCCGTAGCTACTGCCAATTCTACTTTTACTAAACCGTTTTTGAAGTAAAGCCTCAAAGGAATTAATGTATTTCCTTTTTCCGTAACAGCTTTATTCAATTTTCTAATTTCACTTTTGTTAAGAAGTAATTTCCTTTTTCTAACCGGATCATGATTGTTAATACTACCTTGTTCATAAACGGATATGTTTGCATTGTGTAGCCAAACTCCATCGTTTGCGAGTGTTGCATAACTATCAACAAGGTTTGCTTTGTTCTGTCTTAATGCTTTGACTTCAGTTCCTACTAAAACAATACCGGCTTCATAAGTCTGCAGAATGAAATAATCATGACTAGCTTTTCGGTTAACAGTTATATTCTTTTCTTCTGTACTCTCAGTCATAATTCTAAAATTGATGGCAAAATTTATTTTTATTGCAAGTTAATTGCAAGGATATATGGAAATTACAAAAAAAAGATTTTCTACAATAAAGACTTATAGAATTTTGGCTCGTTCGAATTGTTTGATTAAATTTTCATACAACTTCTAAAAGAATACTATGGCTGAAAAACATTTCTACGAACAAAAACAATATACAAAAGAATATTTACTTCCTTATTTCCAAAAGCTGATTCCCGACTTTCATAAAAAGTCGGTTCTAGAAGTTGGATGTGCCGAAGGTGGTTTATTGGAAGCTCTACAAGAGATCGGAATGCATGTAGTCGGGGTCGAACTTAGTCCCGAACGTGCAGAAACAGCTGTTAAGAAAAATCCTAATCTTAAGATTTTAGTTGGCGATATTACGGATCCCAAACTATCGGAAAGGTTATCTGAAACCTTTGATGTAATTATCATACGTGAGGTGATAGAACATGTGCCGAACAAAAAATCAGCTTTCGATAACCTTGGTAAATTGCTAAATGATAATGGATTTCTATATATAAGCTTTCCTCCAAAACGATCACCATTTGCCGGTCATCAACAAATCGCAAAAAGTTTCTTAAAAGCAATTCCTTACTTGCATATCCTTCCAAAGTTTGTATTAAAACCAACTGCGAGATTACTTGGTGAGAACGACGGATATGTAGATGAAATCAAGTTGCATTACAGTACGGGATGTACAATTCACGAATTTGAATTTCAATGTTTACTTCGGAATTTCATGCCAATCAAAAAAGATTTTTTTCTTTTTAGACCTATTTATGCTTTGCGCTTTGGATTACCAACTATCAAGCTTCCGAAGATTCCGATATTAAAAGAGTATATTTCTTTTGGATGTGAATCTTTGTTACAGAATAAACCTTTTTAATTAATTATGCAATCAATATCTTTACACAAATCTTGAAATAGTCCGAGGTAATAATGTTAGAGATGCAGAAAAAACTTTCCAATACTTTTTATTCCATACTGAGTTTACCAGCAACAGCTATGGGATTTGCGCTCTCAATCCAAATTTCTGCTCTTAGCTGGATACTTAGCACAAAATACCATTTGCAGATTGATGATATAGGTCTTGTCTGGGCAGCGGGTCCAATTGCAGGAATCTTAGGTCAGGTAATAATCGGAATCATAAGCGATAAAGTTTGGCTCTGGAATGGAAGAAGAAGACCATTCATTTTCATCGGCGGATTTCTTGCAGCGCTGATGTTGTTAGCATTACCAAATATTGATGTTATTTCAAGTGCGCTGGGTTTTAGCGGAATACTTGGTGTTGCAATAGCTATTGCGTTAACACTTGATCTTGCAATCAATATCAGTTTTAATCCTACGAGATCAATAATCGCAGATGTAACACCGGAAGGTGTTGAACGCACAAAAGGTTATGCATGGATGCAAACGATCTCCGGCACATTCGGAGTGCTTGCTTATGTGATTGGAGCTGTGTGGGATAATTATGTTTTGATTTATCTTGGCGTATTTCTCGTTCTTGCTCTTTCTATAATTCCGACTTTTTTTATTGAAGAACCACGCGAACTTAAGAATGATGGGACAAACAAAAGCAGTAACTCAAGCGGTTCTTCTTTTTGGGAAATATTGAATGCAATTCAGCCGTTATGGGGATTTTTAATTTATGCCGTTTATGCAATTACTATGCGCTTGTTTCAAATTAAACTGGGGAATTATTATGTAGAAATTTTATGTTTTGCTTTAACAATATATTTCATCTTAAAAGCGCTATTCAAAAATGTTGAAGGTAAAACGAAAAACGAAGCTGGGTTAATTGGTTTCAAAAAAGTTTTAGCCGCGCATTCTTTTACCTGGATTGGAATCCAAACCATGTTTGTTTACATGTTCACTTATATTCAATATAAAGTTTACAATATCGTCCCCGGTACTCCAATTCCGGAAGCAACACAATTTGAAATGGGGCGTGTTGTGTCTATCAGTTTTTTGATATTAAATGCAGTAGGTGCAATTTTACCTGCTTTTGTCCTTGAACCTATCACTAGAAAGATCGGCAGAGAAAAAACACATGCAATTTGTATTGCAACAATGGCAGTTAGTTATGCTTTAATGTTGGTTGTAGGATTCAGTCCTATTATGATTTATTTTATCATGGCATTGTTAGGTATCGGATGGGCATCAACAATTAGTTTACCATTTGCAATTATGTCTCAGCAAGTAGACCAGGCAAAGATGGGCTTATTCATGGGTCTGTTTAATTTGTCAGTTGTTCTTCCACAACTTGTTGCAAGTTTTGGTGTTGGGCAGGCGGTAAGTTCATCTTCTAATAAGAGTTTGATATTTATTGTCAGCACAATATCTCTTGCTATTTCAGCTTTTCTTTGGTTGATGGTACGTGATTCACAAGTTAAAACCGTAAATGAAAAAACTATCGCAAAAGGACATTAATATTTGATAAGAGTTGAATTCAAAAGGTTAATGCAATGAAAGTATGGCCATATATTTTCTTTTTAATATTTATTATTTCTCAGGTTAATTATGCGCAAGAGAAACCTAGTAAGATTCAAATTGATTTTAACGAAATCAAAGGCGAGTTAACCTCTAAGGATTTATATAAAAAAGATTTTGGTCGGTACGATGGTTATGAAATTGAACTCTACGAAGGAGAGGCTGTAAATTTTGTAGTGTACACGCAAAAATTTCAACCGAGTCTTGCATTGGTTAACTCAAAGGGAGAGATATTTAAACAAAGTGACAGAAATGATAGAGGTTACGGCAATATAGTAACCACAATTCCGAGCTCTGGTAAATATGTCCTATATGTTGTAGGATCAGACAATTCTTTCGGAAGCTATGTTTTACAAACTGCAATAGCAGAACCAAATGCTTTAACGCTTGATAGTACATCAGATTTTTGTACCACATTAGATTTTTTACTTGCGCACTCTATTGCATATTTCTTCTTATTAGAGAATCCAAATTTAGCTACACAACAACTTGTAAAACTTAATGATGCTATAGATGCATTTATAGATGAAGAGGATGGTTCATATAATGCTGCTTTTTATAATGGCAATGAATTACAAAAAGCTGAAGCTCTTTTCAGATCATTAACTGACAAAATTAAATTGTGTATTGACAAAGAGTGGAAGATGAAATCAACAAGTTGGTCAACTATTGAAGATTATAAAGAGAAATCTATTACCTTTACTGAAAACGTAAATAACAAACTACGTTATATAGTAATTGGCTTATTCGATTATGCTGGATCAAAACAAAAGTATAAGAATAATTACAGTGTTGAAGTTAAAATAAATCGCAAAGTTCAAAAATAACACTTGAAATTGTTAAGTTATTTCGCATCTAATTCACTTCATCTAAATCATTTACAAACATTACTAAAGCAGCTGCTATAATCATAGAAACACCGCCTATAAGTAATGCATAAATTGCCTCATTATTGAAAAAATGTTTTACAAAAAAACCAAGTATAGCTGCAGCTGTAATTTGAGGTATTACAATAAAAAAATTAAAAATGCCCATATAAATACCCATCTTTTCTGAGGGGATTGAACCAGCGAGAATTGCATAAGGCATAGCTAGAATTGACGACCAGGCTAAGCCAATTCCTAATTCAGAAATAAGTAAAAGATTCGGGTCTTTAATTACATAAAATGATGCAAGCCCTATCCCACCACAAATTAAACTAATCATGTGAACAGTTTTGCGTGATGTTCGTTTTGCAATCCACGGAAGAAGAAATGCTGTTAAAGCTGCAAAGCCATTATAGATTGCAAATAAAACGCCAACCCAGTTTGCTCCCTCATTAAATAAACCGGAAGAAGTATCAGTCGCTCCATAAATGTGATGAGTCACTGCAGGTGTTGTATAAATCCACATTGCAAAAAGTGCGAACCAAGAAAAAAATTGTACTACCGCAAGTTGAATCATTGTCTTCGGCATACCAATAAATGATCTGAATATTTCAGCAACTCCTTTTAGTAAACCTTTGCTCTGCAATTTGTTATGTTCAAATTCATAAATATTTTCTGGAGGATATTCTTTGGTACGGAGGACTGTCCAACCTACAGCAGAAATAAATGCAAAGGCGCCTATATAAAAAGAGTAGCGTACTGATGGCGGAATTTCTCCTGCAGGTGCAGTATTACTTATCCCCAGCCAATTAGTAAAAATATATGGTAATACTGAAGCGATAATTGCTCCCGTTCCTATAAAGAAACTCTGGACAGCAAATCCGGTAGTCCTTTGTTCCGAAGGAAGAATATCTGCAACTAAGGCACGGAATGGTTCCATTGAAATATTTATTGACGCATCCATAATCCATAACATTCCGGCTGCTATCCACAGTGCAGGTGAGTTTGGCATAATTAATAAAGCAAGAGAGGCAAGTATTGCACCGAAGAGAAAATATGGACGACGTCGGCCTAATTTTCCCCAAGTTCTATCGCTTAAATAACCTATGATTGGCTGAACAATTAAGCCTGTGACTGGCGCTGCTATCCATAAGATTGGTATTTGATCTATACTCGCTCCTAAAGTCTCAAATATTCTGCTGACATTTGCATTCTGAAGAGCGAAACCAAATTGTATTCCTAGAAACCCAAAACTCATATTCCAAACTTGCCAGAAGTTTAATCGTACTTTTGCCATATAGTTGCCTTATGATTTAAAGAATTATCTTAAAAGCAATTTAACCGATTGTCATATAAAATTCTTAAAAAAAGAATTACTATAAATTTGGAAACAATTGAATCTTTTTTAATGAGATAAAAGCAACAAAGATTCTCACTTAAAAAATATTTATTTTGTTCACGAAATAAAGAGCAATATTCATGCAAGAAAGTAACACATCAAAGCGGAAAAAAGAGCACATAGAACTTTGTCTTTCGGATAATGTTGCATTCAAAACAAAGACTAATGGATTTGAGAACTATGAATTTGAACATTTTGCTATAACAGAAGTTGAATTTGATAAAATTAACTTATCAACAATATTCCTTAAGAAGAAAATTAATTATCCTTTTCTAATTTCTTGTATGACAGGCGGAACTGAAGAAGCTAAAAGTATTAATGAAAAATTAGCGATTGTGGCTAATGAACTCCAAATTCCAATTGGTGTTGGCAGCCAAAGACAAGCTTTTGAAGATAAAAAACATCACTCCACTTATAGAGTAGTAAGAAAGAATGCTGGAAAAGTTCCAATACTCGGAAATATTGGCGCAGCTCAGGTTGCAAAATCAAAAAAAATAATTGATGAAATCAATTTTCTAATAGATCTTGTGGAAGCTGATGGGATGGTAATACATGTTAATCCTCTCCAAGAATTGTTACAAACAGAAGGCGAACCGAAATTTAAAGGATTTTTAAAAAATTTGAATAAAATCTGTTCAAAAATCAAAACTCCGATTATTGTTAAAGAAGTAGGATCTGGTATAAGTAAGATGGCCGCGAAGAGACTTTTAGAAGTAGGTGTTCAAGGAATAGATGTTTCTGGTGCTGGCGGGACTAGTTGGGCTGCTGTAGAATTAATGCGCAGTGATAAAGAAGATAATTATTTTCAAGAATGGGGATTACCAACTTCATATTGTGTAAGGAAAGTGAAAGAATTAAAAAAAGATTTTGGTTTTACACTTATTTCTTCCGGTGGAATTTCAAACGGAGTTGATATTGCAAAATCAATTGCACTTGGTGCTGATCTTACTGCATCTGCTCGAATAATTTTACAAGAAGTTATAAAGAATGATATAAATGGTGTTGTAGATTTAATGGAGTCTTGGTTCTTAACAGTACAAAGAATAATGTATTTAACTGGTTGTAAGGATATCAAAAGTTTTAAGAAAGTTGGCTTAATAAGAAAAGAGGAAATGTATTGAATTCACGTTCTGGAAAATATAATAAAATTTACCGGACTGAAATTTCTAAAATTGAAAAGAGATTAAGTTTATTTCTGAAGGGGAAAGAACCTAAATCTCTATATAAACCTTGTTCTTACATATTAAATGGAGGTGGTAAAAGACTACGTCCGTTTCTTGTACTTATTTCAGCACAAGCTGTTGGTGGTAGATTTAGAGATGTTTATAATGGAGCTGTAGCTGTAGAAATACTTCACAACTTTACGCTCGCGCATGATGATATAATGGACAATTCTCCGAAACGGCGTGGAAGATTAGCCCTACATAAAAAGTATGATGTTAATACAGCTATTCTAGCCGGTGATAATTTAATCGCACTTGCTTACGATTGTCTTCTAAAAGATTGTAAAAATAATGTTAGAGGAATTGTTTCAACATTTACACATGGAGTAATTGAAGTTTGCGAAGGTCAAAGCCTGGATAAGGATTTTGAACTTCGGAAAAATGTTTCTATATCAGAATATCAAAAAATGATTTATAAGAAAACTGCAGCATTAGCTGAAATGTGTTGTTCAATTGGTGTGCAACTGTGCGGTGTTTCTGGAAAACAAATTAAAGCGGTTTCAAATTATGGGAAAAATCTTGGCATGGCTTTTCAAATACAAGATGACCTGCTCGATATCGTTGGAGAAGAGAATCAATTTGGCAAAACAATAGGAAGCGATTTAGTTGAAGGGAAAAAGACTTATTTATTTTTACGAGCGCTTGAAAAATCAACTTCCAAAGATCGGACTGAACTTATCAAAGTTATTAAGCAAAAGGGAATTTCAAAAAGTGAAATTGATAAGTATAGTAATCTCTATTTTAAATTAGGAGTTATTAAAGATGCCGAGCACGAAATTGTTAAATACACTAAATTGGCATTAAAGAATTTGTCTTCATTAAAAGATAGCGAAGGGAAAAATTTAATGATCTGGTTAGCTACTGCGCTTATAACAAGGAACAAATGATCGAACATAAAATTAAAATAATAAATAATGCAGGTTTACATACTCGTCCCGCAGCGACGATTGTTAAATTAGCTTCAAAGTACAAGTGCGATTTTTTTCTAAATAAAGATGGTCTTCATATAAACGGAAAAAGTATAATTGGTGTAATGACTCTTGCTGCTGAAAAAGGATCTGAAATTTTGTTGATATTTAACGGTGAAGATGAGGAAAATGCTTCTAAAGAAATTGTAGATTATTTTAATAGAGGTTTTGACGAGCTATAATATGAAAACTGAATCTGAAAATATATTAAAAGGAATTGCTGCCGCACCTGGTATAGCAATATCGAAAGCGTTTCTTTACACAAAAGAGAAAGAAGAAATTGTAAATGATCCGATTACTGATGTAAATGATGCTCTTCAAAATCTTGATACTGCTTTGCAGCAATCCAAAAAAGAATTAAGAAAAATATTTTCTCTCGCTGTTGATAAACTCGGTGAAAAAAGAGCAGCAATATTCGAAGCCCAAATTATGATTCTTGATGATCCGATTCTTGTTGAAACTATTCAAAACAGAATTAGAAATGAAAAACGCGTTCCCGAATACATCGTTAATGATGAGATCTCAAAATATACCGATCTTATGAATCTCTCTCATGAATCTTATATGAAAGAACGTTCTCATGATATTGAAGACATTAAAAATAGAATCATAAGAAATCTAAAAAAGAAAAAATGGAAATCCAGAATTACCAATGATGTTGTAGTAATAACTACAACTGTAACTCCATCAGACACAGTTTTATTCTCGCGTGTAAATGTTAAAGGATACGTTACAGATTTTGGTGGTTTAACTTCACACGCTGCAATCGTTGCCAGGTCATTAAATATTCCGGCTGTTGTCGGATTACACGATGCAACTAATAGAATTAAAGAAAACGATCAGATAATTATTGACGGCTATAAAGGTGAAGTAATTATTAATCCTTCAGTTAAACAACTTCAGCACTATCAAAATAAAATTGATAAACATGCTAAAGAAGATCATGAATTAATAAAACTCCGCGATTTGTCTGCAACAACATTAGATGGTAAAGAGATTCAGTTAATGGCCAATCTTGATCTAATGGAAGAGATGGAGTTTATTGTACAGAACAAGGCTAAAGGAATTGGGCTGGTACGAACTGAACAATTGTTTGAGGTCTATGAAACATTTGCAGATGAAGAAGAGCAATTCAATGTTTATAAAAAAATTGCTGAAAGAATCTATCCTGAAATTGTAACAATCCGTGCATTTGATATCGGCGGTGATAAAGTTTTGCCTGTTGATCTAAAAGAACCAAATCCTTTTTTAGGTTGGAGAGGAATTCGTTTGTTGTTGGATAACCCTCAGCTTTTCAAGACACAAATACGCGCAGTCTTAAGAGCAAGTTCACATAAAAATATAAAATTTATGCTGCCAATGATTTCTTCAGTTGATGAAGTAAGAGCTTCAAAAGAAATTATTGATCAATGTAGATCGGAATTGAAAAAAGAAGGAAAACAATTCGATAAACATATGAGTGTAGGAATTATGATAGAAATTCCTTCCGCTGCTATCTTGATTAATGATTTTGCCGGTGAAGTTGATTTTGTAAGTATTGGCACAAATGATCTGATTCAATATCTATTAGCTGTTGATAGAGGAAATGATATTGTCTCAAATATTTATCAAGAATTTCATCCAGCAGTTGTCAGAACACTTAATGATATTATTAAAAGCGGTAAAAAAACAAAAACCCCGGTTAGTATGTGTGGTGAAATGGCTGCAGATCCTTTCGCTGTTCCATTATTGGTTGGTTTTGGATTGGATTCGTTAAGTGTTTTTGCTTCGGCGGTTCCACACATTAAAAAAATAATAAGAAACATTGATTTTAAGGAAGTAGAACTTATGGCAAAAAAATGTTTAGAACTCAAAACTGAAAAAGAAATAAACAACACAATCCATGAGTATTATAACAAAAAAATAAAAACTAAATAATAAATCTTTGTTGAGGATAAAAATGAACCTACCAGAAATGATTTCAAAATATGACGTACATAATCAATTCAAGGTATTAACTGATTCTTATGAGCAGGTAGAATATGCATGGAATAATAAGTTTAGTGTATCATCCATTAAAACATCCAAGATCAAAAATATTATTCTAACTGGACTCGGTGGATCAGCTATCGGTGGCGATCTTTTACAAAATTATCTCCGAACAGAATTGAAATATCCATACACCGTGAATAGAAATTATGAACTTCCTCCTTATGCAAATGAAAATACTTTAGTAATTGCATCTTCTTACTCAGGCAATACAGAAGAAACTATTTCAGCATTAAATCAAGCAATTAAAAAGAAATGCCAGATTGTTTGTGTATCTACTGGCGGTAAGATTGAAGAGATCGCAATGAAAAAAAAGATTCCTTTCGCAAAACTTTTGAAAGGATATCAGCCACGGTTCGCTCTCTGGATAAATTTTTTTACATTGCTTAAAATTGTCCATTCACTGAAATTAGTTCCCAGTCAAACAAAAAATGTTAAGCAAGTAATTGAATTATTAAAAAGAAAAGGATTAGAATATTCAAAAGAAACTAATGCTGCATTGAATTTAGCCGAACAGATGCTTGGTTTTATTCCATTGATTTATGCAGTTAGTGATTATACCTCAGTTGTTGGAACGAGAATAAAAGGACAGTTTAATGAGAATGCAAAACATCATGCGTTCTTTGGATATCTGCCGGAACTTGATCACAATGAAATTTTAGGATGGG
This sequence comes from Melioribacter sp., assembly GCA_023250955.1. Lineage (GTDB taxonomy): Bacteria > Bacteroidota > Ignavibacteria > Ignavibacteriales > Melioribacteraceae > Fen-1258. The sequence continues at coordinate 45,448 of JAHEZQ010000015.1, read as the reverse complement.
AAGGATATAAATCAACAATGAATTTAAAATTGATCAATATTCTTGACGAAGGTTATCATCAGCAAGTTAAGAAACGTTATGATCTAACTTCTGAGATGGTTAGAAAAGCCGGAGCGGAAGTAGTTAATCTATCAAGTAACGAAGCGAATGCAAAACTAAGATTGGTTGATTTAATTTATTTAGGTGATTGGGCAACTTTTTATCACGCAGTATTACGTGCGTTTGATCCGACAAGTATTGATAGTATAAATTATTTAAAGGCTCATCTTTGATAAAAAATTGGCGGATATATTTATTCATTATATTTTTAACTCCTCAAATTATTTCCGCCCAATTTTACTTCTTCGGACGTAACAAAGTTCAATACGAAAAATTTAATTGGAAAGTTCTTAAGACCGAGCATTTCAATATTTATTATTATGATGACTTTACCGAAATAGCAGAGATCGGTGCAAAGTTCGCTGAAGAAGCGTTCGAGTCTCACAAAGTAAGATTCAATCATTACGTTACAAATAAAATCCCCCTAATTTTTTATAACACGCATACACATTTCCAGCAGACAAATATTTCTCCGGGATTTATTCCTGAAGGTATCGGCGGCTTTTTTGAATTTATGAAAGGAAGAGTTGTAATTCCTTACCTTGGAAATCTTGCACAATTCAAACATGTAATCCGGCACGAACTTGTTCATGTATTCATGACAAATAAAATTTATAATGAATTGAATGATCACAGAATCAGTACCGATAAAATGCCGCCACTTTGGTTTGTTGAAGGCCTTGCTGAATATTGGTCGTCCGATTGGGATACACAATCCGAAATGGTAATGCGCGATGCTGTTCTTAACGGAAATTTTATTCCTCTTGTTGATTTGGAATATCTCGCCGGATATTTAATGTATAAAGAAGGACAAAAATTTTTAGAATTTGTTGGAAAGAATTACGGCGAGGATAAAATTCTTACCATATTAGAAAACTTTTGGAGATTCAATAAATTCACAGACCTGTTAGAATTTGTAACAGGTGAAAAAATAAATGATCTTGATAATAAATGGACATACGATTTAAGACAAAAATATTTTCCATTATATAAAGAGAACTATCCGCATTTCATCCAAGCAAAAAAAATCACTAATGCCGGTTTTAACTTTGCACCAAGATATTATCAGAACGCCAGTAAAAAGGAAATATATTTTATTGGTAATCATAACGGTTACACTTCCGTTATGAAAATGGATTATAAGCCCGATAGTTCAGACTATGCCGATTCTGAAGTTTTGATTGAAGGCGAGCGTGATGCAATTTTTGAAGCATTCCATTTACTCGAAAATACTTTTTCTGTTTCGTCAAACGGATTACTTGCTTTTGTTACTAGAAGTAAAGCTACAGACGTTCTCCATGTTTATTCCATTAAGGATGAAGAAGTAATTAATACACTTCAGTTTGACGGACTGATAAGAATAAAAGCTCCGAGTTTTTCTGCGGATGGTAATCAAATTGTTTTTACAGCGACTGATACAAAAGGTTTTGGCGACTTATTTATTTATGATCTAAATACAAAACAACTTATTCGTTTAACAAATGATTATTATGAAGACATTGATCCTACGTTTAATAAAGACAGAAGTAAAATAATATTTTCATCTGATCGCACTGACGGGCTATTTAAACAAAAGTATAATCTATTTGAATATGATTTGACCACACATGAAATTTCTTATCTGACAAATGTTAATGCAAATATTTCCACTCCGCATTTCTCGCCCGATTTCTCTGAGCTTTACTTTACAAGCGATTATGACGGTACATATAATATTTGGAAAATTCCTGTAGGGGGAGATAAAGCAAACGGAATGACTCAAGTTACAAAGTTTATTACAAGTGTTTATGATTTTTCCTTTGTTGATAAAAATACACTTGTTACTTCCGGATTTGAAAATTTTTCATTTCAGTTCTACTCGCTTGATCTAACAAAAATTCAAAATGAAAAATACGTTGCATTTAATTTTGAAAATATAGGATCGAAATGGATATCTGAAAGAATAAAATTAACTGCAGAATATGATCGCTTGAAATATGAAAAAGAGTACAATTTAGATTATGCAGTAAGTCAATTAATAACCGATCCGGTTTACGGAACAAGGGGAGGTGCGTTATTAAGTTTAAGCGATCTCTTAGGCGATGAACAATATGTATTTTATATTTCTAATACAGCAGAAGTACAAAGTGAGATCTTGAAAAATTTTAATTTATCCCTTGCGCGCGTCAGTTTGAAAGATAGAACGAATTACGGTTTTGGAGTTTTCAATTATTCAGGAAGACGCTATGACATAAGAGAATCAGACGAATATTTTAACGAAAGAGTTTTCGGTGGTTATATTTCTCTTATTTATCCCTTCTCATCGTTCCAACGTCTTGAAGCTGAAATGGATATTGCAAATTCTGATAAAGAATTATCTGGAAGCTTCATTACTAGAAAATCACTTTTAGTGACTAACACTATTTCTTTTGTTCACGATAATTCTATTTGGGTTGTTACAGGCCCGGTTGATGGCTCACGATTTAGACTATTACTCGGTTATACAAGTGATGTCAAATATAGTAATGTAAACTACTATTCCATTATAGCAGATTACAGGAAATATTTTCGTTTGGGTTTAAGAAGCAGTCTTGCAACAAGGGCAGCAATTTTTATCAATGATGGAAAAGAGGCGAGAAGATATTTCGCGGGAGGAAGTTGGGATTTGCGCGGGTGGGATCGTTGGTCTATACGCGGTGAAAAAATGTGGCTATCATCAATTGAACTAAGATTTCCTCTTGTTGATCAATTCACGATTAACTTTCCATTCTTTGGTTTATCATTTTTCCAGATAAGAGGCGCGGCATTCTTTGATGCCGGGGCTGCATGGGATAAAGATTACAAAGAAACTTTAGGAAGTATAGGTGTCGGAATTAGAATAAATATATTCAACGCATTTGCCTTGAGATATGATATTGGCAAAAAAATTGAAAAAGATTTTACTCAATTTCAACCGGGTTTATTTTATCAGTTTTTCTTTGGATGGGATTTTTGAAAAAGACTTATACCAAATATATCTCACCGATTATTTTATTAGTTCTTTTAAGCTGCACTCAACCGATTGTTTTTAAGAATATGATCATTGGCGGATCAGGTTATTTTATGTTCGGGAAAAATCCAGAAAGAAGGTTTTATCAGAATATATCAATTGAACCGGATATAAAATTAAAATGGAGTGCTGAGACTAGCGGAAGTCAAACTAATACATCTGTTATTATTTATGATAATATTCTTTTTGTGGGAGATTTATCCGGCAAGTTGTATGCATTTGATAGAACTTCAGGTAAAATGTTCGGATATGAAAAATATACAGGTTCTCTTTCAGTTGCTCCTATTGTAAGTAATTTAAGAATATTTATTTTACTCAATCAGTTCAATGAAAAATATTCTGTTCTTAAAGTTTTTGATTACATGAATGGAAATATTTTATTGGAATCTAAGCTCTACGGCAGTGTTCAAAATGAAATGATAAAATTGAGTAATGGAATTGTTGTGCTTACAGATCAAGGTGAAGTAATTAAATTTAATTTAATCGGTTCACGAGAGTGGGGTGTAAATACAAATGTAGCTTCAAAATCTTCACCGGCTTCGGATGGTAACCTAATTCTATTTGGGAATGAAAAGGGGGAGTTAATTGCTGTTTCAACTCTAGATGGTGAAATAAAATATAGAACGAAGATTAGTGACAGTATTGAAGGAGATTTTACGATTGAAGGAGAATACGCTTACTTCGGAGATAACAATGGAAAATTATTTTGTGTTGAAGTTAAAGATGGTAAAATTATATGGACTGTTGATACAAAAAATAAAATTCTTTCTACTCCGGTTTTGAATAATGAAAATGTATTTGTTGGAAATCTTGCCGGTGGGATATTTTGTATCAATAAATTATCTGGCAAAATAATATGGAAAATCGAAACTGGCGGAGTAATAAACACAACACCTACACTTTTCAAAAATTATCTTGTTCAACCTGATTTGAACAGAAAAGTTTTTTTAATTGACACTAACAGTGGTGAGATAACAAAAACTTATGATTTTGAAAAAAGAGTTAAACTCTCTCCTGTTTATTACGACGGCTTTTTATATCTAGGTGAAGATAAAGGAATAATCAATGCTTATCAGATTTCAATTAAAGAATAACAACTTTGTACTAAAACTGGTTATAGTTTTTATAATTTCTTTTGCCAGCTGTATTGCCCAAGATTGCAAAAGCAAAGTAGAAATTATTACTAATAATCTTGGTTCCCGCATTTTTGTTGATACTTTATTAATTGGGAGGTGGAAAGCTGAGATTAATCTTACCAAAGGGAATCATTTATTATTTATTCAACATTCTTCATATCAGTGGGGACAAAAAAATATTTACGATACTCTTAAAATATCAGAATGTGATAAAGATTATCATTTCAATTACGATATGAAACAGATTGAATCTTCTTCAATCACACCAAATATTTATGAATACATAAATAAAAACAAAACAGAAAGTTTTTTCAGTTCCGGTACATTTAAGATTTTGATTGGAAGTGCGGCGGTTTTAGGTGGTGTAGCTGCATATTTAAAAATCAGAGCCGATAGGAAATATGATGATTATCTGCAAACAAAAAATCGTTCCATGCTTGATGAAGTAGACCGTCTTGATCTATACAGCGGAATTGCTTTCGGATTGCTTCAGATAAATTTCGGGTATTTAATTTATAAATTTTTAACAGACTAATGTGCGTCCAACCAATTATCACCAACTCCGGTTTCTGCAACGACAGGAACATCTAACGGTAAAGCATTCTCCATAAGTTCAACTATCAATGGCCGTAAATCTTCAACCTCATCTTTGTGAGCATCAAATACCAATTCATCGTGTACTTGTAAAACCATCTTTGTTTTTGCTTTTCTTTTTTCCAATTCATTATGAATTTTTATCATGGCAAGTTTTATCATATCTGCAGCGCTTCCCTGTATTGGCATATTAATAGCAACACGTGCCTCAAATTGCTGAACAACTCTGTTCTTGCTGTTAATATTTTTCAAATATCTTCTTCGACCGTAAAGAGTTTCTGCATATTCTTTCTTCTTTGCGCTGGCGATACAATCATCCATAAACTTTCTTACGTTCTTAAATGATGAGAAATATTCATCAATAATATTTTTAGCTTCTGCCTGTGTTATACCTAATCTTGATTTCAATCCAAACGGACCGAGGCCATATAGAATTCCAAAGTTCACTTCTTTAGCTTTGCGACGCATGTCTTGAGTAACATCTTTTGGATCAACTTTAAAAATTAATGCGGCAGTTCTTCTGTGAATATCTTCTCCGGATATAAAGGCTTTCATTAATGTTTCATCATGACAAATACTTGCCATAATTCTTAATTCAATCTGACTGTAATCTGCAGAAAGAATGACGTAATTCTTATCTCTCGGCACAAATGCTTTGCGAATTTCTTTACCTAGATCAGTTCTAATAGGAATATTTTGAAGATTGGGATCGTTGCTTGATAATCTTCCGGTTGAAACAGCAGCTTGATTGTAAGATGTATGTAATCTTCCAGTACTTGGATGAATTAACAGAGGAAGTGAGTCTGCATAAGTTGATTTTAATTTTGATACTTGACGGTAATCGGAAATTATATCAACAATTGGATGTGTACCTCGTAAATATTCTAAAGATTTAGCATCAGTAGAATATCCGGTTTTAGTTTTAGTTGTCTGCGGAAGTTTTAGTTTTTCGAAAAGTATTTTTTGAAGTTGCTGTGTAGAATTAATATTAAAATTTTCTCCGGCGTGTTTTATAATTTCTTTGGAATAATTCTCAAGTAAAATTTGCAGATCATCGCTAAATATTTTTAAACTTTTTGTATCTAATCTTATTCCGGTTCTCTCCATGTCTTCTAGCACCGGTACAAGAGGGAATTCAATATCGTATGCAAGTTTTTCTAATTTCTCTTTTCTTAATTGCTTATCCAAAAGTTCATAAAGTCTAAATGTAATATCTGCATCTTCAGCGGAATAATCGGAAAGCTGATTTGGGTCAACTTCAAATACTTTTTCTGGAGTTTTTTTCGATCCTATTAACTCAATCAAAGCGATGGGACGGTACTTTAAATACTTTTCTGATAAATCATCCATACCATGTTTTTGATCCGGATCAATAACGTAACTCGCAAGCATTGTATCGAAATAAAAATTCTTTACATCAATTCCGTAATGACGGAGTACCCCAATATCATACTTACCGTTTTGACAGACCTTTTTAATCTTATTATTCTCAAAAACCGGTTTGAATAATTTTACAAAATCATCTGTCGGTAAACGGTCGGACATATCAGTCGCAAATAGGGAAGAAGATTCAGCAGAAGGATTAGTGGCAACAAAAAATGCTTCTTTAGGCTTTATTGCAAATGAACACCCGGCAAGATTTACATTTAAAGTATCAAGACCATCTGTTTCGGTATCGAAGACAAATAATTCACTATCTGATAATTTCTGTACTAGTTCTTTGGCCTCTTTATAAGATAATATTAATTTATACTTCACTTTACCTTTATCAAAAACAGCTACTTCTGTATTATCAGGTTCTACAATAGGTTCTTCTTTTATTTTTTCTTTCTCTTTCTCTTTCTCTTTGATTGGTTCTTCTAAATTCTGTTCAAGAAAAAGTTTTTTTAGTTTGTTTGCGAATGATTTGAATTCGAGCGTGCTAAATATTTTTAGAAGTTTTTCAATATCTGGATTATGAAATTTTGCTTCATCAAAATTCATATGGAAAGGAGTATCTGTCTTGATCGTCGCAAGTTCTTTCGATAGGAATGCGTTCTCTTTGCTCTCTGTAAGTTTGTTTACAATACTTTCTTTTTCTATTTGGTCTAAATTCTTGTAGATGTTCTCAAGTGTTTTGAATTTCTGAATAAGAGGGACAGCAGTTTTAGGACCAATGCCGGCAACTCCCGGAATATCATCGGATGAATCACCAACAAGTGCTAAATAATCTATCATTTGAATCGGCTCGAAACCCATTTCCTCACGGACTTTATCTTCATCAAGAATTACTATCTCATCAGTTGATTTTCCCGGTTTTACAACTCTGATATTTTCAGAAATAAGTTGAATGTAGTCTTTATCCGGAGTGATAGCGTAGCAATCGAATCCTTGTTTTTCGGCTTCTTTAACTGCTGTGCCGATTAGATCATCAGCTTCATATCCGGGTAAAATATAAATTGGAATGTTGAATGCTTCAATAATTTCTTTGATCCTTTGAATTTGAGGAATCATATCTTCGGGCATCGCTTGTCGCGAGGATTTATAATTTTCATACCTTTCATGTCTAAAAGTTTTTTCTTTTGAATCAAACCCGACTGCAAGGTAATCCGGTTTAGTGTCTTCAATAATTTTAAAGAGTTGATTAAGAAATCCAAACACAGCAGAGGTTGGTTCGCCGCTGGCTGTAATTAGTGGGCGGGAAATAAATGCATAGTATCCTTTGTAAGCGAGTGCCATAGCATCAATAATTACAAATTTTCTCTTTATAGAATTTTTACTATTAGTTGTTTTTTTAACGGTGCCCATCTTAACTCGTTTAGTTATTTTGGTTATATTTTCAATAGAGAATATAGTTACATTCACACAATATCTACAAAACAATAGGACACTCTTTATGCGGATCCTTTTAAGAGTAATTTTTATACTTGTTTTTTTTCTGCCTTTTATTTCGAATTGTCAAAATGCACAAAGAGATTCATTTTACGTTGCGAATTGGAATCTGGAAAATCTGTTCGATACAATTGATGATCCGGTTAAAGATGATAAAGAATTCTTACCTGATTCACCATATCAGTGGAATGATGAAAAGTATGAACAAAAACTTTCCAATCTTGCAAAAGTTATTCATTATATGAACAACGGATGCGGTCCGGATATTTTATCTGTAGAGGAAGCTGAAAATATAAATGTTCTTAAAAGACTTGTATACAAATTAAGAGACAGAGATTATATTGTTGCCCATCGAGATTCACCCGACGCAAGAGGAATTGATGTAGGACTACTCTATGATAGGAGTGTATTTGATATTGACAGCTTAGCTGCAATCCATGTAGAGCTGCCTAATCAAAAACCAACTCGAGATATTCTTCATGTTGTATTGATTCATAAAAAGAGTAAAGAAAAAATTCATGTTTATGTTAACCATTGGCCATCTAGAAGTGGTGGAGAACAAAAATCAAATATTAATCGCATAACGGCTGCAGAAGTTCTAAAAAGTAGTTTGGATACACTTGCATCAACTTCACCGAAAAGTAATGTAATTATTCTTGGCGATTTTAACGATGAACCGAATAATGAATCTATTGAGCAGTATTTAGGCGCAAAAGATTTTAATTGCGGCAGTAAAACAAATACATCATTCGTAAATCTGGCTTACAAAAAATTTTCGAATAAGGAAGGATCTTATCTTTTCGGGGGAAAGTTTGATATGATTGATCAAATAATTATTTCCACAACGTTTCTGGATGGAAATAGTCTTGAGTATGAGTGTAATTCATTTGATGTTATTAAACCGCCATTCATGATTTCACAAGAAGGTGAACGAAAGGGGGGTGCAATTCCAACTTTTAGAGGAAATATTTATGTTGGCGGCTATAGCGATCATTATCCAGTTGGTGCAAAATTTAGAATGAAAGGGAAAGAATGAAATCCGAAAAAGTATTTCTTTTATTTGGAGCTTCCGGTGATTTAGGAAGAACAGCTGTTGATTATTTTCTAAATCAAGATTATGATCAATATTATTTTTTTACTCGTAAAATGTTTGAATTGAATACTTCTAAAAAGTATGAGATGATTTTAATTTCAGATATGACCGGGGAAGAAAATGTTGCACAAGCTTTTCAAAATGTTATTAGGAAAGAAGGTGTAAATTATTTTTTGTTTGATACAATCGGTGCTTATATAGGCGGGGAATCAATAGCTGATACTCAATATGCAGATTTCTTAAAGATGCTCAACATCAATCTTTGCACTGCTTTTTTAATATCAAAATATTTCTATAAACTAACTGAGCATTCTAACGGCTCTTCAATTTGTTTTACAAGTGCACAATCAAGTTTATACCCGGAAGAAAATAGAGCGGCTTATAATATTTCCAAACATGCACTTAATTTTTTAGTTAGGACGTTATCATTTGAAGGAAAGAAAATTAATTTAAGCGCTAACGCTGTTGCCCCTTATGTTATTGATAGTGCTGTAAATCGTGAATGGATCGAAGACAAAACACAATTGGTTACTACTTCTGAAATTTGCAATGTAGCTTATTCATTTTTTCAAAACTATAAAACTATTACGGGAAATATTGTTGAACTTCCAGGAAGTATCGGTTGAAATGGTTATTTTGTTTTTATAAAATAAATCTTATCTGAATAATTGGAGTATATATGAGTTTAAGTGAAAAAATAAATCAAGACTTAAAAGCTGCGATGCGTTCCGGAGATAAAATTCGTTTAGAGACGATTCGTTCAATACGTGCTTTAATTCTAGAATTTGAGAAAAGTGGAAGCGGTAAAGAATTAACTTCCGAAGAAGAAATAAAAATGCTCACATCAGCTGCAAAAAAAAGAAAAGAATCAATCGAGCAATTCCGCAACGGTGGCAGAAATGAGCTCGCCGAAAAAGAAGAAGCTGAATTGAAGATCATTGAAGAATATTTGCCGAAACAACTTTCTTTGGATGAAATTTTAGAAGAGATTAAGAAAATAGCTCTTGAGGTTGGTGCAAAAGCTAAAGAAGATTTCCCAAAATTAATGCCCGCTGCTGCAAAAGCACTTAAAGGTAGAGCAGACGGGAAAATTGTTAAAGAGATTGTTGAAAAATTATTGAGCGGTAATTGAATTATCTTGATTATATAATCATCGTAATAATACTGATAGGTTTTTTACTAGGGTTTAAGGATGGACTTGTAAGAAAGATCATTGGATTACTTGGATTAATTTTCGGGATTGGATTAGCTTTCCAATTTTCGGGAAGTGTTGGCAAATTGTTGATCCGCTTTTTTAACAATGATGAATATTTATCAAGTGTAATTGCCGGTATTTTAATTTTTCTAATTGTAATTCTGATTGCAACAGTAATAAAACGAGTCGTTCATCCATTCGACAAAGTAAACCGTTTAATCAATCAAGTTCTTGGCGGAGTTATAGGAGTTGTTCAGATTATATATTTTATGAGCGCCCTATTTTTATTTCTAAATATTTTCGGATTTCCAAAAACTGAACAAAGGAATAACTCGTTTTCCTACAACTTTGTTCTTAATTTGATTCCCAAGACAATAGATTTTGCAATGGGCCAGAAATCAAAAGCATCTGATTATTTTAAGCAGTATATAGAAAAAAATGATATTGGTAGTTCATCACAAATTGATACTCATCCCAAAAAATAATGATTGCTAAAGACGTTTTAGAAAAACTAGAGTTTAATAAAGTTATAACTCATATTGAGAAGTATTGCTCAACCGATAATGGCAAAAGTGCAATTCAAAATTTAGTCCCGCTTGAATCAATTGATGAGATAAAAAAAAACGGTGAGCAAGTAAATGAAACAAAAGAAATTCTTATTAAGAATGATATACCGCCATTCGAATATTTGCCTGATCTCAATGATGTCCTTTCCCGAAGTAGAATTGAAGGTTCAGTTCTTACTTCAAAACAAATTTTAGATATTTTAAAACTTGCGGAAACTTCACGCAAACTTTTTCAATTCTTAAAATCGAAAGAAAATTCAGAAACATATTTAAAGGAATTTACCGATCAACTCATAGTTGATAAAGTCTTTGAACATCAAATCGGGAAAGTGTTTACTGAAAATGGTGAGATCAGAGATGATGCAAGTCCAAAGCTTCGGGAAATTAGAATTGAGATAAGAGAAAAAGATGCTGCTCTTCGTAAACAAGTTCAAAAATTGTTGAAGCAACTAAGCGATTCTTATTTAGTGCAAGAAGAATATATAACTCAGCGTGATGGTAGAATTGTACTGCCGGTTAAGTCGGAACACAAACGGCATGTAAGAGGATTTGTTCATTCAGAATCTTCAACAGGACAGACTGTATATATTGAACCGGAAGAAACATTAGAATTGAATAACGAAATATTATCTTTAAGCTTTGCTGAAAAAAGAGAAATAGAAAAAATATTAAGAGCATTAACGGAACGAATCGGGCAAATAAGCATTGAGTTAAAAAAATCATTACAAGCTATTGCTGCATTGGATTCAATATTTGCCAGGGCAAAATACTCAATAGAAATTATTGGTTCGCATCCCGGATTTAACGAAGACAAACCTTTTGCATTCATTGATGCGCGACATCCAATTCTTATAAAACGGATCGGGCATAAGAATACGGTACCTATGAATTTAAATATGGATAACGTAAATGTTATTCTTATTACAGGACCGAATGCCGGTGGTAAAACAGTTACATTGAAAACTACCGGTTTATTAATCTGTCTTGCTCTTGCAGGTATTCCAATTCCAGCACATCCGGATTCCAATTTTCATTTTGTTGAAAAAGTCTTAGTTGATATCGGAGATGCACAATCTATTGAAGATGATCTTAGTACTTTTAGCTCACATCTGAAAAATATTAAACATATTATAGAAGAAGCTAACGATAAAACTTTAATAGTTCTTGATGAGATTGGAACTGGTACTGACCCGGCAGAAGGAGCTGCTATTGCAACAGGAATGTTAATTACACTCCGTGATAAAGGAGCGAAAGTTTTAGCAACAACACATCACGGCAGTTTGAAATTGATTGCAAACCAGTTAGATAAATTTCAGAATGCTTCAATGGAATTTGATACAGATGAATTGAAACCGACATACAGATTCAATCAAGGAATGCCAGGCTCAAGTTATGCTTTCGAAGTCGCAAACCGAATCGGGTTTGATGAGAAATTTATTACTCTTGCCAAAGAGTATTTGGATACCGACAAAACCAAGATAGAAGATTTTCTCGTCTCGCTTGAAAAGAAATCAAAAAACTTAAAAGAACAATTAAATAAAACAGAAAGAGAGAATTCCAGACTGAAGGGACTAACAAATCTTTATCAAGATAAGATTGAAAAACTTGAACAGCAGAAAAAGGAAATTTTGACTCAAACAAAAGAAAAAGCCGAAACATATTTAAGTGAAGTAAACAAAAAGGTAGAAGAGTCCATTAGGAACATTAGGGAATCACAGGCAAAGAAAGAAGTTATAAAAGAAGAAAAGTTGAAGATTGAAGAAATCAAAAAAGAAAGCACAATAATCTTTAAGAAGGAGAAGAAACAGAAAGACGAAAAAGTTGAATTGACGAAAGGAGATTATGCCTCGATTAAGGATACAACTTCGGTTGGTGTGATTGAAGAAATTAATAAAGAAAAAAATAAAGCTGTATTAAGTGTTGGTACTTTAAAGATCAAAACAAAATATTCTGATTTGGTTCCGGCCAAGAAATCTGAAATTGACAAAAGAGAAAAAAAATCATTTAATCTGGATCAAGATGAAATAAGTTATCGTTTGGATATTCGCGGCAAACGAGCTGATGAAGCCGAGTTTGAAATAATAAAATTTTTGGATAACACCTATGTAAGCGGTGCTGATCGTGTTGAAATACTTCATGGAAAAGGTACCGGTGCACTCAAACAATTAGTCCAAGGGATTTTGAGAAATAATCATTCAGTTAAAAATTACTATTTTGCAAATATTGAATATGGCGGTGATGGTATCACAATAGTTGAATTCAAATAATTTTATGATTAAAAAAATACTAATTGCAAATCGCGGGGAAATTGCTCATCGAATAATTAAAGCTTGCAGAGAATTAAATATTACTTCTGCGGCAATTTATTCCGAAGCTGATAAATTAGCATTACATGTTCGAAGAGCAGATGAAGCTTATCTGATCGGACCTTCACCTGCAAGCGAGTCATACCTCAACAAAGAAAAAATTATAAGACTAGCTAAAGAAATCGGTGCAGATGCAATTCATCCTGGATATGGATTTTTATCAGAGAATGCAGAATTTATTCGAATGGTAGAAGAGTCGGGAATAATTTTTATCGGTCCTTCTTCTAAATCGGTAAAGTTGATGGGCGAAAAAACATCAGCAAGAAGATTGATGAAAGCTAATAACGTTCCCATTGTACCCGGTACAACTGAGCCAATAAAAAATATTGAGGAAGGCAAAAAAATTTCTTCTGAAATCGGTTATCCGGTTATGCTTAAGGCCGCGGCAGGCGGGGGCGGAAAAGGAATGCGGAAAATTTCTAATGATGAAGAATTTGAATCCGCATACAACCGTGCTAAGAATGAATCGCTCAAAGCTTTTGGTAATGATGACGTTTACCTTGAAAAATTCATCGAACATCCGAAACATATAGAAGTACAAATTCTCGCCGATAAATTCGGAAATTATATTCATCTCTTTGAAAGAGAATGTTCTGTTCAGAGAAGACATCAAAAAGTTGTTGAAGAAGCTCCATCAATAGCGGTTGATGAAGCGACTAGAAAGAAAATTACAAACGCTGCAATAGATGCTGCTAAAGCTTGCAACTACTACAACGCAGGTACAATAGAATTCTTAATGGATTCGAATAAAAATTTTTATTTCCTTGAAATGAATACACGACTTCAGGTTGAACATCCGGTTACAGAAATGATTACCGGTATTGATATAGTGAAACAGCAAATAAAAATTGCTTCAGGAGAAAAACTTTCTCTAAGACAAGAGGATATTAAAATTCATGGTCATGCTGTAGAATGCAGAATCTACGCTGAAGATGTTGATAATAATTTCGCACCATCAACAGGCAAGATTGTTCATCATCGTTTAACTTCCGGTCCTGGAATCCGAATTGACAGAGGAATAGATGTTATGAGCGAAGTTCCGATCTATTATGATCCGATGTTGTCAAAAGTTATCACTTGGGGGATTGACCGGGATGAAGCGATTGTAAGAATGCAAAGGGCACTGGGAGAATATCAAATCAGTGGAGTTATTACAAATATTCCTGTATTCAGATGGATACTTAATCAAAAAATATTTTTAGATGGAACATTCGATATCAATTTCCTTGATAACGAATTCATGCCTCTTGTCCCGGATAAATGGAAAGATACTTCATCAGTAGAGTATGAAGAAATTGCTGCAGTACTTTCCGCGTTATTGAAATCTCAAGAACAGGAATTATTAGTATCAAAAAATCATGTTGATACCGGTAATTTATGGCGGGATCAGAATTATGAATGATATGATAATTACTACCAATAACAGAAAGCATTCTGTTAAAATCAATAACAGTAATGAAGTAGAAATTAATAACAATAGAGTTCCTGTAGAATTATCACAAATCAACAATAGCTCTTACTTACTAAAGTTTGGAAATAAGATTTTCGAAATAACAGCACACAAATTAGAAAAAGAAAAGTATGGTATATTAATTGACGGTTGTTACTTTGATGCATTAGTCCGTACTCAGCTTCAAGAAAATGCAAACGATTTTCAAAAGAATAAAAATGTTTCATCAAAAAAATTGAATATCAAAGCTCCTATGCCGGGGTTACTATTAAAGTTGAAAAAAAATATTGGTGATCAAGTAACTGTAGGGGAGCCGTTATTAATACTTGAAGCAATGAAAATGGAGAATGAAATACGGTCACCTGTCAACGGAATAGTAAAAGAAATCCTATTTGCAGAAGGGCAGTCGGTAGAAAAGAATTCCATTATTCTGACATTTGAATAAGAAATCTTATTTGCTTTTAGAATACAATTACTTATATTTTCTTAGAAATTAATTCATTCAAGAGGAGGATATGTGAAGAAATTAATTACCTTATTACTAATCTCTGTTTTATTTGTAAGCAGTGCATACGCAGGTGGTTTCCAAATTGGAACCCAAAATGCTAGAGCCATGGGTATGGCTGGTGCTTTTGTTGGTATGGCATCGGATGCTTCATCAATTTATTTTAATCCAGCAGGTTTAACAAATGTAAAAGGTTTTAATTTAATTGCAGGTACAACTTTAATCATGCCTACAGTAGATTTTACAGGACCAAAACCTTTAACTACGAAGACAACAACAGTTGCAAGAACATTCACTCCGATTAATTTTTACGGAGCTTACGCAGTTAATGATAAATGGACTGTGGGTGTAGGTGTTTTTAATCCTTTTGGCCTGGGTTCTGAATGGCCTGATGGATGGATTGGAAAAAGTTTAGCAGTAAAAACCGAGTTACAAACTTTTTATGTAAATCCTACTATTGCATACAAAGTAAATGAATATTTCTCTGTTGGCGTTGGATTTTCTTTCGTAATTTCAAAAGTAACATTCTTACAAGCAATTGACATTCCTGCTATTCCATTATCAGCTACTGCTATATTACCTGCTGCAAATAATGTTAAAATAACTTTAGATGGACCAGGCGACCCTACATTTACTTTTAATTTCGGATTTTTATTCAAACCGGATGATAAATTTTCATTTGGATTTTCTTACAGACATAATGTAGATCTTAATTTTAGCGGAGATCTTACATTTGATGGCTTAAATGCTAAACCAACAGGTTTCCCAATTGGTCAGTCTGATTTATTCCCTGCTGGTAAAGGGAAAGCAACTATTACTATGCCTTACGATATTCGCGGCGGTATTTCCTATAATGCAACAAAAGATTTTACCATTAATGCGGATATTATGTTTGTCGGTTGGGCAAGTTATAAATACCTGGCTGTTGATTTCGATAAAAATACTTCAGCTTGGAAAGATTTGATGTCGCCAAAGTATTGGGATAATTCAATAACATTTAGAATTGGCGCTGAATATAGAATAAAAGATTTAGCACTACGTGCTGGTTATGTTAGAGATGGTTCACCTATTCCTACAAAATATATGGACCCATCATTACCAGGTGCTAATCGTAATGAATTCACATTTGGTGTAGGTTATCAATTTACACGTATGATTCGTGCTGATGTAGCTTATCAATATATATCATTCAAAAATGATTTAGGCGATTCAGCATTACCATTTAACGGTTTGTATGAAAACTCAACCAACTTGTTTGGATTTAACTTAGCTTTTAATTTTAATTAAACTTTCTTAAAAGAGGGATGGTAATTACCACCCCTCTTTTATTGATTTTGAGTTTGTTACACGATTTATTTTTTGTTTTTGTAAATTAAGGATGACATTAGTCATCCTTTTTTAATTTATACAGGTTAGGTTATGAAAACATTAGAAGTTTTTTCGATCATTCTTTTAATAGGAATTTTCGGATGTTCAACTTCGGAAGAGACTACTAAACAAACCGAGAAGAAAGAACCGGATGTTTATATTTTTGATGACGTACAAAAAGATGCAGTAAATATTAAAGATACAACTAAAGCTGTTCCATCTGTTGAAGAAGTAAAAGTTGAACCGGTAAAAACAGAACCTGTAAAAATAGCACAGACAATTAGTGTGAAAAAATTTATTATCCAATTAGGTGCATTCACAACAAAAGAACGAGCTGAAGCGTTTATTAATGAAAACAAAAATAAAACTGAATTAGTGATGAATATAATTTATCGTGAACAGATAAAACTTTATGCTGTTCAACTCTCACCTTTCACTACAAAAGAAGAAGCAGAAAAGACCCGCAATAATCTTTGGCAGATCCCGTCTTTCAAAGATGCTTTTATCATTACTTCCGAATAATCTATGAATCCGGTTTTACAAAATATCGTTGTTACAATCGGTGGATTAATATATGTGTTTGGAATAGTTGCAATAATGGATTTTGTTGTAAAGAAAGGATTCCCCCAGGATTTATCACGCAAAGTAGTTCATATTGCAGCCGGATCATGGTTAATCTTTTGGCCATTATATAGTCCCGATCATTGGACTAAATATTTAAATATTACTCCGGCATTAATCTGGACAATATTGCTTCTAATAAAAGGATTTACTGCTAAGCCGGATGATCAGGCTGTTAAAACTATGACAAGAACAGGTGATAGGAGAGAACTTCTAAAAGGTCCGTTATACTTTACATTGGTTATGAATATAATGGGCACAATATTTTTTTATTCGCCTGGTGCGTTATTATCAATGGGTTTTCTCGGATGGGGCGATGGATTAGCGCCGGTATTCGGCAAAAGATTTGGTAAACATAAGTATCATATATTTTCAGATAAAACTATTGAAGGAAGCATTGCTTTCTTTTGCTTCGGTTTTTTAGGTGCTTTGATTTTTAGTTTACTATTCTTTGGACAAATCAATATATTATTATTAGTTTCAACAGCAGTAGTAACTACAGTTATAGAAGGATTTAGCCCAAAAGATATTGATAATATTTTAATTCCTATTTCAGCAATGATTGTCTATTATCTCTTTTTATGATAAATTAATTATGGTATTCATTAACAACTAATAAGGGGGCGTTATGGCTTTCTCATTAAACAAAGTAATGTTGATTGGTAACCTCGGTAATGATGCCGAGACAAG
This sequence comes from Melioribacter sp., assembly GCA_023250955.1. Classification (GTDB taxonomy): domain Bacteria; phylum Bacteroidota; class Ignavibacteria; order Ignavibacteriales; family Melioribacteraceae; genus Fen-1258. Next base: position 27,866 of record JAHEZQ010000015.1, on the reverse strand, counting down.
ATTTACTACCAATAATCTGTCCGTTACATCTTTTTCAGTAGCTACAACAAATAGTTATAAAGGAAAAGACGGTAATTGGGTAAATGAAACAACTTGGCATAATGTAGTTTCTTTCAATCTTCCGGATTTTTATAAAGAATCCTTAAAGAAAGGAAAGAAATTTTATGTTGAAGGTAGAATTCAAAAAAGAGATTATACAGATAAAGAAGGCGTTAAACGGTATGTTACTGAAGTAATCTCTGAAAAACTTATTCCTCTTGAAGGTAGAGAAGCTGGTGGAGGAGAGAGTGCTGGAGATAAATCCGGATTTTCCGCAGGTGAACCGGACACAGCTTCACAAGGTGTTGATGATGATCTACCATTTTAATGCGTATGTTGAATAAGCAAGGATAATATCTTAGTTGGAATTTGGCTGGTCTATAAAAATTTTTCTTATAATAATTTGTTTTATTCTTTCGGCTTTTTTCTCCGGTTCTGAAGTTGCGTTATTTTCATTTGACAAAAAGAAAACACGCGAATTCAAGAAGCAGCATAAAATTATAGGCAGCTATCTCCAATCGCTATTAGATAATCCGCGCCGACTTCTTGTAACTATTCTTATTGGTAATACAATTGTTAATGTTGCAGCTTCGATCATTGCAGTAACACTTGCTCTCGAAGCTGCGCATGTATTTAATTTTTCTGTTGAATTAGCTCTACTAATTCAAATTCCTCTCTTAACAATTCTAATTTTAATATTTGGCGAAGTTAGCCCTAAACTTTGGGCTAATAAATATCCCGCTCAGTTTGTAAAGATAACCGCAGTACCATTATATTGGTTAGGGATCATACTTTACCCCATATCAAAAATTCTTACTGATCTTCTAAGACTCCTTTCTTCTAAAATAAACTTTGATAGAACAAAAACCGCTCTTCATAGCACAGATATAAAAGATCTTGCTGATCTAAGTATCGAATCCGGAACGATTGAAGAAGGTGAGCATGAACTAATCCACGGAATCGTTTCATTTAAAACAGTTACGGCTCGCGAAGTAATGACTCCGCGTGTCGATATCGTAGCTGTTTCTCTTGATACTGATTTTGATGAGATGATGAAGATTATTAATGAATCCGGTCATAGCAGGATTCCTCTTTATGAAGACAGCTTAGATAAAGTAATTGGAATAATTTACGCCAAAGATCTGCTTCCATATTTAAGCAACCCGGGAATTCGTAAATCACTTTCTCTTAGAAATATTGCCCGTGAAGCAATGTTTGTTCCGGAGACGAAACTTATCAATGTTCTTCTGCATGACTTCCAAGAAAAGAACATGCATCTGGGAATTGTTGTTGACGAATACGGTGGCACATCCGGATTAATTTCACTTGAAGATATTCTTGAAGAAATTGTTGGCGAGATTCGCGATGAATACGACCGAGAGGAAAATGAAATAGTTAAATTGAATGAAAATAGTTTTATGATCTTAGGTAAAGTCTCTATTGATGAACTAAATGAATTGCTGAATCAAGATTTTTCATCCGAGAATGATGACTATGATACAGTTGGCGGATTTATTTTTAATCAAGCAGGAATAATTCCACAGCAGGGGTTTCACTTAATCCACAATAACTATAAATTTACTGTTAAAGAAGTAGTTAACAAACGTGTAAATAAAGTTCTTGTTGAAAAAGTTAATTAGCTTTTTGGATATAAATGAAAAAAGGTTGCTTCATTTCAGCTGTCGTTGTGTTTACAATTCTTGTTGGAACTGTTGTTTATTTTGTAAAATATAAAAAAGATTTCTTTAAGAATTTCTCAAAAGATAAAATTATTAGTGCTACGGTTAGTGAATTCGACAAAAAATTAAATGATGTGAAGGCATCAGTTTACCGCGATTCAATGAAAATAGCTGTTCATAATTTCTTGGATGAATCAAAAAAATATAATTTTGATTCTGTCATTACACGTTTACAAGATGTTATGGATGAAGCCCGTTTTCTTTATAAAGATAGAATAGTTGATTCTGCGGATTTTAATCACATAAAAAAAATAATAAATCGTTATGAAAGATCAGAGAAAAACAGAAATTAAAGTAGGTGTAACATTCTTACTTGCTATAATTATTTTTTTATGGATCCTTGGCTGGGCAAAGAATTGGACACTTAATTCACAACGCAAGGAAATTTCCGTTGAGTTTAGTTCTGTAGCAGGACTTGAAGTTAACGATCCGGTAACAGTTAACGGTGTACGTAAAGGATATGTTAAGGACATAAAAATTAGCGGAAGTAAAGTAATTACTCTCATAAATCTTCCTTCTGATATTATAATAAAAGAAGACGCAAAATTTTCTGTTATGATGCTCGATCTTATGGGCGGCAAGAAAGTTGAAGTTAATTCCGGCTCATCAATTAATGAATTGGATTATAATAAAGTTCAACAAGGCAGCTATGATGGCGATATTGCTTCTGCAATGTCTATGCTTGGTTCTGTTCAGAACGATTTGATAGATGTTATCAGAGAAGTGAAGATTTCCGTGACAGCATTGAACAAAACTATTACAGATGAAAAATTTTCAAACGATCTTAAAACATCCGTTAATAATCTTGCCATGCTGACTGATAATCTCAACAAACTTATTGTAAACAATAAAGATGATTTAAATAAATTACTGAAATCCGGAAATGAATTAACCAAAAACGTAAACAGTTTTATAGAAACAAACCGCGATACATTAACGCTTACTATTAATTCGATTCACGATGTTCTGAAAACATCAAAAGAAGTTTTGATCAAAGTAAATGATTTTATGGACAAGACGAATAAGAACCAAAATAATTTTGGGAAACTTTTAAGTGATCCCGTTCTTATGGATGACCTAAAAGCAACGATTCAGCAGGCAAAAGATTTAACGAAAATTCTTATTGAGCAGTTGAAATCTAAAGGTGTTGAAGTAAATGCTCACATTTTTTAAAATTAGATCAACACTTCTCTTATTATTATTCTTATCAAACTCTTTTATTTTGTTTGCCGGAATACCAGTTAAGAAGGAAGGATGTTAAGATGGTTCTAGGAGTTGGAATAGATATAATCGAGATTGAAAGAATTAAAAAGAGCGTTGATAAGTTCGGCAAAGCTTTCTTAAAAAAGATTTACACCAAAACGGAACTTGATTACTCTCTATCCCGTAAAAACAAATACCAGCATCTGGCAGCACGCTTTGCAGCTAAAGAAGCCATCTACAAAGCACTTTCCAACGATACCAATACAGCTTACAGCTGGCATGATGTTGAGATTTACAATGAACTGAACGGACTTCCGAAAGTAAAATTTTACGGCGCATTAAAAGATTATCTCAATGACGGCAAAGAATTAAAAATTTCTATGAGCCATTCCGAGCACTACGTTACATGTGTTGCAATTCTTACACTAACTTTTCTTCCTAAAGCATAATATCTTCCAATAATTCAAAACATTGTTAAATTTTTTACTCACTAGAATTAAAATAATACGCTACACCAAGAGATAATTTGTTGCCGACTTTGTATTCATATGTTTTTTTATCTTGATAAACATTTACCGGACCACTACTAATAAGAACATTTTCTCTACTGTACGAACTAAATAAATATTGCCATTCCACTTTTAAACTGATTTTATTTGTAATAAAATACTCTGATCCTAAACCTAACATCATAACAAAAGAACTTCTGCTGAATTTACCTCCGCTACTATAATCACCTATATCATACCAATCGGCTTTTCCAATTGTTTTGATGTCATATTCGCGACCAGCTGCATATGCAGTTGCTGCAGAATTAAATGATTGCCATCCAATACCCAAGCCGACAGTCCCATAAAATGACAGATTTAATTCTTCGAATGGAAATACTCCAACATTTCCGAATAAAAGTATATTTGAATTTTTCTGTTCTGTTTGAGTGAAGGTAGTTGTAAAATTCTGCCAAGTAAGATTTGTACCGTTAAATAATGTTTCATCTAATACTTCTTTACTTTCCCGATGTGAGTTGAATGAATAATTTACTTCTACTGAAGCCATAAATATTTCCTCACGTATTTGGTAGCCGAGACCTCCGCCAAAACCGATACCGCTTGATGTTCCAAATTCACCTGCGTAGAAATAATTTGCCGCTGCCGCACCGGTTGCCTTGTATGAATAAAATGAAACCGGAAAAGCTGTTCCCGAAAATATTGATGATTGACCGGTTATATAAAATCTGCTGTAAGATTTTTCATCAAATTCATCTTGACTAAAAACTTGAACATTTAAAACTAGGATAAAGATGAGTAGGGTGAGGTATGAATGAGAATTTAACTTTTGGAAATTACATAACATATTTTCCTCCGGTAATATTTATTATAGTTTATTTCTTTCTTTCAGGATTATTGCTACAGTTTTTCATTTATATCGCTATAATTTTAGTTAACTATTTCCTAATTATTAATATGACTGCTCTGAAAAACGCTATCTGTATTTAATTGTTTTTATTCAAATCAATTACCAATTTATTCTTTATCATCCTTAATTATTTGAATTGCCTTATCAAGTACTTCATCTTTACCATCAATTATTCCTTTTATTGTAGGCTTAACAATAATATTCGGAACAATTCCAATTCTTTGAGTTTCCCCTCCGTCTGGATAATAAACGCCCATCCCGGTAATCATTGTGCTTATTCCCCCTGGTAAAGGGAAAGCGCAAACGTTTCCGTCGGCACCCGCTGTTGTACTTCCAATCACAATTGCCTTCGGTGCTCTCTTGAATGCCATTACATGGTATTCAGCCGAACTTTGTGTTTCTTCATTAACAATAATTACAACTCTGCCCTTATAATAATCTGGGTTATTTTTACCGACTGATAAATAGTCACGAAAAAGAAACCGCCCGGGCATTTCAGAATTAGCTCTAGAGAATTCCACAAATTGAATTGGAGCGGGCATTAAATATTCGCTTAGAGTAAATACCGTAAAATCAGATGGGTAGCATCTGAAATCTATAATTATTCCCTTACACTTTTGAAAGTTCTTCATCATATCTGGTAATTCGGAATTTTGTATTGTCCCAGGGAATAAATACCCTGTGTTGTTATCAATAATCTTCCACGATTTATTGACAGCTTTTGAAGGATTGTTTAAAACAGTTGTAAAAGGAACACACTTAACATTTTCAGTTATTAATTTTCCATTTCGCAGATAAGTAATAGAAACAAGATCATTACTGCTTCGCAAAATATCATAGGAAATATTTCGGAGTTTCGTCGGATAATTCGAAGCAGGATAAATTGGAAGTTTTCTTGCTACAATTTTATCAATATCTTCGTTCATAATTTTTTCAATAACATCGCCAACTCTAATCTGCATTGTTGAATCAGCTACTGAATATATTTCCGTAACAACCGCTTTATTTTCTATGAAACTTATTTTGCAAGGGACGATATAGTTCCCAAAATATTTGGAAAGGACTTTATCGTTTCCCCAAATACTTGCGTGTGAATCATGGATTTTATCGATAAGTCTTAGAATTGTGAACCGGTATTCCAGCGCATTGCCTGCTTTAATAAATTCCGGTATGAAATCGTAAAGAACTTTATTCCAATCGTCTTCAATTAAATTTCTATATGGATATAAATATTGGATTATATTCCAGAAACGGTAAAGAGCAAGCAGCCTGAATCCCGCATCCGGATATTTCATTTTTTTATAAGCGGATTCGTTTTCGAATACTGCGTTTCCTCCCCTTCTCCAAAAGTCAAAATAATAATTTATTGTGTCGCGTTTTGCCATTTTAATTTCTTTCAACTGAGCCGTAACATCTTCGCCCAATTCTTTTTCATCTTCAGTCCATTTTAGATCCGGCATAAATTTAACTTTGCTCTCATCAATTTTACTGGGTTCTTGCTTTTCGGTTATTCGGCCCAAGCTTGTTATCCATTCAGATAAAAATTTATTGCGCTCCTCTTTTGAATTTGACTTCAGAACTTTCGGCATGATGCGGAATAATTCGTAATCCCAATTAATATCTCCCTTTGCAAGGGTCGGATAATAGTATTTTAGATAACCCCATAATTTTCCCAAAACTGTTAGAGTAAGGTGATCCTTGTCTGTAATATTATTTAAAATAATATCTGAGCCGCTAGCAAAAGTTGTATCGAGAGAGGCTTTATAGATATGCTTATTTATACTGATATTATTATCGCCGCTTATGCAGCGAACACTTTCTCCTGTTTCTTTAGAGTTCGAATTATAAGCAACAACATTTTTGCCGTCAACAAAATACATTCTCCAGGCGTTCAAGGAATTTTTTCCATTGGAAGTCCAGAATGAAGCCACCTCCCCGATACGCCTGAAATCATATCCTTCGGCGCGGCGACCTGCAAATAATGCTGAGAACCCGCTTGTATTTGCACTATCACCTTTCATTTTGGTAATTGACATCAGTGCACGGGAATTTCTATTGACTGCGCTATCTAACAAATCAAATTCATCCAATGAAGGTATGCGCCACCCGAGAGGTGCGAGTCCCCGTGCGTCACCTACTGCATACCAGTTATAAAGCTTACCATATTTTTTTCCGTTCTGAGAATCGTTTTTATAATAGCACCAAGCTGGCCTCTCTTCTGATCCGGCCTTCTCCCATTCCTCATATGTTTTTGCTTCTGGTATCAGATCACCGTTCCGAAATCGGTCGACATTTAAATTTTCAGTCATCCATATTTGTTTGCCAATCATAACCGAATTTATTTTTTTTTGAGCTACTAAGTTATTACAATTTGCAAAGGTGAATACGCAAAGCATAAGAAGTGTAAAAGAATGAATTGATTTGATCATTCTTAACTCGCTTAATAATTTTAATTACTTACTTTTTAAGAAGTCTAATCTTTGTTGTATTTTAAAACAAAAATACGTGTACCCTAACGTGTTCTTAAATTAGCACAAAAATAAAGTCATTCAAACAATATTTTTTGATATCATAGCAGCAGCTTGGCAAATTGTATCTACATTATATATAAACTAAACTATTTCTTTATATTTGTTGTTAGAAGTAGACAAGCAATCTTTTGAGAAAGAAAGGGATCACTTGAACGATAAGAGAGTAATAGTAGCAATGAGCGGTGGTGTGGATTCATCTGTAGCGGCGGCATTGCTTTATAAACAAGGATACGAAGTAATAGGTATTACTATGAAGACTTGGGGATTTATGGAAGTGGGCGGCGCGCCTAAACACGAATCCGGCTGTTGTTCTTTAGATGCAATTTTTGATGCGAAGAATGTTGCAAACTCTTTCAACATCCCGCATTACACAGTTGACTTCACTAAAGCATTCGAGGAAACAGTAATAGAAAATTTTGTTGATGAATATCTGAACGGCAGAACTCCTAATCCATGCGTTGTCTGCAACAGAAAAATAAAATGGGAAGAACTTCTTAAGAAAGCAGATTCTCTCGATGCAAAATATGTTGCCACCGGTCATTATGCAGTTGTAGAACACAGTCCAACTTTGAATAGATACTCATTAAAATATTCGTTTGATCAGAAGAAGGATCAGACTTATGCGCTTTGGGGACTGACACAAGAAAGTTTAAGCCGCACACTTTTTCCTCTTGGAGGATATACAAAAGATGAAGTCCGCAAACTTGCGGAAAAATTTGGTTTGAAAACCGCAAAGAAACCCGATAGCCAGGAAATCTGTTTTGTTGCTGATGATAATTATGAAAGATTCTTACGTGAAAGAATTCCTGAATTAATGGATAAAGTTGAAGAGGGAGATATTGTTTATCACGGAGAGAAAGTTGGCAGGCACAGAGGAATTCCATTCTATACAGTTGGACAAAGAAAAGGTTTGGGTTCTTTCGGTAAACCGGTTTATGTAAAGAATATTGATCAAGATTCTAAAGTTGTTGAGCTTGGGGACAAAGAAGAACTGCTTGAAAGCGTTTGCGTCGCCGATGAAATCAATTATGTAAGCAAACCGTCACTGAAAAAAGGTGAAATTGTTTTCGGAAAGATCCGCTACAGTGATAGAGCAGCTGCCTCAGAAATAATTTATGCGGATGAAAATCAAATCAAAATAAAATTTGCAGAACCAAAGAACGCAATTACTCCGGGTCAGTCTCTCGTTTTGTACGATGAACAAGGCTATGTCCTTGCCGGTGGGATAATTAGAAAGAATTAACATTAGACTTTCATTATTTGGATGTAATTACGATATTTGCAACGTGTTTTAAGGTGAAATATTAAACCAATAACATTAAATCGTTTTCTAATTGGAGGTAAGTCTTCGAACGGAAATTCGGAACAAATGGATCACTTAACGCTAAAGTTTTACTCCTCAATCAAAGCTATGAACCGCTAACTATCTGCAATGTAAAAAAAGCAGTAGTCCTTATCTTTCTTGGAAAAGCTGAACTTGTAGTTAATAACGAAAAAAAAAGCATTCATACAGTTTACAAAGCTTTCCCATGGCCAAGTATCATACGGCTTAACGATTATATTAAAGTACCTTACAAAAAGATTATTCTAACCAGAAGAAATATTTTAAAACGCGACGGACATAAATGCGCTTATTGCGGCAGAGCCGATCTTCCGCTGACTCTTGATCATGTTGTACCAAGATCAAAAGGCGGAGATGATACGTGGGAAAATCTTGTTGCTGCTTGTCTTCCATGCAATAACCGGAAAGGGGACCGCACTCCGGAAGAATCTCATTTAAAATTGAAAGTTAAACCGTATGCACCGAACCATATCATGTTTATTAGGAATAATGCCGGACGTTTAGATGATTCTTGGAAACAGTACCTGTTCCAATCGTAAAATGAGCTAATTTTTCATTATAATTGCACATCTAATTAAATTTCAATAAAATCCTATTATGGCAAAGAAAAGAATTCTTAGCGGAATGCGTCCTACAGGCAAATTGCATTTAGGCAATTATGTTGGCGCTTTAGAAAATTGGATAAAACTTCAGGATGAATATGAGAATTATCATCTTGTTGCAGATTATCATGTTTTAACTACAGATCTATCAACTGACGAGATCTACCAGAATACACTTGAAATGGTAGCAGATTGGCTTGCAGCAGGCTTAGATCCGGTAAAGTCGCCAATATTCAGGCAATCGCAGATTAAAGAGCATACAGAGTTATTCTTAATTTTTTCTATGTTGATCACGAAAGCAAGGTTGGAACGCAATCCTACACTTAAAGAGCAGGTACGCGATCTGAATATTGAGAATTTAGTTTACGGACATCTTGGTTATCCGGTACTTCAGGCAGCGGATATTTTGTTATACAAAGGTGATGCGGTTCCCGTCGGTGAAGATCAGCTTCCGCATATCGAGATAACAAGAGAAATTGCAAGAAGATTTAATACTCAGTACGCACCAAACGATCCGGTATTTCCTGAACCAGAAGGAATGGTAACAAACTTTGCCCGTTTGCCTGGATTAGACGGACATAGAATGAGTAAATCGCTCGGCAATGTAATTTTACTTTCCGATGATGTGGAAACTGTAAGACAAAAATTGCGCAAAGCAGTAACCGATCCTCAGAAATTACGAAAGAACGATCCCGGTAGACCGGAAGTCTGTTTGGTATTTACTTATCACAAAAAATTTAATCCAGGAGAAATTCCGGTAATTGAAAAAGATTGCAGAAGCGGTGCACTTGGCTGTGTTGATTGTAAATTAAATTGCGCTTCAAAGATTAATCAAATGTTAGCACCGATACTTGAAAAAAGAAAAACTTACGAGAAGAATATCAATCTTGTTAAAGATGTTTTAAGTGACGGCGAGAAAAAAGCAAAAGTAATTGCTCAGCAGACAATGAACGAAGTTCATCAAAAAATGAAAATGGGTTGATGTGTATAAAATAAGCTTACAAGATTTTGAAGGTCCGCTCGATCTGCTTCTTTTCTTTCTTCGAAGAGATGAATTGGATATTTATGATATTCCTATCTCACGTATAACTCACGAGTTTATGGATTATCTTCATCTTCTCGAACAACTTGATCTTGAAGTTGCCGGTGATTTTATTTTAATGGCTGCAACTTTGATGCAGATTAAAGTTAGAATGCTGCTGCCAAGAGAGATTGATGAGAAAGGGGAAGAAGTTGATCCTCGCGCTGAATTGGTTAAAGCTCTTCTTGAGTACAAAAGATATAAGGAGATGTCTGAAGAACTTTCTTTTATGGAAGCGAATCAGAGAAAATATAATTACCGCAGTAATTTTGATGAAGATCCGAAAGAAACAACCACAGATTACGGTGTACTTCTTAAGAACATTACAATCTATGATTTGATCAAAGCATTCAAAAAAGTTTTACTTGAAAAACCGCCCGAACCAGTTCATCAAATTAAAAAGTGGAACATAACTATTGACGAGCAGATGGATTATATAACAACAAAGCTCGGAGAAAAAAATCAAATTGATTTTCTTGATTTGATGATTGATCTGCGTGAGAAAATTAAAATTGTTGTTACATTTATCGCGATTTTGGAAATGGTCAAAGCGGGGAAGATCGGGCTGCGCGCATCAAATAAACTAAACGATTTTATCATTTACGGATTAGCAAATGGATAATATTTACAACTCGGTTGTAGAAGCATTGATCTTTGCTTCGGATGATCCTTTAACTCCGGCAGAAATTATTAATGCCGTTAAAGAAATTGACGGACAGGATATTGAGATCACTGAAGATGATATAGAAAAAACAGTTGATGAGTTAAATATAAAATATGATGAAAACGGAATTGCATTTACAATTTTGAAGATTGCTCACGGTTATATCCACGCAACAAAGCCTGATCACGCAAAGTATGTCGGGTATCTTTCAACTGAAAAAACAAAAAGAAGATTAAGTCCTGCATCTCTTGAGACACTTGCGATGATTGCATATAAACAACCGCTAACAAAACCGGAATTGGAATCAATACGTGGTGTGAATTCGGATTATACACTCAATACTTTGCTGGAAAAAAATCTTGTTACAATTGCCGGAAGAGCTGAGACTGTTGGTCGTCCGCTTCTGTATGTTACTACAGATGAATTTCTAAAATATTTTGGATTGAAACAGATAAGCGATTTGCCCAAACCACGCGAGATAGAAGAAATAATGAAAGATGAAGATTTCATTGAACAGAAACGAAGAATAATGATGAGCGGTTTGGAAGAAAAAGCTGAAGAAGAAGAATTGCAGTCTGAACTTGAGCGCGATAACGAAATAGAATCAGAATTAGAAGAAGATAATGAAAATACGATTGAATAGGTTTCTCTCCGAATGCGGGATTGCATCAAGAAGAAAATCAGAAGAGTTCATTTTAGAAGGCAGAGTTCAGGTAAACGGAAAAACAGTTATTGATCTTGCTTTCTTTCTTGATCCCGAGACAGATCAAATTGCTCTTGACGGTGAGAAAATCAAACCACAGAAGAAAGTTTATTTCCTTTTGAACAAACCGAAAGCATTTATCACATCGACGGAAGATGATAAAGGAAGAAAGACAGTTCTTGATCTAATAGATACAAATCAAAAAATATTTCCGGTCGGAAGATTGGATTACGACACAACAGGGGTTCTTCTTTTAACCAATGACGGCGATTTCACAAATTTTCTTACCCATCCTAGTAATCATGTGCCACGGGAATACAAAGTAACATTGAACAAACCGCTTTTGGAAGAAGATAAACTAAAACTGCTCAAAGGAATTACTCTCGATAGAAGAAGAAGCCGTTTTGAAGCAATAAAATTTGTTTCTCGAAACCGTTACGACAAATTGGTTGTAACAACGGTTGAAGGAAGAAATCATTTTGTAAAAAATATGTTTTTAGCACTCGGATATTTTGTGGATGATCTGGATCGGGAAAGTTTCGGCGGATTTACAGTAAAAGGAATTCCAAAAGGCGGTTATAGAAAATTATCTTATATAGAAATAAAAAATATTTATGATAAATACGGTAAGTAAAATATTTTTTGTTCTGCTCGTCTTTACATCAATTCTTTTTTCACAACAGAAAGATACGTTGAGTGAAAAAAAGAGCAGCCAAAGTTTAAATTCTCTTGTAGAATTACGTGATCAACTTGATGATTATTTCAACGATAAAAATTTCAGTGACGCGGTTTGGGGTGTAATGATTAAATCGTTGAAAACTGGAGAAGTTATCTACAAACGAAACGCAGATAAACTTTTCATTCCTGCATCGAACATGAAATTATTTACTGGCGCTGCGGCAATAATTCTGCTTGGTTCCGATTTCACTTATGAAACAAATTTTTATGTTAATGGTGATATCGAAAAAGGTCTGCTTAAAGGAGATCTGATCATTCAAGGTTCAGGTGATCCGACAATATCAAACCGGTTTTATGAAGGCTCGCAAACTAAAATATTTGAAGATTGGGCGGATTCTCTTAAAGCGAAAGGAATTTGGGCTATAACAGGAAATATTTATGGAGACGATTCATACTTCGATAATGTTGGACTCGGAAAGGGTTGGACTTTAGATTATGAATCAAGCTGGTTCGAAGCTCCAAGCGGCGCCTTAAGTTTTGACGATAACAGTATTGAGATAAAGATAGAACCAAGTGAAATTAATTACCCGGCAAAAATTTCTGTTATTCCGGAAACTAAATATGTTCAGCTTGCACCAAAAGTAATTACTGTTGATGAGAATTCGGAACAATCTGTTTCAATTAAAAGATTGCGCGGGACAAATCTTATTAGTGTGACGGGTAACATTAAGAAAGATTCAAAACCGATCAGCGAGCATGTTTCTATAACAGATCCTACAATGTTCTTTCTTACAGTTCTTAGAGAAGTGTTCGAACAAAAGGGAATTATTGTTAAAGGAAAAATTGGCGGAATTGAAATTGCAGAAAAAAATATTCAATCGGATGATCTTACTCCGATCTTTTCACACAGATCTGTTCCATTAAAAATGATTCTTAAAGAATTAAATAAGAACAGTAATAATTTTTATGCAGAGCAGATTCTCAAAACAATTGGTCTTGAGATTTACAATTTCGGTACAATAGAGAACGGTGTTAAAGCTTGCAATGATTTCTTTAATACGATGGGAATTAATCCGGAAAGTATGGTAATGGCAGACGGCTCCGGTTTATCCCGATTAAATTTGGTAACGCCAAGACAGATTGTAAATCTTTTATCATACATGAATAAGAGCGATGAGTTTTCAAAATTTTATGAATCATTACCGATAGCAGGTGTGGACGGAACATTAATTGACCGAATGAAAAGAACCTCTGCCGAGAACAACGTTAGGGCAAAAGCCGGATACAACAATAATGTTTCTGCACTTTCGGGATATTTAAAGACAGTTTCCGGCGAACAGTTTGTTTTTTCTATGATGGTAAATAATTATTTAGTTCCGCCTGCTCTAGCAAATTACATCGAGGATAATGTCTGTCACCGTCTTGTAAATTTTATTAGAAATTAATTTTATAATTAATTAGAAAGAATTTTGGAGGAATATTGGAACCATTAAATCAAGATTTAGATTTTAATGCGCTCATTCAACGAAGACATGATGAATTAAGAGAACTGCTTGCAAAAGGAATTCAACCGTTTGCTTACAGTTTTGATGTTGATCATTATTCGGAAGATATCAAAAACAATTTTGAAAAATATGAGAACAAAGATGTTAAAATTGCCGGAAGAATTATGGCTATTCGCAGAATGGGTAAAGCATCTTTTGCACACATTCAGGATAAAGACGGCAAAATTCAAATCTATCTAAAGAAAGATGATGTTGGAGATTCTTACGAAGTATTTAAGCTTCTTGATATTGGCGACATAGTTGGCGTTGAAGGATTTGTTTTTAAAACAAAGACTGGTGAAATCTCAGTTCATTCTAAATCATTTACACTTCTTTCTAAATCAATGAGACCGATTCCAATTCCAAAAGAAACAACTGATGAAAGCGGAAATAAAGTTGTGCATGATCAGTTTGCCGACAAAGAAATGCGTTATCGTCAGCGTTATCTAGATTTAATCCTGAATCCGGAAGTTAAATCGGTTTTTAAAACAAGATCAAAAGTTGTAACTGAGATTAGAAAATATTTGGATGAAAACGGATTAGTAGAAGTTGAAACACCAATTTTGCAGCCGTTATATGGCGGTGCTACTGCGCGTCCATTCGTTACTCATCACAATGCTCTTGATATAGACCTCTACTTAAGAATTGCAGATGAACTTTATCTGAAACGTTTGATCGTTGGAGGATTTGACGGAGTTTATGAGATATCAAAAGATTTCCGTAATGAAGGAATGGATAAAACACATAATCCGGAATTTACAATGCTTGAGCTTTACGTTGCTTTCAAAGATTATTTCTGGATGATGTCGTTCGTAGAAAATATGGTAGCAAATATTTCTAAAAATGTTTTTAACACAACAGAATTTAACATTGAAGGGAACAAGATCAATTTCAATCCGCCATGGAAAAGAATTTCGATGGTTGATGAACTAAAAGAGAAAGTTGGAATTGATGTGCTCTTAGCTTCCAATGAAGAACTGATAAAATTATTGAAAACAAAAAATGTTGATATGGAAGGCGGGGAGAGTAAAGGTAAATTGATTGATCTTCTTTTCGAAGTAACTATTCAACCTACATTAATACAGCCAACTTTTGTTACTGATTACCCGGTAGAACTTTCACCGCTTGCAAAGAAACACAGATCAAGAAAAGGACTTGTAGAAAGATTTGAAGGATTTGTTTTAGGACGTGAAATTTGTAATGCGTTCAGCGAACTTAACGATCCGATTGATCAACGAAGCAGATTTGAAGATCAAGCAATAATGAAAGAAGCCGGTGACGAAGAAGCTCATCAGATTGATGAAGATTTTGTACGCGCTCTTGAATATGCAATGCCCCCGACAGCCGGACTTGGAGTTGGGATTGACAGATTAATTATGTTGTTAACAAATCAGCCGTCAATCCGCGATGTGATTTTATTTCCACAAATGCGTCCTCAAAAGTAAAGGGTATAATGAAAAATATTAGTAAACATCTGCCGTATTTAATCTTTGCATTGCTTTTAGGATTGTTAATCGGTTTGAAATTAAATGATGTAGTTTCATTTTCCGAAAAATCTAAACAACTAAAAAAGATCGGTGATATAATGGAATTCACCGAAGAATATTATGTGGATAAGGTTGATGAACAAAAATTAACTGAAGATGCCATCAAAGGAATGTTTAGTAGTTTAGATCCGCACACAGTTTATGTTTCTGCTAAAGATCAAACGGCCGAAGAAGAATCCTTCAGAGGAAATTTTGAAGGAATTGGAGTTGAGTTTCAAATTATAAATGATACAATTACAGTTGTATCACCAATTACAGGCGGACCAAGTGAAATTGTAGGGATTATTTCAGGTGATCGTATCGTTAAGATAGATGGTAAGAATAGTACTGGTTGGAAAAACGAAGACGTAATAAAAAAATTGCGCGGCAATAAAGGAACAAATGTTGATCTTACTATTTTCAGACCAAGCTCGAAATCATTAACAACATTTAAAGTTACGCGTGATAAAATAAATTTATTTTCTGTTGATGCTTCATTAATGTATGATAACGAAACCGGTTACATAAATCTCACTCGCTTTTCCGAAACGACTACAGAAGAGATGGTAAATGCACTTAAGGATCTTGCATCGAAGGGAATGAAGAGATTAGTGCTTGATCTAAGAAATAATCCCGGCGGATATGAAAGACAGGCATCTAATATAGCAGATCTATTTATAGACGGCGATAAAATGATTGTTTATAATAAAGGTAGATTAAAAGAATCTAGCGAGGAATATCATGCCGGTAAAACTTATCCATACGAAAAAATTCCGTTGATCATTTTAGTGAATCGTGGTTCAGCATCCGCAAGTGAAATTGTCTCCGGTGCTATACAGGATTGGGATAGAGGTCTAATAGTTGGTGAAACAACTTTTGGAAAAGGTCTTGTGCAAACTCCAATACAATTAAAAGATGGTTCAGCTGTTAGAATAACAATTGCAAAATATTTTACACCTTCAGGAAGACAAATTCAGAGAAATTATAAAGACAAGAATAAATATTATGAAGAAGTTATGGACAGACAAGAAACTGAAGGCGATAATGTTGATCACAAAACTGAAAAAGATTCCTCTAAACCAAAATTTAAAACTAAGAACGGACGCACTGTATATGGCGGCGGCGGTATTACACCGGATTATATTGTTGAGCCTGGTAAAGTTTCTAATTATTCATTAGAGTTAAGAAAGAATAATGTTTACTATCAATTTGTAAGAAAAATTCTCGATAAAGACGGTTCTGTACTTAGAGAAAAATATTCCAACAATCTTCAAAAGTTTGCAAATGAATTTCAAATCAGCAACGAACAAATGCAAAGTTTTGTTCAATATGCTGAATCATTAAAAGTAAAATATGATGCAAAGGGTTATGAGGCTGATAAAGAAAGTATTAGACAAAGATTAAAAGCATTTATTGCACGCGATCTTTATAAGAATAACGGTTGGTATTTAACTTTGTTAAAATCAGATCATCAATTTCAAAAAGCAGCATCATTATTCGGGGAAGCTGAAAAACTAGCCGGTTTTTCAAAATAGTATTTATAAGGTGAAATAATAATAACTTGAAGAATTTATCTATATACGAAGAGAAGGGAATTAGAACACAAAAAAAATTGTTACATAAGATTGTGTCTTTAATTTGTAATGAGCTTGATGTTAATATTCTATCATTGGAAATAAATTTTGTTTCATCAGAAACGATGCTCGGGATCAATAAGAAATATTTGAAACATAATTACTGTACAGACATAATCACCTTTGATTATTCAAACGAAAGAAATAATTTAGACGGCGAAATTTTCATCTCTATTGATGATGCATTGCAAAACAGTAAAAAGTATCGTGTAACACTTAGCAATGAAATATTAAGATTAGTGACTCACGGAATTTTACACATGAGTGAATATGATGATAAAACTACAGCAAAGAGAAAAAGGATGAAAATTGTTGAAGATATGGTTGTGCAAAAACTTAAAAAATATTCTAAAGGATTAGTAAAGGAAACATGACGGCTAAAATTGTTGAAGTATTAGCAAAAATATTAGAAGGATTGAGTAATAATTCTTCTATGGAAGAAATAAATAGTAAGTTGATGAAGAATAAACATTTCGATAAGAAAACGTTAGGAATAGCGTTTAGTTTAGTCTATGATAAAATATTAGCACGAAAGACAGTTGAGATTAATAAAGATAATATTCATAATAAAAGTATACGCTTATTATCGGAACTTGAAAAAGAGATTTTAGGTTTAGAAAATTACAACTATATAATGCATTTATTAAATGTAGGACTGCTGGATTCTGAAAATATGGAACTGATTTTAGATCAATTAACAATGTTTCCTGAGAGTAGAGTATCTAGAAGAGAAATCAACTGGATAATTCTTTTATCATTGGTTGAATATGAATCCGGCATATTACCGGGAAGCAGATTAACATTGTACTCTTCAGATACTGTCAATTAAAAGGTAATTCATAATGAGTAAAGATCTTATACTGGTGGAATCGCCTTCAAAAGCTAAAACTATAAATAAGTACGTTGGTAAAAGTTATATTGTTGAAGCTACTGTTGGTCATATCAGGAATTTGCCAAAAACAAAACTTGGGATTGACCTTGAAAATGGATTTGAACCGAAGTTGGTAAATATCCGCGGTAAAGGTGATGTTATTAAGAAGATCAGATCTTTGGCGGGAAAATCAAAGAAGATTTATATAGCAACCGATCCTGACCGTGAAGGCGAAGCTATTGCACAAGACATAGTTGATATTTTAACTGATCCACAGAAGGAAAAAATTGAACGAGTTATGTTCAATGAAATTACAAAGAAAGCTGTTAACGAAGCCTTAAATCATACTATTAAAATTGATGAACATCTTGTTACTTCTCAAAGAGCCCGCCGTGTAATGGATAGAATTATTGGTTATCAAGTTAGTCCTTTTTTATGGCGTGCGGTTATAGAAGCATACGGAAGTTCACTTTCAGCGGGACGAGTTCAATCTGTTGCATTGAGATTGATCTGTGAACGCGAAGAAGAAATTGAGAAATTTATTGCAACAGAATATTGGTCTATTGTTGCAGTATTTAAGACAGAAAAAGGGGAAGAAATAAAAGCAAAGTTGTATGAGGTAAACGGAAAACAAATTAAAGTTCCGCCAAAACCTCAAATGAATGAGAATGATTGGGAAGAATTCTTAAAAACAAATTTTGCAATTTCCGGCGTTGAGTTAGCAAATAATATTGCAGAAACTCTTAGATCGAAAAAAAATTATACTATAAGCGATCTTAATAAAAAAGAAAGCAAAAGAAATCCATATTCACCGTTTATTACAAGTACTCTACAAGTAGAGTCCTCACGAAAGCTTCGTTACCGTCCGCGTAGAACAATGATGTTGGCTCAGCAGCTCTATGAAGGCATTGATCTTGGCTCTGAAGGAACAACCGGATTAATTACTTATATGAGAACAGATTCTGTGAGATTAAGCGAAGATGTTGTTTCTGAAGCACGGAATTTTATTTTAGAAAAGTACGGTCAAAATTATCTACCCGAAAAAGCAAAGAATTATGAATCAAAAAATAAAAAGAATGTTCAAGATGCTCATGAAGCTATCAGGCCTACATCATTAAAGTACACACCAGAATTTGTAAAAGAATATTTAGATGAGGCTCAGTTCAAACTTTACGAGTTAATTTGGAAAAGATTCATTGCTTGTCAGATGGAATCAGCTAGATTGGAGACAACCACAGTAAGTATTTCAGCTGATGAATATGTGTTTAGAAGTTCCGGTACAACAATTCTATTTGATGGATTCTTAACTCTTTATGATGAAGATTTGGAAGATAGTAATGATCAAAATGGTAGCAGCGGATTAATTCCAGTAGGATTAGAATTAAATCAGAAGATGAAATTAGAAGAGTTAACTCCAAATCAACATTTTACTAAACCGCCTCCAAGGTATACAGAAAGTTCTTTGATCAAAGAATTGGAAAATAACGGAATCGGACGCCCGAGTACTTACGCAATGATTATGGGAACAATTATTGATCGCAAGTATGTAGAACAACTAGATCGTAAATTAATTCCTACAGAACTTGGCAGAAAAGTAAACACAATTTTAGTAAAGAATTTTGGAAATATTTTTAATGTGAACTTTACAGCTCAGATGGAAGGCGAATTAGATCTAATTGCAGATGGTGAGATTGGTTACCTAAAAGTTTTGAATGATTTCTACGAGCCGTTCTCAAAAACTTTGGTAGAAGTAGAAGCAAATCTTGAAAAAATTAAATGTGATAAATGCGGTTCGGATATGGATATAAAAATGGGCCGTTTTGGAAAGTTTTTAGCCTGTACAAATTATCCTGAATGTAAAAATATTAAATCGCTAAAAGATTTTGCACCAAATGGAGGTGCACCTGAAGAGACAGGGGAGATTTGTCCTAAGTGCGGATCAAAAACAGTTTTTAGAGAAGGGAAGTTTGGAAGATTTATCGGATGTGAAAAATATCCCGATTGTGATTTCACAAAAGTTGTTACTCTTGGCCTAAAGTGTCCTAAATGCAGCGATGGGGAAGTAATAACAAGAAGAACAAAACGCGGAAAAATATTTTACGGGTGTAACAAATATCCTGATTGTGATTTCGCAAGTTGGACAATGCCGAAAGCAAAAGAAGAGGAAGAACCTGCAGAGACTTCGGAAGAAGAGTATTAAAATATTTTTTAATTTACTCAGTAGTTAAATGAAGCAGCTCACAATTAAAGAAATTTTGTCCCAAATGCTTTCAGAACTTTCGGGCGTAAGCCGAGCATCTCAAAATACAATTGATGCTTATACACGAGATTTAAATGAGTTTATTAATTTCTGTAACGATCGAGAAATTGCATCATTTAATAGAATTACTGAAAAGTCAATCCGGCAATTTGTAATAAATCTTAGTGAGAAAGGTGTTACCAAAAGTACAATATCAAGAAAACTTTCTGCTTTAAGAAGATTATTTAATTTTGCTTTAAGAAATGATCTTATTGAAAAAAATCCTATATCAAAAATCCCAAATCCAAAAGTAAAACGAAAATTACCTGAAACAATTAATCTTGACTCTTTTTTGGAAATTTATAGATTACTGGATGAAAAGGGAGACGAATCATCAATTAAGATAAAAGCAATACTTGAATTACTATATGGATGTGCATTTCGTGTTTCTGAATTGTGTTCTCTCAATTATGCAGATATTGATTTTCATAGTATGAGTATACGAGTTTTAGGTAAAGGATCGAAAGTTAGAATTGTTCCATTAGGATCAAAATCTGCTGTTGTACTTAAAGAATATTTTAAAAGTACTACCTCATCCAACGGATTAGAACCGTTATTTAAGAATGAATCCGGAGAAAGAATTTCTCGTCACTCTGTTTATAATATAGTTAAGCATTATTTATCAAAAGTAACGGATATAGATAAAAGAAGTCCGCACATATTAAGACATAGTGCGGCAACACATATGCTTGATAGGGAAGCAGATATTATGGCCGTAAAGGAAATCTTGGGTCATGAAAATCTTTCTACAACTCAAATTTACACACACGTTAGTATTGAGAGACTAAAAAAATCTTACAAAAAAGCACATCCAAAATCTTAAAGGAGAAGCTATGAACATTCTAATCACATCCCGTAAGTTTAAAGCTAAAGATTCATTAAAGAATTTTATCCGTGATGAAGTAAAATCCTTAGAAAAATTTAACGATCAGATTTTAGATGTAAAAGTTATATTGAGTTTCACACATTTGAAGGATAGTATTAAGACGTCAGAAATCACTCTTCGAATTCCGGGAAAAACTATTACAGTATCAACGGAAAGTGATGAATTCGAAAAATCAGTTCCATTGGCGACAGAAAAAATAAGAAAGCAGTTAAGAAAAATTAAAACGAAGCGCTTAGCAAGGCCTACAAAATGAAAATTGACGAAAAAAATATTACTAAAGCAGAAAATATCACCGTAGAATATTTCTACAATAACACAAAAGATAGGTTTAAGATAAAACTTTTGAACGAACAGGTTGGTTTTGAAAAACTTATTAAAGAACCCAACTTGCATAGACCAGGTCTTCCATTAGCAGGATTTCTTGAACTTTTTTCTCATAATCGTATTCAGGTTTTTGGTAATACTGAAATGCGATATTTAACAAATCTTTCTGAAGCTGAAAGGATGAAATCATTAGAAAGATTTTTTAAATACAATATACCTTGTTTAATAATTACCAATGATAACTCTCCAACTCCCGAGATGGTCTTGTTAGCAAATAAATATAAAACTCCAATTTTTGGCTCAGATTATACAACTACGAAATTAATGTACTTAATCACTGACTTTCTGGATGATCAGTTCGCGCCGCGACTGTCAATACATGGGTCGTTTGTAGATGTTTATGGTGTAGGTATGTTATTTATGGGTAATTCGGGAATTGGTAAAAGTGAAGTGGCGCTTGATCTTGTTGAAAGGGGACATAGATTAGTTGCAGATGATCTTGTAATACTCACAAAAAAAGGTGAAGGAATTCTCATGGGTTCCGGTACAGATCTAGTAAAACATTTTATGGAATTGCGCGGTATAGGAATAATAGACATAAGAAGTATGTTTGGAGTTAGAGCAATTCGTTTTCAAAAAAGGTTAGAGGTTATTATTGAATTAGAATTATGGGATGAAAAAGCTGAATATACAAGGACCGGTTTGGACGATTCTTATACTACGTTAATGGATATTGAAATACCTTACGTAAAATTGCCAATTATACCCGGAAAAAATATTACAGTAATCTCTGAAATTATTGCGCTCAATTATTTACTGAAACATTATGGTTATGACGCAGCTAAAGTTTTAACTGATAGAATTTCCAAAAAGATTCAATTAAAAAATGAAGAAATGAATAGATCTATTGATTATTTTGAACATGATTTTGAATAATATTGTTAAGGTTTTTATTCTTGACTACAGAGAGATCATTTATTATCTTCGCACCCTAATTTGATATGAAAAAATTTTACTACTTTTCAAAGACTAAGCTGAAATTCGTAGAAATACGCAGTTTCTATAAGAAATTTGTATTTCTCGTCTTATTTTTCTCCGTATTGGTGTCTTTCTTTATGTTTGGCACTTTTATGGTTTTCAATGAATTTATAAATCCAGATTCCGAAGTTAAAACACTGAAAAAGAATAATGCACTTCTTAAAGAAAAATTTGATAAACTATTAATTGATTATAAGCAGTTAGATGAGAGAATAACTACAATATCAAATCAAAGTCATGATCTAAGATTAAAAGCAAATCTAGAACCTCTTCAAACTGATCAGAATCTTTATGGTATAGGTGGTAGTATCTTTGAACCTATCAAAACCTCGAGTGTGAGTAAAATTGATAATTATCTTGAAGATGTGGATGCATTCGTAAATAAAATATCACTTAAGGTTAAACTCGAGAAAAACAATTACGAAGAAATAGAAAAAACGTTAAAAGAAAATGAGACAATGTATGATGCACTTCCTGCAATAAGACCATGTTCAGGTACACAGGCAAATGACTTTGGTATGAGATTTCATCCTATACTTAAGATAATGAGAATGCATAATGGTATTGATTTTATTACGGATATTGGGACGAAAGTATATTGCTCCGGTGGTGGTACTGTTGATTTTGTCGGATGGAGGAGTGGTTATGGACTTACGTTAGAAATTGATCATGGTTATGGTTATAGAACTATATATGCTCATTTAGATGGAATAAATGTTAAGCAAGGACAAAAAGTAAAAAGAGGAGATTTAATTGCAATCTCAGGAAATTCAGGGAAACTATCTACAGGTCCCCACCTTCATTACGAAGTTAGACATAATGGTATCGCATTAGATCCACGCAATTTTATTTATGATGATGTAAATATTTTTGAAGTTGTCAAAAAATAATAAACCATTTCAGGAGAATTGACAATGATTTGGACCGTCGAATTAGCATCTTATCTAGATGACGCTCCGTGGCCAGCTACTAAGGAAGAATTAATAGATTACGCGGAAAGAATTGGAGCTCCACTTGAAGTAGTGGAAAATTTACTGGAGTTGGAAGATTCTGATGAACCTTATGAGACGATAGAAGATATTTGGCCAGATTACCCAAGTGATGAAGATTTCTTTTACAGTGATGATGACGAATTTAAATCGTAATAATCGACAGAGTCATGAATCAATTGTGGGATAAAATACAAGGACAGATCAGAGTTAAGGAAATTTTAGTAAAAATTTGTGAATCAAGGCGTGTACCACACGCCTTTCTTTTTTGCGGAAATGATGGCGTAGGAAAGTTTTTTACTGCGATACAATTTGCATGTATTTTGAATCAAAAATCAGATCAAACTAAATCTGATTCTATTTTTCATAAAATCACCGCATTACAAGAACCTTATTTGAAATTAATAATACCACTCCCTAGAGGGAAAGGAGAAACAGGTGATGATAATGCAACAGAAAAATTATCTAAAGAAATATTACTCAATATAGCTGAGGAAATCGGTGAAAAAAGTAAAAATCCTTATCATAAAATATTAATTGAAGATGCGAACAATATCAAAATAAATAGTATTAGAGAGATAACAAAATTCGTAAACACCACTATAGATGAACTTGGATATCGATTTGTAATTATTGAAGATGCCCATTTAATGAACGATCAAGCTCAAAATGCATTATTAAAAAACTTAGAAGAACCACCGGAAGGAATAATATTTATTCTTTTAACCACAAATAAAAATAAACTTTTACAAACGATTCAATCACGTTGCTGGCAAATCAATTTTGAGCCACTTTCGGCTGAATTGATTAAAGCAATACTTATAAAATATTTTTTTATAGGACAAGAAATTGCATCAAGAATATCAATTTTTTCAGAAGGTTCAGTAACTTCTGCATTAAACCTACTTAATACAGATTTTAATATTTTACTGGAAAATACTATATCTTTTTTGAGATTTTCACTTGGGAAAAAATACAATTTAGCGTATAAGGAACTTAATATTTTCTTAAAAGAAAGTCCGAATGGTTCGATAAAGTTGATTGCTAAACTGATCAGGATATGGTTCAATGATGTAATACGCAACAAATATTCTTCGTTAGAATATTTTTTCGTTGATTATAAGGAAACACTTGAAAAATTTAATGAACGGTTCAATAAGACAAAAGTTTTGAAAATATTTAATTCAATTGATAAATTGGAAGAATGTGAAGATAGAAACATCAACTTGAATGTAGTATGTCTTAATCTTATATTTGAAATAGCTTCTATCTCAATTAGGAACTAAATTTTGTTTCATATAGATTCAAAATACCCACAAACTGGTGTTTTATTAACTGATGATAACCAGCAGAATTCTTTTCATAATTCTCTTATAGAATCAATAGTACTTAATAATATTTATAATAAACATATAAATGTAAGCTCATGTTTTGCTTGCGGAGTATGTTATAATGAAAAATTTGTTATTGATAATAGGAATATTGTAGAGGTTTCTTGTAATGGATTACTAAATAATGGATTTGTTGAAATCTCATCTAATTTAGAAATAAATATCTATCCTGAAGACTTTATAATAGTTCAAAATAATGATTCCGTAGAAATTGCTCAGGTAAAATTGATTGGTGAAATGGTGAAACTTAAAAGGCACTATCTTGGATTATATGAAGATTTTTTACCAAGCTTAGTTAGAAAAGCATCTGTCGATGATCTCGAGAGAGTTAGAAAAAATATTCAGGATGAAGAACGGGCAGGTCCATTCTTTCTTAGATCAATTGAAAAATTTAATTTAAATATGAAATTAGTTAGTATTCATTACCAATTTGATCGTAAGAAGCTCTTTTTCTTCTATACTTCGGATGGAAGAGTGGATTTTAGAGAATTAGCCAAAGAACTAGCCTCTGAGTTCAAAACTAGAATTGAATTAAGACAGATTGGTGTTAGAGATGAAGCTAAGAAAGTTGGTGGGGTAGGAACATGCGGTAGGGAATATTGCTGTATTTCTTTCTTATCTAGTTTTAAGAGAATATCTACACAGTTAGCCACTGAACAAAACCTTCTTTCAAGCATGGGAAAATTGAGTGGTCCCTGTGGCAAATTAAAATGTTGTCTTTCATTTGAAGTAGAGCAATAAAAAAATACTTCCGAAATAGCATCGTCTATTTGAGATAATAATAAAAAGGTGAAGTATGAGTTTAATTAATAAAATTGCAATTATTGGGGCAGGTACTATGGGCTGTGGCATAGCTCATGTTTTTTCTCAATATGGATTTAAGATATATTTAATTGACTCGGAGCAGAACCAGATTGATCAGGGATTAAGAATTATTAACAGTAATATGGACAGGCAAATTAAAAAAGGCTTAATAACTTCAGATCAAAAAAACAACTTTCTAAATAATATTATCCCCTTAGTTGGGCATCAAATTATTGACAAAGATACTGATCTTATTATCGAAGCAATATATGAAAATAAATTAGCTAAACTATCTTTATTAAAAGATTTAGATAATATAGTTAAATTTAATTGTATTATTGCTTCAAACACATCATCAATCTCTATAACAGAACTAGGTAAAAGTATCCGTAGTGACAGATTCTTAGGAATGCATTTCATGAACCCAGTGCCAGTTATGCAGTTGGTTGAACTGATAAGAGGATATTCTACTTCTGATGAAACTTTTAAGACTGTATATGAATTAGCAATAAAAATTGAAAAAAAGCCAGTAGAAGTATTTGATTATCCAGGCTTTATATCTAACAGAATATTAATGCCTATGATAAATGAAGCAATTTTTGCATTGTATGAGGGGGTTGCAAAAGCAGAAGATATTGATATTGTAATGAAATTAGGTATGAACCATCCAATGGGTCCATTAACATTAGCTGACTTTATTGGTTTAGATGTGTGTTTAAGTATTATGGAAATATTGTATGATGGATTTAACGATTCCAAATATAGACCTTGTCCATTACTCAAGAAGATGGTAAATGCTGGGAAGTTAGGCAGAAAAACAAAAGTAGGTTTTTTTATGTATTAGAATATACGCATAATGTATATTATGTAAACTATCGTATATTTTAATTAATAAATGCTTCAATAAATAGTTTTGCGTTGAATTCCTGAAAGTCATCAACTGTCTCACCTATTCCGAGATATTTCACTCGCAGTTTGTTTTTTAAGCTTATCTGCAGAATTGCGCCACCTTTAGCAGTTCCATCTAACTTTGTTAGTATCAATCCTGTAATCTTTATACTTTTATTAAAAGCATCAACTTGAGCAATAATATTTTGACCAGAATTTGAATCTAGCACTAATAATACCTCATTGGGAGCATAGTCTAGTAATTTATTGGTAACTTTTAAGATTTTATGTAGTTCTTCCATCAGGTCTAAGTTATTGTGAAGCCGTCCTGCAGTATCTATTAAAACAATGTCATAGCGATTAATTATTGCAATATTTAATGTATCATAGACAACTGAAGATGGATCATTTGAATTAACTTCAACAAGATCAACACCAACTCGGTTAGACCATGTCTTAAGCTGAGTATTAGCTGCTGCGCGGAAAGTATCAGCAGAAGCAATTATTACCTTCTTCCCTTCTAATTTATATTTATTGGCAAGTTTTGCTAGTGTAGTTGTTTTTCCTGTCCCATTAACACCAACAATCATTATTACATAAGGTTTGAACTTTTCTATTTCTGAATGATTAATAGAATTTAATTCTTTATCAAAAATACTAAGTAGTTCGTCTCGCATTATTTTTTTTATATTTTCTAAAGATCTATCGTTAATGTTTAATAAAGAAGTACGCGTTTTACTAATGATTTTCTCTGTGAGTTCACTCCCTAGATCACTACTAAGTAAAATTGCTTCTAATTCGTTAAATGTTTCTTCATCAATAATTGCTTTTCGGGATATTACTTCTGTAATCTTATTGAAAAGGTTAATTCGAGTTTTTGTTAATCCTTCTTTTAATTTATTAAGCCCTAGGTTTTGGAATATTTTCATTATTGTTCCACTTTATCATTTCGATTGCTCTTATTATATATCCTATAAATGAAGCTACACATAAAGAGCAACTTGTAATTAAAATTAGTTTGTAAAAAAGTTCAGTTTGATTAATTCTCAATAAAGTTATGATAATAAAGAAACCGATAGAAAATACTGTCAATTTGCCGAGCAAATTTGATGGTAATACTTTCCCAATCTTTTGAGAAATAACTATCCCTCCAATAAATATTAATATATCTCTTGTTAAAACTATCCAGAAATAAAATGCCGGAATTTCATTTAACAAATAAAGATTAATCACTATCAAAGCTACAAGAATTTTATCTGCAAGCGGATCAATTATTTTACCAAGTTCTGATATTGAATTTGTTTTTCTTGCTATAAAACCGTCCAATAAATCTGAAAAAAAAGCAACAAAAATTAGAACCAAAATATAAGTCCGGATATTTCCGATCGAATTGTAATTATTAAATAAAAAAAGAAACGGAATAAATAATAGTAATCTAAAAGAACTTATTAAGTTTGGCAGCAAAAATATTTCTTTGAAATTAATTTTCATATTAATTAGTCTTCATAAACCTCTTTTGTAATACCCATATCTACTTCAAGTGGGTATTTCCCCGAAAAACAAGCTGTACAAAAATCATTCGCTGAATGGTCAATCATAGCTTCTAGTAATTCATCTATTGTTAAATATTCAAGACTATCAACTTCTAAATATTTTCGTATCTCTTCTATATTA
>JAHEZQ010000046.1 GCA_023250955.1 Melioribacter sp. | reverse complement strand
AAGTTCGGAAGTGGATATCCATAATTTATGTGTTTCAGTCCTATTTTTTACAAATGACTCGTCATTAAAATTTATTAGAAAGTAAACATTATTTTCACTTCGCATTGGTGAGAATGCAATTTCAAAATTATACTTAATTTTATCTACTTCAATATCCACCATATCTCTGACTGTACTATTATATTTTCTTACATCAATAAACATCCTTTGAAGAGTTAATAATTTTATCTCGTCAAAAAGTTCAAAGAAATTAGTCTGAGGTGTAATTGAAGGGAATATTTTTTTTAGATCGTTACTAAAAGCAATTACTTTTCCGGTTTTATCAATAATCAAACTTGGAGAGATATCAGTGCTATCTATCGGGGTTCTATTTGTCGTTGCAGTATTCATAGATTGAACTAAGGTATATCTACACGCAGTGTACTTGTGTACGGTGTATAAACATTATTGTCCAGCTTCTGTCTAATTCTATAAAAATATGTTGTCCCGTTTTTGACAGTCCGATCAGTATATTCAACAATATCAGCTGTTACAGAACCGATTTCTATAAACTGACCAGTTGTACCGGTCTGTCTTTCTATTACTGCACCTTTTGAAAGATTCTTACTATTATCAACCCATGTTAACTTTACTCCCGGTCCAGCAACTAGAGTAGCAGCTAAGTTTGTTGGAGCTGTAACATCTGTATGAAATGTAGATATAGATACTTCATTTGAATAACCGCTGAGTGTAGTTTGTGTAAAAAATGCAACACGATATTTATAAGAACTGCTGGCCGCGACCGTATTATCACTATATTCTGTTACATTAGGACCAGTAATAGCTAAAACCTTAAAATTATTTGTACTAGGATCTGTCCTCTCGATTTGAAATCCCTGCTCAGTAGAAGCAAAATCAACCCATGTTAATTTTACTAAACTTGTACCAGTTGCTTCAACTTTTAAATTCCAAGGACCACCCGGTAAACTGCTTGTACTTATTTCATTACTATATACAGAGGCACCGGATTCGTTAATTGCTCTAACTTTGTAATAATAATCAATGTATGGAGATAGGCTGCCGTCGGTTGTGCTAATTGTATTTACAGATAGAGATTTAATTATTCTGTAATCTATTACAGTACCATTACCAAGATCTTTTCTCCATAATTCGAAGCCAGTTTCATTTTTTGAATTATCGTCCCATTTAAGAGTGATTGTAAAATCATTTAGTCTGGTTAATAAAAGATTAGTAGGAGTATTGGGTATTTTATCTTTTACATAAATATTTTCTTGTAATTGACTTTCTTTCGATTTCCCGGTTGTGTTATATACTTTCAGAGAATAATTAATTCGAGTGTGGATCAAAGTAGAATCAACTTCAAGATAAATTATAGGATTTGTTCCATCGGTATTTTGATTATACCTTTTGACAAATACTTTATTTACATACAACTCGTAAAAGGAAAGGCCTGTTCCACTACTACCGTCTGCCGCTTGATAATTAATAGTAGTTTTCCCAACACTAACAGTATCACCTGTTTTAGGACTATTTATGCTAATTGTTGGTGTTGTTGAAGTTTGTGTGTCAGTGATTGATTCAACGCAACCAAATATAATTGTTAATAATAAGAAGAGAATTGGTTGAGCATATTTCTTTATATGGCTGACAGCTTTCATTTTTTCTCTGTATGATCTTTTTACAATATTCAATTTAATAAATGGATATCAGTTTTGATAATTATTATTAAAAATGATTAGACTTTTTATAGCATTTACTTAACTGTAAATTATACAAAAAACAAATAATTCCGTTTAAAAATATTGGCAAGCTTTTTTGGCTGGTTGTCCCTTTTATGTTTAGGGTGAAAAGCGCCATTACAATTGCAAAAATGTTTTATCAGTGATAAATTAAAATTTATCGTCGTTAAATTTCAACGTTATCAAAATCAATTAACAATGAACGTGTTTCATGTGCTTCCATCTTATCCAAATAAAAGAAAATAGTTTTGGACTCGCTATCTAAATTGTATTTTGGAATTTTTGTATTAATTATATCAGATGATACGGATACATTTTTAACTCTTTTATTAAAATTTACCTGTACAATTAAGTCGAAAGCTTTTTCATCGTGTGGGTTATTTAGCTCAACTGCAATTCTTCTTTTACTTCTATATTCATATCGAACTTCTACGCCAATACGGTGTACCCACCAATTTTCTAATTCTTGTAGTGAGGTGACCCAAATTTTCTTGCTCTTCGCATAATTAACTATATCTTTTATAACCGAGGAATACTGAGGTTGTAATTGATATTCAGTATGTACCTTAAAAACATAAAGTCCACCTTCAAATAAAATTCGATCAATATCTTCTTCATAAGTAAATCTCTGATATGCTGGATCTACTAAGCCATAATTGCGCACAACTTCATAATCATCGCGTGCTGTTTTGGTGATAATCATAATAGGTTTATTATTTCTAATTCTTATTTCAGGAACAGAACGGTCAGTCAGTGAATCTGTTACCAAGTATGTATAATTTAACTGAGTCATAGCTTGTAATGTATTGTCATCATAATAACCATTTAAGGGCATTAGCGCTTTTACAGTTTTCCCCGATACTTTTTTTAATGTATCAGCTGCAAATTTTAAAGTAGAGTTTTGAATTTCTTTGCTGAAAAGTTTATTTACTGTATCATCTGCAGATTCGAGAAATCCAATATCTACGATAGTTCCAATATCTCCTTTTTGAGCAATTAATTTTAACAATCCTGGATTTTGTTTAGCAAGCACTGGATCAACAAAAATTGTCGTTGGAGAATGAGTAAGGTTTAATACATTTCCAAGATAATTAATATTTTGAATTTGTTCTTTTACTGTGGGAACTATTATCATAGCAGCATCATAAGAAGCCGGCCAATCATTTATGAAAGCAGTAGGTTGATAAATAAGCCAGTTAACGGAATTATTGAAAAGTTTTTCAAAGTAGATATAATCCTTTTGAACACCAAGAACAGAATTCAATTCAAAACCATACCAAACAAATCTACCTTTGCCATAACTTCCGTAAGCTATACCAGCACTCTTTTGTATCTCTTCCCTAACAAGTCCTG
This sequence comes from Melioribacter sp., assembly GCA_023250955.1. Lineage (GTDB taxonomy): Bacteria > Bacteroidota > Ignavibacteria > Ignavibacteriales > Melioribacteraceae > Fen-1258. The sequence goes on along the minus strand of JAHEZQ010000046.1, from coordinate 21,807 downwards.
CTTCTCTTCTGAAATCATACCAAAAACTTACTTGCGTTGTACGTGGTTCCAATACTTCTGCATAAATAGGTCTATCAAAAGTGGCTATCCGTAATGCATATCCAGTTGGAATCTGTGCAGTAAGCGGTAAATTCCCACGCAGTGTATGAACTTTATACGATTCTTCCGGTTTGATTTCTCTGTTAAAGTTCATACCAAAAACTTCTTTGAAAAAATCCCAACCTCTCCATTTGCCTTCATCTGAATAAGTTGCGGGACCCCCAGTTACAAACAAACTACCGCCATTTTCGACATAACGTTTTAACTGCATAACTTCTTTATCGGACAATGATTTTGAACCAGGAAGAACAATCATTTTATAATCGAAATGTTCTCCTAATTCAATTGTCTGATCGGAAATAATATCATAATCTAATTTGGAATTTTTAATAAATTTTTTCCAAGTATCAACATTATCTCTCAACCAAGTACTTCCGGAAGGGAACATAATTTCTGTGTACTTTGAATAAAGAATACCAGCTTTTTCTTTTTTCTGATCGGATAAAAATTTAAGGTTTTCTTTTGTAGGAAGAACTTCTTTCAGTTCGTAATTACCATAAATATTTTTTATAATGAGTAAAAAAACAAGAAAACCAGTAATAAGTAAAATGGATCCACTTAGAAAAATAATAAGGTAATTAACTTTGAGCCCTTTGGCTTTGTCTACCGCCACCTTAGATTATCCTCTTGTTTACGTTCCTGTTGAGATTGTTCAACATGACCATCAGTGGTATAACGCTGATATTTTTTCTTAGAGTCTGTTGTCGAACGCATAGATTCTTTAGTGGGAGCACTTTCACCAGTAGGAGCTGCACCAACGAATGTAGGCTTTAACTCAGGTCCATAATCTCGTTGAGGAACTTGCGGTTCAAAAGTTCTTCTCTCAGGAGTCATAAATCTTTGTTCTTGCATTAAAGGTGCTGGAGCTATAAGCTCGGCTGGAATAGCCGTAGGTTGAGCAACTTCTGAGACCATACCTTTACGTTCTCTAATTTTGAAAAGTATATATGCGCCAACAGCAAGAATAAAGGTAGAGATGGTTGCAACCAAAATTATTAATGAAAGTATAGGAATTAATTCCATTTTTAACCTCTATTAAATCTTTCCATTTTATTTGGCACCGGCTGTATTATTTACTGTTTTTATTGATCCTCCTAGTCCGGTTCGCAGGAGTTTTCCCCAAGTCATTCTAATACCAATAAATTCTTCAACAGTAGCCATTGCTTTAGTAACATCAATTAAAAGAATAAAAACTACACGATAAATAATTGCATAAGGTACTAATCTAAAATCTTCTTTTTCTGCTGCAATGCAATAGACAGCTGCCATTAAGTCTAAAACAGCTATACCAATCCACCATAAAAAAATAAAACTTGATAATCCATAAAATAATGCTACGATAATAAAATAAAGATTGACAAAGATATTCATAGCAGGCCAAATTAGTGCTTCATAAAACATTTGCCATAATATAAAACTATTGTTAAAATTTACAGTAGGATTAATTAAATGCCGTTTATGTTTTCTTATTGCCTGCAATATACCGCGAGTCCATCTATACCTTTGTTTCAATAACTGATAAATGGAAACCGGAGCTTCAGTGAATGCAATAGCATTCGGCTCATAAACAATTTTCCAATTTTGGGCAAGAATTTTTAATGTTATGTCTGCATCTTCTGCAAATGTATCGCTTGAATAAAAACCAGCATCTCGTAATGCTGTTTTTCTAAATAGACCAATCGGCCCAGGTATAATGTTAACCATTTGCATAAAACCCTGAGCACTTCGCGGCATATTCAGGCCTTCCAAGTACTCAAGAGCCTGAAGGTCAGTTAAAAAATGTTTTCTGTTTTGAACTTTCACATTTCCTGCAACAGCACCAACTTCTGGATCAATAAAATGTCTTACAGCCATTCTAAGTGAATTTGGTGTTAATTGAGAATCTCCATCCATGCATAAAACAAATTGAGCTTCTGAATATTGTATCCCAGCATTAAGAGCTTTAGCTTTCCCACTATTTGGTTTATTAATTAAAGATACTTTCACTAATCCATATCTTCCTTTTTGATGACCAACAAGTTCCTCAGCGATAGCAGCAGTATCATCTGTCGAACCATCATTAACTATAATTATTTCATAATTCGAATAACCGATGTCCAGTAAGGATTCGATAGAGTTTCTTAAAACAATTCCTTCATTATAAACCGGAACAATTATTGAGATAAACGGGTAATATCCAGCTTTTTGCTGAACAGTATATTTGGATACATAAAAATATGCCATGAACAGTGTTGCAAAATATCTTATTAATAATATAAATAAGAAAATCACAAGCGAAACGATAGAAGAATAAACAAACAAACCACTCCAAGTCAATACAGTTAGCGGAAGAGTTAAAATGATTGTGACAATTAAGAAGAGAGAAAAAAATCCTGATACAAAAATCACTCTAAGTTTTTCAGCACTAAGATTTCTCTTCGGTGGCTTTAACTCTCTATTATCAAGAGCTATTTGATATTTTTGATTGTTATTACTCACTTATATATACATATTATTAGCAATATTGTTAAACAATATGAATGCCATAATTAATGATGATTAAACAAATTTTTCAAGTGAACAATAAGTAGATGTTGTCCCAACATCATACAAAATAGTTTTTTGGCTCAATAATGAACAAATCATGATGGAATATAATTTTTTTAATAACTTATTGCAACAAAATAAGTTAATCATAAGTCTTAAAGAAAGAACATAGCGAAAATCTATAAATTCTTTATAATAAAAGAAGGCTATCTAGGGTTTGGGAATGGCTGTTATGTGGGAAAATAACGTATACTTTTATATTAGATGTCCTCTATAAAATGAATTTAGTAAATACTCCAATAAGCTAATAACGAAGCTGTCAAATTTTTGTAACTTGAATCATATCGAGTGTTATTTCCTACACCCAATCGAGCTGTAATAGTTAACTTTAATGTTGGATTATAAATAGCTTCACCGAATATTTCATTTAATATAAAATCAACTTTGGGAACATATCCGATTTTACCAACAGCTTTTACTTTTAGTTTCTTGAATTCCCAATTAAGTTCTCCCCATATACTATGTGAAACAAAATTTTGTGGTGAATAATACAAAGATGAAATAAAAGCATAATCCGAGAAATAAAACTCATAACCAAAATGACCATTAGAAATAAATTTCTTTCCTAATCGAAACTGAATATCATTACCTTCATTATTATCTCCTAAATTGAAGTAATTATAAAAACCTGATATACCATAAATACGATTATAGTTATAAAATCCACTAAATCGATAATAATTAGCGTTCATTCGAATGTTCATTAGATTTGAAGAATAGAGAATTGTACGAGCATCGTTATTTTCGTAAGTAAGGACAATGGATAAATCATTTTCGTTCTCGTATCGAAGAGTGATATCTCCAATTCGTCTATCAGATTCTTCATATATATTAATCACACCGTAAGAGCCAGATAAGTTTAAATTCTTAAACAATAAAATTTCTGCTAATCCTTTATATTGAGTAAGGTTTCTACTAACAGTAGGATTATCTAAAATAGTTTTTGACCATGAACCACCTAATGATAAAAATCCTATAAAACCAAAATCTAATCTAGTCCCATAATTATATAGTTTAAAATTTTGGTTGTCTCCATAATAGGTGGAAAATGGTATTAATCCCATTTTTGTTGGAAGTAAGAAAGAAAAGAAATTCCCCAAACTTGATAAACCGCTGCTCAATCCTGTCTGAGGTAACCAACTAATTCTCTCTTTAACTATTCTAACTTCCGAGGTGTCCTGTGCTTTATTTAATAAATTTTTATAAACACTTTTTGCATCACCATAATTCCCTGCTATCACATATGAATCCCCTAAGAATAATTGACACGTACGTAGGTCTTTTTTCATATCCGGATTTGTGATTTCCCTATCCATCTCTTCTAAAATTTGTTCAGCCTTATCAAAATATTTATTCTTAGCATAATATTTACCTAGAAAAATCATTTTTTGATTAATTAATTCTTGTTGTTGCGAATCATTTTGCTTCTTTGATTTAAGTTCACGATAAATTGTTTCTGACCTATCAAGTTGATTTGTTAATGCGTAAGTATCAGCCAAAATAAGTCTTGCTTCATCATCTTCAGGATTTAATTTGCTAATATTTTCCAATTCTTTTAATGCTTTAGTAGTATCATGATTAAGATAATAATTTTTGGCTCTGTATAGAGCAACTCTGAAATCATATTTATCACTTAATACTTTATCGTAATACTCAATCGCAAAAGTATATTCTTTTGCACAAGAAGCAATAGCCGCATATTCAAGCATTTCATCCCGTGTTAACTCTTTTCGTTTAGAACGAAATTCATCATACTTTACTAATGCTTCTTCACATTTACCTTCCTCACTAAGTTTTATCGCTAGATCCCTAATAACAAAAATCTTTTGTCCATCATTAGAGTCTAGATGAATTTCATAATTACTTTGTGCTTTTTCAACATCGTGACTATTTGGAGATATTTGTTTGGCCATATCAAGATATTTTTTTGCTTCTCTGAAATTATCTTTCCAAGAATAAAGCGATGAAAGTGATAATAACAAACCTAGGTCTTGAGGTCTTACTTCCAGAACATTTAGTAAATATCTTTCAGCAAGATCAAGATCTTGTACGGTCCATACACCAATTTGACCCCGTAAGAGTTGATAATCCAAATTATTTTGATCAAGCGTAAGTAATTTGTCTATTTGTACAATAGCTTTTTCCCATTCATAGTTCCAAGCTGAGTATTGAGCATATTTAAAACGTGCATCAAGATCCTGGTCTTCAGGTATATCTTGCAGATATTCATTTAACACCTCAATAGCATTATCATAATAAAAAAGGTTTGCATAAGATTCTGCAAGTTTCATAACAGCATTTTTGTCAGAGGGGTTTTCTTTTATTTCTGCTGTGTATCGTTCAATATTCTTATTAAAAGTTGTATCACGATAATCAGTTACATTTTTCCAAATCTGCTTAAACTGATCTTCTTCATTATATTTGGGTTGTAGATATTGCAATTGTTGATATGCCTCTTCATACCGATTTATTGCAATCAATTCGTTGATAAGATTAAATCTAATTGTATCATTTTCCGGATCTTCGTTTAACAAACGATAAAATTTGTCAATTGGATTTTTATTTTCTGCTTGTTCGAATGTCGGCGGATTTTCCTGAGCTAAGTTAGCTTTGTTAGTAGCCAATTCTAGCCCGTCTTGTGCTTCTTTAAAAAATGGTTTAATACTTAAAGAAGTTTTAAAAGCATCTTCAGCAATTTTATATTTACCTAACCATAATGTATAATATCCATATCTACTCCATATCCTCCAGTCATCTGGATAACGAATAGTATATTTTTTTAATATTATTTCACCTTTTATTATTGATCCCGTCTTAACTAAAATTTCTGTATAACTAATTATTTCATCAGGTGAAACATTATCATCACGTTTGAAGTATTCATCATACCAACCTTCTGCCTTTCTCCATTCTTCTAACCAACGGTAGGATTTTCCAATTTCTAAATAATTTAATACATTATTGGGATCTTTGGTAATTTCTTGTGTGAGGTTATCTATCTTTTGATAAAGTTGTTCGTGCCAGATTCCAATTACACGATCAAGGTCCCTTTTGATTTCGAAATTTTTAGGATCTAATCTTACTGCGCGGCGTAAGTCAAGAACAGAGTATTGATATTCAGGTTTTTGTTCATAACATAATCCTCGTTTATAATATCCATCTGCTTCACGCGGATATGCTTCTATATATTTATTTAATTGTTCAATGGCTTCGCTATATCTTCCTTCTGTCATCAAGACCACTGCTTGACGTTTTAGTTCTTCATACTTGTTCTGAGAAAGAATAGGAAGAGCGATAGCAAATAAAAATAAAAAAAGTATTTTTATAAGTTTATTCATCACCCAATATACTTATTGAGCGGCTGATAACTCTGGGGTGAATCAGCATCTGAAGCAATAACATATTCCATCATAGTTTCTGCGTTATCAATCCGATCATCAACCTCTAAATTATATATTGAAATATACTCTAAAACAGCATTAATATAATCTTGATCGTGACTTGGCAAATTGTTTTGCATAGTTGTAATAAGCTCACTAGCGCTTTTAAGACTGCCCTTAATTAATAAAACTACAACTTTATTTTCAACAACACAGATTTTATCTTTTTTGCTGGTAGAGAGCCGTAATGTGTTTTGTAATTGATGAACACTTAATAATCCTCTCATTTGTGCAGCAGGATCTAATTTTAATGAAATCAAATTAAATGATTGTCCAGTACTTTTATATAAGGCAATTTGGTTATTAAGTATCAGGAGAAAATCATTATAATTATAAATGTTTGAAAATGCATATGGTTCAGATGGAATTTCTATTCGCGTCGGTTTGTTAAAATTTCTACTTTTTGGCATACTAGGCAATTCTTCAGTAACAGATGTTGCGGGAGTAAATTCTGTTGTAACACCTTTATAAGGTTCGATTTTATATTCTGAGCTAAACTGACCTTCTGTATGCCCTACATTTGGTGTGATAGTAACTATTCCGTTCTGAAAACGATCTCCTTTTTCCGAGGTTTCTTTTTTCAATTGTATTGTTGCTGTAACATGTTCAGATAAACCACTTATAATGGACTGAGCTTTAGGAGTAGCTGGTTCACTGATTAAGAACAAACTTGTAATATCCTTTTCTTCAATTGTTTCCAAAGTACTAACAAATGAATCTATTAGATAATTTTGATTTTTAAATCCTACAAACGGAGTTAACTCATCAAAGATAATTCTTGTCGGATGGTATTGATCTACAACAGTAATAATATCATTAATATACTCTACAAGATAATCATCGGGATTATACATTTCATAAACATTATTTGGTGGAAGAACACGTACAACAATTAAAAGATTTTGGTTCATATACGACTGTATATCAAAATTCAATGAAGCAGCTTGAATCATTAAATCTTTAGGACGCATTAATGTAAAATATAAGCATACCTCGGAAGATTTTGCAGCTTCAAGCGCAAATTGCAAACCTAATAAAGTCCTACCGGATTTTCGTGGTCCTATCACCAAGTAGCTTCCACCTCTATAGATTCCACCCCAGTTTTTATCAATAAAAGAAAATCCAGAAGGGATTCGTCGTATAGAATTTATCATATTCTGACCTTTTTTAGATTTTATACATCATAATAAAGCCAACTCCTATGCCAAAGAATATCAATTTTTCAGCTGAAAATGTTAATTTTTAATACACAGAGAATCTAATAGTGAGAATAGAGAATTGTGTGCATCAAAATAAAACACAGAGTCATTTGTTGCCTGAAACCATGTTGCCTATAACAAAAATAGCTGTTGCATTTCCAGTTATTGTTGGCTCATTTGTTATATAATCCATTCTATCGTCTCTGTAATAATCATTTTCAGTCTGGAATCTCAAATACATATCTTGTTTATCATAACTGATTTTTGCTTTATCAACAAAATCCTTTGTTGCCGGTCCGGCAGAAAATCCGCCCGGTAATTTCTTTTTCAAAAAAGAAATCTGATGATGAAAATTTTTCGTGTAATTCTTACCAAATCCCGATATAAAACTTATTCCCCATGGATTTTTCCCAAGGACATAATCTTTTTGAGATGATGCAACTGAATCGTATTTGGAATCATTTGTTAATTTTTTATAAAGAATATTTTGTAAAGTTATTCCTAATAAAGTAACATTAGTTCCCCAAGTTAAGTCGGTACCCTTTTCAAATAAATTTTTTTTCTTTCTGTTATTGAATTCTTCTAAATTTTTTACGATAAAATCAGTGAATCTGGGAATAAATTTTGCCAATCTATAATGAGCAAGAGAATTCAAATTGCCCCAGCTCCACCAAAAATCAGAACCGGCTTGATCTGCCAATGTAGTTGCATCATTTAAATAATTAGTTTGAAATGTTGTCATATAAAGTTCAACAGCTCCAAGAGCCAGCTTACCTTCAAAATTTTTGTCCAGATACATTCCGCTTCCGCTGCTATCTATATCCTTAACTTGGTTTCTGATCGAATAAATATTTTCCGCAGCAGTTAAACATTTCTTGGAAAATTCAGGAAAGTGAAATTTATTATCCCATATTCGTGAAGCTAACGCCATTGTCGCTGCATAAATTCCAATTAGATTTTTCCCTATCCCCACAAAAGCAGGACGATCATATCCAAGTGCATCCTCTTCGGGTAAACGCCAACCAACTTCATGATCACGTAAATCCTGAACCTGTGTCACTAATTTATTTTTAGTGTAGAAACTTCTAAGCATCCAATCCAAACCAACTTTAGCTTCTTCTAAAATGTCAGGTGTTCCGTTTTTATTTGAATCAAATCCAAATTTAACAGGATCAAAATCATAAGAAAATAATAACAGGTATGTTGCTACCGCAGTTGTATTTAAAAATTTTACATAGTCTCCTGCGTCATGCCAGCCTCCGGTTACATCTATAGTTTTTGCAATTACCTTTTGTCCATCTATTATACTAGTGGCATCAGAGATATGACAAACTTTATGTAAGAATGGATCTGTATACCCGCACCTCTGAACTCGAAAAAATTGAAGAAGTGAATCTGCTAACCCATTATAAATATTTTCATCTATTTTGAAAGTATAGGAATTCTGTTGAGCAAACTTAAAATAGAATTCTCCTATTGATGTAACTGAACTGAAATCTATTTTATAGGTATATGGGAAATTACCATAAGCGCCAAGATTATTTTCTAAATTTAATTCAAAGATTTTTTCTTTTTTCTTTTTATTGTAGATACAAATTGATTTACCTTCCAACTTGCTATAAGATAACACTACAGCAATTTTAATATCATTTGGTTTATAGCCCAATTGATTAAATCTAACAAATATTTCAGGTTCTGCTTTTAAGTTTAATGTGCAGCTTGGAAGAGAAAAAATAACTATCATACTAAGTATTACCGAAGTACGGAGAGATTTCAATTGCAATCCTTTTATTCTACTGGATAATTCTTTGTTGAAAGTAATTAATAAACAAAAATAATTTTTATTCAAGCGGTTCACTTATACTTTCTTCTTTCTCTGGGAATGAAGTCCCGAAGACATAATCCCATGTAGGTTGACTTACTCCATATCCTAGACTCGGATTTTGATAATGATGTTTTGAATGATGATTTTTTATAGCTAACCAAAACTTGTTATGCATATTAAAATGATGGATTGCATAATGAGTTATATCATAAAATAAATATCCAATTAAAAATCCTGCGAAGAATGGAAGTACATACTCATTATTCATTATAGTGTCAAATAAAATAAAAAATAATGCAGCAAGTGGAAGACTTACTGTTGGTGGCATTACTAATCTTTTGGAATCCTTTGGATAGTCATGATGTATTCCATGAATTAAAAAATGAATCCTCTTTCCAAATGCACTCTTCGGCATATAATGAAAAACAAATCTGTGCAAAAAATATTCAGTGAAGGTCCAAACAAATATTCCCGCTAATATTAACAACAAAGAATCGGATATTGATAAACCGTAAATGTAAAAACCACGGAATAATAAAAATGAAATAATTGGTATGAACAACCATAAAGGAACTGTCCAATGAACTCTTGACAATGCTTCCAAAAAATCATTCTCAAACAATCTAATAGTTTCGTCTTTGTTAGAGACATAATTCTTTGGCATAATTTTCTCCAATTTTTACGCCGAGAATATAATGAAATGACTTGCAAAATTAAACATCTTATAGTTCTCGGACTAAATTTCTCTGGGTTTAAACTGTGAATCAATGTTGCAAAATGGTAGGAGAAAATATGTAGAAAAGCCAATTGGCTTAAAACAAAAAGGTCATCCCGATATTCCGAGATGACCTTTCATAATTTATAAGTCTTCTAATTAAAAATCAATTAGAGTTATGCAAAATATGCCTGGTGACAAGCGTAAAGAGCAAGTCCAATCACTGCTATGATAACCAGGAAGAAGATTGATGCACTTAACTTTTTCATATTAACCTCGTAAACTTTTGAGTTATTAAATATTTTTTTAATTATTTAATTAATATCATTTTCTTTACGGCAACAAAATTACCAGCGGTTATTCTGTAGATGTATGTCCCGCTTGATACTTTGAAACCTGAATTATTTTCTCCATTCCAATCAACATTATGATTACCTGCTAACATCTCGTTATTAATTAGAGATTTTACTTCGCGTCCTAGCATATCGTAAATCTTAATGCTTACGAAAGAAGTCTGCGGAAGAGTATAAGCAATCTTTGTTGTTGGATTAAATGGATTAGGATAATTCTGTGATAACTCAAAAGCTGTTGGTAATACTTGTCTTTCTTCTACATCAGTAATATTGCCTGTTTTAAATGTACCAGTTGAAGAATAGTTAGAAACGGAACCAACGTCGTTCTTCGATAATACTCTCCAATAATAAACGGAATTTGGTTCTAATCCGGTTACTTGTGCTACCGGTTCATCTACATTTGTTTTGGTTACCGAATTAGTAAAGTCCGAATTTTTGGAATACTGAATATCATATTTAAGATGTGACTCAGACGGAACTGGAATTTTCCATGTTAAAATTGCGGAAGAAGTATTTATCGGCTGTAAGTAGTTTGGAGTAATTACAAGAGGCACTACTGACGATGAACCAGCGGCGGTTGAAAAACTAGCTACCATAGACCATGGTGACATAAGAGAAGTATTTGCAGATAATCTCGATCGTACCTGCCAGTAATATGTTGCACCAGGAGTTACAGTGTATGGTATTGCAGTTACTAATATTGAGTTGGTAGGATCAGTGACTGTCCATCCAGATGAAGTTGCTAATGGATGATTTAACTTTCCTAAACCGTCTACACTTGAACTCTGCGCAATAACAACTTCATAATCAAGAGATTGTGTTGAAGCTGCTGACCAATATAATGTTATAGCAGAAAGCGGACTGTCAATTATTTGTCCACCAACCGGAGTAGAAGGAATTGGAGTTGTTGCAGCTCCGCTAGCAGTACTTGCAACAGAAAAATCTGCTGCTGAAGACCATGCGGATACTGAAGCATGATTTGCCGCCAATCTCGATCTTACATGCCAATAATAAGTATTAAGTGGTATTAATGATGCTGTTCCTTCTGCGAATAAGCTAGAAGACCAACCTAAAACAACAGGAGATGTTGTAAAATTACCACCACCATCAACCGCTGAACTTGAAGAATATTCAACTTGAAATTCTAAACCAGTTGCGTAAACATCAATGTAATAATAAAACGTTGGGGGATTTACATAAACAACTGATCCACCACTTGGCCAAGCAGTATAAGGAATAACAGGAGCTCCTGCCAAACTTGTATACATTACAAATGACGAGTCACCAGCAGTTGACCAGTTAGAATATTGACCGCCAATTTTTGATCTTACTTGCCAGTAATATGTATGCCCAGCAACAAGATCAACACCAATAGTTTTATATGTATGATTTGACGTTGATGTTACTTGAGGAGCGCCATAAGCTTGGGCTGCCGTGAAATCTCTGTATCTAATTTCATAATCTAGAAATGGTTCGTTACCCTTGATGTACCAGAAAAAAGTCGGTTTTAATGCATAACTTGTTGCACCATCTATAGGATATGATCGATAAGGTATTGGTGGTCCTAATGCAGTGAAACCAGTAGTTACTGTTGAATAAGCAATTATTACCGTACCTGCAGTATTCTTAGCACGTACTTGAACATAATATGTTGTTCCCTGAGCTAAGTTTGTTAATGTATATGTAGTAGTATCCAATCTTGTAACTGTTGTATAACCACTCATGTTTGCACTTGTAGACCATAAGAGATCATAATATAAACCAGAAGAGAATGGTACAGGATGCCATGATATAAATGCTGTTGTTACTCCAGATAATACTGGATTAATTATTGGTTTAGCAGCATTAACGGTAGTAAATTGACTTGTCGTTGTCCAATCACTGTTTGGAGGACCGGTTTTTCTCACTCTCCAATAATAAGTAGTACCATTTGCAAGTACACTACTTGAAGTTGTAGTATATGTAAAATTATAGAATGCATTAGTTGCTACGTAAGCAGGAGAAAGAGTTATAGGAGAACTAAAATCACTATTATCATCTATTTGGAATTCCCAAGTTGCACCGCCTGACCAAGCAAATGAAGGAAGAACCGTAACACCTACTGCATAATTTGCAGGACTCGCTCCAAGAGCAGGTACTGCTGGACCTGTAGTAGGATTCTGTGAACCAGAATTTTCACTTGTACCGCTTGCATTATAAGCGCGAACTCTATAATAATATGGCGTAGCAATAGTCAAACCTGTTACAGAATAAGTTGTAACATTACTTACATCTAAATTATTAAATCCTGTTACAAATGTTGTAAAACCAGCATCTGTTGCAACATCTAAATAATATCCTGTAGCGCCAGTTGAAGCTGCCCAATTTGCTGATAAACTAGTGCCGGCAATATTTGAAGCCGCTGATGAAACAGGTGCAGCAGGTACTGTTAGTACAGTAATAGTATTAGAAAATGGAGCAGTGGCTGCAAGTATTGAATAACGATAATAGTATGTGGTTCCTGGTGTAAGACCTGCAACACTTGTACTACCAACGGCACCTAAATCAACCGTTCCATCAAATGCACCAACGAATGATCCAAATGATGAACTAGTAGATACTTGAAGAAAATGTGAACCAGTAGCAACACTCCAATTTGCTTGAAATGATGTCTGGGTTATTAACGTTGCTGCATTTGCCAGAGGACCTGTAGTTGTAGTCTGAGATCCAGAATTTCCACTTGTACCACCACTATCGAATGCACGAACTCGATACCAATATGGTGTACTAGCTGATAAACCTGTTACAGAATAAGTAGTAACGGCTCCGATTGCTAAGTTATTGAAACCGGTAACAAAAGTTGTGAAGCCAACATCAGTTGCAACATCTAAATAATACCCAGTTGCACCTGTTGAAGCAATCCAATTTGCAGAAAAACTTGTCCCTGCAACATTTGAAGCTGCTGCAGAAACTGGATCAGCAGGAATTGTAGTTACATTAATTGTATTTGAAGCACTGCTTGTACTTCCACTTACTGCTTGAACTGAATATGTATATGCAGTTCCTGCAGTTAAACCTGCTACTGGTTGTGATGTACCAGCAATTAATGTGAAAGGACTTCCTGCGGCTCCTGGAACAGTTAATGTATAAGTAACGGCGCCAGTCACAGCATTCCAGTTGGCAGTGAAACCAGCATTAGTAATTGAAGTGGCTGCTGTTGCAACAGGAATACCAGCAACAGTAATTGTGTTAGAATTCGTACTGCTTCCGCTTAAATTAAATCCTCTTACACGATAATAATAAGTTGGTCCTGCTGTTAAACCAGTAACCGAAAATGAAAATGGTCCAGCACCAGAAAGTGCCACGTTTAGATTATTATAACCTGTAACAAATGAAGCGAAAGTATTACTGGTAGAAACATCAATGTAATAAGATGTTTCTGCTGCCCCACCACCTGCTGCCCAATTTGCAGTAAAGGAAGTAGCAGTTACTGAAGTTGCGGCTGAAGCAACTGGTGCGGTGGGAACTTGCGCAAATAAAACGTTAAAACTTATTAACGTTATAATTGCAAAAATTGTTAATTTGTTTTTCATAAGCACCCTCTCTGTGAGTTATAAAATAATTTTACAACTCGGCTGTTGATAAATTCGGCTGTATTTCTTTCGGCTGTGGCTGGTGAAAATATATTTACTTCTATGAAACAAAACTCTCTTTCATAATATAACAAACCCTTGCAAGCAAGGAACATAAAATAGAACTAGAATTTGTTGTTTCGGCTGGAAACAATAGCAATATAATTAGCGCAATTGTTATTGTCAACATAAAAGATTGATAATCTTTTATTATAACAAAGCTATAAAAATCAACCAAAAAAAGTACCGGCTACTTTTAATAATTCTAGATCAACAGTTTTTAATTGACCAGTCGCTTCAGCAAGACTTACAGCAACAATTTCATTGCCCTTTAGCGCTGCCATCTGGCCCCATTGACCTTTCTCTACAAGCTCAGCAGCAAATACTCCAAATCTTGTAGCTAATACTCTATCAAATGCTGTTGGAGTTCCACCTCTTTGAATATGTCCAAGAACTGTAGCTCGAGTTTCAAACCCAGTTCTTTTTTCAATTTCTTCAGCTAACATATACCCAATTCCACCAAGTCGAACATGACCGAAAGAATCCAATTTTTGATCCTGAAGAATCATATCTCCTTCTTTACCATTATTGGATTTTTTGGCTACAGCACCTTCAGAAGCAACAACAATGCTGAAACTTTTTCCAGTTGCATGTCTTTTCTTTAAGATATTACATACTTCTTCAATATCGTATTGTTTTTCAGGAACTAAAATAATATCAGCACCGCCTGCAATTCCTGAATAAACAGCTATCCATCCCGCATGACGTCCCATTACTTCTACAACCATAACGCGGTTGTGTGATTCTGCAGTAGTATGAAGACGATCAATAGCTTCAGTTGCTACGTTAACAGCAGTATCAAATCCAAAGGTAAAGTCTGTAGCGTTTAAATCGTTATCAATTGTTTTAGGAACGCCTATAACATGGACACCGGCTTTAAATAATTTTGAAGCAACTCCCAAAGTGTCTTCACCACCGATGGCAACGATAGCATCAATATGTGCTTCTAACATATTTTTTATTACTGTTGATTCGCCATCTTTCTCTTTATAAATATTTGTTCTTGAAGTACCAAGAATAGTTCCACCACGATGTAAAATCCCAGAAATAGATTCACGATCAAGTTTTATATATTTTTTTTCTAATAATCCTTTCCAACCTTCCTTGATTCCAATTATTTCATAATTTGATTGTAGTGCCTTTCTTACAACAGCTCTAATTACTGCATTTAATCCGGGACAATCACCACCACCAGTTAATACACCAAGTTTCATTTTAGATCTCCAATTAAATATTTATTTGATATACCGTTATACTAGTTTAAGATTAGCAAACTTTGTTAGCAATTGTTTCGGTCCAAATTCCTCAAAACTAATCGTTACTCTCTGCATGTCTCCAACACCAGTTATTTGTAATATTTTCCCCATTCCAAATACCGAATGAGTTACCCGGCTTCCTACTCGAAGCGAACGTCTTTCTTGATCATACTCATCGTAACTTCCCTGATAAAATTCATCGTAATATGTTTTTTTCTTTCTACCGGCTTTTCTTCCGCTAGCTCCATTCATCTCTTCGTATGTAGATTCATCTAATTCATCTAAGAATCTGGATTTACTTTGATAAGCAACTTCACCAAAACGATATCTTGAACGTGCATAACTTATAAACACTTTTTCTTTTGCACGAGTTACTGCCACATAGAATAATCTTCTTTCTTCTTCCAACTTTGAATCGTTATCAAATTTCTGACTAAGTGGGAAAATATCTTCTTCGCATCCAGTAACAAAAACAACAGGAAATTCCAATCCCTTAGCACTATGTATTGTCATCATTGTTACTGAATTTACTTTTTCATCATATTGATCAACACCAGCTATTAACGAAACTTCAGAAAGAAAATCATCAAGTGAAGAATCCGGATTTGATTTGCTGTAATCTTGAACCGCAGAAACTAATTCTTGAATATTATCATACCTTGACATTGACTCTTGAGTGCCTTCTTCTTTGTAAATTTTTAGAATGCCAAGTTCATCAACTAAAGCTGCAGTTAATTCACCAATTGATAATTTATTTTTTAGATCAATGTACTTATCTAAAAGAAGTTTGAACTGTTTAACATTTTTTTGGATTCTCTCTTTCACTTCGATGACTTCAAACACTCTAGACATTGTTGTGAATAACGAAATTTCCAGCTTACGGGCAAATGCAATCATTTTAGAAATTGATGTATTACCAATTCCTCTTTGCGGAAAATTCATTATGCGGAGTAAACTTTCTTCATCATTTTGATTTGATAACATTCTTAAATAAGCTAAAACATCTTTCACTTCTTTTCTTCTGTAGAATTCAACACCTCCAACAATTTTATAAGGGATCTTTTCTCTTCGGAATGCATCTTCAAGAGCGCGTGATTGAGAATTTATTCTGTAAAAGATCGCTATATCATTCAACGATAATTTTCGGGTGGATATTTCTTTCTTAATTCTTTTTGCTATCTGGAATCCTTCATCTTTTTCATCAGAAGCTTTCAATATTGTAAGTTCTTCACCATCATTGTTATTCGTCCAAAGTGTTTTTGGTATTTGTCCAACATTATTTTTTATAACTGAATCAGCAGCCATTAAGATCATTTTGGTTGAACGATAATTCTGTTCCAAACGGAAAATTTTTGATCCTTTAAAATCTTTTTTAAAGTTGAGCATATTTTTTATTTCTGCTCCGCGCCAGCTATAAATACTCTGGGCATCATCCCCAACAACACAGACTTTGTCTTTCAGAGGACTTAACATTTTTAAGAGTTCATACTGCGCTTTATTCGTATCTTGATATTCATCTACCAAAATATATTTAAACATCTTTTTGTATTTGTTTAGAATTTTTTCATTGTTCTCAAAAAGTTCAATCGGTTTTAAAAGAAGATCATCAAAATCCATTGCATTGTTTTCAAATAATCTCTTATTGTATTCAGTATAAATCTCGCCAATTTTTTTATCAGACGGAGTAGTCGCTAAATGTTTTAAATACTCCTCAGGTGTCACCATCTGATTTTTTAAGTAACTGATCTTATGTTGAACTCCATTCGGAGAAAGATTATCAAGATTAATGTTAAGGTTCGACATGATGTTGCCAACAAGTGATTGTGAATCTTCTCGGTCGTAAATTGAAAAATTAGATTTATAATTAAGCTTATCAGATTCCACTCTTAACATTCGTGCAAATATTGAATGGAAAGTTCCCATCCAAAGATTTTCTGCCTTTTTACCAATGAGCCCCTTAATTCTTTCTTTCATTTCTTTTGCTGCTTTATTAGTAAATGTTAAGGCAAGAATTTCGGCAGGATCTAATCCTTTATCAATTAAAAAAGCTATTTTATGCATCAAAACACGTGTTTTTCCGGATCCGGCACCGGCAACAATCATATGTGGACCGGAATTGTATTCAACAGCTAGGCGCTGTGCGTCGTTGAGTTGGTTTAGTATTTTCATAGTCTTGGGATTTTTTGGTCGGCAAATATACAAAAATTAGAGGTGGTTTTTCAATTTTATTTATTTCAAAATTTTAGATGGGAATTAATTCAAGATTTGAAAATCAATTATATAAGCAGTTTACCACTTTTCATTATCATTTTTTCATCAAAAAAGACTGTTGGTTTTTTCACAACTCCGTCTAAATGAATAGGTACATCAACTAATCCACCCATAGACTTATTGTCTCCTAACGCAATGTGTATCGTACCCATAACTTTTTCATCTTCAAGTAAAATTCCGCTCAGCTTAGCTTTATAATTTGTTCCGATTCCAAATTCTGCAATATTTCTTGCAAGTTTGTCATACTTATTTAAAGTATCGTCCAACTTCTTTGCTTGATTTCCGCCAGATACATTTACAGCGTACCCATCTTTAACTTCTATTCTAATTGGTTTCCCTTTTATAACACCTATGCTTGCCATTGAACCATCAACATAAAATACTCCGTTAGTCTTATCTTCTAACGGTGCTATGTATGCCTCACCGGTCGGCAAGTTTCCGCTCTCGCCTTTCTTATGGAATAAACCTTTACTTGGTAAAGCTTTTCTTCCTGAGATATCCATTGTAATATCAGTTCCAAGAGCTGAAGTAACTCTAACAATATTAACATCATTCATAATTTCTTGAAGCTTTATTGTAAGTGCAGCGATTTTTTTATAATCAGCATTTAAACCGCGGATCATTATTTCTTCAGTTATCCCGGGGAAAGTAGCAATACGCGCTCCAAGTGCTGAAGCATTTCTACGAGCATTAGTATGAGTTAGAGATTTAGAAGTTGGGCATAATACAACATCAAACAATTTCATCATCTCTGCTATTTGCTGAGGTGGTTCCTGCCCGTGCATTTCTCTAGATTTGAATTCAAGATAAACAGCTTCATGCCCCAATAGTTTTGCATTTTGAAAAAGTGAGTAACCAATTTTTCTTTTGAATTCATCCGTTACAATTAGAACAGTTTCGCTTGGTTGTGTTCCCATGCAATCACGGATTGCTATTACTGATGCTTTATCGAGCTGTGATTGTTTCATCAAAGTGGAAATCCTACATTAAGTTGAAGAGTAATACTTAAGCCTCCTTTTTCAATTGCTTTTTTTGAAGAAGAAGCTGATGGAATTGTGATTCCGGAATCAATGCTGAGTTTATCTATTTGAATAATATTATAACCTGCTGTTCCTTCTATGCTGATATAATCCGGAACAAGGTGTAGGATAAGACCAGTGCCAATAAAATATCCGATATTATTTTTATCAGGTTTGAATTTAATTTCACCCTGAGAGACATTATTCAAAAATGCTTCTTGAGAAAATTCGGTATTATAAAACGTAACATTGGCCTCAGCAATTTTCCAATCAAGAATCCAGAATATTGGAACGCCGAAATCTATTCCAACTCCCCAGTGGTTCATTGTTAACTGATATTTTTCTCTTGTATCTACATTTTGTAATTGAGCAGAAATTTCATTTGATTCTTTTAGGAATTGATAATAACCTTTTGCAGAAATGAAAAATTTATCCCACTTAGCTCTAAAAAAATTTGCACCAACTCTATAACCTGTTCCCTGTGTAAATTCTATTTTATCAGTAATTATATTTTTGGAAGGATCAAGAATATTAATTCTTTGACTGATGTACTCATTCAATCCCGGATTGTCATAATTTTGTTTTGAGAATCCAGCATAGAATCCGCTTAAACCCAAACATCCAAAACCAAATGATTGAGCATTGGCTGTAATTCCGGTAGTAACAATAATTATGACTATAACAAGTTTGCTAATAATTTTCATCAGGTAATCAAAATTTTTTCAGAACAAATTTACAAAAAATTACTCTGTCTTGGCGATCCCTTTTTCTAGTCCATGACCGTGCGTTCCCAATTCACTTCGTCTAAGTAAAAACGCAAATAATAATCCAAAGAAACCAAGTGAAGAGAAAATCCACATACCGGCTGTATATCCCCCACTAAAATCATTTGCCCAACCGACTAAAAAATTAAATCCGGCAAGACCAATATTTTGTATCATAGTCATCAGTCCGTAAGCTGTTCCCAGTTTTGCTTCATCTACAATGATTGCAACTGATGGCCACATTACAGCGGGAATGAGTGAGAATGCAATTCCCATCATTGCCATTGGTACGTATAGTGAAATATGAGTATATGCCATCAATAAATAGACAGGAATTAGAAGCATTGAACCAAACATCATAAGCAAAGAACGTTTACCGATGTAATCGGCAAGTAAACCAAAAAGCGGAGTTAAGACCATTGCAGAAAGTGTTAACATGCTAGATAGAAATCCGCCCATCTCTCGTGTGGTACCGTGTGTTTCCATAAAAAATTTAACAGCAAAAGTTTGGAATGGAAAAATTCCAGAATAAAAAGTAACGCACAACATTACAACGAACCAGTAAGAAGTAGAGAAACTAAAAATCTCCTTAAAAATAATTTTGTCCTGCTTAGGGACGGGGCGCAATGAAAAATTTCTCTCCGAGTATGCATCCATTCCCCAATAAATTATAACAGCAGCTATTGAAATCACACCTGCAGCAACTGAAATTAAAAGTGGTGTTTGCCAATACTCATAAAGTGATTTAGCCCAAGTTGGAGAATTAAGTGCGGCAAATGAACCGAGCCGCGCAAGTGTTAGATTTAATCCGAATGCAAATGATAATTGTCTTCCTTTAAACCAACGGCCAATTACAGTTGTAACAGCAACTATCATTGATTCTGCACCAAGACCAAATACTAGACGACCGATAGCCATCATTGTAATATCACTAAATGAAGCTGTGATAATTGCACCGGTCAAACATAGCAGCGTAAAAATAAAAGTTGAAATACGTGTACCGATTTTATCAATTATGATTCCACCGATCAAAACCATAAAAACATTTGGAACGCTGTAAATACCTTGAAGCAATCCAATGTTGGAATCGGAAAATTTTAATTGTTTGGCAAGAAGATCTGCAAGCGGACTTATGCTATCATAAATATAATAATTGCCGAACATTGCAAGACTTACAAAGAGTAGGATTCCCCACCGGAAGAAAATACTTGGTTCAGGTTTAGTTGTGATATGATTTTCCATGTAATCTCGAAAGAATCTTTATTAATAATCTTGCTCTTACATTTAAATAGTAAGAGCAAGATTTAAGTAGATTAATTAGAAGGAATATTTTTCAGAACTGTTGTTAATAAAGACCAGAATTTAGGAACAGTACTAATCTTAATTTTCTCATCTGGTGAGTGAACATCCATGAGCGTTGGACCGAACGAGATCATATCCATATCAGGATAACGTTCCTTAATTATGCCGCATTCAAGACCAGCATGAATTGCTTTTACTTCAGGTTCACCGTTGTACATTTGATTGTAAACTTTTTTCATTACACCAAGCACCGGAGAATGAATATCCGGTTTCCAGCCAGGGTAACCATCACTTTGCTTTACTTTTGCTTTTGTAAGTTTAAAAAATGCAGCGATTGAATTTGAGATATCATTTTTTTCAGATTCAACAGAGCTTCGTTGACTTAGTGTTACAACAACTTCTTTACCTTTTGTAACAACAACCGCTAGATTTGTAGATGTCTCAACTAAACCCGTAATATCAGCACTCATTTTTATAACACCATTAGGAACTGCGTAAAGAGAATCAATCAAATTCTTTGTTGTAGTTTTATCCATCACCTTAGTTTTAGATTTTGTTTCCACTGCAACAACATTTAATGATGGTTCGACTGATGATAATTCAGACTGAACAATTTTATTATATCTCTCGATATAGATTAGAGTCTCTCCAGCAAACTTTTTAGCTACACGAATTACAGAAAATGTTTCTCTAGGAATTGCATTGTGTTTACTTCCTCCGTTAATACTTACAAGACGAATACCGAATGTGTAATTCAACTCGTGTAATAGACGTGTCATCAGTTTGATTGCATTACCCCGACCTGTATTAATATCTAATCCGCTATGCCCACCTTTCAATCCTGACACTTTAATTTCGAGTGCTACTGTATTGGCCGGAACATCATTCAAAGCAGATTTGAATTTCACAAATGTATTTTGTCCACCTGCGCAACCAATATATAGTGCACCATCTTCTTCGGAATCTAAATTCATCAATATTTTTCCGTTTAAAAATCCGGACTTAAGTGCTTGTGCGCCGAATAATCCGGTTTCTTCATCAAGAGTAAATAACGCTTCAATTGGACCGTGTTCAAGATCTTTCGATTCCATGATTGCAAGAGCTGCAGCAACTCCAACACCGTTGTCGCCGCCAAGTGTCGTTCCTTTAGCTTTTACCCAATCGCCATCAATATAAGGTTGGATCGGATCTTTTTCAAAATCATGTTTAACATCTGCATTCTTTTCAGCTACCATATCAAGATGTCCTTGCATAACCACTGGAATCAAATTTTCTTTTCCAGGTGTTGCAGGTTTTCGAATTACAAC
>JAHEZQ010000045.1 GCA_023250955.1 Melioribacter sp. | reverse complement strand
GTCTTGACAGCTTTTTCTCCGGCAAAAACTTCCATCCAAACAATTTTCTTTTTTCCATTGTAAGCTTTTTCAACAGCGGCATCAAAAACCATTTTAGAAGCAAACCATATATCGGGACCTGTTCCGTCTCCTTCTATAAAAGGAATAACCGGATTATTTGGAACTGACAACTTGCCGTCTTTAATTGTAATCTTCTCGCCTTCGTTTGGAACTACTATTTTTTTGTACTTAGCCATTATTACTCCGTGTTTTATTCAATGAATTATTATACTCCCTGCGCAGAAAAAACAAAACAATCAAACCAAGAGTTACCGCGAACCATAAAGTCACCATTCTAATAATAATCGTTGTAGCAATTGCAGTCTCGTTAGGAATCCCGCCTTTAATCAAGATTAAACTTAATGAACCTTCCGTTATACCTAATCCGCCTGGAAGCATTGAAACAGCACCGGCTATTATCGAAAATGCATAAACAAATGTTGACCATAGAATAGAAAAACTCTGTTCAAAGTTAAAGAGAATCAAATAAAATCCAAAACACTCGAAAAACCATGAGACGATACTTACACCAAGCATTGAGAAGATTGCCTTTGGTTGAAGTAATATATAAGCGCTTTCATAAAGTTTTTTAATATTAGAAATTTGATTTTTTATGAAAGGTATTTTTGCAGATAACATTATTAGGTATTCAGCAATGACCCGGTTGCTAATTACAACTATCAATATTATGAAGAAAGATCCGACGAAGTATATCAATACACTATTATAATGGAAATATAATCCGCCAATTATTGCTAGAAAAGTTAATGATAAAAAATCAGTTAATCTTTCTGCAAAAATAATTGAAGCAGTTTTAGAAATTGGTTCATTTATTGTTTCTTTAAGCAAGAAAGATTTTAGTACCTCGCCCATCTTTGCAGGGGATGCGCTCATTGCTAATCCGGAAAAAAATATTTTAGCTGAGAGTAATCTTGCAATTTTGATTTTCAATAATCTTAAATAAAATTCCCATTTGATGAATCGAATAAAATAATTCCCTAATGAAAAGAATAAAAGAACCGGCAATAAGAACCAGTTAAATTTTTTGAATGAATTAATAATAGAATTAAAATCAGTTAGGACACCGAATAGAAAGAAAATAATTGCGGTAAGCAGAAGAGATATTACGAGATTCTTTTTTAGTTTTTCAAACAATTCACAAAATTTCCATTAATGATCGGTAAAGTTTAGCAAGCGGAAGACCTACTACGTTATAATAACAGCCATCAATTTTTTCTACAAACACTGCACCAAAATCATCTTGAATTCCGTAAGCCCCGGCTTTATCCATCGGACTTCCGGTTTTAATATAATCGTGAATTTCTTTTGATGTTAATTCCCTGAATGAAACTTTCGTTCTTTCATAGTCTACAATACTTTTTCCGTTCATTAAATTTTTCACAACAAATCCTGTAAAAACTAAATGAGTCTTTCCACTTAGTCTTGACAAAATCTTGTAAGCACCTTTTTCATTCTTTGGTTTGCCGATAATTTCCTTATTAAGAACAACAATTGTATCAGCGGTGATAATAATTCCGTTCCTCACTTTCAAACTAGCCAATTCAGATTTGTGAAGGGCAAGTCTACGGACGGTTTTAATCGGATGTTCTCCATCTAATACTTCTTCATTAATATCAACTGAAAAAGATCTAAAGGAAATTCCTAATTGTTTAAGCAGCTTTCTTCGTCTGGGTGATTTTGAAGCTAAATATATTTGAAGATTTGTCTTGAACATGAAAGATTTTATCGGTTAAAATAAGAAGTGGTTCAAAGCGGAAGAAAAGATTATCGGAATAAAGCTTTAATGCTGCCCCAGGTTCTTTTTACACTGGAAACATTATGTGCAACAGCTTTTTCCTCGGAATAAGAAACAGCACCGTCGTTATCAACTATTTTTAATCTATAAACGTATAATTGATCCGAAGTTTTAAATGCAGATTGATCAACATATTCATAATTTTTATCTGAACGAGGAGATACATTTCCAAGTTCCATAAAACTACCGTTAACAGTTTTTCTTTCTACAACAAAATGATTAAGGTTTGATTCTGCGACTGTCTGCCAGGCAACAACAACATTACCGTTTTGGCTGCGAGCAGAAAATTTTAACAGATCAACTCCCGCATAAGTTATGATAGCGGAAAGAATAATAAACAATATGAAATATGTAGTTTTCTTCATTTTTACGTAATAAATATATCCTTAGTAGATAAGATTGTCAAGTTATTTGTGTCACACCCGCTTATACTTTTCCCAATTACCAAATTTAAATTTTAAGAATATAACGGTTGCATATAGGATGACATAAAATGGAAGTGCAGACCAAGCGCCCAATAAGCCAAATTTCAGAAATACTCCCAAGAAATAAGCGATTGGAACAAATACAAACCAATTAACAATTACTTCAGACAACATTACATATAAAGTTTGCCCTGCTGCCTGTAATCCGTTCGCAAGTACAACACCTATTGCATAAAATATTTGTCCAACACCAGCAATTCTTAATGCCGGCGCAGCAGTTTCAATAACATTCTGTTCATTTGTTATTAGATTAAGTACTAATCTAGGAACAGTTATGAAAATAATGCCTACAAGAAGTGTATAAGCAGTAGCAAGTTTACTTGTTTCATAACAGTAATATTTTGCTTTCTGAATATCTTCACAACCCAGACTGTTACCAACAAGAGTTTGAATGGCAATTCCAAATCCAAAACAAGGCATAAGTGAAAATTGTAACGCTGAAAAAATTACAGTACTTGCTGCTTGTTCTGCTGTTCCTATAAATCCTGTAATAGCTATAAAACTTAAAAATCCTACAAGTATAAAAATATTTTGAAGAGATACTGGAAGCGATATATTTATTATAGAAGAAGCAATTGATTTAATGAATCTAAAATTTTTGAAATAATTAAATTTATGTCTAAAAGAAGGCAACAGCGAAACTGTAAAGTAAAAAAGCGCATCACAAATTGTGGCTAGAGTAGAGCCTAACCCTGATCCGGCTAGACCCATCCCTTTCATACCAAATCCGCCGTAAATGAAAAAATAATTAAAGATTATGTTCAGGAAGTTAATAAGGATTGCGGAATACATAAAAATCTTTGTCTTCCCTATTCCAAAGAAAAATCCACGATAGGAAACTGTAATTAGAAAAAAGGGAATTCCCATAAAACGGTAATGCAAAAACTGTCCAGCATAGAATCCAACTTTAGGATCAACAGCAAAAAAATTTGCAATGTCGAAGGCAAATGCAACTACAATTGAAGCAATGACTGTTCCGATTAACAGAGCAATAATTAGAGAAGTATTAAGAACATCACCACATTTATCATATTCCTTAGAGCCAAATCTTCTTGCGATCAATACATGGGTTCCGGTTGCAAGACTTGAGAAAAGACTTACAACAGCCCATGTAGCAAATACACCAATACCCATTGCTGCAAGATAATACTCAGCATTATATAAACGTCCAACCATTGCAGTATCAACAAGTGAAACAACCATTTGAGTTGATAATCCGGCAATAGCCGGCAGGGCTAAGTGAAGAATATATTTATGATCTTTATTGAACTGTAATTTCATAGGGCACTAAGATATTGAATTAGTATAGAAACTTCATAATTGAATTTCTAGTGAAATTTAGACTTATCTGAGTTTATAAGGTTACAGATATAGATAAAACTTGCCAGATGGAATCTGGTTTGCTATTTTGCATAAGCAACTGCTTTATAAAAGGTTAATAACTACAATGACAAAGCAGGAAGAAATAAAATATCTTGTCCACACACTCGGCATCAAACAAAATATGATTGCCGAAAAACTTGGTATAAAAGTCCAAACTCTTTCCTATTTACTCAATGATAGTCCGCAATTTGATGATGAGCTCTATCATCAAATAAAAAAAATAATTGACGATTACCAATTTGAGCTAAATCTTTTTGAAGGCGATTACCCCGAAAATTTAGATTTGTTTACAGATGAAAAACTTCAACTCGGAATTGGTGAAAGGTTACGTTTGTTTGCAAAAAGAAAATACGGCACATTAAAAAAACTCGCCGAAGCAATGAAGATTTCCCCGCAGCAATTGCAGCAATACATAAGCGCTAAGAGGGAACCGGGAACAAGGATTTTAGTAAAGCTCCTAAAATTAGGATGCGATGTTAATTGGCTTCTTGGCGGGAAAGAATCAATCGAATCATATAAGATTTATAAATTAGAAAGTGAACTCCGAAAGATGCAATCAAGTTTTGCCCAAATAGCAGATCTTACTAAAAAAGTTGAGGGCGGACATTAATTCCCTACGATTTGTTTGACAAAAATTCCCACAGTTTATACTTTTACATTGTACGAAAAATTAATACGGGGCTATAGCTCAGTTGGGAGAGCGCTTGAATGGCATTCAAGAGGTCATCGGTTCGAACCCGTTTAGCTCCACTAATAAAAAATCCCGCATAAGCGGGATTTAATTTTAGATTTATTAATCCTGGTTAAGTAAAATCAATTCTTTAGTTTCAAATCATTTTCATTAATAGAATAATTCCAGAGTTCTTTCCCTTTTACATTATAGACTGTGCATTTCATAATTCTGTTTTTACTTTTTCCGCTTATATTAAAAATTGCAAAGTTATGCTCATCAGAAATTTTGCCAGGTACTCTAAAATTATTCTGCTCATCTTTTCCAGGAGAGACGCCGGCAGTGAAAGATGAAATCGTAAAATCATATAACGGATAAGTTCCTATTCTATCAAGTTTTGTTAATTCTGAATGGTGCCGATCACCTGTTAAAAATATTACACCTTCAATACCTTCATCTTTAATTAATTTAAGAAGTTTGGCCTTCTCTTCAGGAAATTTATTATAGATTTCCAAATAATCTTTTTCAACGGGATTTAACATTTGACCGCCTGTTGCAATAATCTTAAACGGTGCTTTACTTTTCATTAAATTATCAATCAACCATTGAATTTGTTCTTTACCAAACATTTCTTTATCACCCGTTTTACGATCATTAGGAGTTCTGTAATAACGGTCATCAAGTAAAAAGAAATCTACATCACCCCACTGGAAAAAAGTTGTAACACCGGGATTTCCATTAATACCATAAGAAGGATTCGCCCAGAAAAGTTTGAATGTTGTTAAAGTTTTATCTTTTAAATAATATCCTCTGTCGCTGTCATTAGGGCCATAATCATGGTCGTCCCATATTGCATAATTAGACATCGAACCGAGAACCGGTTGTAGTTCTGGTAAAGCGCGGTCGTGAGTATATCTTTTTATAATTCCGGTCCAAGAATCATAATCAACTTCCCGTAAATAAAGATTATCACCAAGCCAAAGCATGAAATCGGGATGTTTATCATAAATACTTTTTAAGATTTCAAATTCGGAGCCATAAGGTTTTCCCGGTCTGTCATATATTGGTTCATTCACATACAAACAACTACCTGTAATAAAATTAAATTCCGGCGGATCTTTTCTCCATTGCCAAAGTTCTTGGGTCTGGAATTTCAAATCATAAGGACGTACAACTTTTTTCCCATTAAGATAAACTTCATAATTATATTTTTGTCCAGGTTCTAACTGATCACAAATTAATTTGGCAGTAAACACATCTTCATTTTTCGTTGTTATCTCTTTGGTGGAATATTTTTTCTTAAGATCATTTGCATTCCAATAAACAAATTTGACTTTTGCTGATGATTTAGTTTGAACCCACAACATTACCTC
Source organism: Melioribacter sp. (assembly GCA_023250955.1). GTDB lineage: Bacteria > Bacteroidota > Ignavibacteria > Ignavibacteriales > Melioribacteraceae > Fen-1258. The sequence goes on along the minus strand of JAHEZQ010000045.1, from coordinate 20,227 downwards.
TCTCATTGAGCTATAACCAACCATTGGACCGGCTTGTAAGAGACCCTGAGCAAAAAATTCAGCTGATATGAAAAAGATAATAAAGAGATAATAGATTTTTATAGGAACTTTCATTTCATATTCCTTATATAATGTTTCGCTTGGGAAGAAAAATAACTAATAATTCTCTATACCCCAATAAAAGAATTGAATTAGACGGAGAACAAAAATATCTTTGTATTAAACAACGGCTGAACAAATGAAATATAGATCATTAATAAATATTTATCTCTCACTCACATTAGTTGGTTTAATGTTAGTTGCAGCATGTGATGACACAGTTAACATAACAGATATAGACAGTAAAATAATTCCCGCATCTAATGTCAGTTACTCGCAGTATATTCAGCCGGTTCTAACTGCAAAATGTGCGCGTGCCGGATGTCATGATGATCAAACAAGTGCAGCAGGATTAAGCTTAACATCTTGGTCATACACAACTCAAAGTTCTCAAATCGTTTTTCCCGGATATCCGCAGAACAGTAAACTTGTTTGGTCAATAGAAGGGACAAGTGGAAATATTATGCCGCCGCTCGGTTACGCGCTTGTCACTAAAAATCAAATTGAAGGAATAAAAACTTGGATAAAAGAAGGAGCGAAAAACAATTAAGAATTAATTAAAGCCATTTCATTTTTTTGTACCAATCAATTGTCTTTTTCATTCCATCTTCCAATGAAACTTTCTGACGGTATCCTAAATCATTAACAGCTTTAGAAACATCACACGTCCATGCTCTCTGAACAAAATCACGTGCTTTTTCCAAATTAAATGTTGCTGCTTTTGAACTGAAGAATGCAAAAAATTGTGCTACTGCCGCGACAGAGTAAACAATAAAGTGAGGAATTTTTATCGTGAATGCTTTTTTCCCAAATGCTTTATGACAAACTTCACCGATTTCTTCCCAATTGTAATATTTTTCACTTCCAATAAAATAAGTTTGGCCAACTGATCTTTGCGATGTGGCTGCCAGATAAATTCCGTTTACCAAATCTTCAACGTGAACAATACTTACTTGCTTCTTATCAAATCCGATCAATCCCATTAAACCTTGTTTATAAGTTTTGAAAAAAAGATAGATCTCCGTATCGCGCTCACCATAAACAGCAGGCGGACGAATGATAGTAATTGGAAGTTTATCCATATATTTTTTTGCTAACTGCTCTTGAGCATACTTACTTTTTCCATAAGTTGTAATCGGATGCTCTTTAGTTTCTTCGTTAACCGCTTTACCTTCCAGCGAGGGGCCACATGCAGTTTGACTGCTGATAATTACCACTCTCTGTATTTTTGGATTGACTTCGGTTAGTGTCTCTAAAAGATTTTCTGTTGTTTCAACATTACCTTTAAAGTAATCCTCTTCATTTTTAGCTTTTACAACTCCCGCTATATGAAAAAGATAGTCTGCATCTTTTAGGACCTTCTTAAGAGTGTCTTTATCAAATAATCCTGCATCAATAATTTCTACAGGTTTGTTTTCTAACCAGCGTTTAGAGCTTGTTTTTCTCAAGATACATTTGACATGATTACCTTCAGCCAATAATTTATCAACAAGATGGCTACCTACAAAACCGGAAGCTCCGGTTACGACAGAGATATTTTTCATATACGTTTTATTAATTATAGAAATAATTTCGTTATATTGACGCACGAAAAATCATTTTCTCGTATATCAAGTAATCTAAAAATAGAAAATTTAATCAAAGAATAATAATCCGGAGGAATTTTGGACTTATTTCAAAAATGTTACGATTTCACGCGTGCAGACGATATCAAAGCATTGGGGTTGTATCCATATTTCCGCGCAATAGAAGAGAACGAAGGACCAGTTGTTCAAATTGAAGGCAGAAAAATTGTAATGGCTGGGTCAAATAATTATTTAGGGCTCACTGCTCATCCATCGGTTAAAGAAGCCGCTACTAAGGCTGTTGAAAAATATGGAACTGGTTGTTCGGGTTCACGTTATTTAACCGGTACTTTAGATCTTCATATAGAACTTGAGAGTAAACTTGCAGATTTTTTTGGTACAGAAGCTGTCCTTCTTTTTTCGACTGGTTATCAAACAGCACAAGGAATAATTCCAACCTTAGTACAAAGTAGAGATGAATATGTTGTTTCCGATAAAGATAATCACGCATGTATAGTTGCAGGACAAATGATGGCTAAAGGAATCATGGCAAGTCTTGAACGTTACAAACACAATGACATGGCAGACCTCGAAAGAGTATTGCAGAAATTACCAATTGATGCAGGTAAACTAATTGTTAGTGACGGTGTCTTTAGTACAGGAGGAGAAATCGTTGAACTTCCAAAGCTTGTTGCATTGGCAAAGAAATACAATGCAAAGACATTAATTGATGATGCTCATTCTGTTGGTGTAATTGGTAAAGGTGGAAGAGGAACAGCTAGTGAATTCAATCTGGAAAATGAAGTTGATCTAACAATGGGAACTTTCAGTAAGACATTTGCATCACTCGGTGGATTTGTTGCCGGTAAAGAAAGAGTTATTAATTATCTAAAACATCATTCAGCCGCATTAATATTCAGCGCTTCTCCAACTCCTGCAGCTGTTGCTGCTGCGTTAGCCGCTTTAGAAATTTTGAAAAAAGAACCTTGGCGTGTCGAAAAATTATTCAACAATGCTAATAAGGTGAGACAAGAATTGAAAGAAGCTGGGTTCAATATTATTGACGGTAGAACTGCAATTGTCCCCGTTATTGTTGGCAATGATGAATTAGCTTTTGCTATGTGGAAAAAACTTTATGAAACAGGTGTTTTTGTAAATGTATTTATTTCTCCCGGCGTTCCTCAAGGACGTCAGATGATGAGAACAAGTTATATGTCAACTCATGAAGATGAACATTTGGATTTTATTATTAGCACATTCAAAAAAATTGGTAAAGAACTCGGATTAATTTAACAAATCTTTGAAAGGCTGCTTTGTGATTTATGACTTGAACAAAAATCTCTGCAGCCTTTTTTATATATGGAAATTCGATGTCACAAATAAATATTAGAACCGTCCGCACTAAAAAAGACATTGTTACATTCATAAAGTTTGCATGGAAAATCTACAAAGATTATCCGCACTGGGTTCCACCTTTAATTTTCGATAAGAAAAAAATTCTAGACAGGAATAAGAATCCGTTTTTTAAACATGCTGAGATGGAAATGTTCTTAGCTGAAAGAAACGGCAAACTTGTTGGAAGAATTGCTGCAATAAAAAATGATCTTCATAATAAATATCATAACGATAAAGTTGGGTTCTTTGGATTTTTTGAATGTATAGATGATCAAGAAGTAGCTAACAAACTTTTCGATACTGCGAAAGAATGGTTAAGATCTAAAGGATGCGATGCAATGCGCGGACCGGCTAATCCTTCTTCAAATGACGAGTACGCAATGTTGCTTGATGGATTCGACGACGAGCCGCGTTTATTGATGACTTACAATCCAAAATATTATTTAACTCTTTGTGATAATTATGGATTTAAAAAAGTAAAAGATCTTTATGCTTACAAATTAGAGAACAAAAAGGTTATTTCTTCAGATAAACTTAGACGAGTTGCTGAGATTGCACAAAAACGTTCCGGAATAAAAGTTTATCCAATTAATATGAAGAAGTACAAAGATGAAGTTGAAAAGATTAAATACATCTATAATAAAGCTTGGGCACCAAACTGGGGCTTCGTTCCTTTTACTGAAGAAGAAGTAGATACATTGGCGAAAGATTTAAAACCACTTGTTGAACCGTCTCTTCTTTTATTCGGAGAGATTGATAATAAACTTGTTGGTTTTGCACTTGTCATGCTGGATTACAACCAAATATTCAAATCAATGAACGGAAAATTATTCCCTTTCGGATTTTTAAAACTTCTAACGCAAAAGAAAAAAATAACATGGTCACGAATTCTAACGCTTGGAATAATACCCGAATATCAAAAGCGCGGACTTGATGCAGTATTTTATTGGGAGATAGTTAACCGTGCCGCACAAAACGGAATATTTCTTGGTGAAGCAAGCTGGATTCTCGAAGACAACGATATGATGAACCGCGGAGCTCAGGTAATGAATGGTGAGATTTATAAAAAATACCGAGTTTATGAAATTAGCATTTAGCTACTTCATCGCTTCATCATACTTCGATAAATGTGGTGGGTCAAGTTTTTTCAGAGTATTAAAAATTGATTTATCAGAATAGTTTTTTAAGTACTCAACAAACTCACCTGCTTTAGCATCAAAAAAGACTTTCATCAAAACACTTCTCGTATCTATCTGATCTCTCATCTTGTCTAAATTTTTTATTAGTCTTACAATATTAGAGTACGCACTTTGTTTTTGATCCTCGGTATGGAATAAATCTAATCCGTTATAATGATAATCAAAATAATCTTGGCGGAACTGCTGATACTTTGCATTTAATAAATTATCCACCAATGCTCTTCTATTATAAGCATTGCTTTCATATTGCCAGCCTTTGGGTGAACTGCTTCCTCCCTTCGCTGCAATATCTAATGCTTTTTGAAAATATTCGGTACCGCCTAATTTGTAATAAGAATCAAAATCAAATCCTATAATTATGTAAGCATAGAAATCAAGCATACTTGTTAACGGATCAAAATCTGTTTGATTAAAATACATTGCTTGATTCTTCTGATACTTGAATGACCAACTATTATCAAGAATGGTCATCATTAATGAATTCAGCTTAGTCGCTTCGATTGGTCTTTGACTTGATACAACTAATTGAGCCGAATAACTTACTTCATCACTGGCCCCATTGAAAAAAATATTGAATGTACATTTGATCTTATCACCTTCCCATGCTTTGCGGGTATATTTTGTATTATTAAGATAGTCTTGAATTTGATCCTTAAAAGTGCTTACACGTTCACGAGAAGAAATATCAAGTTGTTCATCTTTCACAATTACAGTAGCATCTAATTCTTGGGCAATAATAAAAGCAGGAAGAAAAGTGATTATACAAATAATAACAAATATTTTTTTCATTACCTGCACTCCAATATTTATTTCATGATCCAAAATAGATATTTGGAAAAAATTAAACAATCTTTTAAGTTGTATGCTATGAAATGGGGTTTTCGACTTTTTTACCTTCTACTTGCTATAGTGGGCGAAAGTTTCGCTCAAGAACTGCCGGGGGCTGGACAAATTGCTTTAGCTCACTCAAATATATCATCTTCCAATGATGTTTTTTCTTTATTTAATAATCCAGCAGGACTTTCACTTCTAAAGTCACGAGAAATTGGTTTTTATTATTCTCCTACTCCGTTTGGGGTTAAAGAACTTGCGAATACATTTGCTGCATATTGTGAACCAACACAATACGGTTCTTTGAGTGCAGGTTACAGTAATTATGGGTTTGAACTTTACAAAGAAAATACATTTGCTATCGGTTACGGAAAAAAGATTGCAAATAATTTCTTCATCGGATTGAGTTCAGCTTATCATAATATCTCAATTAAAAATTATGGAAGCAAAGGTGTTCTCGTTTTTAGTTTAGGTGCAATTACAAAATTGACTGACCAGATAGGACTGGGATTTGCTGTTAGTAATGTAACCAGATCAACAATAACAAATGAATCCAACGATATACCAACCGTATTTTGGTTGGGTAGTGATCTTAAATTTGTAAAAGATATTGTGTTTTGTGCAGCCGTAAAAAAAGAAATTGGTTTTAATCCTTCAATTAGATTAGGTACAGAATATTCACTTCTGGATTTTTTAAAACTTAGAATTGGGACATCGAACGAACCGAATACTTACTCGGGAGGGATTGGAATTATTTATCAGTTCGTTCAAGTGGATTACGCTTTTTCCTCACATCCGGATCTTGGGTTCACTCACCAGTTTGGTTTGATTATTCGTTTTACAAATAATTAATTTCCGATGAAACTTTTATTCCTACTTACAATAATTTTTTCTTTTACACTTACAATCCACTCACAAGTAGATACCACTGCTTTGCAAAAAAATCTTTATGATGTACTTGAAGACGCAACAACAGATAAAGAAGGTGTTGAGTATTATGATATGATAGAATATCTGATGCAAAATAAAATTGCAGTCAACACAGCTTCAATTTCAGATCTAATGAGGATTCCAAATATTGATAGACAATCTGCAACGGCAATTATCAAACATAGAAATTTATTCGGAGGGATTAAGAACGAAAGTGATCTAAGGTTGGCAGAAGGTATAAGTGATGAACTGATTGATAAAATTATCCCCTTCTTGATTTTCGATGATGTTAAAGAGATATCTTTTTTTGATTCTATAAATAAAAGTTTAGAAGCAATTGATTTTACTCTACGTACCCGCGGAATATATGATCTTCAGCAAGACCAGGCTTTTAAGAATGATGAATATCATGGCTCAAGCTTGAAATTTTATAACCGTTTTGTTTTAAGTAAAGACAATAATATTCGCGTAGGAGTTTTAACGGAAAAAGATCCCGGTGAAAAATCACTTAATGATTTTACAACTTTTCATTTCTATGCACATGATATCGGTATAATTAAAAATTTTGTTGCCGGTGATTTTCTTTTTGAATTCGGTCAAGGATTAGCTTTATGGAGCCGATATTCAACAGGCAAAGGAATTGAAACTGTTGAAATTCTTCCAAGAAATAGTAAAGGTATCATTCCTTATTTAAGTTCAGATGAGAATATGTTTCTTCGTGGTATAGCATTGCAGTCCAGTTATAATAATTTGAACTTCTATGCATTTTACTCCTCAAGAAATTTAGACGGCTCAATTGATCAATCTACAAATCAAATTACTTCAATAAGATTAGACGGACTTCACCGCGATTCTTCCGAAGTTGCTCATCAAAGAATTGTAAATGAAAAATTATTAGGAGTATCTGCCGATTATACTTTTGGCGAAATTGGGTCAATTGGATTTCTATACTACAATTCTACTTTTGGAAATGATTTTCAACATAGCTCAATACTCGATCCATCAGGTAATAGTTTCGATTTCCTTGCGGGGAATTATAATTTTTCTTACAACAAATTTTATTTCAGCGGAGAAGCAGCATACAATAAAATTTCTCTTGCTACTATAAACAGTATCGAGATTGTTGTTGATAAAAACTTCTCACTTCTCTTTTCTTACAGAAATTATCCTTATGATTATTGGAGTTTACACTCAAACGGTTTTGGAGAGAAAGACGGGACACAAAATGAATCCGGGTTTTATTCCGGACTTAAATGGCGGACAAACTACGGTAATTTCTCTTTTTATTATGATCAATTTAAGTACCCGATCGGGGATGAAAAATTACCTCTCTCAATTAAAGGGATTGAATTTCTAATTTATTATTCCGTAAAACTATTCCGCGATACTGAATTCCGTTTAAGATATACTAATCAGTTAAAAGAAAGTGTTGCCGCATTAAACGGTGCATACGGAGTTGTTAGTAAAAGAAACGATAATTTAAGAACGGAATTACTTTACAAGTTATCTAAATTTGTTCAGATGAGATCAAGAATTGAATTCGTGAAAATTTACCCGACTACTATTAGTGAAAGTGAAAATGGATTATTGATTTTTCAAGATGTGAAATATGAACCAACAGCCTCACTAAATTTTTCCGGTAGAATTGTTTTCTTCCAAACTGAATCATATGATTCACGTGTGTACGAGTTTGAAAATGATTTGACTGGAGTAATGTCCAATCCGGCTCTATATGGTGATGGAATGCGATGGTATTTGGTTGCACGTTATAGTACCTCATTCGGTTTATCTCTTTCAATGAAATATTCGGAGTTAATCAAACCAAATGAAAAAACTATGGGAAGTGGTGATACTTTTATTAACAGTAATGTTGATAATAGATTAAGTTTTCAATTGGATTTCCAATTCTGATTTCCTTAATACATAATCAAGAAAAACGTAATTAATTTTTGAAATATATGGGAATATACATTTTCATCAACTAATAATTCACCTTATAGCTATCTATTAGACGATATACCGCTTCTTTCATATAAGTTTAACATATGGAACCAGAACAAGCGCGATATAGATCAATTGTAACCCTTGCAAAATCAAAAAACGATTAAACGTCGAACGCTCATCTGACCATGCTTTCCAATGAGGTAACACTTTGAAAGCTAGCCAAGCCCCTATTAAAGTCCAATTTCTTGTAAACATTAAAATTGGGAAACAAGATAATTCGATTAGACCAAGAATCATTGGGAACCAATAATCACCGTTTAAGATATGCACTTTTTTCTTAAACTCATCACCTTCTTTGAGTTCCTCTATCTTAATATGTCTATCTCCTTTTAGTTGAATAAAAAACTCCTTCCAGACATTCTTGGAGAATCCTTCCGTGTGGATTGATTTTAAGAGACAAGAGATTACTCGTAAAATTAAAGAAGCTAAAAAAACAAATGCAAAATAGTTTAGTTTTTCGTCAATGTACCAAGACGATAATGGATCCATCCCATTAGCATTCATAAAGTCTCCTTTATATATTTTTGGGTAAATGTGTTACATCTGCTGTTTACTAATACTTTGCAAATAATAATGACATCACAATGAAAAACAAATATTAAATAAGAAACGGTTTTTAGTTTCCGTTAAACGTATTTATTTTATTAAAATTAGTTTTTTTGTTTGTGAATAATTATCAATTGATAATCTGTAGAAATAAATACCACAAGAAAAATTACTTCCATTAAATTTAACTTCATACTTACCCGGTAGTTTTTCTTCATTTACTAATACTGCAACTTCTCTTCCGAGAGCATCATAAACTCTTAGATTTACTAATCCTGAAATAGGTATTTGATAAATTATCAAAGTTGTGGGATTAAATGGGTTTGGGTAGTTTTGCATCAAAATATATTGTTTAGGTAATTCAAGATTTTGATTACCAATACTAACTATTCCTACTAAATAATTATATAAACTATCTGCTAAGATTTTGGAATCACCAAATAATCCTTTGTAAAAAGATTTCCACATATTAGCATATAAGTGAGTCGAGATTGAATCTGGAATAGATTTTTTTTTGTATAATGTATCTGCAATTAATAGCACTGATTCTACCAGTTCCCAATCTTGAATTTCATAACATCCCCAATTACGAATTTGATTGGTATAGTTAACAGTAAATGCTTTACTAAAATAATAATTGATGATATTAATACTTTGCTGGAAAAATCCGGTGTTTTCCTCAGGATAGGAATAAATACTATTCCAATATTCATCAGTTGGAATGAATTGTTTTGGGTGAGAATCAAGACTTGTAATGAACTTATTCATGTTAGAAACACCTACTAAATCAATGAGTGCGAACCAGAGATACAAACTTCTTTTTTGAATAATTTTCCCATTAGATATAGCAACTCCAAAATTATTGTCCCCACTTATGTTCCCAAGTACACCTTCTCCAAAAGCTGGCATGGTAAAATATCTATTATTAAATTCATGATTAAAGATGTGCCCAACTTCATGATCAAAAATTCCTGCAAAGTCACCAGGTACTCTACTTGCAGCGATATGATCGAATCCGTTAGTTGCTCCAAAAGCAAACACCCAAAATTCGAGAGCCATTGGTCGTACCACAACCTTAAGTCTTCTATTCAAATTGATACCAGTAAAATTTTTAAGACGATTAAGACCAGCAAGTATATTAGGGAGGTCCATAGTTTGATATTGAAGATATCTGGATTTTTCGCATGTAAACTCAATATCAGATAATACTATGGTAGTATCTTCACCATAATAAGTTTTCACATCTTTCGACCTATCTCCAACTCTTTTAGAGCCCACTGAATCAACCGAAGCTAAAAAATTATCAAATAAAGGCTGTATAAATTGCCCTCCAATAGCTAGACCCTGGAAGTTGGTATGTGGTAAAACATACCCGCCCCCAATTGAGTAAATTTGATTATTGTAATTAAGTGTTGAATCTATCTTTCTGAGTTGAACTGAGTTTTGATCAAATATACTCCAAGCGATAAATATCCCACCGCCTTTTGAAAGGTAATCTTTAATTGTCTTAATATCTAGATCAGATAGACTTGATGTAATTGTTGTAATCATTACATCATAATTTAACCACTCGTTCAGATTAGAGATTGTATTGTAATATCCAACATGCGTGAAATAAGACTCGAAGTTGTTTCGTAAAAATGCACCAGACATCATCTCACCACCAAAATAATAGTTAAGCAATACCCTACAATCTATTTTCTCTATATTATTTTGTGCGAAATATTCAATTGATTTATTAAGCTTATTATTTTTATAAGATTTAGTTATGTTCGAAGTATTTCTATAAGTACTTTTTTTATCTTGCAAAATTGTTTGACTATTTGAGTCCAATGTGGTTAAGCATAAAAATATAATTATATTAATTGTACGAATCATTATGACCTACAATAAATAATATTGAAAACGGTTCTGTCGAATGTGTCGTTTATAGAGTATTAATCCTATCTATCAGGAAAAGGAAATAATTATTTATATATAATCTTACAATTATAAATTCGTAAGTGAATATAGAAAAAGATGTTTAGAAATTATTCCCACATTGTGGGGTTCTCTTTATTGTCAATGTAATTTAATGAAATATTTTAAAAAAAAACAAAGCCACCTTTCAGCGGTTTTTAGTTTACTTCTAATGCGTGGACATTATCAAAATCAGATCTTTAATTAAATGTAATTTACTTAGTACTAGTTTCCATCTTCCTCAATAATAGATTTTTATTATTATCCTTCGTTCTACACGCGGTGACAATGGTCATTTTGAAAAAATCTAAAATAAGGAGTGTAGTTCCAGTTGCCAAATTGTACTATAGTCTCTAAGTTGCAATAGTAAATTTTCTAATTATTTAGGACTTATCATGAGAACTATTGTTGCTCTTCCCGGAGATGGTATTGGAAAAGTAGTACTACCGGAATCAATAAGATTATTAGAAGCCGCTGGATTTAAAGCAAATTATGTTTGGGGAGATATCGGATGGGATTATTGGTGTAAAGAAGGGAATGCTCTTCCGCAAAGAACTATTGATTTACTTTCTCAACACAAAATTGCTTTGTTCGGAGCCATCACAAGTAAACCAAAAGATGCTGCTGAAAAAGAACTTAATTCTACCTTACAAGGAAAAGGTTATGTTTATTTTTCTCCGATAGTAACTTTAAGACAAAAATTTAATTTAGATATATGCATTCGCCCTTGTATTTCTTTTAAGGGAAATCCGCTAAACTTCATTCGCAGAAGTGCCGATGGAGGTTTTGAAGAACCAATGGTGAATACGGTCATCTTTAGACAAAATACGGAAGGATTATATGCTGGTGTAGAGTGGACGAATCCCCCTAAAGTTGTTCGCGATGCACTTGAAACAAATCCAAAGATGAAAACATTTTCTCACATACCGAGTGAAGAGATGGCAATCTCAACAAGGATTGTAACTAAGAAAGCAAGTGAAAGAATTATCCGCGCAGCTTTTGAATATGCTAAGAAATTTGGATATACAAATGTTACGCTTTGTGAAAAACCAAATGTACTCCGCGAAACTTCCGGTATGATGTTCAAAATCGCAAAAGAAATTGCTAAGGAATATCCAAAAATTTCTTTGTGGGATACTAATATTGACGCGCAAATGATGTGGCTTACTAAAAATCCGGAAGAGTACGGAGTTATTGTTGCAGAAAATATGTTTGGAGATATTATCAGCGATGGATTTGCCGGATTGATCGGCGGATTAGGATTTGCTTGCAGTGCAAATCTTGGCGATGAAGTTGCAGTTTTTGAACCTACACACGGAAGTGCGCCAAAATATGAAAAGTTAAATCCATCTATTGTTAATCCTATCGCTATGTTTATGAGTGCGGTAATGATGCTGGATCATATAGACGAAAAAGAAATCGCAACAAAAATAAAAAATGCAATTGCAAAAGTTGTTGAAGAAGGAAAAGTTCACACATACGATATGTTAAAATTAAAAGGTGGGGCGGATGTTTTCAAACATGGTGCGGTTTCGACACAACAATTGACTGATGCTGTGATTTTAAAACTCTAAAAGTCAAAGGTGAAAGGTCAAAAAGGTATGTTAATCTGCTTTTCACATTTGACGTTTCACTTTTCACGGAGAAACAATGAAAGAAAAAGTAAAAAAACTCTGGCCGGAAATTGATTGGATTAAAGATAATTCGCTACGAGAAAAAACTTTAGATGCATGGATTTATGCAATCGAGAATTCTGTAATAACTCTGGAGGATTTAGAAATAATCCCGTTCTCACTTCTAATCAAAGATTGTAATATATCATTCATGAATCATAAGCGGACTTGCGTGCAGCTTGCTGTTGATATTGCAAAAAGAATGAAAGAGAATTTTGGTGATTCAATTCAAATCAATATGGACTATTTAATTTCTGGTGCTGTTCTAATTGATGTTGGTAAACTTATAGAGTATGATAAAGTTGATGGCAAATTAACTACAAGTCATGCTGGCAAATTACTCCGTCATCCGTTTAGCGGAGTCGCAATTGCTGATCGCTTTGGTTTACCGCTAGAAGTTTTACACATAATCGCTTATCATTCAAAAGAAGGCGATCTTGGCAAACGCAGTGTTGAATCTATAATTGTTCATCATGCAGATTTTGTTTCTTTCGAACCGTTTATTAAGTGAGATAGTTTATGCAACAAACATTAATAGAAAAGATCGCTCAGAAACATGCAGTAGGATTAACACCAAGTCAAATTGTCCATGCTGGAGATTACATTTCCATTCGTCCAGCTTATGTTATGACGCACGATAATACCGGGGCTGTGATTCCAAAATTTAAAAGTATTGGTGCAACTAAACTTGCAAATCCACGACAAGTTGTTCACACGCTCGATCATGATATTCAAAACAAAGACGAAAAAAATTTACAGAAGTACAAAAAGATTGAAGAATTTTCCAAATTAATGGGCGCAGATTTTTACCCTGCCGGGCGTGGTATTGGTCATCAAATTATGATCGAAGAAGGATACGCTTGGCCCGGCACAATGGCAGTTGCATCTGATAGCCATTCAAATATGTATGGTGGAATTGGTTGTCTTGGAACTCCAATCGTACGAACCGATGCGGCTGCAATATGGGCTACAACACGTACTTGGTGGCAAGTCCCTCCAATTGCAAAAGTAGAATTGAAAGGAAAACTTCATAAAGGTGTAACCGGCAAAGATGTAATCATTGCTCTTTGCGGATTTTTTAATCACGACGAAGTATTAAATCATGCAATTGAATTTGTTGGTGATGGAATAAAACAATTAGCAATTGATCAAAGACTTACGATCGCGAACATGACAACGGAATGGGGTGCAATGGCTGGAGTTTTTCCAATTGATGAAATTACAATTGAGTGGTTGAAACGTCGTGCAAAAATTGTAGCTCTTCGTGGATTAGAAGGAGTTCATTCTGATATTGATGGAAATGGTATTCATCCACGAATAAATGAAAATAAAATTACTCAACTCGAAAAAGAATTTTCCGAATTGAAAGCAGATGCAAATGCTTTCTATGCAAAAGAATTAACAATTGATCTATCTTCAATCGAACCGCATGTTTCAGGACCAAATTCTGTAAAAACAATGGCTTCGATTTCCGAGATTAGGAAAAAACAAGTGATGATCAACAAAGCATATTTACTCTCGTGTGTAAACTCACGAGTAGATGATATTGCTGAAGCAGCATCCGTTGTTCGCGGTAAAAAATTTGCTGAACATGTTAAATTTTATATTGCAGCAGCGTCAAGCGAAGTACAGGCAGAAAGTGAAAAACGCGGCGAATGGAAAATTTTAATTGATGCCGGTGCTATTCCCCTTCCTCCAAGCTGTGGTCCTTGTATTGGACTTGGAACCGGTTTGCTTGAAGACGGCGAAATTGGCATCTCTGCAACAAACAGAAACTTTAAAGGAAGAATGGGTTCACCTAATGCACAAGCATACCTTGCTTCACCTGCAGTTGTTGCTTCATCTGCCTTAGCAGGTTTTATTAATTTCGATTTTCAAGATTCTCCCGCCAAAATACTTGGTGAGATAAAAATAAATTCCAAATTGGAAAAAACTAAAACAGCAGTTAATATTATTAATGGATTCCCTTCTCAACTTAGCGGTGAATTAATTTTCTGTTACCAAGATAATTTGAACACAGATGGAATTTATCCAGGTAAGTACACATACAATGATGATATGACCCCGCAAGATCAAGCTAAAGTTGTTATGGAAAATTACGATCCCGAATTTGGCAAAATTGTAAAAGATGGAGATATTCTTATAGGCGGATTCAATTTTGGAACCGGTAGTTCTCGTGAGCAAGCTGCAACCGCACTTAAGTATCGCGGTATTCGTTTCGTTATAGCAGGTTCATTCAATGAAACATATAAACGGAATGCACTTAACAACGGTTTTCTTGTTATTGAATGTCCCGAACTAGTTAATGATTTGAAGATTAAATACGGCAAAGAAAAACTTACTGTTAAAACAGAACTGTCAGCTAAAATAGATTTTCAAAATTCTGTTTTGATTACAAATAACAAAACTTACTCTATTGATCCCGTTGGTGAAGCTGCACAGGAATTAATCGTTACCGGAGGATTGGAAGAATGGGTAAAGAGGAATTTATAATTGTTAACACCGAATTGCGATTTTTTCGAAGAATTTCATTTATATAACTTAGAAACAAATTGCTAAACTGAACACAAAACAATAATTTTACATCAGAAATATTTCAGTCAGATAAATTATTATGCTGAAGAAAAAATCAAATACTTCAAAACAGCTCTTCCCATGGCTTAACTTTCCAAAAGTTTTCGAAACCAACTGGCAAAATAAATAGTTTTCCCTCTTTCCGTTTTTTCTTTTCAAAACAATAAAAAAAAACAAGGGAAACAAATATGGAGAAATCCATTTCACGAGTTATTTCAGAATTTGCTGTTAACTTGAAATATGAGGATCTGCCGAAAAAAGTAATCAATGAAGTAAAAAGATATTTGTACGATTCGATCGGGTGTGCATTTGGTGCGTACAAAACAAAAGATGTAAATATCATCCGTGATATTTACAAAAAGATGGGCGGTAAACCGGAAGCTACTGTAATTGCATTCGGAGAAAAAATTCCCGCAGTTAATGCAACTCTTGTAAACTCTCTTATGATTCGTTCACTCGACTTCAATGATATTTACTGGAAAGAAGATCCTTCTCACCCTTCGGATATAATTCCAGCTGCACTTTCTGTGGCAGAATTAGTAGGTGCATCAATGAAAGATGTAATTGTTGCAATGGTTCTTGCTTATGAATTTGAACAGCGGCTCTGTCTTTTTGCAAAACCCGGGGTTCGAGAACGCAAATGGCATCATGCAACTTTAACACAATTTGTATCACCAATCGTTGCCGGAAAAATTTTAGGTTTAACTATAGATCAAATGGTGAATGCAATTGGAATCAGTGGCTCGCATAACCACACAATTGGCTGCCCTACTGCTGGGAAACTTACAATGATGAAAAATACTGTTGACCCGATGGCAGCACAAAGCGGAGTATTTGCTTCATTGATGGCACAAAAAGGTTATACTGGGACAGAAAAAGTTTTTGAAGGCAAAGAAGGATTTATGGATTGTTTCGGCGGATGGGATTCGAAAGAAGAAACATTAAAACCCGTGATGATGAAGGGCAGAGAAGGCGAATCGGAATGGTCATGGGATTTAAATGCGTTGATAAAAGATTTAGGTAAGAGTTGGAAAATTTTAGAATGCAGCATGAAAGCATTTCCGACAGAAGCACTTACCCACACCCACATCTCGGCAACTCTTGATGTAGTTAAGAATAACGATATTAAATATGATGAGATCGAATCAGTAACTTTAACAACAATCGCACGTGCATGCGATATTTTGTTTGATCCGCATAAGTACTGTCCGGAATCTCGCGAGACTGCAGATCACTCACTTCCCTATTGTATCGCTGCAGCAATTGTAGATCGAAAGATCACAACACAATCATTCCACGAAGGGAAAATGAAAGATCAGAGAATTTGGGAAGTGATTGATAAGATAAAAGGTGAAGCATCAATAGAATTTGAAAATATGTTTCCGGCAAAGCAGCCATCAAAAGTTGTTATTCGAACAAAAGATGGAAAAGAGTTCTCGAAATATTTGGAATACCCAAAAGGCGATCCTCGTGAACCGATGACAATCGAAGACCTAGAAAATAAATTCAACGGATTATCCGATCATACCCTATCAAAAAAGCAGCAACAAGAAATTAAGGAGATGATCTTTAATTGTGATATGTTGGATGCAAGATATTTTATGTCTAAGCTTGTTGCTAAAAAATCATCAAAGAAAAAGGAATCCTTAGTAATCAAGAAGGTGAAAAATGCTAGGAATAAAAAAAGGATCGGCAGGAAAACGCGGAAATAATGTCCGCTCCGATTGCTTCGTAGAGATTGAATTAACAAAAGGCAAAGGGATTAAATCATCCGTTCTAAGCAAAGTTAGTTCAATGTACGGTCAGGATATCAATGATTTGATCATTACGATGTGTGATTTCTTTGAGATCAAGCATGCCGAGGTATTAGTTGAAGATAACGGGGCACTTCCATTTACACTTGCAGCACGTTTTGAAGCCGCATATAAAAAACTAAGACCCGATGATTCAAGAGAATTTCTTCCATCAATGAACAAAAATAATTTTTATTTAACTCAAAAAGATAGAATGCGCAGAAGCAGACTTTATTTACCTGGGAATGAGCCAAAATTTTATCCAAATGCCGGTCTGCATAAACCTGACGGAATCATTTTAGACCTCGAAGACAGTGTTGCACCAAGTGAAAAAGATTCCGCACGATATTTAGTTCGCAATGCACTATGTGCGGTTGATTTCTACAGCGCCGAAAGAATGGTACGCATCAATCAATTACCATTGGGATTAAATGATTTGAAGTATGTTGTACCTCATAATGTACATGTTATTCTTATACCGAAATGTGAATCAGCAATAACAGTTAAAGATGTTGAAGAAGAAATAAATATGATCAAGGCGATGAATAATGTTTCAGCGGAAATATATTTGATGCCGATTATTGAAAGTGCATTAGGCGTTGTTAAGTCATATGAAATTGCAACAGCTTCTGATAAAGTCTGTGCGCTGGCAATTGGACTTGAAGATTATACTGCTGACCTCGGAGTTGAAAGAACAAACGAAGGCAAAGAAAGTTTATATGCCAGAAGCACTGTTGTTAATTCAGCAAAAGCTGCCGGAGTCAAAGCTATTGATACAGTCTTTTCAGATGTGGATGACGTAGAGGGATTAAGAATCAGTGTTATAGAAGCTAAAGCTCTTGGATTTGAAGGAAAGGGTTGTATTCATCCACGTCAAATAAAAGTAGTTCATCAAGCATTTGCACCGTCCGAGAAAGAAATTGAGAAAGTTAAAAAAATTGTTCTTGCCTTCAATGAAGCAGAAAAAAATGGGATTGGTGTTGTATCACTCGGTAGTAAAATGATAGACGCACCCGTTGTAAAGCGCGCACGACATATAATTGAGTTAGCGATTTTAAATAATCTTTTAGATAAAAATTGGAACAATTAAAACTTATTGTTGAATCGTTCTATTGTTAAATTGTTTTATGAATGAAGAAAAGAAATATCTCAAACTCAATGATATTGAATCATATAAAACTGGATTTAAATTGAGTAATTACATTTGGGATATTGTAATTAAATGGAATTTTTTTGATAAAGACACAGTTGGGAAACAATTCACGAGAGCAATTGACTCGGTCTCGGCTAATATTTCAGAAGGATTTGGAAGATATTATAAGAAAGACAAAATTTTATTTTACAGATATGCTAAAGGTTCAGTTTTTGAATCACTTGATTGGAATGAAAAATCTAGAGTCCGTAGTCTTACAACCACAGAACAATACAATTACATTTTTTCTGAACTTCAGAAACTTCCAAAGCAGATTAACGAATTAATAAGTTATACGAATACTAAGTTATTAAAATAACAATTGAGCCATTTAACAATTGAGCAATATTAAAATGAAAATGATTAAGAACGCATTGAACAGATTTATCCCGGAAAGAATCAACGGACAAAAACAAATTCCATTTAAAGGTGTTGATAAATTTAAATCGAGTGGAAAAATTACAAATCCTCAAATTAGAACATGTGCAGAATATCCTGCTGATGGGAATAAAATAGTAAAAAATTTGAAAGATGCTCTTAAGAAAGCCGGATTGAAAGATGGAATGACAATTTCTACACATCATCATTTAAGAAATGGAGATCAACTAACCAACATTTTATTCGATACAATCCATTCAATGGGTGTAAAAAATATTCGATGGTTCCCAAGTGCTTCTTTTCCCTGTCATTCTTATTTAATTAGATATTTAAGAGATGGAACGATTCATCATATTGAAGGAAGCATGAATGGTCCGCTTGGAAAATTTACGAGTGAAGGAAAAATGAAAGGTGTTGGAGTTCTTCGCTCTCATGGAGGAAGATATCAATCAATTCAAGACGGTGAAGTTCAAATTGATATTGCAGTAATTGCAGCACCAACAGCAGATCCATTTGGAAATGCAAACGGAGTTAACGGAAAATCCGCTTGCGGCGGACTTGGTTTTGCTCTTGCAGATTCTGAATATGCAGATAAAGTAATTGTCGTTACTGATAATCTCGTTCCATTCCCGTGCGTGCCTTGGCAAATTCAAGGCAATAATGTTGATTATGTAGTTCAAGCTGATTCTCTCGGGGATCCATCAAAAATTGTTAGCGGTACAACTGAAATGACTAAAAGTCCGGATAGACTATTAATAGCTGAATACATTGCAAAGTTTATGGATGAAGTAGGAATTGTGAGAGAAGGATTTTCATATCAAGCAGGTGCAGGTGGAACAAATTTAGCAGTTATTCTTTACTTAAAAGAAATTATGAAAGCTAAAGGAATCAAAGCCCGTTTCATTCGCGGAGGTTCAACAAAATATTTAGTTGAATTACTGCAAGAAGGATTAACCGATTATATTCTTGACGGACAAACTTTCGATCTTGATGCAGTTCGTTCCATGCACGATAATATAAATCATGTTATGACGACTCCTTTTACAAGTTATAATTATCACGGTAAAGGAAATTTTGCTTCTATGGTTGATGCGGCAATCCTTGGTGCAACTGAAGTTGATATAAACTTTAATGCGAATGTAGTTTCGCATTCGGATGGATATTTGCTTCACGGTATCGGCGGTTGGCAAAATTGTTTATACTCAAAATGTACAATTATAGCGGTACCTTCGTTTAGAGATAGAATTCCGGTTATACTTGATGAAGTAACAACACTTTGCGGACCGGGAGAATTAATTGATGTGATCGTGACAGAAAGAGGAATTGCGATCAACCCAAAAAGAAAAGATTTATTAAATACAGTTAAGAATTCTTCATTACCAATTCGTTCAATCAAAGAAATTCAAAAAGAAGTTTATGAAATTTGCGGCGGAGTTCCGGCTAAACCGAATGTGAATAAGAAAAAAGTTGTTGCTGTTGTTAAATGGGTAGATGGAACTGTGATGGATTCAATTTATCAAGTTGTTACTTAATACTATTGTCAGAACAAATAATTAGAGAATTCCCTTTTTCAATTTTACTATACCGCCGCCCATGGTTGTTACCCATAGATCACCATTCTTATCCATGGCGGTAGATGTAGCGTGCGTTACATAAAAACCATATTCATAATTATTAAATAACTTTATTGGTTGCATTTCATTGTATTTCACTAATCCATATTTATCACAAAACCATTTATTATTCTTTGCATCGGTATTAATCGAAACGATTTCAACATTAAATGGTAAGGGTAATTTTATTTCTTCCCAAGTAGAACCGTCAAACCTTGTTAATGCATCTCTTGTACCCATACTTGGATCAGCTTTATGAGATATCCATAAGTTTCCATTCTTATCAAATTTCATGGCAGCAATATATTTTGAAATGCCGGGAGATAAATTTAATGTTCTGAAATCATCGTACCTAGTCCATTGATTATTGTAAAATCTAACAACAGCAAAATAGTTTGTCCCTATCCAAATACCTCCATTTTTATCTGCAGCGAGACTATTAACCCAATTTTCCGGCATACCGGATGATTTGTTAA
>JAHEZQ010000014.1 GCA_023250955.1 Melioribacter sp. | reverse complement strand
TATATTCGATGAGAAGTTAAAAAATACACCCAAAAAATTGTTTAACGATTCACCACCCAACAACTTTGGCGATAAAGACAAGCTTGCACATTTTTTTGCAAATGCATTTCTTCATTATAACGTTAGCATTTTTAATTTGTCTGAATTTCTCGGTATCTTTGTTGAGTATTTCGAGCAGGGATTTTTTTTACAAGGTGGTTTTGATAGAAGAGATTTGATTACAAATCATCTGGGAGAAATTTTTGCTGAGATGGTGAAAAAAGATAAAAATGTAAAACCATCAGAGGCATTTAAAATTTATCAACTACTTATTTTAAGAATATACCCATGAAATCAATCTTAGTAATTGATGATGAAAGAGAAATATGCGAAAGCATAAAAATGATCCTTGAATATGAAGATTATCTTGTTGACTATACAACGGATTCATATAAAGGATTGCAAAAGATCGAATACGGAAATTATGACGCTCTCCTACTTGATATACAAATGCCTGGAAAAAATGGTTTTGAAGTGTTGAATTGGCTTCTTGAAAAAGAAATTGATATGAAGGTAATAATGATTTCAGCACACGCTAGCGTTGAGAATGCAGTCAAATCTACAAAGCTCGGTGCATTTGATTTTCTTGAAAAACCTATTGACCGCGATAAACTTTTGATTAGTGTTCGCAATGCGGTTGAACAAGCCGGTCTGGTTAAAGAAAATAAAAAACTTAAGAAAGAACTCCTTACTTCTGAAAAAATTATTGGTAATAGTTCAGTAATCAAAACCATTTACGAAACAATAAAACGTGTTGCTAAAACTGATGCACGTATTCTAATTACAGGTGAAAATGGAACTGGTAAAGAATTAGTCGCACAAGAATTGCATAGACAAAGCTCACGATCTAACAAAGAATTTATTGAAGTGAATTGTGCCGCAATACACCATGAACTTATCGAATCAGAATTATTTGGTCATGAAAAAGGTTCGTTTACCGGAGCTGTAAAACAGCATATTGGAAAATTTGAACAAGCCGATGGTGGAAACTTATTCCTTGATGAGATCGGTGATATGAGTCTTCAAGCACAAGCTAAAGTATTGCGCGCAATCGAGGAAGGAAAGATAGAACGAGTTGGTGGAAATGCTAAGATTGATGTTAATGTACGAATCATTTCTGCAACAAATAAAGATTTGATGGAAGAAATTAATAAAGGAAACTTCCGCGAAGATCTTTACCACCGCTTAAATGTCATCCCTATTCATATTCCCCCTCTACGTGAACGTAAAGATGATATTCCTCTATTGGTAGAGCACTTCTCAAAAATTATTTGTGATAAAAATAAATATGCTCAAAAGAAATATTCAGATGCAGCATTAAGATCCCTTCAATCTCTTTCTTGGAAAGGAAATATTCGTGAACTAAAAAATGTTGTAGAACGTATTGTAATTATGGTCCCAAAAACAGAAATAAACGAAAAAGATATTTCCATGTTTATACCAAATCAAGGTTCGAATGCTGATGATTTGTTAAACATTTCAAATAGTTTTCAAGAATTTAAAGAGAAAGCTGAAAAGGCTTTTATAATTAAACAATTAAATGCGAATGGATGGAATATCAGCAAGACTGCAGATATACTTGGCATTCAACGCAGCCATCTTTATAACAAACTAAAGAAATATGAAATTGAAAAGGAATAGCTATGGGAGAAACAATTTTTTCCAAAATTATTCGAAAAGAAATCCCCGCTGAAATTGTTTTTGAGAATGACAAAGTTTTGGCTTTTAAGGATATTCATCCTCAAGCACCGGTTCATGTCTTGATCATTCCTAAAATCACAGAAATTGAAACTACAAAAGACATTAATTCCACCAAACATTCGGCCCTTCTAGGTTCTCTTTATGATGCGGCAAATAAGATTGCAAAAGATTATGGTATAAGTGAAACAGGATTTAGATTAGTATTAAATTGCGGAGCAGATGCAGGACAGGAAGTTTATCATTTACACATGCATCTACTTGGAGGGCGTAAAATGAATTGGCCGCCGGGTTGATTTAGTTCTTGTAATGAATCGCTTTGTCAGAAATATCTTTTCTATAATGCATACCATCGAAATGAATTTTAGTTATAGCATCATAAGCTATTCTTTTTGCTTCAATTAAGTCGTTCTTCTCTGTAAATGAAGTAACACCTAAAACCCTCCCACCGCTAGTTAATATCTTTCCATTTACTTCTTTCGTTCCAGCATGATAGACTTTTATTTGTGTTGGTAAATGGTTCAATCCAAGTATCTCAAATCCTTTTTCATAAGTATTTGGGTAACCTTTTGAGGAAATAACAAAACATACTGATGCACCTCCATTATAACTCACTGCTCCTTTATTAACTTTTCCATTAGCAGCAGAAAAAAGCAGTTCAACAAAATTTCCTTTTAGCAATGGCAAAACAACTTGAGTTTCAGGATCTCCAAAACGACAATTAAACTCAACTACTTTTGGCCCTTGGTTGGTCAACATTAATCCACAATAAAGACAACCGACATAAGGACTATCCATTTCTTTTAGAGCTTTTAGCGTTGGTTTAATAATTTCCTTTGCAATTATTTCTAAACTTTGAACATTCACAAAAGGAGTTGGAGCATACGCTCCCATTCCTCCTGTATTTTTACCATGATCACCATCAAAAATTCTTTTATGATCTTGTGCAGCAGGGAGTAAAATAAAATCGAAACCATCAGTAATAGCAAATATAGAGGCTTCCTGACCTGACATAAATTTTTCAATAACTACCTTATCACCAGCACTTCCAAAAGAAGAATTCACAAAACATTCTTTTAACGCTTCCTTAGCATCTTCAAAACTTTTTGCAATAATTACACCTTTCCCGGCGGCAATCCCATCAGCTTTAATTACTATTGGGTAACTTACTTTATTTAAATAGATTATCGCATCATCATAATTTTCTTTATTGAATACTTCGAATGCAGCTGTAGGAATATTATTTTCTTTCATCAAGTGTTTAGCAAATGATTTCTCACCTTCAATACGTGCGGCTCTTGATGACGGACCAAATACTTTTATTCCCTTTTTCACAAGTTTATCTGTCAGACCATCTATCAAAGGTTTTTCAGGTCCGATCACAACAAGATCTATTTTTTGCTCCAGACAAAAATTGATAATTCCCCAATGATCGTCCTGCGCAATAGGAATATTTACTCCAACCTGTTTTGTACCAGGATTACCTGGAAGTATAAATAATTTACTACAAGTTTTACTTTCAGCAATTTTATCAGCTAATGCATGCTCTCTTCCCCCAGAGCCAATTATTACAATTCTCATGCTTATGCCTTTAAATAAAACTGAAAAGCTTTTGTAAGTTCTTCGGTTAATTTTATTCTATCGTGTTTTTGTATAAAGTCTCTATTCGGTGTGGGTAAATTTTTCTTTACGTACAATTCATGAATGAATATTATCATGTCTTTGATTTCTTGAATATCATCAGGTTTTGTTATGAATGAAGCACCATACTCTTGCAGTGTAGATTTAGCAGTTCCTTCAACAACAGATCCAAGAATCGGCTTACCAGTTCCTATATACTCATACAATTTACTTGTAGAAATCGTATCGGCGTTCTGAATATTTCCAATCATCATCCATAAAACATCAGTTGCTTTTAGTCTCTTAACCGTTTCATTATGTTCTAGATATCCAAGATCTCTTACAAATTCGTTAATGCCAAGTTCAGTTATCAACTTATTATATTCTTTGCGAAGATGACCAATAAATTCTAATTCTATATTTGCAGCAATATCTGGTCTCTCAATAGATAATTGCTTAAAAGCTTTTAGAAAATATTCAGGAGTTATATTCTCATAAAATATTCCAGCATAAGTAAAGCGCATTTTGGGGGATTGTTCAATTTTATCTTCGTTCAATTCAAAATCGGCTGGGTCAAATCCGTGTGGTATAATCATTACATCTTTGAATGTAAGAAACGGATAAGTTAAAAGAAGCTTTTCTTTTATTCTGCGGTTAATTGCAACAACCTTATCAGCTAATCGCAACGATTTATATTCTAACTTTTTGTGTCTATAACGATGATAAGGAGTCGGATAAAACGCAAAATGATTGCCAAACCATAAATCACGATAATCTACAAATAAAGGAATGCCAAATTCTTTTTTTAGTTTTGCAGCATAAACAAAACTTGAAAATGGTGGAATCGTAACATAAATGATATCATATTTTTCTTTTTGAAGAATTTCTTTGGCAATTTTATATGCTTTTCTAGCCCAAGATTTTTTATTATCAGGAATAAATATTGCTTTACTGATTCTCGAAAGGATCTTCCTAATAAATTCTATAGGCATATTAACAGTACTATACTGTTTCCCCATAATCGTATTAATATCAAACGCTTCTGTGCGAATTATATTTACGCCTGCATTCTCTGCTTCTTTTAATAAATAAAAATCATGAGCATAGTAAGCTATATTGCCAGTTGTAATTACTGTGGGTTGCCAATTAAACTTGCTCATATATTTAGTGAATTTCAGCGTCCTTTGAACACCGCTTAATCCAAGTGGGGGATAGTAATAAGCAATAACTAATACTTTGAACATTTTCGAAATATCATTTATGAGTGATAGTTATTAAATATTTATTAATACTGATTTTTCTTAGTCATCTGATAATTCGGTGCTTCTTCAGTAATTAAAACATCATGCGGATGACTTTCGCGTAATCCGGCATTAGAAATTTTTACAAACTTTGATTTAAATTTCAGATCATTTATTGTCTTTGCGCCACAATAACCCATCGCTGCTCGCAATCCGCCGATAAATTGATAAATTGTATCTGCTAAAGAACCCTTGTAAGGAACACGTCCCTCTATTCCTTCGGGAACAAGTTTATTGATATCTGATTCTACATCTTGGAAATAACGATCACTACTGCCTTGTTTCATAGCACTTAATGAACCCATTCCTCTGTAAACTTTAAAACTTCTTCCTTCAAATAAAACTTTTTCACCAGGCGTTTCTTCAACGCCGGCGAGCATTCCACCCATCATCACAGTATCTGCACCTGCTGCAATTGCTTTTGCTACATCTCCTGTTTGTTTAATCCCACCATCAGATATTACAGGAATGTTTTTCCCTTTTAATGCTTGTGCAACTACGATAACTGCACTGATCTGTGGAACTCCCACACCAGCTATAACCCGTGTGGTACAAATAGAACCTGCCCCAATTCCAACTTTTACAGCATTAACACCGCAAGACACTAATTCTAAAGCGGCTTCCTTTGTAACAATATTTCCGGCAATCAATTGTAAGTTTTTATATTTCTTTCTAATCTCTTTTACAGTTTTTAATACTCCTTCTGAATGCCCATGCGCAGTATCAAGAACGATTACATCTACATTTGAAGATACTAATGCTTCAACCCTTTTTATCGTATCACTTGTTACACCAACACCAGCACCGACACGAAGACGTCCTAGATTATCTTTACATGCATGAGGAAATGTTTTTTTCTTCATTATGTCTTTGTACGTAATCAATCCTTTAATTATTCCTTTTTTATCAACAACAGGAAGTTTTTCAATTCTGTACTTATGTAATATTTTTTCCGCTTCATGAAGTGTTGTCCCAAGCGGTGCAGTAATTAAATTCTCTTTCGTCATTAGTTGACTTACTAGCTTGTTTGAATCTCTTTCAAACCGTAAATCTCTATTAGTTAGAATTCCAACCAACTTTCCTTTTTCATCAACAACAGGGATACCCGAGATATGATATTTCGACATTATCAGTTCAGCTTCTCTAATTGTTCGGTCTGGCGCTAGCGTAATAGGATTTACAATCATTCCGCTTTCCGATCTTTTAACCTTATCAACTTCATCAGCTTGTTTTTCAATTGACATGTTCTTATGAATGATTCCAATTCCACCTTGAGCAGCCATAGCAATTGCCATTTGTGATTCTGTTACAGTGTCCATTGCAGCAGAAAGAAATGGAATATTTAATTTTATCTCTCTTGTTAAGAAAGTAGAAATATCTGTCTGACGCGGAAGAACATTCGATCGTGCAGGAACAAGAAGGATATCATCAAATGTTAGTCCTTCAAAATCAACTTTGTTTTTATTCATGTTTCCCTCTTCTATTACGAAAAAGACCACACAAGGTGGTCTCTAATTTAATCAAATGCAGCATAACCGGTTATATCTTCACCAATTATCAATGTGTGCATCTCGTGTGTGCCCTCGTAAGTTTTTACTGATTCTAAATTCTGCGAATGACGCATAACCGGGTATTCATCAAGTATTCCGTTCGCACCTAGAATTTCTCTTGCAATGCGTGCCGTCTCTAATGCTTTTTCACAATTATTTCTTTTAGCCATAGAAACCTGAGTATGCTTTACCTCATTTTTATCTTTTAATCTTCCGAGTTGTAAATTAAGTAGTTGCGCTTTTGTTATTTCAGTTAGAATATAAACTAACTTTTCTTGTGTCAATTGATAAGCAGCAATTGGTTTGCTGAATTGGATTCGTGACTTTGCATAGTTCAACGCAGAATCATAACAAGCCATCATTGATCCGACAACACCCCAAGCAATTCCATAGCGGGCCTGGTTCAAACACATTAATGGTGATTTCAATCCTTTACTTTCACTTAATAAATTTTTCTCCGGTATAAAAACATCTTGAAAGATTAATTCTGATGTTACAGAAGCTTTAAGTGAATGTTTACCTTTCATCTCTGGAGCGGAAAAACCTTTCATACCTTTTTCAACTAAGAATCCTCTTACTTCTCCATCTAATTTTGCCCAAACAACTGCAACATCAGCTATTGTTCCATTAGTAATCCACATTTTAGCACCGTTCAGCTTAAAACCGCCATCTACTTTTTCGACACGAGTTATCATACCTGCCGGGTTAGAACCATAGTCAGGTTCTGTTAATCCAAAACATCCGATCTTTTCTCCTGTTGCAAGTTTTGGAAGCCAACAATTTTTTTGATCTTCATTTCCAAAAGTATAGATAGGATACATAACTAATGAGGTTTGAACCGATGCAAAACTTCGAATGCTACTATCGCCTCTTTCTAATTCCTGCATAACTAAACCGTAAATAACATTGTTCATTGCAGCGCAGCCATACTTTTGAGGTAGAGTAATACCAAATAATCCGAGCTTTCCAAGTCCTTTTAATAAATGATAAGGGAACATTTCTTCGCGGTAATGTTTTTCTATGATAGGAATTATTTGTTCATCAACATATTCTCTAACAGTATTGCGCACCATTACTTCTTCTTCTGATAGAAGACTATCTACATTAAAATAATCTACCCCTTTGAACTTGTTCATGGGTATCCTAAAAGTTGATTACAAAAATATAGAAAACAGTTAAAGAGAACAAAGATTACATCGTAACGCGTAATTTATTTAATCAGCATCATCTATAATTTCATTCAATACCTTCATTATTAAATCAGATTCAAAACCACGCGAACTAAGTGATGAATATAACTTAGCTTTTATTTTTCTCTTGTCTGTTTCTTTTCTTTTGATAGAATCTATTTTATGTTTTGCCAATTCAAGTGCTTGATCATAACTTAATTCATGATCAACTGTTAATAAAATTTTTTCAATAATATTTCTATTGATTCCTTTTTTGTACAGTTCAGCTTTCAATTTATTAATGCCGATTTTCTTTTTGACTGATCTTTCTTCAAGAAACGCTTCAGCAAATTGCTCATCATCTAGTAATTTTTTGTCAGTTAGATCAACCAGTATTTTTTCTATGATGTCCTTGGAATATTTTTTCTTTATAAGCTTAGTTCTTAATTCGGATGTTGAATGATGCCTCATGCCTAAAAAGCGAAAAGCTGAATCTTTAGCTTTTTGAAATTCACTTGCGGAAATCAGAAACTCAATTTTTTTCTCATCTAATACATCATTTTTTCGCAGAGCATTATCGGTGACAGTTCTGTAATCAAGAGTAATAAACTCTCCATCATCAAAACAAACCAATACATTATTACCCTTTTGCTGTAAAGCAGTAATAATCATCTGCTATTTTTTCTTTGATTTGGTTTCTGTTTCTTCTTTTTCTTTAGTTGGTTTAGCTGGTTCAACTTTTATCATACCAAGCGCAGCTTTAACATCTTTTTCGAGAGAAGCGAATAGTTCGGGATCTTCCAACATTTTTGCTTTTAATTGATCTCTCCCTTGATAACGATTCTCTTTATACGTAAACCATGCACCGCTTTTGTTAAGAAGATTTTTCTCGGATGCAAGATCAATTATCTCTCCGGCTTTACTTATTCCTTCATTATAGATAATATCAAACTCGACTTCTTTGAAAGGCGGCGCCACTTTACTTTTAACAATTTTTACTTTAGTTCTATTGCCTATTACATTCTGCCCGTCTTTGATTGCAGCAATCCTTCTTATATCCAATCTAACTGAAGCATAAAATTTCAACGCATTACCACCTGTAGTAGTTTCGGGATTGCCAAACATAATTCCGATCTTCATTCTCAATTGATTAGTAAAGATCACAATGGTTTTTGAACGGCTTATTGCGCCTGTTAATTTACGTAAAGCTTGAGACATCAAACGCGCCTGCATTGCCATTTGAGGATCGCCCATGTCGCCCTCAATTTCAGAACGCGGAACTAAGGCAGCAACCGAATCCACAACAACTACATCAAGAGCATTGCTGCGTACTAAGGTATCCACTATTTCAAGAGCTTGTTCGCCGAAATCCGGTTGAGATAAGAGAAGATTTTTTGTATCAACATTCAAACGCTTAGCATAATTAAGATCCATTGCGTGTTCTGCATCTATAAAAGCGGCAAGTCCGCCTGCCTTTTGAGCTTCTGCAATTATATGTAAGCACAAAGTTGTTTTACCCGATGACTCAGGACCGTAGATTTCAATAATTCTCCCTCGTGGTACTCCTCCGATTCCTAAAGCAAAATCTAATGTAAGTGAACCTGTAGAAATTGATTCGACCGGATTAATTACACCGTCGCCCAATTTCATTATTGTACCTTTGCCGTATGTTTTATCAATATTGGCAATTGTTTCTTCAAGAATTTTCAATCTGGCATCTTTATCCGCCGCCATTTTTCCTCCTTAGTTTTTCAAATAGTAATTTTTTATTTCTCTATAAACCGATGCACTCGGTAATAGCTTACTTTCATAAAATGTAATTTTGTTTGCTCTAAATTTTATTATGGGAAGATTTACTTCAGTCAAAGATAATATTTTTTCTGAATCTTCATATCCCCTAAATCTTAATAATGTTAAATGCGGTTGATATTTTCTATTCTCTTTGTTAAATCCAAACTCAGAAAATGTCGTCTCAATTTCCGAAACCATTTCATTCAAATTACGATTTTCATTCAAACCTACCCAAAATATTTTAGGTTCATTTCCTTTTCTAAAAACACCAAAGTGATTAAAACTTAAATCCAATGAATCATATTTTTTAGAAATTCTTTCAATTGCCGAGGCATAAGAATCAATTAATTCTTTTTTAGTATCTCCAAAAAATTTTAACGTGAGATGTAGTTTATTCCGGGATTCCCATTTAACATTCTGTAATTCACCGATTTTATCTCTGATAATATTTAACAATTGAGTTAAAGCATCATCCGGAATTTCAAGAGCAATAAAAGTTCTAATCATCATAAGAAATACCGAGAAGATTTCTTCTCAACATCTCTAAAGCCGCTTGTGATGTTCTATCCTTATTGAGAAGTCTGTCATCCCCAAAATGAAATTCTTTTGCAGTGCAAATTTTATCATTACAGAATCCAATAAAAACCAAACCGATAGGTTTGCCTGGCGTTGCACCTGTTGGACCCATAATTCCGGTAACAGAAAGACCTACATCTGTTCCGCTGATAGCTTTAACACCTTCTGCCAATTGTCTTGCAACTTCTAAACTAACTGCGCCATTTTTTTGAATTGTATCTTCATCAACGTGAAGAAGTTCGACCTTTGCAGCATTGCTGTAAGCAACAACTCCCCTTTCTAAAAAAATACTGCTTCCGCTTATATTAGTTAATCTACTCATTATTAATCCGCCTGTACACGATTCAGCAATAGATAATTTCAAACCTCTATCAATAAAAAGTTTAGCTACAACACTTTCTAAAGTATCGTTTTCTATACCGTAAATATATCTTCCAATCAAAGAACGAATTTTCTGTTCTATCTCATCCAACTTATTTGCTGCATTTTCTTCATTCTTGCTGACAACTGTTAACCTCATTCTTACACCAAATTGATTAGGTAAAAATGCTAACTTAGCTCCTTGTAAGAGTTCATCAATATCTCCAAGCTTATCATAAAGCATGGATTCAGTGATCCCGGTCGTCAATAAATTTTTAGTTAAAATGAAATTATCGTTTTTAGCTTTCTGGGTAAGTCTTGGTATTACAAAACTATCCATCATATTTTTCATCTCATAAGGAACACCAGGCATACAAACAAATATCTTATTTTGTTTTTCTATCCAATAGCCCGGCGCAGTTCCGTAAGGATTACGAATCGTTTTTGATATTTTAGGAACAAGTGCTTGATCTTCGTTGGTGGGTGTGAGTGCACGGCCTCTTGCTTCAAAATATTTTTTTATATCTGAGAGAACTTCATTATCAACAATCAATTCAGTATTAAAAAATTCTACAACACATTTTCTGGTTACATCATCGTGAGTTGGACCCAATCCGCCTGTAACTAAAACTATATCGTTCTTTTCAAATACTCTTTTGAATTCATTGAGAATAATTTCTTCATCATCTCCTACTACACTTGAACTGTTAATTTGAATATGTGACTGAGTTAATCTTTCACCAATGTATGCAGCGTTAGAATTTATAATCTGCCCGATCAGTATTTCATCCCCAATAGTTACAATGTGAGCTTTCATTTTTTATTTAGTGATTAAATTAAAAATATAAATTGTTAATTGAATTAAAATGAATGAATAGATTCCTGCCATAACATCATCCAGCATAACTCCCCAACCGCCTTTAATTTTTTCTAAATTACGTGTCGGATACGGTTTTACAATATCGAACACGCGCCATATCAAAAATGCCAATATTATCCACCAGATTTTTTTAGGAAGGAATAGTAAGGTAATCCACATACCAACTATCTCATCAATTGTACACTCTTTTGGATCTTTTCCATAAACTGATTCAAATTTTGTTGCAATTGGTACGCCAATCAAAATAAAAAGCGAAATCATGAAAATCATAAGTGAAGGATTTTCAAAACCTGGAATTAAGTAAATGATCAACCCGGCAAAACTTCCCCAAGTACCGGAAGCTATCTTCATATACCCAGTATAGAAACCTGAACCGAGAAGTTTTTCTACAAAATTAATTTTCACCTTTGATCATCTTCTTAATTAATAAACGATTACTGAATATATAAGTAATGCCTGTTATAACTGTAAATAAAGTAATTAATAACATTGCTATATAGATCCCGGTAGGATCTAAAAGGATGTTAAATAAGTCTTTATAAGCAACATGCAGCCTTTCAAAAGTATTTAGAGTATATATCAGAAGTAAGTAATAAAGGAAAAACATCTGCAAAAATGTTTTTAGTTGTGCAGTGCGTGTTGTTCTAAAAGATACTTTGCGGTAATCAGCGTAAACCCTGATCAATGTAACTAGTAAATCTCGAATTATTATTAGTAAAACCATCCATAGATGAAGCACTCCAACTATTACAAATGCCGTGAAAGCAGTAGAAGTTAATATTTTATCTGCTAACGGATCCATAAACTTACCCCATTCTGTTATATAATTAAACTTACGGGCAAGCCAACCATCGTACCAATCCGTAATAGCAGCAATGATAAATACCAGATATGAAATTTGTATCATTACCGGCTCTCCGGTAAGGAAGAGTATGAGAAATATCGGGGTAAGGATAATTCTTAATATAGTTAATTGATTAGGTAGAACCATTTTTCAACAATTATTTTTATTTACTTAAATCAGAAATCTTTTTCAAATAAGTAAAATCATAAATCCCAGTATTGTGATTATCAGCCCATTCTATTCCAATAGCATAGCTACCAATCATTTGGATATTTTTAACAGAAAGTTGTTCACCCGAATAAATTGGAATGTATTTACTGCCATATTTATTTTTTTCAGAAATACAAACTGCACACGGACAATTTTTTCTTAGATTAGCAAGTTTAATACTGGTTTCTGTACCATCATTCCATTCTATGAATAAATAATTTTTCTCTTTAATCTTGATCTGGACAGGAACCATTATTATAAAATTTCTCCAGTTAACTTGTACAATGCTTCCTTATATTTTTTGTTTGTATTCAAAATTACTTCTTCAGGAAGAGGCGGAGCTGGCGGCCTCTTATTGAAATTAATCGAAAGAAGGTAATCTCTAACATATTGTTTGTCAAAACTATTTTGGGATTTCCCTTTTTCATATTCATCTAACGGCCAGAATCTTGAAGAATCAGGCGTTAACAACTCATCAATTAAAATAATTTTATCATTAAGATAACCAAATTCCATTTTTGTATCAGCGATTATTATTCCTTTTCCAAGAGCATATTCAGAAGCTTTGGTATAAATTTCAATTGCAGCATTTTTAATGAATTGAAATTCCTCTTTACCAATAATTTTTTCGGCGTCTTGTTCTGTTATATTTTCATCATGTAACCCAATGTCAGCTTTAGTTGAAGGAGTAAATATCGTAGTGGGAAGTTTTTCTGACTCGACTAATCCTTTGGGTAATTTAATTCCGCAGATCATGCCGGTTTTTTTATAATCCACCAATCCTGAACCTGTAATAAATCCACGAACTATACATTCAATAGGAATTAGTTCTGCTTTTTTAACAAGCATTGAACGATCTCTTAATATCTCTTTGTAAGGCAAACAGTCTGAAGGATACTCATCTACATTCGAAGAAATTAAATGATTAGGAATAATATCTTTTGTAAAATCGAACCAGAATTTCGAAATACGATTTAATATTTTCCCTTTATCAGGTATCCCCTCATTCATTATCACATCAAATGCTGAAAGGCGATCAGTTGCTACAATCAGGTAATAATTATCTACTTCATATACATCACGCACTTTGCCTTGTTTAAATAGCTTTAGATTATTAAAATTTGTGTTAGTTATAGAATTAACAGGCATTTTTCCTCTAGAATTTTGGAGTTGAAATATAAAGAGAGAGAGTAAGGTATTCAACAAATAGATTTGTTTTATAGAAAGCATTCTATTACAAATGGTGGGTATTTAATCAATAAACGGGAAATTAAATTTCCCGTTTATTGTCGGCTGCAATAAAGAGTTCTAATAAGTTAGTTATTAATCGTTGTAGATGAAATTGCGTCCGGTCCAACGACCATTGTTACTTTCACAACGCTTGTTCCGTTATTTCCATTTTCATTACCGGTTCCAACCAAAGTAATTGATTGCGCTGCAGTTGTAACTGCGTAAAGACCATTACCTGTTGTATCAAGTGAACTTGGAACCGTCCATCCTGTAAATGTACGGTCTCCTCCGCCTAAAGCACCTGGTTTTCTATAATACTGCTGAGCTAATGATGCAAGGTTTGTCATATCGGATATCACTGCATCTCTGTTGGCTGAACTGCTACTTGCAGTAAATACACTTATACCAACTACTACTGCAATACCAACGATGATTACCCCTAAAACAATTAGTAATAACTGCTGTTGTCCCATAAATAAAATTCTCCTCTGAATTACGGAACATGGTAATCAAATCTTGGACCAGATTAGAAAAATCAAAAAAATTTTGACTTAACATAAATCAGTGATTTTTAGAGTAAAAAATTGACTTCTATTTTATTATTTATAAAGTATTATAATTCAAACTTATAACTCTTTAGAAAAAGTTAAAATGACATGTAAATCTGTATTGTTTGTAGGTGGAATAAAATTCAGAAAAGAATATAAATTTTTGAGAATAAAATAGGGAAAACGAGTGTTTCCCTATTTTATTGTGGGCAGAGACGGAATCGAACCGCCGACACAAGGATTTTCAGTCCTTTGCTCTACCGACTGAGCTATCTGCCCGCCTTAAATTGAGGCGTAAAAATAAATATTTTTGAGTAAAACTCAAACGTTAATCTTACATTAAAATAATATTTTATTTCATACTGAGAAAATTTATTAAGTTTCCACCGACAATTTCATAACATCTATGGAAACAATCTCATTTATAGTTGCCAACCTTGCGTTGGTTGCTGCTTTCGTTTATATCACTCGTAAAAAAGAGTTTCTCTCTTTTCTATATAACGGCAAGTGGATGTTAACCTGGCTTGCTGTTGGTATAATTACTTTGATGGACGAATTAACATCAATCTATTACGCCCCGTTTGAAGCTTTCCGTTTTATTGGTATCAAAGCAATCTTTTACATAGCACTAACCTCTGTACTAATTCGTTTTCTTTCAACCAGAATGGTGGAAATCGGTGAGATCCTTGAAAAAAATAATATCCGCGGCGGAGGAGTTTATTCTTTTTCGTACTTAGTACTTGGTCCAACATTTTCTTTTGTTGCTATCTCATCAATACTTGTTGATTACATTCTAACTGCCACGATCTCAACAGTGAGTGCGGTTGAGAATGGTACTTATTTCCTTGGGATAGGCCCCGAGATTAGATTCTTTTTGAAGTTTGGTGTTATTGGATTGATAACGGGACTTAATATAATTGGTATAAAAGAAAACGCCAGGTTCACTTTCCTAATTTTTGTATTTGCTGCTTTTGTCTTGGTAAATTTATTAGTGGGAGGCGCTGCAAGTTTAGACTCAAATTCTATCGATATTATCGGAAGTAGTTTCCAATCTTTTACTGGAGATTTTTTTGGAATAAATCCTTTCATCGCTTATAGAAATTTAATAATTGGTATAGGTAGTTGTATTCTTGCTTATTCAGGAATTGAATCAGTTTTACAAACCGCATCACTTGTTAAAGATTGGAAGCAAATACGTAAAGCATATCTCTTCTTAGCATTAACTGTAGGAATCGTTACACCTCTAGTTGCATTATTTGCTTTATCATCAGGTATCAATTTAAGTGGTCATGAGACCGACTTGATTCCAACATTTGCATCAAAAGTGAACGGAAACTTTTTTGGAATCATTGTAGGTGTTCTTGCAAGTATTACATTGATCATGGCTGTAAATACAGCAATGGTTGCTTCTGCTGAATTAATCGAAAAAGTAGCAGAGAAATATCATTTCAGCTGGTTAATTCACGCAAACAAGAATCAATCTTTGTACAGAATTCATATCGTCAATGCAATTTTTTATAGTATAATTTTAATAATTACAAGCGGCAGTCAAGCTGTGCTTGCAGAAATGTATGCAGTCGGTCTTGTTGCAAGTTTTGCAATAAATACGGGAAGTTTATTAAAGTACCGTTATTCGAAAGGTACAAAGGAAATTACTTACCATACTTCAAAAGTTGGGACTCTTATTCTCTTTTTTATCTTAGTAAGTACGTTGATCTATATAATGATTGCCCGACCGTACGGAACAACGTTATGGTTCATTATAACGATGGTTGTTTTGATCTTGGGAATTAGGATATCGCGTTATCGAGCACCTGATATACCAGTTCGAAGAAAAACCAGAAATGTAATGGATCTTGTTTTTAGAATAGCAGAAATAGAAAGCAAGGAAATAAATATTTTTTTCAGGAGACCGTTGGAAGAAGAACATCGTTCAGCCCCTAGTAATTCTATCTTTATAAGTTTTTATGCACCACGGTTGGATACTCCCACTCCATTTCAAGAAAACCATTTCTGGATTGCAATTGAAAGAAGATTAAATCTTTTTGATATGATAACGAGTGTATTGAAAACAATTGAATATGAAATACCTGGAAGCGAAAAAGATATTCATTTGCATTTTGGTTGGCCATTATCATCATGGCTTGATCGTCTCTCTACTGGTATTATGATCCACAATATTATTAAACTTCCTAGGATCTTTCCTTATTTTCATTTTCATATGGATCATCAAGGAAAACAAGAGAAGCGCCCATAGACGCTTCTCATTCAAGAATAATTTATAACTTGAGTGGTATTTACATCAACAAAGCCATAATTGCTTTTTGAACATGTAGTCTATTCTCAGCTTCATCAAAGATTACTGAATTTTGAGAGTCACAAATTTCATCAGTTACTTCATCGCCGCGATGTGCAGGTAAACAATGCATAAATAGATAATCATCTTTTGCTTGTTTAACCATTTTTGAATTTACCTGAAAGCCGGCAAATTTTTTCTTTCGTTCTTCTTTTTCTTTTTCTTGACCCATACTTGCCCAAACATCTGTATAAATAATATCAGCATTTTTCACGGCAGCAATAGGCTTATCAAATATTTCAATCTTGCTTCCCATATACTTTGCATTTATTTGCGATTCTTTAACAACAAAGTCTAGCGGTTTGTAACCGGAAGGAGAAGCGATTGCAATATTCATCCCAACTTTTGAACAGCCGTGAAGTAAACTATGCGCCATGTTATTACCATCGCCGATATAAGCTAACTTCAATCCTTTCAAAGTTCTTTTCTTCTCTAGAATAGTAAACAAATCAGTAAGAACTTGGCAAGGATGATGTAAATCTGTCAATCCGTTAATTACTGGGATTGAACCGTACTTTGCTAAATCCACAACATCTTGATGATCGAAAGTTCTAATCATAATTCCGTCAAGATAACGTGAAAGAACTTTCGCCGTATCGGAAATACTTTCACTTTTTTTCAGTTGTAAATCATTTTGATTGAAGAACATTCCGTAACCACCGAGCTCGTAAATCCCGACTTCAAAAGAAACGCGAGTTCTTGTTGATGGTTTAGAGAAAATCATTCCTAGCTTTTTCCCATCTAACAATCGATGTGGTTCACCAGTTAATCTTTTCTGTTTTAACGAAGCACTCAGATCAAATATCTGATAAATCTCTTCAAGAGTGAAGTGATGAATTTCCAATAAACTTTTCCCCTTCATACTTACCGCCATAACTAACCTTCTATTTTAATTTATTACTGTCACAAAAATAACTATTAAAACATTTTCTCATAATCAATTTTTCTTTTTTCTTTTGGAATCCAGTAAGTGCTTTTGCCATCCTTAAATTTCAGATCGAGAAATTTTTTACCAAATAGTTTTGCAATAATACTTAATGGTGTTAATACAAACACAAACAATATTATTAGAATAAATCTTGAGATTACCCACCCCAGAGCAAAAGCAGATCCCATCCATATACTATAAACAGTTTTTAATCTATTAGGTGTCAGCAATCCGCCAAGAACTAACGAAAAACCAACAGCGACGAAAATAGTATTTGTAGTTGTCCATGCTCTTTTCCAAATAAGCAAAACCCCAAAGACAAGAAAAACTATCCCAACAGTTAGACCAAACTTCCGTAAGGATTTTTCTGAAACATCTAATTCTCTTATTTCATGTGTTACATCTTTAATCCAACTCATACTTCGCTTTCCAATCTATTTCATCATTAAATTTTGGTTGTTCATTTTTGTAAAAGAGAAAATTACCTATCGCAAGATTATCCATCTCAGTTCTCATAAAACATTTATAAGCATCCAGGGGAGACTCAACAATCGGTTCTCCTCTAACATTAAATGAAGTATTCACAATAACGGGGCAACCGGTTTTTTCATAAAATTTTTCGATCAATCTATGATAACGTGGATTATCATCTTTATGAACTGTCTGAATTCTTGCTGAGTAATCAACGTGTGTAACCGCCGGGATTTCCGAGCGTATGATATTTAGCTTTTCAATTCCCCATAATTCTTTTTCTTCATCTGTCATTATTCTTTGTTTCTCTTTTTTTACATCAGCTACTAAAAGCATGTAAGGACTTTCACGATCAAGTTCAAACCATTCAGATACTTTTTCTGCAAGAACTGTCGGTGCAAACGGACGAAAACTTTCACGGTATTTAATTTTTAGATTCATCTTCTTTTGCATCTCAGAAGAACGCGCATCACCAATTATTGATCGTGCACCTAAAGCGCGCGGACCGTATTCCATTCTACCTTGGAACCAACCAATAACTTTTTCTTTAATAATAAGATCGGTAACTTTTTCAATGAGTTCATCTGAGTTCAATTTGTGTGCATGCAGTTCATACTTCTTAATAAATTTTTCAATCTCATCATCATTGTACTCAGTTCCAAAATAGGATCCTTTTTGTAAATCTCTATTACTACCCTTTTCAACTGGTTTATTAAGATAATGATGATAAGCAATCATTGCTGCACCCAAAGCTCCACCTGCATCGCCAGCTGCCGGTTGAATCCAAATGTCTTCAAATATATTTTCTTTTAACAACTTTCCGTTTCCGACACAATTAAGAGCTACTCCTCCAGCTAAGCACAAATATTTTTCATTAGTAACTTCTCTAATATTGCGCGCCATGCGAATCATTATTTCTTCAGTAACATCTTGGACCGAACGAGCTAAATCCATTTCACGTTGAGTTAATTTTGTTTCCGGTTTTCTTGGTGGGCCATCAAATAATTTTGCGAACTTATCATTTGTCATCGTAAGACCGGTGTTGTAGTTAAAATACTCCATATTCATCTTAAACGAACCATCATCACATAGATCAATCAAATTATCATAAATCCTATGAACATATTTCGGTTCACCGTACGGAGCTAATCCCATTACCTTGTATTCACCGGAATTAACTTTGAATCCGGTGAAATAAGTGAATGCGGAATATAAAAGTCCGAGTGAATGCGGATAATGCAATTCGGAAATTATTTCAACTCTATTATCGGTTCCAACACCATAAGAGGAAGTTGCCCATTCACCTACTCCGTCAATTGTTAAAAATGCAGCCTGTTTGAAAGGTGATGGGAAAAATGCCGAAGCAGCATGAGATTCATGGTGTTCAGGAAATAAGATCTTCCCTTTATATTTTAATTCTTTTGATATTAAATCTTGCATCCATAATTTGTCTTTTAACCATAAAGGCATTGCCATTAGAAAAGATTTTAATCCTCGTCCCGGAAAACTCATGTAAGTTTCAAGTAACCGATTAAATTTTATTATCGGTTTGTCATAGAAAGCAACTGCATCCAACTGCTCTACTGATATAGCAGCATATCGTAAACAAAAACTTATCGCATTTTTAGGAAAACTGTGATCATGTTTTACACGTGTGAACCTTTCTTCTTGAGCTGCAGCTATAATTTCGCCATCACATATTAAACATGCAGCTGAATCATGGTAGTAAGCTGATATGCCGAGTATGTATGATTTCATTTATACTTTCTAATTCTTACGTAGATAATTGTCAAGAGTATGATCTTGATCGTTTACAGTGTTATTCTTGTCCCGCAATTTTCTTTTCCAATTTCACTTTCAGAAGTTATAATTGCTTCATTTCCTGTTGCTTCTACAAATTCTATCGCTGCAAGAATTTTAGGTCCCATACTTCCTGCTGGAAATTCACCTGCATCGTAGTATTTTCTGGCTTCAGACACGCTAATTTTATTAAGTGCTTTCTGATTTGGTTTATTGAAGTTGATACAAACTTGAGAAACGTCCGTGATTATATAAAATCTGTCGGCTTTAATATTTCTAGCTAATACGGATGAAGCTAAATCTTTATCAACAACTGCCTCGATCGCTTCAAGATATTTTGTGTCAGCATGCCAGTAAACAGGAATTCCCCCGCCTCCAACTGCAATTACGATATGACCATGATTCACCAAATCCTTAATAACTTTCTTATTCATGATATCAATTGGTTTTGGAGAAGCAACAACTTTTCTCCATCCTCTCTTTCTAGCATCTTCTTTGAAAACCCAATTATTAGCTTTGGCTAAAAGTTCAGCTTCTTCTTTTAAATAATATGGACCAATTGGTTTTGTAGGATTGATAAAAGCGGGATCGTTTATATCAACAAGAGTTTCTGTAATTACAGCTACAACATTTCTACGCAGATTTGTTTTGCTGATTGCATTACGCATCTGACGTTCAATCATATAGCCGATCCCGCCCTGTGAATCGGCTACACAAATATCTAACGGCATTTTGGGAATTTTGTATTGTGAGTACCCAGCTTCATTTCTTAGTAGAATATTCCCAACTTGAGGGCCATTTCCATGCGTAATAATTATATTATAACCATTTCTTAGCAGGCCAATTAATTTTTCACAAGTATCAAGTGTATTCTTCTCTTGTTGTTCAATTGTCCCAATTTCATTTGCTCGTAAGAGTGCGTTGCCACCGAATGCAACAACCGCAATCTTTTTCATATAAGACCTTTTGATTTAAGAACGGACTCACATGTATTTACACCGATTTCCTGAAGTTCATACATTACTCGCGTAGATGGTTTATTTATTTTCAAGATTCTACCAAGATCAATCGGTGTTCCTATCACTACAGAATCACAATCTGTTTTATTAATAGTTTCTTGAAGATCATTAATTTGATCATCACCATAACCCATAGCTGGTAGCAGTACGCCAATGTTCGGATATTTTTTAAATGTATCTGAAATTGATTTCACAGTGTATGGTCTTGGATCAACAATCTCTTTAGCTCCAAGTTTTCGTGCAATCACAGTACCAGCACCATATTTCATTTCACCGTGAGTAAGAGTAGGACCATCTTCAACAACAAGAACGCGTTTATCAGTAATTAGTTCAGGTTTATCTACTGTTATAGGTGAAGCTGCTTCTATAACAATTGCTTTGGGATTTACAGAATGAATATTATTTCTAACAGTTACAATTCCGTTTTCATCTGCAGAATCTATTTTATTAATTATTACAGCATCAGCCATTCTTAAAGAAGTGTTGCCAGGGTAGTAACGCATTTCGTGACCCGGTCGGTGAGGATCAACTACAGTGAAAGTTAAATCAGCTTTGTAGAAAGACATATCATTATTTCCGCCGTCCCATAAAATAATATCCGCTTCTTTTTCAGCCTCGCGAAGAATTGCTTCATAATCAACACCGGAGTAAATAATTCCGCCTCGTGCAATGTGTGGCTCATATTCTTCGATTTCTTCAATAGTACATTCATGCTTTTTTAGATCTTCTATCGTCGCAAATCTTTGAACTTTTTGTTTCACCAAATTACCATAAGGCATAGGGTGGCGTATTGCAACAACTTTCTTCCCAGCTTTCTGCAAAAGTGAAACGATCCTTCTTGAAGTTTGAGATTTACCACATCCTGTTCTAACTGCTAAAACGGCGACAACAGGTTTGGTACTTTTAATCATAGTTTCTTCAGAACCCATTAACCTAAATGATGCCCCGGCAGCATTAACGATCGATGCTTTAGTCATGACATAGTCATAAGTTACATCAGAATAAGAAAATACTACTTCATCAACTTTCAGATTTTTGATCAACGAAACAAGTTCTAATTCTTCGTAAATCTTTATGCCGTTAGGATAAAGTTTTCCAGCTAATTCGGTAGGATAAATTCTACCATCAATGTTTGGAATTTGAGTGGCAGTAAAAGCAACAACATTGTAATTCTCGTTATCTCTGAAAAATACATTGAAGTTATGGAAATCTCGTCCTGCAGCACCCATAATAAGGACGTTTGTTCTTGACATTTTTTACCTCATTTATTTTTATTCAACTGTGACGCTCTTTGCCAAATTACGAGGCTGATCAACATTCAATCCTTTCTTAACTGCAATATGATAAGCTAATAGTTGCAAAGGGATTACACTTAAAATTGGTGAAAGAATTTCATTTGTTTTCGGGATCTTAATAACATGATCCACCATTTCTTCGATTTGAGTATCGCCTTCATTAACAATAGCAAGTATTCTACCCTTTCTTGCCTTAACCTCTTGGATATTACTTATAACTTTTTCATAAACTGAATCTTTAATAGCAATAAAAACAACAGGCATATTTTCGTCAATCAAAGCTATAGGTCCGTGTTTCATTTCTGCAGCAGGATAACCTTCCGCATGTATATATGAAATTTCTTTTAGTTTTAATGCACCTTCTAAAGCAACAGGGAAATGATATCCTCTCCCTAAATACAAGAAATTTTTTGAGTCAGCATATTGTTCAGCGATATTTTTTATATATTCATTTTGTCCAAGTATTTTTTCAACATTTTTATTCAGTCCATACATGCTTTTAATAATTTCCTGACCCTGCGGAAAATTCATGTTCCGTTTTCTTGCAAGTAATAATGTTATTAAGGCCAACACAACAATCTGAGATGTAAATGCTTTAGTAGAAGCAACACCAATTTCTGGTCCAGCATGAATATAAACACCTGCATCACTTTCACGTGCAATTGTACTTCCTACCACGTTACAAATACCGATACACAATGCGCCCTTTTTCTTTGCTTCTTTCATCGCCGCCAATGTATCTGCAGTTTCGCCGCTTTGAGAAATAAAAATAACAGTATCATCTTTATCAATTATTGGATTTCTGTAACGCATCTCTGATGCATATTCAACCTCTACTGCCATACCAGCAAACTGTTCAATCATATATTCACCAACTAAAGCTGCGTGCCAAGATGTCCCGCATGCTGCTAGGATTATCCGTTTTGAATTTATTATTCTTTCTTCAAATCCTTCTAATCCACCTAACTTAGGAACACCTTCATCATAAACCAATCTTCCTCTCATAGAATTATAAATGGATTCAGGTTGATCCATGATTTCTTTAAGCATGTAATGTGCAAATCCACCTTTACTCAATTCATCAATCTTCATATCTACTTGGTGGATTTCTTTAATTATAGTTTCATCACTGATCGTCTTTGTATTAAAACTATTCTTAAATACTTCTACAATTTCTCCATCTTCTAAGTAAACTACTTTTTTAGTATGGGCGATTAAAGCATTAACATCAGATGCAACAAAATTTTCATTATCGCCGATTCCTAATACAAGAGGCGAACCTTTGCGTGCGGCAATAATTTTATCTGGTTCTCCTTTGTAAATTACTGCAATACCGTAAGTGCCTTCAACTTCATTCAACGCATATCGCACGGCTTGAAAAAGCGAATGTTTTAATTTTAAATAATGATCAATTAAATGAGCAAGAACTTCTGTATCTGTTTCACTAAGGAATTCATAACCTTCTTTGAGTAATCCTTTTTTAAGTGATAAATAATTTTCAATGATTCCGTTGTGAATGAGGAATAAAGTTTTTTCTTTATTCAGATGCGGGTGGGCATTAACCGTACTTGGTTCACCATGTGTAGCCCATCGTGTGTGTCCAATTCCCAAGCTTGATTCGAGTTTTTCATTGTGAACTAGTTTTTCTAATTCAGCTACTTTTCCTTTTGTCTTAACAACCTTGCATTCCTTCCCGTTTATGATACCTATACCAGCAGAATCATACCCACGGTATTCTAATCTTTTAAGTCCTTCGATTATAATCGGGACGCAATTTTTTTCACCAATATATCCTACAATTCCGCACATATAGTTAACTCCTATTAATTAATACTAATTTGGGTAAGGTATCTGGGATTTTTAGTGATCTGGACAAGGACGCAAGAAAAGTTCGTTAAGCTTTCGATAACAAAAATTTTCTAAAGAGGTTAGATAATTTATTTGCATTCTGTTTTTATCTTATCTAGTGAATTTTTGCATTGCCAATTTGAGAAAATTTAACAGCATTATCAATACAACTATTGCTGGGTTGTAAATTCAAGCTAAATTGTTTGTTAGAACTGTTAATATTATATTTGCAGCGTAAATGAGATTTTTATGCACCTGTAGCTCAATTGGATAGAGCATCTGACTACGGATCAGAAGGTTTGGGGTTCGAATCCCTACAGGTGTACAAAATGATGGTTGATGGAAGATGTAAGAAGGTTGATGGACTTTATTCCCATTACTCATCAGTCATAATACATATATTCGCGCCCGTAGCTCAACTGGATAGAGCATTTGACTTCGGATCAAAGGGTTGAGGGTTCGAAT
Source organism: Melioribacter sp. (assembly GCA_023250955.1). Taxonomy (GTDB): domain Bacteria; phylum Bacteroidota; class Ignavibacteria; order Ignavibacteriales; family Melioribacteraceae; genus Fen-1258. The sequence continues at coordinate 72,081 of JAHEZQ010000014.1, read as the reverse complement.
CCTTCCGGGCGTACAAAAATAATTTTAAGTGTTGAATTATTAATTATGACTTCCAATTCAACATTCACAATTCATAACTTAAAACTCACTTATAATGCTTTTCCAAGAACACGTTTACAAATTTATGTTTGCTGCACTTCAAGAAGCTGAAAAAGCTGTAGAATTAAATGAAGTTCCTATCGGTGCAGTTGTAGTTCATCAAAATAAAATAATTGGACGCGGTTTTAATCAAGTTGAAATGTTAAAAGATGCTACTGCCCACGCGGAGATGCTGGCAATTACCGCTGCTTCCGACCATCTTCAATCTAAATTTTTAGATAAGTGTGATCTTTATGTAACGCTTGAGCCTTGTGTAATGTGCTGTGGTGCTATATTACTTTCCCGAATTAATAATATTTATTTCGGAATACAGGAACCGAAATTTGGTGCAGCTGGATCGTTATTTAATATTTTAGAAAGCGGGAAGTACAATCATAGGCCTAATGTCTTTTCCGGAATTTATGCAGATGAATCTAAACTTCTTGTTGAAAATTTCTTTTTGAAAAAAAAGAAACGAGATTAAATAAAATCTTAATTGGCATCTTTTCACAATTCTCTTTAATTTTCTTTTAGAAATTATACAATTTCAAACCCACACGAGAAACAATCTATATGCAATTAATAATTTTTGGTTCACCAGGTGTTGGTAAAGGAACACAAGCAAAAATTCTAGCCTCTAAACTCGGCATTGCACATATCTCAACAGGAGATATTTTACGGGAAGCAATTAAAAAGGAATCAGAGCTTGGTAAAAAAGCAAAAGCAATTGTAGAGAAAGGTGAACTTGTACCGGATGATATTATGGGCGGAATTATTCTAGAAGCACTAATGGAGGATAAATGTAAGAACGGATTTATACTAGATGGTTTTCCTAGAACCATTGCTCAGGCAAAGATACTCGATAATATTTTTGCGACTCTTTATACAGAAGAGCCATTCATAATTAAATTAAATGTAGATGATTCAATTATTATTGACCGTTTAACCAATCGATTGGTTTGTAACAAATGTGGAAATATTATCGGCAAGAACGAATATAAAGAAGATTATATTTGTCATGTATGTAAATCAACTAACAGTTATTATAAACGCAAAGATGATGATGAAGAAGTAATCAAGCGAAGATTAAAAGTTTATCACGAAACTACTGCTCAAGTATTTAATTATTATTCAGACAAATCAAAAGTAATTGAAGTTGATGGGACACAAAGCATAGAAGATGTAACAAGTAAAATATTAACGACGATGAATATAAATTAGTCCGGTTCCCCTTTCTTCTTGATCAGTACTTTTACAGCTCTACCGCCTTCTAATCGTATTATTTTCGCATCTATCCTTCTGACTATTTCATAATTATGTGTAGCGAAGATCATCGAAGTCCCGCGGGAATTTATTTTTCTAAGAATTGTTAAAATTTCTTCAGTTGTTTCCGGATCTAAATTCCCGGTTGGTTCATCTGCAAGTACTAAGAACGGATCATTAATTATAGCACGTGCGATTGCTACACGTTGCTTTTCCCCACCGGAAAGCTGGTGAGGCATATTATTCTGTTTGTGTGCCAAACCTACATCGGAAAGTGCATTTAGTATTTTTCTTTTAATTTGTTTTTTAGGAATGCCCGTTACTTGAAGAACAAATGCTAGATTATCGTACACATTTCTGTCTTGAAGCAATTGAAAATCTTGGAATACAACTCCAATATTTCTTCTTAAGAATGGAAGGTCTTTATTCCTTATTGATTCTGAAGAATAATCACCAACCTGTACATCTCCCGAATCGGGGAATAAATCCATATAAATCATTTTAAGTAGAGTAGTTTTCCCAACACCGCTTTTACCGATTAGAAAAACAAAATCGCCTTGATTTACTTGCAGATTCAAGTCATTAAAGACCGGCTGATTGGAATATTGAAAATCAACATGATTAAAGCTAAGCATAAGATTTTTTCTTTAAGATAAATTGTGCCCGTTCTGTATTTTCATCCGCATTTTCAAAAGTAAATGCTTTATAACACTTATACACATAAAAATCAGATTTTTCTATAAAATCAAAATAATCTTCAAATAAGTAGATTTTCTGTTTGTGAATTTCCTCAACCTTTTTGCCATTGGCAAGTGTTAATTCAAAATGATTATAATGAATTCGTGTACGTTTATCAAAGAAACTTCTTTGCTGGAATACTACACCATTAACTTTTCCTCTACGGTTCAGATATTTTTCATATTTCAAACTATTTTTTTCAAGACTAACATCAAAAGCAAAAAGTCCATTATCTGTTAGACATCTGCTGACATCAACCAATAATCTATTAATATTTTCTTTCTTGTTTATATAATTTACACTATCAAATGTTGAGAAAATAAAATCAAATTTTTTTTTAAATGGAAGTGATTTCATATCACAACAAACTTTGGATAATTGGGAGTCTTTTTGATTTGACAGCATCGGAAAGGATAAATCTGATATAATAATTTTTTTTATTCTAGTCTTGAGATTAGATGCAGTATGCCCCGTTCCACAAGCAAGTTCTAGTATAAAAATATTTTTTTTCTTTACTTCCCGACTAATTTGATAAATGTAGTCAGCCCATTTTTTATAATCAATGGAACGCATTATGTGTGGATAAATCTCTGCAACAGCGGAATAATTGCTTACGGTAACTATTTTTTTTGTCTCCGGTTCGTAATTATTTTTTCTGCCCATTTAACAGCTTCGAGCATGCTCTGTGGATTGGCAATTCCTCGGCCGGCAATATCAAATCCGGTCCCGTGATCTGGTGAAGTTCGGATGATTGGAAGTCCCGCAGTATAATTTACACCGCTATTAAAATTTAACATCTTAAAAGGGATTAAGACTTGATCATGGTACATACCTAGAACGGCATCGTAATCTTCGTGTTTTTGGTTACCAAAAAATGCGTCCGGAACAAAAGGACCTTCAACAAAAATATTCTTAAACGATCTTATCGCTGGGCTTATGGATGATAATTCTTCTTTCCCGATGTTCCCGTTTTCTCCTGCGTGAGGATTTAATCCAAGCACAGCAATCTTTGGTAAACTTTTTCCTAAATCTTTAACTAAAGTTTCATTAAGTGTTTTTATTGATGAGACAACTTTCTGTTTTGTAATTAGTTTACTAACGTTTTTGATCGGTTCGTGTATTGTCGTTAATCCGCAAATAAATTTATTCGATAGAAAAACCATTAAATAATTTTTTGATTTAGAAAATTTTGCCAGTATTTCAGTCTGTCCAGGATATTTAATTCCAGCAAATTTGAATGCAGTTTTGGATACTGGTGCTGTGATAATTGCATCTACTAATTTTAATGAAGCTGCCTCATACGCTCTCTTCAGCGATGCAAATGCTGCTTTACCTGAAAAATTCGTAGGCTTACCAGTCTGTTGCTTAAAGTTGCCTGTATTTATGATTGTAACATATGAGGAATCAACTTTTTGTGGAAATTTATCTTTGATTATTTGATAACTAAATGAATGAGTAGTGCCAAGCAATTCCTCTTCAATAACATTTGATGGGCAAAACAATAGGATTTTTCTATCAGCAGGATTATAGATCTGATTGATGGTCTTTATACAAATTTCCGGACCAATTCCATTTATGTCACCGCATGTGAAAGCAAGTGTTTTCATTTTCTAGTCTAACGTATAATTTCCTAATCCTGATTTATCTGTAAAGGTAAATTCTTTTTTAAGTTTTATATATTTCCAAATTTCAACAACAATATTTGAATTAAAATATTCCCGTTTAATTTCATCTGGTTTACCATACTTTATATACATTTTCCCGCGATCAGATTTTACACCATTAGGATAACTAACTGTACTGAAATTATCAATCGAATAATCAGCTCTTTTGTAATATTCGTTCTCAAGCTCGTTGAAGGCGTATTTTTTGTTACCGGACTTTTCATCCCAATATTTCTTGAGGACTTTAGCATAATCATTTTTATCAGCATTTAATAAAAAATCTATTGTTTGTTCGTTTTCAATAGCTTCGAGAGCTTGTATCGCAAATTCTGGATTCATAAGAGATTTTGGTTTGTCATTCCATAGTACACTAAATTCAAACTCAGCAGACTTTGAGTTGTCTTTTGATATTACTAATCGTGCATTCCCTTCTTCTAATAAATGGCTAAAATCTTTCAAAACAAAATACTTTGTATTCAATAGATTCTTGTTGGAAGAAAGAACAATATTATTCTCACATTCTTTCAGTTTGAAATCATTATGGAAGTAATCAGAAATATTTTGATTCACTTTTTCTTTCCCATCTTGCTCGATTTTTATATTCAGCACCTTTATTGTCGAATCTTGTACCGGAATTAAAATTGAATAATCATTGAAAGAATATGGTATTGTATTCATATAATTAACAAGCTGAAAACCATTCTTAGCATCACACTGAGATTCAGTATTTTGAATTACGATTGGTCTTCCGATTTTTTCTTTAAGAATTAAATTATTATCGATTGATATTGAGTCGAGAGGAATGCTTTGATCGCTGTTAATAATACTGAGATACGGATAAATGATATAATCTTTATAGTTGTTCTCAATACTAATTACGCCCTGAGCATAATTGGTAGTAACTTTTGTTTCTTCGTAGGTATCTACAACGATTGATTTTCTTAAAGATTTTCTGTTAACAATTTTATCTGCGTTTTTGATTTCAAGATCAATAACAAATCCGGCAGAATATTTATTATCATTTTTCGTAAAAAATAATTGCTTAAATGGGATTCTATAAGAAAAGTAACAAGTTGAAGAACTATCGGAGAATAAAATATTCTTCTCTAAAAAGATTGGTATTCTTGAAAACTGAAGATGCCGTTCTCTTTGTTGAGCAGAAATAGTAACCAAAAAAGAAAACAATAAAAGCGAAATTATTTTAATAATTTTCAATCGAACCATGCTTTCCATTAATTGGTTAACTATTCATACTAAGCATGAATTCTTTATTATTTTTTGTTCCTCTCATCTTATCTAAAAGGAATTCCATTGCTTCCGAAGGATCAAATTCACTAATAATTTTTCTGAGTATCCATACCTTACTTAACTCATCTTCTTTCTGTAATAATTCTTCTTTTCTTGTTCCGGATTTATTAACATCAATTGCTGGGAATATTCTCTTATCAGAAAGGCTTCTATCAAGAACTAATTCCATATTACCAGTACCTTTGAATTCTTCAAAAATTACTTCATCCATACGGCTGCCAGTATCTATCAATGCAGTTGCAATGATAGTTAAGCTTCCTCCGTCTTCAGTATTTCTTGCAGCACCAAAAAATCTTTTTGGTTTATGAAGAGCATTTGCATCAACACCACCGGATAATATTCTTCCGCTATGAGGAATTACTGTATTATGTGCGCGTGCAAGTCGTGTAATTGAATCAAGTAAAATTACAACATCATCTCCGGCTTCAACCATACGTTTTGCTTTTTCAATAACCATATTAGCAACTTGAACGTGTCGCTCTGCCGGTTCATCAAAAGTTGAGCTTATCACTTCTGCTTGAACTGAACGCTGCATATCAGTTACTTCTTCAGGTCGTTCATCAATTAACAACATTATAATTTTTACTTCCGGATGATTTCTCGTTAACGAGTTGGCAACTTTTTGTAATAATACTGTCTTTCCAGCTTTCGGAGGTGATACGATTAACCCTCTCTGCCCTTTGCCGATCGGAGAAAGCATATCAATTATACGCATCGAGTACTCACCGGGTGCTGATTCCAATTTTAATCTCTTCGTTGGATAAAGTGGTGTTAAGTTGTCAAATAAGGTCCTTTCACGGATTGCCTCTGGATCTTTCCCATTAACCGCCTCAACACGTAATAAAGCAAAAAATCTTTCACCTTCTTTAGGTGGACGAACTTGCCCACTTACAAAATCTCCAGTTCTTAAGCTGAACCTTTTGATCTGGGAGGGTGAAACATAAATATCATCCGGCGATGGCAGATAATTATAATCCGCAGAACGCAAGAATCCATATCCATCGGCTAAAACTTCCAACACTCCCTTTGAAAATGTAAGACCGTCTTTTTGTGATTGAGCTTCTAATATTTTGAAGATGAGTTCTTGTTTGCGGAGATCGCTGTAACCTGCAATTGAAAAATCTTTAGCGATTTTGTAGAGATCTACAATCTTTTTTGATTGCAGCTCTGAGATGTCCATTGGCATGAGTAAGTCCTATTGCTTGTGAGAAATTCTTGGTAATATTCATTATTGATTGACAACTGGGGATTTCGATAATTGATAATTGTTTATTGTGAATTAATTATAAACTGAAGACTATTGAGGCACGGGTGAAAATTAATCTCCCTATACCACTTTGTCAAGTACTTTTCTCTAACATTTTACTTTTTATTTCACCTAGTAAATACATACTTCCAAGCACTACGAGGCACTTGTCTCCCCTCTCCATGAAGAAATCCTGAACAAATTTAGACCCATTTTGAACGATATTGATCTTTATTCCGGCTGATTTGGCTGCCGATTCTAACTCATCCTCGTTAGCAGAACGGTCAATATCAATTTTTGTAAAAAAAATCTGGTCGAAATAAGGATTAAGAATTTTTATCATCTCAGCGATTGACTTATCTTTCATAGCTCCAAAGAGTAGATGTTTTTCAGTATAAGTATTACTTTCTCTTGAAAATTCTTCAGTAAATATTCTAACACCTTCTGGATTATGTGCTGAATCAAAAATGATTTTTGGGCTTTTGCAAATTATCTCATAACGACCTTGTATGCCGGTATTCTTAATTACATTTCTAATACCTCTTGAAATAATAAGCCCATCTTCAATGCTTAAACTTTTATTTATTGTTTTTACAGCTAAGGCTGCGTTGTAAAGTTGATGAGTACCAATTAGCGGAGTAAAATAAATTGAGAACGATTTTTTTTGCAGTGTTACAATTAATCTATCAGCAGTGATAGTTGTAAAATCACTTATCAAGTTATAATCACAATTTAGTTCTTGAGCTTTATTACGAATTATCTTTTCCGGTTCATTTAACATTTTACCGACAAAGACTTTGGAATTTTGTTTTATGATTCCGGCTTTCTCAAATGCAATCTTTTCTAGAGTATCACCTAAGTGTTGTGTATGTTCTAAGCTTATAGATGTAATCACTGAAGCGATCGGATGAATTACGTTTGTAGCATCCAATCTTCCACCTAATCCGGTTTCTATGACAGCGTAATCAACTTTCTGCTCATAAAAATATTTGAATGCAAGCGCTGTTGTGATTTCAAAAAAAGTCGGGTTGTTTTTTTCAATATGGTCTCTAAGTTCGGTCACAAATTTTGCAATGTACTCATCTTCAATCATAATACCGTTTATTCTTATCCGCTCATTAAATTTTACAAAATGAGGTGATGTATAAAGACCGACTTTGTATCCAGCCTCAATTAAGATACTTGCAACAAATGAAGCAGTACTTCCTTTACCGTTTGATCCTGCAATATGAAATGTTTTTAAATCTTTATGCGGATTACCAATTCTCTCCAACAAATGGAGTGTGCTATTCAGCCCAAGTTTAATCCCGAATTGGTGTAATGAGAAAAGTTTTTCTAACGAGGATTTTATATCCATACTTAGATTTGATATGAGCCAGTTAACTCAGAAATATTTTGTATAGAGTTTTGTTCGCAATAAGTTGTTAATCCATCAACGATCTCAGCCCCGGCATTTGGATTAATAAAATTTACAGTCCCAATTTGGAAAGCGGAAGCTCCAACGATCATCATTTCAACAGCATCTTTCCAATCCATAATTCCACCAATACCAATTATTGGAATATCAACATTGCGTTTTATTTCTAGAATTTTTGCAAGTGCTACCGGTTTAATTGCGGGACCTGATAATCCGCCGGTAACATTTTTTATTTTTGGTTTTTTCGTATTAATATCAAAAGCGGTTCCGACAAGAGTGTTGATTGCAGAAACCCCATCGCCTCCGTTTTCTTTAACAACCTTTGCAAAATCAGAAATACGGGAAACATTAGGCGAGAGTTTTATAAAAATTGGTTTCTTTGTAACAGCTTTTACTTTTTCCGTTATTCTTCCTACTGCATTCAAATCATTTCCAAATTCAAGCCCGCCCTCTCTAACATTGGGACAAGATACATTAATCTCAAAAGCATGAATTGCTTCCTCTTGAGTTAATATTCTTGTACATTCAACATACTCTTCGATTGTACTAGCGGCAATATTACAGATTAAAGTTGTGTTCAACTTTTTCAAGAAAGGAATTTTATCTTTAATAAATGATTCAACACCAACATTAGCAAGACCAATGGCGTTCAACATTCCGGACGGGGTTTCTGTGATTCTTGGTGGAGGATTACCTTTACGCGGTTTTAGTGATAACGATTTTGTTACAATACCGCCAAGTTTGTTCAAGTCTGTAAATTCTGCTATTTCATTTCCGTAGCCAACAGTCCCGGAAGCTAAAAGAACCGGGTTCTTAAACCTAAGTCCGGCAATATTTATTGATAAATCAACCATATTTATAATTTAACTGATTTTGCTTCGAACACAGGACCGTCTTTGCATACAAGCAAATATGAATCTCCGTTAACTAGATCAATCGGGCAGCCCTGGCAAATTCCAAAACCACAAGCCATTGCACATTCTACGGAGATTTGGCAATCATAATTATTTTCTACACAATAACTTTGTAATGTTTTCAACATTGGAGTAGGTCCGCACGCAAATATTCTAAATTTACTCTGCGAAATATTTTTAATCTCTCTTTTCAATAATTCCACTACTGTTCCATGAAATCCTTCCGTACCGTCGTCAGTTGCTGTTAAGACATTTTTTAGTCCATAGGTAACAATATTTTTCTTTGATCTCCCTCCAATCAAACTGATTACTTTTTTATCATAAGAGAGATTCTTCAGTAAATATGGGAAAGGTGCAACACCAAGTCCTCCCGCAACAATAACAGCAGTATCAAAACCTTCTTTGTAATCAAAACCATTTCCTAATGGGCCAAGAAGTTCTAGTGATTCTCCCGGTTTCTTTTTAGATATTAATTTTGTTCCTTCTCCATGAATATCAAAAAGAAAGAAAAGATAGTCCCCTTCAACATCGCAGATACTGAATGGTCTTCGTAAAAGCGGAAAAGAATTTTCAGAAACTTTGATATTACAAAACTGTCCTGGCTTTGCAAGAGATGAAATAGTAGGTGCTAAAACTTTTATTAAGAAGATATTATCGGATATCTTTTGAACTGATTCAACTTGTGATTTTTCTACGAACAAGAATTTTCTCTTTCTTGAATTGATTAAATTTATTTATGAGTGATAATGAAAGATTTTCAAATTCTATGATTTCTTTGAGTACTTTTCCTCAATTGCTTTAATCTTATCCAATCGTTTTTGATGCCTATCCCCTAAAAATTTTGTTGAGAGCCATACTTCCGCAATTGATTTTATGGTTTCTTCACCTAATGATCTGGCCCCGACTGCCAGCACATTTGCATCATTATGTTCTCGTGAACTTTTTGCAGAAAATTCATTGTAACAAGTGGCTGCGCGTATTCCCGGAATTTTATTTGCAGTAATTGCCGATGGTATTCCTGTTGCGTCAATCAATATTCCGAATTTCACTTCATTAATTGCTACTCGGTTAGCTACATTGAAAGCAATATCCGGATAATCAACAGATTCTTCCGTAAAAGTACCAACATCAATTATATCGTAACCTTTTTGCTTCAAGAACTCAAAAATAATTTTTTTAATCATTACACCGGTATGATCTGAGCCGACTGCAATCTTAACTTGGGAATTTGAACATGATAATGACGAGCCGGATTCACTTTCTACTATCCTTAAACCAAAATGAAGAATTCTATCTTTTGCGAGTGGAGTTAATACAGATCCTTTTTCAATTACGATTTCTTTACTGCCGCTATTTAAAACTTTCTTTACATCGTCTTCTGTAATTAATTTTTTCATCACGTAATCGCCAAGATTTGTTTAGACTAGTTCATTTCTTTTGTTCATCTTTAAATAATCTACAACTTCTCTAACATCCTGAGCATTATTCCTATCACAAACCAGCAACGCCTGACTTGTATTTATTATTACCAAATTCTCTACTCCAATAACTGCTGTGAATTTTCTTGGTGAGAAGATGTATGAACTAAATGTTTTCTCCGTGTAAACATCACCTACTATTGCGTTTCCATCTTCATTCTTTTCAGAGATTTCATACACTGCTTCCCAATTCCCAACATCATTCCAGTAAAAATCTGCTTTTGTAAGATAAACTTTATCCGATTTTTCCATCACACCATAATCAATCGAAATACTTTTAAGCTGACCATAAACTAGTACAACCTGTTTCTCAAAATCATTTGTACCAATGCACTCTTCAATTTTATCAAGTCCGTCGGAAAGATCAGGCAAATGTTTTTTGATTTCACTCAAGATTGTTTCTACATGCCAAATAAATATTCCCGAGTTCCACAAGAAGTCCCCCGATTCAATAAACCGTCTTGCAGTTTCCAAATTTGGTTTTTCAGCAAATGTAAGAACTTTGTAAATGTTATTATCAATTCCCTTTTCATCAAACTGAATATATCCATAACCGGTTTCAGGACGATTTGGAGTTATGCCGATTGTTACTAAACCTTTTGTTTTATACGCGAAATCAACTGCTGTTGAAAGACATTTTCTAAATTGTTCTTCATCTTTTATCAAGTGGTCTGCCGGTAGAGTAATTGTAACAGCATCCGGGTTTTTACTCTTTATAATGATCGAAGCAAGTCCTATACATGCTGCTGTATTTTTCCCGAATGGTTCATCAATAATATTTTCTTCGGGGATTTGCGGCAGTTGTTCTTTAACTCTCATCTTCTGTACTTTATTAGTAACAATATAAACATGATCATTCGCGACCAATCCTTCCAATCGTTTAACCGTATCCTGTATCATAGTATTTTCACCAAAGATGCGAATCAACTGTTTCGGTTTTTTCTCTTTACTTCTTGGCCAAAACCGCGAACCAACTCCGCCTGCCATAATAACAGCAAATAATTCCATCTAACGTTCCTTTTGTTTTGGGGAAATAGTCTTTCCAAAATTTTCTGCACGCGTAAGATAATTAGTTATATCAACCTCTTTGCCGCGAACTACTGCAACAATAACAATTAAACACGCGCGTAAAGACTCAACTACATTAGAACTTGGAGCAATTTTTTTTTGATTTATTAATTCCAAACCTTTTGCAAAAATGCTGTGCATATTTGATAATATTTCAAATCCAACCTTTTTAGATAGTTCGGCATTTTCAAACATTATTTTGATGTGACTGTTAATTTCATTTTCAGTGTATTCATATTTTAGAACACGGTTAAGGAATGGATCAAGTTCTTTTACCGGTCTTAAAACTTTTTCTTCAAAGTTCTCAAAATTAAAGTCGTTGTCTTTATTTAGTTCTTCAAAGATTATTGCTTCTCTTAGTTCATCAGTACGTGATCTTCTCGGTAGTTCAATTTCAGGTGGTGATTGAGCAATAGTATCAAATGAATTTACTTTCTGGTTGGTCAGATCAACATTTAATCCGTCAAGATCAAATTTCTGGAATGATAATCTAGCTAAATGAGGAGTAAAAACATCAAGAACTCCGTTAAGCTCCTTGACCAAACTGTAACTATGTTCCTTAAATTTATCCGAAAGCTTTACAAATTCAATCTTTCCGTTATCAATAAAATTTTGAAGATCACCTAGTTTGATCCCAAGTTTTGACAGCTCAGTAATTTTCTTGAAGTTTTTGATTTCTTCTGAGAGAGATTCGCAGTTGTTTAATCTTTCACGGAGGATGGCAACAGTTTCAATTTTCTCCGAGCTTAAACGAAGGTTATTGGCTGCGGCTACAATGCATTGTATTATATATTGTTTAGCCAGATCCAATGTTAGTCTTTATTAATTGTAGGAACTCTTTTGGTTAATTAATTTTTTATGTAGATGTATTGTATTAAGTACTTAAAAATTTACGTGATAAATGTAAGGAATTTTACCGATTAATTTCAGAGCTTATTCGTGTTGCATGAAGATAATAATCAGCTCTAAACTGAACTTTCAATGGATAAAATCAGTTTAAAAAAGAAAAAGACAATGATCGGTTATAGATTTTCAGAATTCATTCCGGATCCTAAAGGAAGCGACCCCTTTGAACAGTTGCTCCATATTTTTATGCAGCTATTAAACATTACCTCTGGTGATGTTTCGGAAGCTCTGGATCTTATTAACCAGCTTGATAGAAAATACAATATAACTAATGATGAATACGGTATTGGTGATTTCATCCAAGATCTGAAGGACAAGGGCTACATAACTGAGAATGAATCCGAACCCGGCACTTTTGTTATGACACCAAAATCCGAAAAAGAAATACGTCGCCGATCATTAGAAGAAATTTTTAGCAAGCTTAGAAAAACCGGAAGAGGAAATCATCAGACACCTTTTGGCGGTGAAGGCGACGAAAAGACTGCAGACAGACGTGATTACCAATTCGGTGATCAAGTTGATCAGATTGATATGGTCTCATCAATCAAGAATGCACAGATCAAACATGGTGTAAATGATTTCAAACTTACTGAAGATGATCTAGAAATTGAGGAACGCGAATTCAAAACCTCTACTTCAACTGTATTGATGATTGATATTTCGCACTCAATGATTCTTTATGGTGAAGATAGGATAACTCCTGCTAAAAAAGTAGCTATGGCAATGAGTGAACTTATTACCACTCAGTTTCCAAAAGATACTCTTGATATAATTGTCTTCGGTGATGATTCGTGGCAAATTGAGATCAAAGATCTTCCATATCTCTCTGTTGGTCCTTATCATACTAACACTGTTGCCGGATTAGAACTTGCTATTGATATTCTCCGCCGTAAAAAAAATAAGAACAAACAAATTTTTATGATAACCGACGGTAAACCGACTTGCTTAAAAATTGGGATCAAATATTATAAGAACAGTTTTGGGTTGGACAGAAAGATAATCAACAAGACTTTAGATCAGGCAGTGAGATGTAAAAAGCTTGGCATTACTATTACAACATTTATGATTGCGCGTGATCCGTATCTTCAACAATTTGTACGAGATTTTACGAAAGCCAATCAAGGCAAAGCTTACTACAGTACTCTTTCCGGATTAGGAGAATTTATTTTTGAAGATTTTGTCCGCAACAGAAGAAAAACAGTTAGATAAAAAGGATATAATGAAAAATAATCGGGAAAATATTTCCACTCTTGGTGAATTGAAAAAAAGCGGTTACAAATCTCTTCCGGTTAAAGAAGAGATGAGGAAAAATCTTATAGAGATTTTAAGGACAAATAAAAATCCATTTGATAACATAATCGGTTATGAAGAAACAGTTCTTCCAGATATTCAGACAGCAATACTATCACGACATAATATTATACTACTTGGTTTGCGCGGACAAGCAAAGACTAAAATTGCACGAATGATGACTACCCTTCTTGATGAATATATTCCAGTTATAAAAGATTCCGAACTAAATGATGATCCATTCAATCCGCTTTCGAGATTTGGAAAAGATATAATTGCTGAGTTGGGAGATGAAACACCGATTGCATGGATGCACAGAAGTGAACGCTACACAGAAAAATTAGCAACGCCGGATGTTACAATAGCTGACCTCATCGGCGATGTTGATCCGATCAAAGCAGCATCATTAAAACTTCACTACTCTGATGAAAGAGTTATCCACTTCGGATTGATCCCCCGTTCTCACAGAGGAATTTTTGTGATCAATGAATTACCCGATTTGCAAGCACGGATTCAAGTTGCTCTGTTTAATATCTTACAGGAGAAAGATGTACAGATCAGAGGATTCAAAGTTCGTCTTCCGCTTGATGTTCAATTCATCTTCACGGCAAATCCCGAGGACTATACTAATAGAGGATCAATTGTAACGCCGCTTAAAGATAGAATTGATTCTCAGATATTAACTCACTATCCAAAAACTATTTCTATTTCTAGGAAGATAACTGAACAGGAGTCAAAATTAACCGAAGAACAATCAAGCAAAATAAAAATCCCGGATTTGGTTAAAAATCTTATAGAGCAGATAGCATTTGAGGCAAGAGAAAGCGAGTTTGTGGATCACAAGAGCGGGGTCTCCGCACGGTTAACAATTTCTGCTTTAGAGAACATTGTTAGTTTTGCTGAACGAAGACTTCTAATTAATAATGAAACAAGTACAATAGTGAGGATTTCAGATTTGATCGGAATCATCCCATCCATAACAGGAAAGATAGAATTGGTTTATGAAGGCGAGCAAGAAGGTCCGGTTAAAGTCGCTCATATATTAATAGGTAAAGCCATTAAGTCCCAATTTATAAACTACTTCCCCAGTCCGGATAAATTAAAACGTAAGACTCAAATAAATCCTTACCAGGAAGTTATAGCATGGTTCTCAAAAGGAAATTTATTTGATCTCTTTCATAATATTTCTAATGAAGAGTATCAGAAAAGACTTCTTTCAATACCAGGATTAAAAGAGCTTGTTGAAAAATACTTCCCAAAAGAATCTTTTGAAACTAAGTTATTATTAATGGAGTTTGCACTACACGGACTCTCAGAATTTTCTATGCTTAGCAAACACCGGATTGAATATGGTCTACAGTTTAAGGATATGCTTAGTAGTATGCTTACCTCCACAGATGAACCAGATTTATCAGAAGAAGAAACTTATTTATAATTAATTTTTCTATTAGATTCTTGTGCTAAAGCTGTTCTAAAACGGAACTGATCTTCATTTTAATACAGTGATAGCCTATCCTAAAAAGCGGTTTCCACCTAAATTATAGATCTTTCATCGGCACTCTTATTGACCCATTCCCTATTGCATAAATTAGAAACGAAATAGGGAATTACCAATGAATCCTATAACTACAATTAGGCGGAGTAATTTTGCGCTTTTTTTTACTATAACACTCTTCTTAATCAGTGCGAAATTAAACTCACAAACAATAATTGCAACCGATGGTTTCGATCGAGCCGATGAAATTCCTTTTACAATTGGTGTAAACTGGCAGAATCCATTCAGCGGAGGAATTGCAAATTTAATTGGTAACCAAGTTGCAGGGAATTCCGGTGAAGCTCTTTACTACTGGCAAGGCACCGGATCATTTGATAATACGAGACAATATGCTAAAGCTAGAGTTGTTCAAGCGAGTGGTCAAGTAGGACTTATACTTCTTGGCGGAAGCGGTCATGCTATCGTTGTAGCATGGAATAGCGGAACACTTTACATTTATCGTTATAGCGGAGGATCATACCAAGGAAATCTAACCACTGTATCTTCTACCATTCAGAATGGAGATATTATAGAAGGAGTACTTGATAACGGAGTAGTCTATGCGAAGATTAACGGTATTGAAGTTGCCAGCGTTGCAAATACAACTGGGATTACAACAGGTACACCAGGATTTGAGTTTTATCAGAGTGGAGCGATCTTTGACGATTGGGAAGCCGGTACTCCGGCATCAAGTTCATACTCAATCAGTGGTAATATTAGTGAAGGTGGTCTTGGTTTAAATGGCGTTCTCATTACAGCTAGTGGCGGTTTCAGCGGTAATGCTACTACTGATGTTAACGGCAATTATACTATAACCAATGTTACATCTGGTGCTACTTCTGTTCTTTTAACCCCTACTCTTTCCGGACATACTATGTCTCCTCTTACCCAATCTATTACTGGTCCAATCAATTCAAATATTACAGGACAGGATTTTACTAGTACTCTGAACGTAAATAACACTTTAACAATTACAGCAATAAACGGAACAGTTATAAAAGATCCCGATCAAGCTACTTACAGTAGTGGAACGAATGTAACATTAACAGCAACTGCAGATATCGGTTATCATTTCTTGGGATGGAGTGGTGATGCAACAGGTTCTACAAATCCATTAACTGTTACTATGAATGGAAATAAAAATATTAAAGCAAATTTTCTACCGCTCAATGTTATTGCATTTGATGACTTCAATCGTCCAAACGAATCCCCTTTTGTAACCGGTGGAAATTGGCAAAACATTTATAACTGGGGAAATGTTAATTTATCCGGAAACCAGGTTGCAGGAAATTCCGGAGAAGCTCTTTATTACTGGAATGGCATTGGTACTTTTGATAACACAAGACAATTTGCAAGAGCAAGAGTTGTTAATGCAAACGGACAAGTTGGACTAATTCTTCTCGGTGGAAATAATCAAGCATTAAATGTTTCGTGGAATACAGGCACTTTATATATCTATTGGTATTTGAACGGTTCGCATCAAGGAGAACTGGCACATGTATCATCTATAATTCACGATGGAGATATTATTGAAGCAGTTCTTGATGGTGGAATCATTTATGTAAAGATTAACGGTGCCATCGTTCACAGTGTACCGAACACTACTTCCCTAACTTCTGGTAAACCGGGATTTGAGTTTTATCAAGGCGGTGCAATCTTTGACGATTGGGAAGCTGGTACTCCGGCATCAAGCTCATATTCTATAAGCGGTAATATTACTGAAGGCGGCCTTGGCTTAAATGGTGTTCTCATTACAGCTAGCGGTGGTTTTAGCGGCAACGCTACTACTGATATTAATGGTGACTATACAATAAGTAATGTTACCTCAGGTGCTACTTCTGTTCTTTTAACTCCTACTCTTTCAGGACATACTATGTCTCCCCTTACCCGATCTATCACTGGTCCAATCAACTCAAATATTACTGGACAAGATTTTACTAGTACTATAAACGTAAATAATACTTTAACAATTACAGCAATAAACGGAACTGTTATAAAAGATCCCGATCAAGCTACTTACAGTAGTGGAACGAATGTAACATTAACAGCAACTGCAGATATCGGTTATCATTTCTTGGGATGGAGTGGTGATGCAACAGGTTCTACAAATCCATTAACTGTTACTATGAATGGAAATAAAAATATAAAAGCAAACTTTTTACTATTAGATGTTATTGCATTTGATGATTTCGATCGTGCAAATGAATCGCCTTTCTTAATAAATGGTAATTGGCGACAGACAACTTCCCCAGGATATCCTGGTTATTCAATCCTATCATCTCATCATGTTATTAGTGCAGTTGGTGAAGGCATTTATTATTGGCAAGGTGCCGGTGCGGGATCATTTCTGTCTACAAGTCAATATGCAAGAGAAAGAGTTGTTCAGAAAGATGGCGAAGTTGGTTTGGTTTTATTAGGCGGTTCTGATCAAGCTATTATGGTTGGTTGGGGACCTCCGGGAGTTGGAAGTACTGTATATATTTATTGGTACTCAAATGGAATTGATAGAGGTCAACTTGCAACAGGACCATCATCTTTAGTAAATGGTGATTTAATAGAAGCTGTTCTTGATGGTGGAACCATCTATGCAAAAGTAAACGGTATTACTGTTTTGAGTGTAGCAAATACAACTACACTTACTTCAGGTACTCCCGGATTCATAACTTATAAAGATGGCAACCAACTTAGTCAAATCTCAATTCTTGATGATTGGGAAGCTGGAACACCTCCATTAAGTTCTTACACGATCACTGCATCAGCAGGTGCAGGCGGAGTGATTTCACCAACCGGTTCTGTTAATGTTAATTCAGGAAGCAGCCAGACATTTACAATTACACCTAATTTAGATTATCATATTGCTGATGTTCTTGTTGATGGTATTTCTGTTGGTGCTGTTTCAAGCTATATATTTAATAATGTAACAGCGAATCATACGATCTCGACAAGTTTTACTATAAATACTTATACGCTAACAATTACTTCTGTGCATGGAACTGTAACTAAAAATCCAGATCAAGCAAATTACAATCATAGTTCAACAGTACAATTAACAGCAACACCTTCTGCAGGTTTCATATTTACAGGATGGAGCGGTGATGCAACCGGTTCTAATAATCCATTAAGTGTTACGATGGATGGGAATAAAAATATCACAGCAAACTTTGCTATTGATAACAGCACTTATATTATAATCGGATCATGTTCAGCAAATGCAGGAGCTAGTATAACAATTCCGATAAGTGTTCATTTCGGAACCGATGCAAATATTCCTCAATATATTCTTCAAGGTAAAATCATTTTTGATCCTACAAAACTTTCATATCGAAGTAATTCTGTCGGTGCATTATTTACATTAATGGGATGGACATTTACAGGATACTCAACTACCGCGGGACAATTTGATTTCACCGCAACCGGTTATAATTTAATCTCAACAGATGGAATTTTATTTAATTTAACTTTTGATGTCATCTCCAATTCAAACGGATCTACCCATATTACAAGTTTACCATCTTATTGGCTGAGTAATAATTCAAACACTCCGGCATTATTTTCTGCAATCAATCCAGGGACAATAAATATAACATCGCAGAGTACATCAATAGCATTTGGTGATGTTGATGAAAACTTTAATGTGAATTTCAATGATGCAGTTGCAATTATCAATCATGTATTTAACGTTTTTCCATTGCATGGACAAGCACTATTAAATGCTGACGTTGACCACAACGGCAATATAACGCTCGCAGATGCTGTTGGTGTAATACTATATAGTACATTTGGTGATTGGAGTTATTCCCTTTCAATACTTCTTCCTTTAACAAATGCATATTTATCAATTGAAAATCCGGTTATAAATAACAAAAGTGTTGTACTTCCTTTAAATATTAAAAATGCTGATAATGTTCGAAGCCTGGAAGTTACGGTAGAATATGATCCTACAAAATTTAGTTATGAATCTTTTAGTGCAGGAATCAATTCTTCCAATACAATAACAAAAGCAAGTCTAGTTTCACCCGGACAAGCCAAGTTTATTTTTGCTTCCAACAAATTAATGAAAGATGATTTTACTGCTGGAAGTATTACACTAAAAACCAAGAACGGCACTTTAGTAAATGGCGGTTCAATCAAGACAAGTTACAAAATTAACGACGGCAAAGAAGTTGCCGGAACTTCGATCAATACCGGTGTGACTGATATTGTAAACGATTACGGGAATGGAATTCCTACAAAGTTCGAGCTCATTCAGAATTATCCTAATCCATTTAATCCAACAACTGTAATTGATTTTAGAATTCCTATTAACGGTTACTATGTTGTGAAAGTTTTCAATGCGATAGGACAAACAGTAAGTGTTCTTGCAGAAAGAGACTTTTCTGTTGGAAATTACAAAGTTACATTCGACGGGAATAATTTGTCTTCTGGAATTTATTTCTATCAGTTGTTTGGCAACAGAGTAAACCTTATTAGAAAAATGATGCTTATTAAATAATCCCACACATTGATGAAGAAGAGAGGATTTCTACTCCTTAGTCCTCTCTTCTTGATTTTCGGTCAAGAAGTGGTCGCTGTTGAAACATTTTTTGTATAGCTACTATTTTTATTATATTTTATTCACTGAGATAATAGTTCTACCGTCCGCTTTTATTTTATGTGCATTTAGTTCAAATTGACTATCATCAACAGAAAATCGAATAGTTGCTAATTGCGATATTTTTTCTTTCCCGTCATTAGAATATTCAACAATTTTGTCGATAGGGACTCTTTCTTCGGTTCTAATGATATATCCATTGCACAATAGTGCATCAATTCTTGCTTCCCCAAATTTTGTTTTAATAAAAAAAGGATATTCATCGGTTATATCAAGCTGCATATTAATAGGTTTACGCTCTCCAATAATAATATTCTCATAAAGATGTTTGTTCTTGTTAACTACAGATTGGAAAAGATCTATAGGACGATTATATTTTTTATCTTTTTCATTAAACAAAATATTTTGATCTGGATGTAAATCGAAGAGAGGTTTAACTTCATTTAATATTTTTTTGTCAGTAGATTTATTTATAAAAATATCAACGTGATATAATCCACCACTGTCTTTAAAAAGAATCATTTCTGAAAGACCACACCAACTTTTAATATCTTCTAATGAGAGTTCCTTAACTGTTCTTAACTCAACATCTTCATTATCAGCAAATTCTTTCACACCTTTTGCGAAACCAGTTGATGAAACTGCTGTGACTTTATTAAAATTAAATCTACTTTTTCTTCCAACAAGTTGCTCTATCCAAGACACAGGAGCTGGGCCTTGCGAAGGACGATCACGACATTCAATTAACCACTTAATTTCAGTGGTCCCAAGTTTACCTCGTATTTCAATATCAAATTCGGCAATCGGAATACCATCTTCATTAAAAACTCTTTCATTTGTTTTTACTTCAAAGTTTTCTTGAAGAAAATATTTTTCAACTTGGCTGACTAATCTTTCTAAATATTTTCCATTATTATTCATTTTTTAGCTAGATAATTCTTTCAATACATATAATGATTGTTGTTAAATATCTACTATTAAAAATTTTATTTTGGGAACAATCGAGTAAGTAGCGTACAAAACCCAGAACAACTTAGATTAAATTTTCTTTTGTGCAAAGATAAATTACCAACTGTCATTGCGAGGAACGCAGTGACGAAGCAATCTAACCTAGAGATTGCTTCGCTCCGCTCGCAATAACAACTTACTACCTACTGTTTACTTCATTCTGCAAACTGTCAACTATGCTTTTCCTTAAATCCCTTCATCATCCATTTACGTGCTAAGATTAATAAGAACGGAGACATAATTGCAATGAATCCGTAAATGAGCCACATAAATTCCGTGTTCATTGGTACAGATGGTGTTTGTTCCGGCGAAGGACAATAATGCATCAAGAACCAGCCGGAGTAAATACTTGTAACAACTTTTGTAAGGAACCACGGAAATTGTCCGATACCCATATAGATGCCGGTCATATTCTTCGGTGCAATTTCTGCAACCCACTGCAAAAATCTCGGCTGCCACATCGCTTCACCGATTGTCATAATAATTATGTAAGCAATAAGTGTGTTTATGTTCGGTCCCAATGCAAGAATAAAAGTCGGCGAAGCCATTACAAAAGTTCCGATGATCATCATTGTGTATGCATTCTTTTTCGATGTAAGTGCTGCGATCATCGGAGTTAGAATAAAAATCAAAATCGGATTTAGATTAACAAAGAATTCAAAATTATCTTTTACAAATCCCCCAAAAGCTCTGCTTGTATATTGTGGGATCGTCAACCAATTGTGAGCAAACAAAGTCTGTACGGGTATCAAAGCAAAAATGAAATACAAAAAGCGTTTATCTTTTAACGGAAAGTTCTTCAAGTAGAATTTTAGTTTTTCCTTTGCGGTCATTTTAGCAAGTTCATCTTCATCTTCCTTCTGATCAATATTTTTTTCTTTAGAAGCTATTTCGATTGCTTTAGCTACGGCTTTCTTTGTCATTATAAAATAAACGACAGCAATTCCGGCAACAGTAAGTCCAACATAAACCCAGAACACACCAAGAATG
Organism: Melioribacter sp.; assembly: GCA_023250955.1. Taxonomy (GTDB): domain Bacteria; phylum Bacteroidota; class Ignavibacteria; order Ignavibacteriales; family Melioribacteraceae; genus Fen-1258. The sequence goes on along the minus strand of JAHEZQ010000014.1, from coordinate 50,588 downwards.
CTTGTAGCTCTTCTTACCGGAGGTGAAATTAATCCAGGTAAGAAGCCGCCAAGGTTCATCAATGCATACAACATTGCATAACCCATTGCAGCGGTATTTTCATTTGTAAATTTTTTAACTGCAGCATAAGCAGCCGGTTGGTACATTCCGTAACCAATTACTATTCCAAGTATTCCAAGCATAGCAAAGATGTGACTGGAACCCCATAGTCCCGGTGCGCCAAGATGCGGAGCAGTTGATAAAAGTATCCTTCCAAAAAACATGAACGAAAGTGCGTACAGCAAAGCTTTGCGGACACCGACAATATCAACAGTAGCACCAAGGAACAACATACTCAACGTAATCCCCGCAGTAAGAACGCCAACCATATTTCCCGCACGGATGTCATCTAGTTTTATGTAATCGTTAAAATAAATTGCAAGAAGTCCTACAACACCAAAGTAAGTTAGTCCTTCAAGAATGTAGGAAATGTTCAAACCGAGTAATGCACGAGATGTATGTGCAAGATCAATAAATGGCTGTGTAACTTCCCATATAATATTGGTAAAAGTATCTTTTTCATTACGTTCAACTTCTTTTTTACCATAAATAAAAAGTACAAGTACAACAGCAACGGGAGGTACAAAAAGAGCACACAAAAACATTACAACAGCATTAAATCCTTTCTTAATTGCAAGGCGTGTCGCTCCAAGCAGAATAACAAAGTAAGTTATTAATGTCAGACCGATTACAGAAACCAATAAATCCATAATTCACCTATTAGGTTTGGGTTAAAGAATATTTACCTCAGGAATTATTTCAATTCCAAATTTATCAAAGACAGCTTTTTGAATTTCTTGTGAGAACATTTTGATCTGCTCTCCCGTTGCTTTTCCCATATTAATAATAACTAATGCTTGTTTGTTATATGTTGCAACATCTCCAACTCTCTTGCCTTTGTAGCCGCATTTCTCAATTAAGAAACCAGCCGGTATTTTGTATTTATTCCTATCTAATTTGAAAAACACCATTTCTTCATAATCTCTTTTCAAATCTAAAAAAGTTGTTTCATTTACTTCGGGATTCTTAAAAAAGCTGCCGGCATTGCCAAATCTTTTTGGATCAGCAAGTTTGTTCGTTCTAATTTTATCAACTGTATCTCTTACCTTCTTAATTGTTAATTTCTCTTTGTTTGCTTTTCCCAAATAGTTATTCAAATCTCGGTAGTTAAGATTGAATTCCTTTTCCTTGTGCAATTTCAAAATTACTTTCGTGATTATGAACTTTCCTTTCAATTCCATTTTGAATATGCTGTTTCGGTAATCGAACTTGCATTCATTTTTTTTGAATGATCTTTTTTTACCGGTTTCTAAATCAATTCCGCTAAGGGATTCGAATACATCCTTAATTTCTACACCATAAGCACCAATGTTTTGAATCGGTGCAGCTCCAACAGTTCCGGGAATGAGCGAAAGATTTTCAATTCCGTAATATTTATTATCCACACAGTATGAAACCAAGTCATTCCAAACTTCTCCGGCTGAAGATTCGATGATTACATACTTTTCATTCTCTTCTACTAAGCGAATTCCCTTCTCAACATAATGAATTACAAGACCTTCATAATTCTTAGTGAATAGAATATTACTTCCACCGCCAAGAATTAATTTATCCATACTGCCGAAACGTTTGGATTGTAATATTTCCAAAATCTCTTTCTCGGATGCGACCGAAGTGAAATAATTTGCTTTAACATTAACACCAAATGTGTTGAATGTTTTTAATGATTTGTTCTCTTCAATTTTTAACATGATGGTAATTATAGATTAAACGTTGATTCTATTTTCTTCCAATTAATTTCTTCTATTTTATTCCCATCCGATCTAAACATTATACCACCGGACCTATCAGTTCTTACTACACTAATTTTATTTTGATTGAATCGTTCGATAATATCTTTATGAGGATGCCTGAATTTGTTCATAACTCCTGCACTTATGACCGCATAATTAGGTTTAACGAATTCCAGAAATTCTTCGCTTGTACTCGATCTGCTTCCATGATGCCCGGCTTTCAAAACATTTGAGTGTAAAAATGTTTTATAATTATTAACGTATTCGCTTTCAACTTTTGTACTTGCATCGCCTGTAAACAGAAAAGAATTATTTCCATAAACTAATTTAAGCATTCCGCTTTGATCATTAGAACTCATAGATTCAAAATAATGGTTTGTTGTATCATTCAAAACATAAATTCGGCTGTTGCCAATTGGTATGATTTCTTTAGAATAATATTTAAAAGGCACGCCATTCGCGCTTAAATAATTTTCCAAATCAATATCTTTTTGAAAATTCGGATCAAGCTTTGGTTTGTATATCTGTTTGACTCTATGTTTACTAATAATGGATAAGAATCCTTTATAATGATCGGAATCTACATGAGAAATAAATCCGTAGTCAATTGTATCAATGCCTAACTTATCCATCAAAGGTAGGATTACACGTTCGCCGTTATCAAAATACTCTGTTGCTTCTCCCGCATCTATCAATGCTGTTTTGCCATTGGGGAATTTTATCAGAGCAGCATCTCCTTGTCCGATATCTATCTGTACTACTGAAAGTAAGTTCTTCGGCATTAATTCATGATTATCTATTCTCATGAACAAAATCCACAACACCACAGATAATGTTACTCCAACTAACTTTGCTTTTTTGTTTGTAAATATTTTTAAGATGAAAAATATTAACACTAAGATGAGATAAAATATTATTGCATCGTAAACACTGAACTGATTAATTAAAATGTATGAGTATTTATCTCCGCCCAATAAACGAACAAAGGAATACATAACGTATGTAAGAAGCTCATTTGCAGAAGCAAAGATAGAACCGAACCAACTGAAAATAGAACCGATAAACAAAGTGAAAATTCCCAAGGCTACTATTGCACCTGAAACCGGAATAACAACTAAGTTGGCAAGCAAAGCAGAAACTGAAAGCCGATGAAAATAAGTTAATGTAAACGGAAGCGTTCCTATTTGTGCCGACAAAGAAGTAACGCAAAAAACTAAAAACCAATTGAGCCATTTTATTTTTATATGCATGTTATCAACTGCACGCTTCATCGGCGGATAGATTACTATCAGCGACAAAATTGCTGCAAAGGATAGTTGAAAACTTGGATTGAATAATTCGTTTGGATTTATTAAGAGAATAACAAATGCTGAAAGAGACAAAGCATTTAGACTGTTATATTCTCTGCCCATAGCAGGCGCAGCTAATAAAGCAACTGCCATTACTGTTGATCTGAATACCGGCGCATCTGCACCAGTTATAATTAGATAGAATAACAAACCGATCAAGGTCAATGTGTAACGCGTAAAAATATTAAACCTATTGAACACAACTAGGAAGATCAAAACAATGTAACCAACATGTAATCCGGAAACAGACAAAACATGCACAACTCCCGAATTAACAAATTCGTTCTTGATGACGTAATCAATCGAACCGCGGTCAGCCAGCAGTAATCCGCGCAATAAACCGGCGGTAGTCTTATTGTGAAGTGATGTGATTTGTTCGTCTAACTTTTTTCTGATTTGGTGAATCGTGTTTTTGTAATTCGAAGTTTGCTTCGAGATAAATATTACATCACCGACATTATAGATATTTGCTATTGCAACAATTTCCTTTCCATTTAGATAAGCTTCATAATCATACTCGCCCGGATTCCTTTCATTCCTTGGTTTTATAATATTGCCAAAGATTTGTATTCTGTTCCCAATTTCTAATTGATCATAAAGTTTTGATGTTTTTCTATCATCATCATAAATAGAACAAAGTATTCTATATGAACCTTGATATTTTTGTTCTTTTGTAGTTACCGTATCAGCAGATAAATATAAAATTATTCTGCCTTCTTTTTTTAGTTCGATATTATAAATAGTTCCGCTGATTAGGGTTTTAGTATATTTTTCTAAATGAAACGGATAATGAACTTTTGACGGTGATACAACTGAAGAATAAAGTGATCCGCAGAGTACAATTGCAATAACAATTGGAACAACTTTAAACTGTTCAACATGAGCTGTTTTTTGAAAATGAAATATTACCGAGATGCATAAAGCTGACGAGAAGAAAATTAAAAGTGTAATTAATGGAACGGACAAAATAGACTGGAAGATTATTCCAATCATAAAAAGAATTACAAATTTTATGAGAGGATAATTACTCAATCATACATCTCCATAATTGCCGGTTTGATATCGTAAAGCTTCTTGATCTTCTTTGATAATTGTTCCGCATTCTTCCCGGCTGTAATTCCAATTGCCGGATTCAGTGTGTGCATCTTTATAGAAAGGTCCTCAAAGTTACCGTGATCGGAACAAACAACAAGCGTCATATCTTTTTTAAGATTAGTAATCATGTGAAAAAGAAAACGATCCAGAATTCCAGTTGTGTATTCAAGCCATTCGCTGTTTCTGCCATGTCCAAGATGATCTGTGTGAAAAATTTCGAATAATGTAAAATGATTTTTTGAACCAATCTGTATTAAACGGTCAGCTGCAGTTTCCGCCTTTATTATTTTCAATTTATAATTCATTCTTTCTACGAAATGACGGTTGTTAATATCCGCAGACAAAGCTTTTCCTTTATGAATGTCACTTATATTATTCAACCTCATCCCATTCATAATACAGCTTAAAGTGGTTACGCTTAATCTTCTTCTTCCGGAATTCACATAATCAAAAAATTGTTTCGGGTATGCATTAACAAAACTAACTTTCTTTTCTCTTTCCATAAATGAGCGAAAAATATTTTTTTCTTTTATGATTGGAACAAGCGTTGAGTATGGATATGGCCCGAAATGTTTTCCAATAAGTTTGGGTGCGTTAATGCCGCAGAAGATTGATGTCTGTCCGGTTCCGCTTAAAGGTATATCAGGAATACCCATAGAAGCATCAACAGGAAAAAGAAAAGAGTTATTACCTTTTAGTTTTTGTTTATCAAGATGAGGAATCTCGCCGAAAATTTCTGAAAATGTTTTGAAGCCGTACTTGAAGAAAGGATTGTATTCATAATCTTTCTTTCCGATACCAACACCGTCCATAAAAATCATTATAGTTGATTGCAATGCTTGTTCCTTTTTTTATCAACCACGCCCGTGTCCCCCTCCTTAGTTAAGGAGGGGGAAGTAAAGGGGGAGGTCATTCTTTTGATTCAACTAAAATTGTTACCGGACCATCATTAAATATTTTTACCATCATCATGGCACCAAACACCCCCGACTTAACTTTATCATTGCCTAGATTACTTTTCATTCTGGCTATAAATTTTTCATACATTGCTTCTGCTACTTCAGGACGGGCAGCGTCTGTAAAACTCGGGCGATTTCCCTTTTTAGCATCTCCGTATAAAGTGAATTGCGAAATAATTAAAACTTCCCCATTAATATCTTTAAGCGAAAGATTCATCTTTTCATTTTCATCTTCGAAAATCCGCAAGTTGGAACATTTGTCGGCGACAAAATTCAATTCTTCTTCCGTGTCTCCCTCTTTTACCCCGAGAAGAATTACCATTCCTTTTTTAATTTCTGAATAATATTTCTGTTCAACAATAAGAACAGACCCTTCAGTTACTCTTTGAACCAACGCTCTCATTTTAATTCTCCAACAACTACTCTATCAATTTGCTGATAATCTTTTACAAAATAAATATTTATGAAATCATTCTTTTCCAAAATATCTGCTACATACTTAGACTGGTCTTTGCCGACTTCCAGAAAGATTTTACCATCACTCTTCAACAATATTTTTGCTCTTCCCGCAATCGTTCTGTAAAAGTCAAATCCGTCATTCGAATCCGTAACCGCAACCATTGGTTCATAATTTAATATTTCATTCTGCAGATTTGGATATTCCTCGTTGCTTACGTACGGCGGATTAGAAACTATTATATCGAACTTATAATTACTCATAAATTTTTTTACATCAGATGAAATGAATTGAATCTTTTCTTCAACTCCATTAGAAACAGCATTTTCTCGAGCTATAGACAATGCTTTTTCAGAAATATCAACTGCAGTTAGTTCTGCATCATTCATATTTTTTGCAAGAGCAATCGGAATATTTCCACTTCCGGTACCAATATCTAATATTTTCAATCCGGTTTTATCTTTACAAAACTTGATTACTTCTTCAACCAATATTTCTGTTTCCGGTCGAGGTATTAGAACATCCGGCGTTACCTTAAAAGGTAAACAATAAAACTCAACATTACCGATAATATATTGAAGCGGTTCAAACTTTCCCCTACGTGCGATCCATTCTCGGTAAATATTAACTTCATTTTCCTTTAACGGTTGATCGAACTTAAGGTAAAGATCCAATCGTTTACATCTTAGGATTTCAGAGAGAAGTAATTCGGCATTTAAGCGCGATGATTCTATCCCCTTCTTTTCAAGAAAGTCTGTAGAAAGTTGTAATGATTCTAAAACAGTCAATGTTTATTTCCATAATTGAGATTAACTGATAACAGAAAGCTTATCTCAAAGATAAAAAAGTTTAATGTTGATTACACACTATTGATGTTGTTAATGGTAAGAATCTTTTATTTCTTGTACGTCGTAAGAAGATAATCAGCAACAGCTTCAGCTTCTTTTGGTTTTAAACCTTGGTTTGGCATGGCGGGATAATCGGGATTAACTTTTACCGGATTCATAATAAATTTTACAAGAAGATCTTTCTTGCCTTCATATTTAGGCATTGTGGAATTGTATGGAGGTCCAACTATTTTTTTATCGAAATTATGGCAAGCAATACATCTCCCGTTATAAATATCAGCACCGTTTATTACTGCACCGCCAATTCCAAGTTGTTCATTTATCTTAGCTTGGTATGCGTCGTAATTAGCGGCTAAAATTGCAAACTGTTTTTTTGTACTTACATCAACCGAATATTGATCACGTATAATTAGGACAAATACTGTAAGAACAACTAAAAAGATTACTGCAGAATTATATTTTGTACTCGATTCTTTCAGCATCAAATAAAACAAACTTGATACAATTAATATCAAGCAAAGGGCAACAACTGTATAACCGAATACACCAAATGAGAGCGAAGATTTAGTTCTCATCATTACCGATAAGACGACAAATGAAATAAGAAGTATTGTGGCAATCAATCCTCTTATCAAAACAAAATCCCTTATATAATTCTGAAACTCATCTTTGAAATTAGTGCCTTCAGAATTAGTTCTAAAGTAACGGTATAAGATCATTGCCGAAGTAATCAAGAAAGCAGAAATAATAAATTGAGCGAAACTAATTAAAGCGTTAAAAGAAAATACCATTTCACCAATGTTGCCCACACTCTGCCATCTTTCCGTATCGAATGATAATTGTATTGCACCGCAGAAAATATAAATCGAGATTAAAAGTAAATAAATGCCGTATTTACCAGACTTACCAAAAATCTTTACAGCTCTTTCTTGTTTTGCAATTCTATTCTTTTCGGTGTTTGTTACATTTGGATTTTCATCATTTACTTTTACCTTGAAAAGGAATCCATTTTTATAAGAGTATATCAATAGTAAAGCGTTGATCAAAAATAAAAGAGAAATGAAAAGATATCCATGCACACTTGCACTGGTTTGATTTAACAATTGAGCAAATCCGAACATTGCACTTAGCATCGGAACAATTCCTAAAGCAAATGCAACACCTTTGTTAAACGTGATCATTTCGATCATATCTTCGGAGAGTTTATAGAAATTTTCGTTATTCTCTCTTATGGCTCTCTTTCTGAAATAGAGCGAGTAAGCAAGATTACCAAGCAGTAAACTCAAATACGGGATCAGAAGAACAAATGCAACCACGATCAAATATTTGATCAAGACCATATGATGAGCTGATTGAGGTAATATTGCTTTATCTAAAAATTCCATGATTGAACCGATTATAATACTTTAAGAAATAATTTATCAATAGAGATAATCAAGACAACAGCTAAGACATATAAGTTAATGCTCAAAAAAGCTTTTTTAAAAATTATCCTTTCAAGATAATCTGATAATATTCCTTTCGTTTTCCACATCAGCCAAACACCCAACAGAAATAATATTATTAGAACATAAAAACTTGATGAAACGTTAAAGAAAGGAATCAACAAACAACTTGTAACGAGCGAAGCAATCCAAATAAAAGTTATTCTTCCAAGCTGAAGTTGATTAAATATTCTTGTGAGCGTTGGGAATCCTGCTTTCTCATAATCTTTACTGTGAAGTAAAAGTAACAACCAAAAATGTGGAATCTGCCAGATGAAGAAGAATAATGCAAGTGATAATATTTTCATATCAAAAACATTTCCTCCGGAAGCAGTCCAACCGATCATCGGCGGAAGTGCCCCAATCACTGAGCCTGGAACTACTGCAAGTGCAAATCTTTTTTTCAACGGAGTATAAATAATATTGTACCAGATCAGCGCAAGTAAACCAAGCATTAATGCTGTAATGTTTGAAGAAAAATAAATTATTGCTAAACCAATAATCACTAACGAGGACGAAATAACAAGTGCATAGAAGGATGTAATTCTTCCTGAAGGAATCGGCCTCCCCTTTGTCCGTTCCATCTGCGAATCTAGAATTCTCTCTTGATAATGATTTAACGCAGATGAACCGCAAGCTAATAAGAATACACCGATCACAACGAACAGCAGAGTCCATTCAAACTTTCCGGAATTTAATATGTACCCTACGGATGTAGAAACCGCAACAAAGGAAGTTATTTTAACTTTGCCGAGTTCAAAAATTATTCCAATATGTTTTTTTAATTGCTTAAACAATTGCTGCTCAATTATTCGTTTGAATTTTTGTTAAAGGAACACCCGGCCGTTCAAGCCATTTGTTAAATTCATTCTCATATAAAACTTTTACTTTAGTGTACATTGCCGAATGGTTCAATCCGCAATACTCAGCACATGCCACATCATAATCACCAACTACTTTAGGCGTAAAATATAAATGAGTTGTTTTGCCATAAATGACATCTTCTTTAATTCTAAATGCCGGAATGTAAAAAGCATGATTAACATCCATTGATTGCATTTCTAAATCTATTCCGGCGTTTACCGGAACGTAAAGCGTGTCGGCTTTTTTTCCGTTCTTATATTCAAAAGAAAACTGCCACATGCGTGCGGTTACTTTAACTGTATATGGATTTGCCGGAATATCTCTTATCTCTCTAAAACTTGTATAGCCGAAATAAAACATTGAAAGAACAAGTAAGGTTGGAATAATTATCCATACCACTTCAAGGAGAATGTTTCCGTGAATATCAACCGGGGCGTGTCCTTTTTTTCTATTGAATTTGAAAACGAAATAGATCATCGTCGCAGTAATTCCCAGAAGAAGAACTACGGAAATAGCAACAATATATAGCATCACAAAATCAACAGACTCAGTATGTGTAGTTGGAGCAATACCCATTTAATTCCTCAACGATAGATATAATCAAAAAATGTTAAGAGAAAAATTATAAATAATGTAGCGCCGCTTATTCCAAGAAAAACTTTGAAGATCGGCTCATCAAATTTTATATGCATAAAAATATTTATAACCAGCGCTGATTTAATTGCCGCAATAGCGAGAGCAATAAAGAGAGTGTATCTTCCAAGATTCACCCCGGCAATTGTTACCGTAATCGAAGTAAAAGCAATAAGCGCAGCCCAAACTAAAATGTATGTTCCGTAACTAATATGATGTTTATTGTTTCCGCTCATGAATCTTCCTTTATTGAATTAAGTAGAAGAGTGGGAATAAGAAAATCCAAATTAGATCTACCAAGTGCCAATATAAACCGGAGTTTTCCAGTTTTACATAATTATCGGAAGTAACTTTATCTCTTGCGATGAAAACAATCATGAAAGAGATCACAACCATTCCTACCAAAACGTGAAGACCATGTAAGCCGGTCATAATGTAATATAAACCGAAGAAAAGAATCTGCCCGTTTGGTTTTGTTAATAGTTCCGGTGAACCGGGATAAATTCCATGTGATATTTTTGTAGTCCACTCAAAATATTTTATTACCATGAACATCAATGCGAATAATAAAGTTAAAGAAAGAAAACAGAGTGAAAGAAATTTATTTCCTTTCTGCAAAGCAGCGATTGAGAGTGCAACAGTCAAACTGCTTGTAAGAAGAATAATCGTATTAAGCGTACCCATAGTTGTATTCAGTTCCATTGCAGCAATATGGAATTGATCAGGATATTGATAACGATACACGGCGTAAACTAAAAACATTCCACCGAATAAAAGTACTTCTGTAAAAAGGAAAAGCCACATTCCCATTTTTGCACCAACATCATCACGATGAACTGGATGAGTTACAGTATCGGTATGATTACTCATCCTTCATCTCCTTAAGCTGACTGAAATCGTAAGGCTCATGCGTAATGGTGGGAATCTTTTCAAAATTTTCTAACGGCGGCGGTGACGGAATGTGCCACTCTAATGTAACACCACCCCAAGGATTAGATGTTGCTTTCTTACCTTTTCGTAATGCATGAAATAAATATCCAAAAATAAAAAATATTGTACCTACTAAAATCCATGAACCGAATGTAGAAATTCTTTGTAGAGATTCGAATTGCGGAAGATAATCGTAATATCTTCTTGGCATGCCCATATAACCCATGATAAATTTTGGGAAGTAAAGCATGTTAAATCCAATGAAGTATAATACAACTGCAATGCGGGCAAACTTCATATTATACATTCTGCCGAACATTTTTGGGAACCAGTAATGAAGTGCGGCAAAAAAGATTGTACCCGTTCCACCGAACATAACATAATGGAAATGTGCAACAACAAAATAAGTATCAGTAAGATGGATATCGGTTGCAAGCGAACCAAGAACAAGCCCGGTCAATCCGCCAATGGAAAAAAGAAAAATAAAATTCATCACCCAAAGAAACGGCGGTTTAGGATCTATTGAACCTTTATACATTGTAGCAACCCAGTTAAATATTTTAACACCGCTGGGAAGTGCAACAATAAAAGTTAGTAAAGAAAATATCCATCGTGCCGTATCGCTCATTCCGCTGCTGAACATGTGATGCGCCCAAACAAGGTACCCGATAAATGCGATGGCTAAAGATGAATATGCAATTTGTTTATATCCAAAAATCGTTCTTCTAGAAAATGTAGGAATAATTTCAGAGACCACTCCCATTGCCGGTAAGATCATAATGTAAACTGCTGGGTGTGAATAGATCCAAAATAAATGCTGGAATAAAATCGGATCGCCGCCAAGTGCGGGATCAAATATTCCAACACCAAATGCACGTTCTATTATTACTAACAAAATTGTAATTGCTATTACAGGAGTTGCAATAACTTGGATCCAGGCTGTAGCATAAGTTGCCCAAACAAATAACGGCATTTTAAAAAATCCCATTCCGGGAGCGCGTAATCTATGAACTGTTGTTATAAAATTAATTCCAGTCAGAATTGAAGAGAATCCAAGCACGAATGCTGCGAACAATGCTAACGAAATATTTGTTGAGCTTCTTACACTATATGGGATGTAAAATGTCCAACCTGTATCAATTGGCCCACCAGGAAGAAAAAGTGAAACAATAACTAATATTGCACCTACTATATAAACATACCACGAAAGTAAATTCAATCTTGGGAATGCAACATCTTCAGCACCAATTTGTATGGGTAAAAAGAAGTTTCCGAAAATAGCCGGAAGCCCGGGAATGATGAACAAGAAAATCATTATCACTCCATGTAGAGTAAATAATGAATTATAAGTTTGCGCACTCATTATCGTACGGCCTGGTGCAATCAGCTCCAGCCGCATCAGTATACCGATAAGCATTCCAACAACAAAGAATGTCATAATCGCCATCATGTACATGAGGCCTATTCTCTTGTGGTCTTTTGTCAACAACCAGGAAAGAATTCCGGTATGTTTGTTAGTGCTTTGATTGTAAAAATTTTTCACGGCTATTTCATTAGCCATTTATTTTAACTCCTTGGTTCTTTTTTTCTTCATAAATAAAACACTCATAAATATTCCAATACCAATAAGCATTATAGATCCTACAATCCGAGTAACATTTAAAGTGTATTGTCTTCCAGTAGGATCATAGCTAAAACAAAACTCAAGCATTTTAGAAATAGTCGGTGAAGTTTTTCCGCTTTCTGCTTCCAGCAATGCCATTTTAACATCAAACGGATTAAAATTAGTTCCGAACATATACCGGGTAATTTTTCCTTGCGGTGAAATTGCTATTAAAGTTGCAGCGTGAACAAATTGTTTATCTGCCGGTTTAAAGTGAAATCCACAAACGTCTGTTAATCTTTTTATATTAAGACTATCTCCGGTTAGAAAAAGCCAATTGTTAGGATCAAATTTTCTTTTAATAGTAAGTAAATAATTTTTCTTCCACTTAGCCGCAACAGCTGGAGTTTCTTTACTATCAAAACTTATACTTACAACTTGAAAATCTTTTCCTGGTTCAAGCTGAAGTTTATCAATCGTCCATGCTAATTCGTTCTGCATCGGATTACAAAGTCCCGGACATTCGTAATAAACCAGAGCTAATAAAGTTGGTTTGTTAATAATATCTTTCAATGCAACCGTCTTGCCATCAGAGTTTTGAAAATTTAAATCCAACGGTAATATGTTACCTAGCTGTTCATCAATACCAACTTCAATTTTCTTTTGAGCAAATAAAGAAATTGAAATCAGAAAAATAATTATCAGATATTGTTTTATGTTTTTCATTTATCGTTCTATAAAATTGAAGATTTCAAATAATCGAAAAGTATTTTCCAATCTTCTTTAGATAATTGAACTACAGCAGGTTTAAAACCAGCATTAATTGGATTTGTCATTACAACAGAGACATAATTATCAATATTTTTATTAACTCCTAAGCGTGAGTATGATGTAAAAACTTTTTTTAGATTGATAGAATAATTTTTCACAACCTCTGCTCCTCTGCTTGCTTGAGTAGAGTTCACGAGCAGTTGGAATTGTAAATATTTCATGTTTTGAACAGAATTCTCTTCTTCAAGTTTTGTTTGAGCTAGAGTAACCGGAATTGTGCTGGGAACAGTAGCACTCTGCGAAACCTGGTAATTCATATCTAGGTTAATAAGCTGATCATCTCCGACAGGAGGAAATTGTGCAAAAGTTCTTATATAAGAAATAATTTCAAAACGATCTAGCTTTGGCAAATACTCATAAGCAGCCATTCCGTTTTTCGTAATTCCCTCTTGAAGTGTTTTATACATCTGGTCAACATTTCTTCCGTTAGTCCAACCATCAACTGCGTGAAAATTTCTCGGTTTTGGATTTAGCATTGCTGCGGCCGGTCCATCTCCCATTCCACTATCACCGTGGCAGGACTTGCAATTAGCATTGAAAAGTTCTTTCCCTTTTGCAATGAAATCCGGTGTAGGGTTTTTAACAAGTTCCAGATCTACTGCAGGCATTGTACCGCCTTTTTTCAACGGAATTTCTTTTTTAATATTAGTTGTATCGGGTGCACTTACAATCTGTTCATTAAAAGAAATGTTTGATAAATTTCCAACGTAATAAATTCCAAATAATAAAAGAATTATAAAAAAATATGGAAAGATCCAGCCAAAGAGACGAAGAGGATCTTTTAATAATTCCTTAAATTTTATTTCATCTTCTAATTTTTTATTCTGATTCATAATTTTCAATATTATAATCTGAAATCAATTCCTCTTTTAAGTTTTGGATCGCTAATCGGAACAAGATTTTGTGATTTAGCTTTAAAATTAAAAACAAGCATTATTAATCCAATAATTAATAATGGGAAACCTATTTCAATCCAACCTAATACAACTCCGTCTTTACCGAAATTCGGCATTGTCATCCAGTACAAATCATAATAATGTGCAAAGAGTATCCAGCCGGACATCCATAATAAACGCTTGGGATTCATTTTTGAAGGTTGAGAAAGTAAACCGAAATACGGAATAAGAAAATGAACAAATACTAAACCGATTGAAATTATTTTCCAGCTTCCCTGCCATCGAACAATGAACCAAGTAGTTTCTTCCGGAAGGTTAGCATACCAAATTAATAAGTATTGACTGAAAGCGATGTAAGCCCAAAAATTTGTAAATGCAAACAGAAGCGCTCCAAGACTATAGTAATGATCACTGGAGAGACCTTTGACAAAGTATCCTTTTTCATTCAAGAGAACTATGAATATTGTTCCTGCTGCAAGCGCCGCTAAGACTGTTCCGGAAAAATAATAGACACCAAATATTGTCGAGAACCATTTCGGCGATAAACTCATTAGCCAGTCAATCGCTGCAAAAGAAATTGTTATCGCAAAGAGTGGGATGAAGATAGTGGAGAGTTTGATATTCAATTTAGTTAATGATTGATCGTGACTTGTATCTTGTTTAACCGAATTTCTCGAAATGAAATAATAAAAGCAGAGCCAAATCAACCAGAATAACGCAACTCTTATAACAAAAAAAGTAACATTCAAGTATGGTGCTTTATTTATCATCGTTTTATCTGCTGGTTCCGGATGTGTCCAATGGAAAATAGTATTCACATTTAGTAGAAGTGGTATCGCAAGAAGAGGAATCAAATAAATATTTGCAGCAAGAAATTCTGTTACTCTTCTGAACGGGGTACTCCAAACAGCGCCGACGACATATTCAAGTGCAAGCAAAAACAATGAACCGACACCAACACTTATTAGAAATGTGAGTCCGACAATATTGTTGTATGCGCTTCGTACCGGATCAATCATATAACCTAACACAACAACTATCAAACCGGCAACAAATAGAGCTGATCCTATGGTTCGGACCTTAGGTGATAATTCTTTTTTAAGATATTCGAATGAAGAGTTACTCATTGTACGTCAGACTCCTTAGCATTGAGCGCTCTTTGTAATGCTCTTAAATAATTGATAACCGCCCAGCGTTCATCAAAAGAAAGTTGACTTGAGTAAGACGGCATTGTGTTTTGTCCTTCAGTGATAACTGCAAATATTCTTCCGTCAGACCAATTACGAACTTTATCTGAATGCAAACTTGGCGGATTAGGAAATTGTCCTCGCAAACGGCTTACACCATCTGCATTGTACCCGTGACAAGGACTGCAGTATATATCAAATTTTACCTGACCGAGTGCTAGTGATTCTTTCGAAATTGGAATTGGATTCACCAACTTCACCCCGGCTAAATCGGGTTGACCTTTAAATTGATATACCATGCTGCCGCGTGCAATTGTTCCGGCAACAGGTTGACGCATACCAAAACCATCTGCAAAGATCGGGCTTTGTTGCTGCGCGCTTAACTTCGGTTGGTCCATCATCCAATTGAACGGAACCATATACATAAGTTTATTGAAAGAGAAATAGGTAACTCCGGAAGTTATAATAGCAACAACAATCAAAAACATTATAAACTTCGGTTCAAGAATTTTATTTTTATGATTTACTTCTTCTTCATCCCAATAAATTGGAATTATTTCAGTAGCATGTACACTCTCTAAAAATTTTTTTACTGATGATTCATTAAACTTCGGATCATCTGCTTGAATAGAAATTCCATATTTATCCGCCGAAACCTTTTTCATGTATTCGGTTCCGTGTAACGGATGAGAATTATTAGGAAGTTTGAAAAAGAAAAATAACATTGAAACGACAGTCATTATTGCTGCAGACAGTACAGTTACCTCAAATACGATTGGTACATAAGCCGGAAAAGAGAATAATGGCTTACCTCCAATAACAATTGGATAGTCAATAGCCGACATCCACCAAATTGTGAGTAGTGTAGCTAATGTACCTGATAAACCAAAGACCAATGCAACGTATCCAAGTTTAGATGGTTTAAGCTTCATTGCTTTATCCATTCCGTGTAATGGATACGGAGTGTTTACATCATATTTTGTGTATCCGGACTCAACAGCTTTTTCTGTAGCATGAATAATTTGATCGGGAGTATCAAAAATTCCGGTATAGCTGTATAGTATTTTTCCGCTAATCATCAATGATCCTTATGCGAAGGTTGTGAACCTGTAACAGTCGCTTTAACTTCTGCCATCGAAACAACCGGCAATGCTTTAGTAAATAATAACAGCCACGTAAAGAAAAATCCGAAACTTCCTATTAATATCATCAAATCAACATAAGTTGGAGTATAAAGATGCCAGCTTGACGGCAAGAAATCTCTTGATAGTGAGGAAACTATAATAACGAATCGTTCAAACCACATTCCGATATTTACAAATATCGCAATCACAAACATCACAGGAATAGTTCTTCTAATCTTTTTAGACCAGAAAAGCTGTGGTGAAATTACATTGCATGAAATCATAACCCAGTATGCCCAGGCATACGAACCAAAAGCCCTATTAATAAAAGTGAACCGCTCTATTGGAAGACCACTGTACCAAGCAATAAAAAATTCCATAGCGTATGCATAACCGACCATTGAACCTGTCAACAGCATTATCTTGTTCATCTTTTCAAGAGTATCTAAAGTAATTATATGTTCATAATTGAAAATTTTCCTGACTATAATTAAAACATTTTGTACCATAGCAAATCCGGAGAAGACTGCACCGGCAACAAAGTAAGGAGGAAAAATTGTTGCATGCCAACCGGGCATAATTGAAACAGCAAAATCGAAACTTACAATTGTGTGAACGGAAAGAACAAGAGGAGTAGCAAACCCGGCAAGGATAAGATAGACCATTTCGTAATGCTGCCAATGTTTGTTAGAAAATCTCCAGCCTAATCCAAAGATCGAGTAAGTGATCTTCTTGATTTTGTTATTCGTTCTTTCGCGAAGGGTTGCAAAATCCGGAATCAATCCAACATACCAGAAAATCAGAGAAACAATAAAGTAAGTAGAAACTGCAAACACATCCCATAATAGTGGAGAATCAAAATTAACCCAGATAGAATGCTGATTTGGATACGGGAAAAGATAAGCTGCAAGCCAAGGGCGGCCGACGTGTATTAACGGAAATAAACCAGCAGTCATAACTGCAAAGATTGTCATGCCTTCTGCGAATCGTGCTATACCGGTACGCCATTTCTGTCTCAACAAAAAAAGGATCGCTGAAATCAATGTTCCTGCATGACCAATACCAACCCAAAAAACGAAATTAGTTATATCAAAAGCCCAACCTACGGGAATATTGTTTCCCCACATTCCAATGCCGTAATAAAAAGTTAATCCTAATCCGATGAGGAGCAAAGAAAGCATTGATCCCGAAATTGTAAGAGCGATAAAAAACTTTTTCGTAGGCTTTGCATCAATCGGTTTGGAGATTAAATCATCGAGTTCACGTAAGGGTGGTTTCCCTTCTATAACTGATAATTCTTGTGTGTAATCAACAGTACTCACAATATTTCCTCCGAATGAGTATTTCGTAATTTAGCTATGTATGTAACATTCGGTTTCACATTTAATTCTTCTAGTACATGATAAGATAAATTATGATCTCTAAGTTTTGCTACAGGTGATGTCGGATCGTTTGCATCTCCAAAAGTAATCGCTTCAGTAGGACATGCTTGTTGACAGGCAGTAACAACATCCGATCCTTTTAATGGTCTGTTATCACGAATTGCATCTGACCTAGCTTCCATAATTCTTTGAATACAGAAACTACATTTTTCCATAACACCGCGTGAACGAACAGTTACTTCCGGATTATTAACTAACGCGGTAAGGTCGTTCTCATAATATGAATCAGCAAAGTCATCTCTATAATTAAAGAAATTAAATCGTCGTACTTTATATGGACAGTTGTTAGAACAATATCTTGTACCAACGCAACGATTATAAACCATCTGATTCAATCCGTCGGGACTATGATTTGTAGCGTTAACAGGACAAACATTTTCACACGGCGCGTTGTCGCAATGCTGGCATAACATCGGTTGATTACTAGCGATCGGTTCATCCGGAGTACCGGAATAATACCGGTCAAGACGGATCCATTGCATTACACGTCCTTTACTTACCTGTTCTTTACCAACAACAGCAATATTGTTTTCAACATTACACGAAGCGACACAAACCTGGCAGTTGGTACATTTATTTAAATCAATTGCCATTGCCCATTTGTTGCCCGTGTATTTTACTTCATTAGTAATGCTGAATAGTTTTTCTTTTTCTTCGTGTAAAAAATTCGGTTCTTTGATGTACTTTAGGACCGTTCCTTCCTGAATGATTCTCCTAATACGATGGAAATCTTTTACAAAGGTATCATCAAGTGCATGTTGTTCTTGAGTGGAAACTAATTCATGTTTTCCGCCTGCTTTTGAAACTGATGCATCTGAAAAAATAAAAGGTGAAGGCTGAACATTTTTGGACATCAGAGTGACTGCATTAAAACCAACTTCTTTTCCTACTTCACCGATTACCGTTCTGCCATATCCTAATTCTATGCTTATCAATTTATCTGCAAGTCCGGGTTGTACGAATGCCGGCAATGTTAAATTTCTGTTCCCAACTTTTATATGGAGTAAATCGCTGTTATCTACATTCAAATTTTTTGCAGTTGATGGTGAGACAGCCGCATAATTATCCCAGGTAACTCTACTTACTGGATGAGGAATTTCTTGAAGCCAGCCATTATTTGCAAATTTTCCGTCGCCTATGAAATAATTATTGTGTAGATGAATTGTAAAATCTTTTGAAGATGTTAAGTCATTCAAATTATTGAACGCTGCAATATTGAATTTAACTGATAGAACTTTTTCTGTTATGTTAACCACACCATCGTTTAATGCGGAATTCCAGAATGATTTTGCATCTGCAAAAGTGTTCGCCTTTGAATAAACATCGGTGTTGAAAGAATTCATTAAACAGTTATGATAAATATCTTCATTGAAAGCAGAAGAATTTCCGGCAATCCATGTTAAAAGGATAGCTTCTTTTTGTCGAGAGTCAAATATTGGCGCAATAACCGGTTGCTGCAAACTGTAAACCCCGCCTCGCACATAAGCGTCTCCCCAACTTTCGAGTTGGTTATTAATCGGCAGAGAATAATTTCCAGCTGCAGAAGATTCGTTTTCTGTTTCGGACAATGATACAACAAGCGTCACTTTTTTCAACGCACTTGCATAACCAAAATCATCCGGTAAAGTGAAGACAGGATTTGAATCGAAATGAATTACAGTTCCAACTTTCCCTTTGTTCATTGAATCAACTAATTGAGAAATTTCTTCAGCAGATGAATGTTTGACTAACGACTTAAATGAGTTTGTATAATCATAAAGTGAAGTGTTCCCCAAAACTTCATTCAAAAGATTTACAGCAACATGAACTTCTTTAGGAAAAGTATCTCCGGCATAAACAATACTTTTACCACGGTTTTTATTTAGATCATTGATAAGATGATTCAAATTGTCTTTGCCAATCAATGATTCAAACTTTGCCAGTGAATACTTTCCAAACTTAGATTTAGCATTGCTATCAAGCACAATAGATGAACCATGACTGCTAAGTTCATTGATAAGTGCCATGACAAATTCATATTGAGTATCAGGAGAAATTCGGAATCTGTAATCTGCCAGCATACCGGTAACGCTCATTCTTCCTTCGGCAACATACAAACGATTGAAATCAATTTTACCGTTAGTCTCTCTGCGTAGAGCATGTTTTCTCATATTTTCAATGTAACTTCCTTCATTTCCAAGAAAGTCTGCATCGAGTGCAAGAATAACATCTGAATCATTCCATTTAATTGCCGGATATTCATCTGATCCATAAGAATCCATCCACGCATCTCTTCTCTGTTGATCATTAATCAAAGAATAAGAATAAATTTTTGTGTTTGGATATTTTGCAATAAAATCATCCAAAACTTTTTTTGTTGTCGGAGAAGTAATCTCTCCCGTTACAATTGCGATTTCTTTTCCACTGGATTGAGAATTGTTAAGTGCACTTATAATATCACTGTCAACACTTTTCCAATCAGTTTTTTTTCTGAGAACTAATGGATCTGTTAAACGTTCAGGATCATAAAGGTTGAGTATGCTTGCCTGACCTTTTGCACAAATTTTTCCTTTGCTCGTAGGATGATCCGGATTGCCGTCTATTTTTATTGGTCTTCCTTCACGAGTTTTTACGAGAATTCCGCAAGATTGAGAACAACCGTTACAAGTTGAAGCGTAATAGTTGGCGATCCCCGGCATAACATCTTCAGGTTTTTTGTTATAAGGAATTATTTCTCCCTTATCTCGATAATTTGTACATGCTGTTGCAGTAAGTGCAGCTGATGCAGAAAGAAGAGCTAAAAATTTTCTTCTTGATAATCCGGAAAGTTTTGATGAATCAAAATCATCAGTTACGCCTTCCAAAAATTCATTGGTTTTTGCTTTCAGAACTTCAGGATCTTCATTATAATCTTTCAGACTTTTCCACAATTTATTAGATGATTTCTGGAAATCGCTCATCATTAAACCTTCTTTGTTCGTTTAACTGCAGACGGATGAATGACAATATTAATTTTTTCTTTTTTAGAAACTCTATCTATGGAGGAAATAAATTTTGTTGGCAATGCTGAAGCAACCGCTGTTATTATTGCACCCTTACCCAAGGTGCTGAAAAAACTTCTTCTGTCAATTTTCTTTTTCATTCTCTAATTCATTCTCCTTCATTAACGGTGACAAGCCCAACAATTTTCCGGTCCATTCCTCACAGTTTTCAAATAAGGTAATTGCGCTTGTGAATTTCTATGGCAATCCAAACATGCAGTCATAGTAAATGGTTTTACTTGGCTTACAAGATCCATTTGCTTAACATCTCCGTGGCAACTTGCACAGTCAATTCCTTTATTAATATGAACACTATGATTAAAGTACGCGTATTCAGGCACCTTGTGAATTCTCTTCCAAGGAATTGGTTTTCCAGTAGTATAAAACTGTGTTAGTTTAATTATCTCAGGTCTGTCTTTGCGTGAAACCGTGTGGCAATTCATACAAATGTTTACGGAAGGAAGTATAGCATGACGATCTTTTGCAACACCTATATGACAATATTGGCAATCAATCGCCATTTGTCCTGCATGCAGCTTATGAGAAAATTTTATTGGCTGTTCCGGATTGTATCCCACACTATCTCTTTCTGCACGAGAGAAATAAAAAGTTAATATAACAGATACTGCTACAACAAATAATGTCAATGGGAGTCGAATCTTAAGTGCATAGTCCAGTACAGTTCTCTTCATTTATTACCTGTAATAGTATAATTAACAGATCGTTCTATGGGAATCTTTCTTGAATATATAACTTAGCTTTCGCTAGAATTTATTAATGAGATAAGATATACAATTAACAAAAAATTACTGCCAAAGATAAGAAAGGAAATTTAAAATCAAAAATATTTCACTTCAAAAAATAACCAATTTAATTTTTTCTTTCAACAACAAAACTTACTAATGACTCTAATGACAATCGTGACTCAGATGTCTGAAACTGTTCTAATTTAGATAGAGCCGCTTTAGAATATTCAAGAGCAACTTTTTCAGAGTACTCTATACCTTCATACATTTTCACAAACTTAATTACTACATCTACTTTTGTTTTTCTTTCTTTACTCTTTAGTAAATTAATAATTTTTATGGATTCATCTTTAGGAGCGTTCTTTAACGCATATATTAAAGGAAGTGTAATTTTCTTTTCTTTTATATCGGCTCCAAGCGGTTTACCAAATATATTTTTTGTCCCGATGAAATCTAAAATATCATCACGGATTTGGAATGCAATTCCAAGATTTTCGCCAAATCCCTTCATTGCAGTTATTTTATTTTCATCATTTGTTGATGCACGGGCTCCTATTTCACAACATGTTGAAAGAAGCGATGCTGTCTTATCGGAAATAATTCTAAAATATGTTTCTTCATCAATATCTAATTTTCTTGTTTTACTAATCTGAAGAAGCTCCCCCTCCGACATTCTCTTAACAGTATTTGTTATTACTCTAAGAAAATCAAAATCGTTTCCATCGACTGCAAGCATTAAACCGCGTGCTAATAAGTAATCACCCATTAATACTGCAATCTTATTCTTCCAAACTGCATTGATCGAAGGGAAATTTCTTCTTGTCTCTGCATTATCAACAACATCATCATGAACCAAAGTAGCCGTATGAAGTAACTCTACTAAAGTAGCACCTCGATAGCTGCGTTCCGATATACCGCCGCATAAATCACTAGAAAGTAGAACTAAGATAGGTCTAATTTTTTTCCCTTTTTGCTTTAGAATATATCTTGTTACTAATTCTACCAGGGTAACTTTTGATTTTAAAGAATGCTTGAAGAGCTCATTAAATTTTGAAAGTTCGTCTTCAATCGGATGTGTAATTTCTGCGAAGGATTTATTTATCAAGATTTCTTTTGGAATATTTTTGAAACAAAAATACTTATTTCATATAACAAAACCAACGGGACAGCAAGAAGCACTTGTGAGACCGGATCCGTTCCGGGAGAGAGAAATGCAGCTACTATCATTATAACAACAATAGCATGTCTTCTATATTTTCTCATAAGTTTTGGCGTAAGTAAACCAATTTTAGAAAGGAAAAATGAAAGCATCGGAAGTTCAAAAATTAATCCAGCACCTAGAATGATATTAAGAACTATTGAGAGATATTCATCAATTGAAAAATTATTTTGTATTGATGCGGAGCCGAATCCGGCAGCAAATTTTAAAGTAAGCGGAAGCATAATATAATAAGCGAACACTACCCCACACATAAAACAAAAAGTTGTGAACAAAACAATCCATTTTATATATTTTTTTTCTTTAGACTTTAATGCGGGTGCAATAAACCTCCACAGTTGATAAACAACGTTGGGAAAACTTAAAATCAAACCGAGCATTATAGCTACCTGGAAATAAAGAAAAAGTTGACCGAATGGTCGAAGGTTTTGCAATTTAAAATTTGCTGTCCGAGCCGGAAGAAGAAGAATTTTATCTACGAAGAAATCAATAAATATCATTGCTATGATTGTTCCAAGAAGTATTCCAATTACAGAATAGATTATTCTCCATCTCAACTCTTCGAGATGATCGAGAAAAGTCATTTCCACTTCTTCTTTTGGATTCTCTTCATCAACAATATTTTCTTCTTGTTCAGCCATATAATTTTATTTTAGTTCAGGATACAACGGAAATTTTAAACATAATTCTGCAACTTCAGTTTTTATTTGAGCTAATGCCGATTCGTTCTCATTATTCTTGATTGCTCTATCAATGAAGGATGCAATATTTTTCATTTCATTTTCTTTCATATCACGAGTTGTAACTGCCGGTGTTCCGATTCTTATTCCGCTTGTTACAAACGGACTCTTTGTGTCGAATGGAATCATATTTTTATTAACAGTTATACCAGCGGCACCAAGTGCGTTCTCTACTTTTTTACCACTTAGTTCTTTATTTGTTAGATCTACTAACATCAAATGATTGTCAGTTCCTCCAGAAACAATGTTATAACCCAAAGTTGTTAATTCGTTTGATAACATCTTTGCATTTTTAATGATTTGTTTTGCGTAGTCTGTAAATGAATCTTCAAGTGCTTCTCCAAATGCAACTGCTTTTGCAAGAATTACATGCATCAGTGGTCCGCCTTGAATTCCCGGCATAACCATTCCATCTAAAATTTCCGACATTAATTTTAATCGGTCCCCTTTCAAGGTTTTTATTCCGAAAGGATTATCTCCGTCTTTTCCCATTAAAATTATTCCACCTCTTGGACCGCGAAGAGTTTTATGTGTGGTTGATGTTACAACATCACAATACGGAAGAGGATTATTCAGCAAACCTTTTGCTATTAACCCAGCTGGATGTGCCATGTCCATCATTAACAAAGCACCAACTTTATCGGCGATCTCTCTGAACTTTGCATAATCCCAATCACGTGAATATGCACTTGCGCCCATAACAATTAATTTCGGTTTTTCTTTCTTGGCAAGATCCTCAATCAAGTTATAATCTAAAAGTTTAGTTTCTTTATTTAGGCTGTATCCAACCGCACGATAAATTTGTCCTGAGAAATTAACATGTGAGCCGTGGGTTAGATGTCCGCCGTGATCAAGACTTAATCCAAGAATTGTATCACCAGGTTTTAACAATGTCATGTAAACAGCCATATTAGCTTGAGAGCCGCTATGCGGCTGTACATTAACATATTCTGCACCAAATAATTTTTTTGATATGTCGCGGGCAAGGTTTTCAGCCATCTCAACAAATTCACATCCACCATAATATCTTTTACCTGGATAACCTTCTGCATATTTGTTTGTTAAAACCGAACCGGCAGCATCCAGGACTGCAAGTGAAACAAAATTTTCAGATGCGATCAGTTCAAGATGTGTTTCTTGACGATTGAGTTCTAATTGACAAACCTTGAAAGCTTCTTTGTCGTTTTGTAGTTGATTGTACATAGCACTTCATTTTTATTTAGAAAAATTTTTGTATTAGTTTATAGAAATAACTCTTTCAAATATGCTGTTCTGGAAATTCAATTCAAAATAAAGTTTACTATAAGAGATGTGATCGGTAGATAAAATGTAATTGTAGGTTGGAATAGAAGAATAATCAATAATTAATATCATAAAAAATCAGTTTGAAATAATCTTATCTATCAGGACGGATAAACCAGAGATCTCCAATACTTATAGTAACTGTAAACTTATAGATATTCTCTAGCAATAAATTATTATCGGTAGTTCCTCTTTTGGAATATTGGAACGCTAGATCAATTGTATTATCAAAACTAATCGGAAGAGATATACCGCCGTAAATGGAATACTGATTTAATCCTATTCCTTTTATTTTATATTGAGTCTGTTCAAAACTTAATCCGGCACGATACATAACATGATCCCAAAATGCATTTGATCTTGTTTCAATATCTCTATATTCAAATCCTAAACCAACCTTATAATAATTTTGCAAATTTAAATCTTGCTTACCGTTTGATGTATACTCACTGAAAGGCTGGTATAAATAATCAAGCGTGAAAGTATATTTGTTTGTGTACTTAAATGTTGTACCGATTCCCAGTTTGTAAGGGAGGTTATTTTTTATAGATCCGGTCGCTGTCGTAACAGTCCCGATAGATGTTGTGGAATTATCAACAGAATCTGCACTTAAGGTAACTGATGGAGTATATACAACACCAATCCTAAAATCCTTAAACTCAGATGATCCAAATAACTTAGAAATATCACCAGAAATAATTCCAGAAGTTAAACTCATCCCATGATAACTGGTTTCTTTTTCAAAAGATGCACTCTTAAAACTTGAAGCAGCATCAAAAGCAGCAACGAGATTATGTGTAACGCGGCCGATATAATAATCATATGAAAGCCCGATTGAGAAATCAAATGGTAAACGGTATGAAACACCAACAAACAATTTTGAAAGTCCGCCATCACCTTTATCGCTGTAATTGTAAGTCCCGACTAAAGGATCATTAACATTTGTTTTAATTTCATAACCAACTTGCGAATACGGTACTTGTCCTAACGTAACAGATAAACCCAAATCATGTTCAAGAGGAAATCCTAACATCATTCCGTTTATTACTGTCTTGCTGTAAAATGCAGATGAAGAGGAACTCTGAATATTACTACCGGCATAGTTCATACTTAATTCAAAACGTGTTAAGCGAATAGAATTCCAACCGGCAGGATTAAGCGAATTCAAATAATCCACATCGCTTAAAGCAATTCCCATTTCACCCATAGCAAATCTACGCGCAGAGTACGATGTTCTTAAATCGCCAATACCAAATCCCGAATAAAGAGATCCACCTTGAGCCATCACAGGAATTGATGTTAGAAGAAATAACAATATGATTTTTATTTTTTTCATTTAGCTACTTTTTTTGCATATAAATAATTTTCAATTTTGGTCTAAGTGCTTTATTTGGATTCTGACTTCCATAGAATGCAATACGTGCAGCTGTAGCATATTCATCCCAGAGGGAAAGTAAAATCCCTTGGTTCGATTCTCCGTTTTGCCATTTCTGAACCATCCATGCAATATCACCGGTATAAATTTTATCCTTCTTAGCAAGTATTGTAACAACAGTACTATCTCTTGTTAATTTTCTTGTCGTACTATCTGCAAGTATTTGTGCAAAAAGAGAATCTGAAGACGGACTTCCATCTAAAGTAGAAGTTGTATCTACATTCATTTCAAGATATGCTTTATTAACAATTATATTTTTAGGTAAAGTATTAAGATTAAAAAATACCGTCCCTTTTAATCCGATACCGCCTTGAAAAGTTAGATTGTTAACTTGCTGAGGAGCCTGTCCGGTTAAATAATAAATATGAAAAAATGGTGATACATTAACCGTATCTGTTCTAATTGAAGGTCTTTCAAATTCAACCTTAAGAACTGTTTCGTTAGTTGATGAACTGGCATTAGCAGAATAAAAACCGATGATTTTTTGTGTAGAAAGTTTCGGTTTTATAAGTAAACCAAAATTCTTAGGTGTTGAAGTTGAACTAGTATCTGCTAAAAATTTTAGCCATTGAGTAACAACATCAGTTCTTAAATTAAATTTTATAAGAGTATCATTTACAGTTGTTCCAGATGAAACATCAGTAGGATCATAGGTCAAATGTGGAATACTATCTCTATCAAATCCATTTGGACTCCAATCACTTCGAACTTGATACACAGAAAAATCTAAAGGTGCAGTTTTATCGCCCAATAGATAACGCGGAATCATAGTCATCGTTGCAGATTTAACAACATACTTACCGGTTGTAACATATGCCAATAAGGAATCCGGTAAATAGATACGATAACGCATAAGAATAGAAGCTTCTTCAAATGAATTTTTTCCCATTAAGACAACGTTGGATAAACCGAACTTAAATTTGTCTTGATAGTTAACCGACTTCTGAAAAATGTTTGCTTGATAACTGTCTAATTCCTGAAATGCAATCTTTTCATTTTGGGAAATTAGTTCTGAACCGACAGATGTAGGATCTTGATTACAGGAAAAAAATAGTATTGTAACAGCGAAAAGAAAAAAGGCAAGTCTCAAGAATCTGATCAATTAAATTCCTCCGGAAAAATCATTGATAATAAAATCGCATACTTCTTTGAAATTAGCGGCTGTAAAATTGGGCTTTTTTTCAAGATTATGCAAGATAGAAATTTCATTACGATTGTCTTCACTAATAATTAGTATTGTTTTGACGCCAGCGCTTATGCCGCTTTCAATATCACTTGTTTTATCACCAATCACATAAGATTTTGAAAGATCAATCCCATGTTCTTCTGCAGCTTGAACAATCATAAACGGAGAAGGTTTCCTACAAATTGACTTTTCAGGCGGGTCAAAATCGGGATGAAATGGACAATAATAAAATGCATCTATTTCAGTTCCGTCCTTTTTCAAAAGATTATTGATTCGAACATTAACTGCTTCAACATCTGCAATTGTCATTATTCCTTTAGCAACACCTGCTTGGTTTGAAACGACAATCGTTTTGAAACCAAATTCATTCTTTAGTTTCTTAATTCCTTCTGATACTCCAGGAAGTAAAACAACTTCAGACGGGTTTTTGATATAACCGGAATCGTGATTAATTGTTCCGTCACGATCTAAAAAAATCGCATGATGTTTCATCAATTAGTCGGTAAGCTTTTTATACAGATCAACATACTTCTTGGAAGAACTCATCCAAGTAAAATTGGATTTCATTCCGTTGTTCATAATGATATGCCATTTATCCTGATCTTTAGTAAAAATCTTTACAGCATTTTTGATCTCTGATAACATTTCCGAAGCAGAATATTTTTTAAAGACGAATCCATTCCCGGTTTTATTTTTCGGATTGTATGCCTGAACTGTATCTGCAAGTCCTCCTGTATGACGGACAACAGGTATAGTTCCATACATCAAACTATACATTTGATTTAAGCCGCATGGTTCATATTTTGAAGGCATTAAGAAAATATCAGAACCGGCTTCAATTAAATGTGCTAATTCATCATCGAATCCAATATAGCACGAAAATTTGTTATGATATTTTGAAGCCATACTGGTAAAGAATTTATGATATTTCTTATCGCCTGTGCCAAGAAGAATAAAGTGAATATCCATTTTCATTAAACTTGTAAATGCTTTTTCAATTAGATCCATCCCTTTATTATCATATAGCCTAGAGATCATACTAATAACAGGCACATCATCTTTTGCAGTGAAGTGAAAATTATTTGCAAGAGCTTTTTTACTCTCTTTTTTCATTTCAATATTCTTCATAGAAAATTTGTGCGGAATTTTTGAATCTACTTCCGGATTCCAAATTGTATCATCAATTCCATTTATAATTCCATAAAGATCTTTTTTCCTTTTGTTGAGAATATCTTCTAAACCCAATCCGTAATCTTTATTCTGGCAAATCTCTTTTGCATAAGTTTCACTAACTGTATTTAACATATCGGAATAAAGCAATCCGCTCTTTAAGAAATTTATTTTACCCTTATGAAGAATACCTTTTTCACTTTCCAGTTCTTTTGGCAAAGCTGTTTTAACAAAATTTGCTTTTGGAAAAATACCCTGGAATGAAAGATTATGAATTGTAAAAATTGTTTTTATCGCTTTAAATGTCGGATTGTTTTTATAAGTAGATTTTAAATATGCCGGTATCAATCCGGTTTGCCAATCATTACAATGTATAATATCGGGTGTCCACCCTAACTTAGTGATCAATTCAAAAACGGCACGTGAAAGAAGAATAAATCTTTCATCGTTATCGGGGTAATCTTCGCCTGTTATAGGATCAGCATAAAGGCTATGTCTGCTGCCGTAGTATTCCGGATTATCTAAGAAATAAATTTGTACTCTAGTCTTCGGACCAATCAAGAAAGATGATCTTAAGGAAAAAATAACTTCTTTATTTCCAATGTTAACTTTTAAATCTTTCAGACGAACTACTTCATGTATCTTAAATTTTCTTTCATCAATAGCACCGTATTTTGGGACAATAATTCTTACTATATGTCCCATCTCTTGTAATTTTTGAGGTAATGCAGACGATACGTCTGCTAAACCGCCGGTTTTAATGAAAGGAACTACTTCTGAGGTTGCGAAAAGGATCTTTAATTTTTTGCCTGAAGACATGTTTTTTAAGTCCTTCGATTTTTAACATGCAAAATTACGAAAATACGTCGGCATTGACAAAAATATTAGCAAATAAAGATTCGATTTCTCTATTTTTGAACCATTCATCTTTGGCTAATGGTAGTTTACCTTTATTAACAACTAAAAAAGCATGAAAACACTCTTTAAGAACCCATCGCAGATAATTACAGTAAATACTAATGGAAAGAATTTAAAGCGCGGTTCAGAATTAAGTGATATTAATCCGATTTCTGACCACTCAATACTTGTTGAGAATGGTATTATTAAGGATCTGATCCCAAATTCGTCTTCATCAAAAACAGCTGCTGATAAAACTTTTGATCTAAAAGACTTAATTGTTCTTCCGGGATTGGTTGAATGCCATACCCATGCTGCTTATGCCGGTTCGCGGGCAAACGAATTTTTGATGAGACTTAACGGTGCAACTTATGAAGATATAGCAAAATCCGGCGGTGGAATAATTTCTACAGTTAAAGCTGTCCGTAATTCATCATTCGAAGAATTGGTAAGAATTCTAAAACCAAGAATTGATTATTTCATAACTCAAGGAGTAACAACTTTAGAAATAAAGAGTGGATACGGATTAAGCTTTTATGATGAGATTAAACTTCTTCAAGTTATAGATCATTTCAAAACTCATTCACCTATCGAAATAATTCCAACATTCTTAGGTGCTCATACCTATCCCCCTGAATATCAAAACGATCACAAACAATATTTAGACTTGATCATAAAAGAACTTCTTCCATACATTATTAAAAACAAACTTGCAGATTCTGTTGATGCATTTTGTGAGAAGTCAGCCTTCTCTTCAGATGAAGTTGATAAGATATTCACCAAAGCAAAAAAACTTGGTTACAAACTACGTCTTCATACGGAACAGTTTAATAATATCGGCGGATTGGATGTTGCGTTGAGACATAAAGCTCTTTCGGTGGATCATCTTGAAGTTATTAATGAAAATGACATCCCAAAATTATCAAAGAGCGAAACTGTTTCAGTACTTTTGCCGGGAGTATCATTCTTTTTAGATTATAATTACGCACCCGCAAGAAAACTGATTGAACACAATGCAATTGTTGCTTTGGCTACAGATTATAATCCCGGTTCATCACATATTCCCAATCTTCATTTTATTATGCAGCTTGCCGCACTTAAAATGAAAATGAGTGCCGAAGAAATTATTTCTGCAGTTACAATTAATTCTGCGACAGCACTGGGCTTAAATGAAAAACTCGGAAGTATTGAAATCGGCAAACAAGCGGATTTTGCAGTCTTCGATACTAAAGATTATCAAGAAATAATTTATAACATTGGACTCAATTTGAATAAATACACAATTAAGAAAGGTCAAATCATTTTTCAACGAGCGGAGACTAAATGAAAATTATCGAGTGCGTTCCAAATTTCAGTGAAGGGAAAAATCAGACTACATTTGAAGCAATAAAAGAAGCAGTAGCAAAAACTAAAGATGTAAAATTATTAAGTCTTGAACCCGACGGAGATTACAATCGTGTTGTTGTAACATTGGCGGGAAATGAAGAAGGAATATTAAACGGAACGTTAAACGCATGCAGAACCGCCGCTTCATTGATTGATATGCGCTCGCACAAAGGAGAACATCCGCGCCTAGGTGCAATTGATGTTGTTCCATTCGTTCCTGTTGCAAATGTAACTACAGAAGAATGTGTTAAGATTTCCGAAGAGTTCGCAAAAATTATTTCTAATGATTTAAAAGTTCCGGTCTATTTATATGAAAGTGCTGCACGCAAAGCAGACAGAAAAAGTTTATCAAGTATTCGTCAAGGTGAGTACGAAGGTCTCGAAGAAAAATTAAAAGATTCAAATTGGCTGCCTGATTATGGAGAACCGGTTTTTAATTCTAAACTTGGTGCAATAGTAACCGGCTCACGATTCTTTCTAATTGCTTACAACGTTAATATTAAATCCAATGATGTTAAATATTCCAAAGAGATCGGTGAAATATTACGAGAGAGCGGCTACGCCAAACGTGATGAGAATGGGAATGTCATCAAAGTAGATGGGAAGACAATAAAAGTTCCCGGACGATTGAAAGAAGTAAAAGGTATGGGTGTTGTGCTTGAAAAATATAATATATCACAAGTCTCTATGAACTTAACTAACTATAATACTACACCAATACATGCAGCTTTTGAGGAATCGAAGAAAGAAGCTGCGCGACTTGGAGTTGAAGTGAACGGAAGTGAGATTGTTGGATTGGTTCCGCTTGAAGCAATGCTGCAAGCCGGTAGATTTTATTCAAACGGAAAAGAGACTAATGAAAAGAGTTTGGTTAATCTTGCAATTGAAAAATTAGGATTAAGCGCGCTTCATCCATTCAAACCTGAAGAAAAAATAATTGAGTATATGATTTAACCTCCCCCTGTATCCCCCTCCTTGTACTAAGGAGGTGGAATAAAAGGGGGTGGTTTACACAAAAAAAGGAATAAGAAATGAACTCAAATAAAACATTACAAGAATATTTTAACGAACTATCATCCAACTCACCCACACCAGGCGGAGGAAATGTAGCAGCGTTATGCGGTGCTCTTTCATCAAGTTTGGGAATAATGGTTTGCAATCTTACGATTGGTAAAAAGAAATATGTAGAAGTTGAATCTGAAATGATCAGATTAAAAGGGAAATTAGAAAACATTCAGAAAAATTTTATTGAGCTAGGACAAAAAGATAATGCATCATTCGATAAAGTAATGGATGCATTCAAACTTCCGAAAGAAAACGAACAAGAAAAAAACATACGTTCAAAAGCAATTGAAGAAGCAACTATCGGCGCTACATCAGCACCAATGGAAGTCATTCAATCATCAAAAACACTTCTACCCATTCTAGAAATCATTATTGATAAGGGAAATAAAAATTCACTCTCAGATGCCGGAGTTGCTGTTACTTTAGTTGGAACTGCAGCAAAAGGTGCTTACTTAAACGTATTAATTAATTGTTCTTCCTTAAGCAATCAAACCATTGCTAACGAATTGAAAAAGACTGCTGATATTCTAGTAGAAGAAGTAATTCGTACAAGCGACAGATTATTTGAACAAGTTGTGAAATTAATGGGTTCGAAATGAGGAGCTTAGTATCTAAGTACCTAAGTGCCTTAGTTCCTGAGCAAATTAAAAATTGTTTACTCAGGTACTTAGGCACTCAGAAACTCAGCAACTTTTTAATACCCGCCCCTTTAATTATTTTTCTATTCTTCCAAGTAGTTACAACTGCACAAAATATTTCTCTCGGCATAGACGTTCTTCAAAAAAATAATTTCTCTTTACTTGCCGGAAAGCGAGTCGGTTTAATTACAAATCAAACCGGGGTTAATAGTAAATTAGAATCAACGCTCGATCTTTTCAAACAAGCAAATAATTTTAAACTCACTACAGTTTTTTCTCCAGAACACGGATTAAAAGGATTAATTGCTGCCGGACAATCCTATACTGGTTATATAGATTCATTAACCGGAATAAAATATTATGCACTCTATGGCAAGACTGCAAAACCGACTAAAGAAATGCTGGAAGAAGTTGATATACTCGTTTATGATATCCAAGATATCGGCGTTCGTTCGTACACTTATATTTCTACACTCGGATTTGCAATGGAAGCGGCGGCAGAAAATAAAATTCAGTTTATAGTTTTGGACCGTCCGAATCCGTTAGGCGGATTACGCATTGAAGGAAATGTTGTTGAAGATGATTTCAGATCCTTCGTAAGCAATTATGCAATTCCTTATGTGTACGGATTAACCTGCGGTGAACTTGCAAATATGATTAACACAAAAAGCGCGATTGGCAACAAAGTTAAATGTAAACTGACAGTTGTAAAGATGGAAGGATGGAATCGGAATATGCTTTATAAGGATACGGGATTAATTTGGATCCCGACCTCACCGAACGTTCCGTATATGGAAACACCATCTTATCTTGTTGCGAGCGGAGTGTTGGGTGAACTTTTAGTTTTCGGAATTGGAATAACTTATACACTTCCCTTTCAAACTTTTGCGGCTGAATGGATTGATGCCGACACTCTTGCAGTTAAAATGAATGCTCTTAATTTACCCGGAGTTTTATTCCGTCCGATTTCCTATAAAGTTCTTTATGGAGATTGGAAAGATAAAATATTAAACGGTGTGCAAATTCATATTACAGATTTTGAAAAAGTAAATTTATTGGAACTACAATTTTATTTTCTGCAAGTCTATCATCAACTGTACCCGGATACAAATACATTTACACTTGCTACAACCACCCGAATGAAAATGTTTGACAAAGTGATGGGAACTGATAGAGTGAGATTAAAATTTTCGAAAAGATTCCGTGTTGATGATATAAAGAAACTTTTAGATAAAGATATTCACTGGTTCAGAAAACTTTCGAAGAGATACTATTTATACAATTGAAATAATTGTGGCGGTCATAAAAAAACCGCCACTTATTTTTGACGGTTACTTCACATCCTTTATCATTTCTTTTACTTTTGCATCTGTTAACTCCATCTGATGATGGGTTTTCGCATGCAATTTAACATCCGAAATGATTTCTTTTTCATCCTTGCTTTGAATGCAGAAACCGCATGCCGGATCGCATTTTACTTCTTTAAGCGTGCCCGCTTCCTTCTTTTCCATCTTTTTTGCTTCACCCTTTTTAGCATTTTGTGCGATGGATGGTGCTATAAAAACAAGAGCTAACAACAATGTGAGTACAAGAACAAATCTATTTTTGTACATCTGAAACCTCCTTAATAGGTTTTTATTATTGTTTGTTAAAACTAACAGAAAATTGCGAACGTATAAGAACAATAATTTTATTGAGTTTAGTTCACTTTTAAGGCAACGATTTTTTACAGTCAAAGAGTGGTTTTTTTTACAATAGAGAAACTTAATTGCTATGTAATTCCAACAAGTACATAAGATTGAACTTCCCAGACATTATTCTTCAACTCAAAAGTCAAATAATATTCAGATCCAGACCACCATCCGGCATACATAGTAACGAATACCATCGCTTGTGTATGACTTTTATTAAAACCAACACTTGTAAAAATAATTAATCCATATAACTTATCATCGATAATTGAACTTCCGCATCTAACACAAAGAAAAACTTTTTCTTTGTGTGTAGGCGGAACAGATTTAATTGATAATCTCTTTTTTGAATTCTCTAGAAATGAGTTATAAGTTTCTTCTTCAAGTGCGTTGTAGAAATTTTTTATATAAGAATAATCTCTTATTGCGTACGAAGGCATCTTTCTTGTAGTGTCGTTGATATATATAACATCTCGCGATGAGTTGAAATTAATAGCATCAATGGCTCTTCCGTATATTTTCATTTCATCAGAAGAAACTGTTAAATACTCCGGTAGGATTTTAGGAGTAACAATATCGTTCTTACATTTTGTAAAAATAATTGACGCTAATAATAAAACTATCACCAAATAAAATTTTTTCATCTTCATTCTTCATCAAGAATTGATTTTTGACGGCCAAAAATTAATATACTTTATCAATAATAATATTAGCTTCTTTATGCGCTTGACTTAAGAGCTTAAACTCACGATTAAAAAAGTAAAAAAAAGCCACTCCAAATTCGGCTAATTCTAAAAAAATAAAATGATCAGTCGTATGGAAAAAATGGAAGTCTGGGTTAGTTGTTCTGAATACAACTAATGAATTATATCTATTACTTTTTGATTTAACGGCAAGGTTTCTATGTGCTTTTCTGATAACGGAGAATATTTGACTCGGAGTTAATGGATTATTCTGCAAAATAGAAAGCGGAAATTCTGATAAGTATGGAATAAACCTACCATTTTTTGATTTTAGAAATTTTCTCCTCATGTTCAGTACATGAAATTTGTATTCAATTATCTCAAGCCATAAAATAATATCATTATGATCTTCATCTGAAAAATACTCATTGACTAAATTTACGCCTCTCATCTTCCTTACTATTTCGTGTTCTAATGTGCTTAGAATTTGTGTATTGCAAAATGAACAAGCTGGAATAGTTGCTTTGCTATATGTTTGTTCTAATCCATTGGTATTTGTCGTAAAATATTTTTCAGAGCGATTTCCAAAAACCCATTTTGGTATTACATGTTCTTTAGTGAGATTATTTTCAGAACTACAGAAAGGACAAACATTAACTTTATCTTGATAAATAATTGAATTAATTATTTTCTTGTGATAGATACGACTATTCTTTCTTAATAATAAGAGACTTTCTTTTAATTCCATAAAGCTAACATAATATGAAAGTATTTTGCATTTTTACCCCGGGGCAAAAGAAGTTTAAGAAGAGTTTCCCCGCATCAACTTAAATTTACAAAAGATGGTTGTCAAGAAATATTTTATATGCCCAAAACCTCATTTCTTCTTCTTAATATTTCCTTTTTTAATATGGTCAAGGATTTTTAATATAAGTTCATTCTGCTGTTCTAAATGCAAAAGAATTACCTCAATCTCCTTTTCTGCTCTAACATTAACATCAAAATCCGATTCAGCTCTTTTCTCTGCATGATGTCCTTGAAGATTTTGTCCGATCATTATCAACGGCATCAAAAATATTTGAACCATGTTCGAGATGAAAAGCCACAAAACAAAAGCCGGGAATGGGTCAAATCTTAATTGATATGGTGCAAGTGTATTCCAACCAAGCCATAATAAAGTCCAGCCAAATATGATTAAGAAAAATCCTACTGAGCCGACAGAATCCGTAACCTTAACAGCAATTTTTTCTAATGCGCTTAGACTTTCCTTATGCACTACGTTGACATTATTAATCGGCTTCCGCAATTTCTGCAATTCTTCATGTGCTGTTTTTAATTTTTTCTTGTCCAATTGTCCACCAATTTAAAAAATAGTTAAAGAAGATCATTCTACAACAACTTAATTTTATAGAAGAAGGTTGTCAAGAAATATTTTCATCTCACCACCACAACCACCCCCTGTGTCCCCCTCCTCAGTTGAGGAGGGGGAATGAAAGGAGGAGGTCAAATAAATTTTTAATAATTAGTAATTGAGAAATAACCTGAAGCAATTACACTTCCTAAATATTTTACTTCAAGATAGTAATTGCCCGTGTCCCAGTTTCCGGGTTCAGGCCATCCCCAGCCATGATGCAGATATACCTGTTCCCAACTTGATGGAATATTATAATTTAATATTGGCTGACCGAAAACTTCTTGGTTCGGCTTATAATAAGTTGCATAAAATGTAACATCATTATCTCTAACATTGTAGAGAAGGTTATCCACATAAATTTCATAATAAATATAACGTGTGCTGCTTTTCGAAAATGTTGTTGTATAAGTTCTTTTCTCTTGATCAGGTACAGTTGAACCACATTCAAAAAATCTTATCGAATTATATTTAATTGTTGCAGTACTGTTATTGCCGCCTTCAATATAGAAACTTATTGAGGCAACATATTTATCGTTCATATAAAATTCTATTAAGTACTTACCGCTTTCCCAATTGCCCGTGTCATCCCATCCCCATCCTCTGGAGAACCATGTGGTTTCCCAACCGGTTTCAATTGCCCAATCATCCGCAACTGTCCCGAAAACACTACCATCCGGTTTGTAGTAAATCCATTTTGCTTTATGAGTCTGCGGTTGAACATTATATAAATTATTTTTTAATGAGATCTCACACATGACATATCTAGTAGTACTTGAGTTAAAGGTAGTTTGATAAACTCTTGCATCTCTGCTAATATCATCATTGCCCGCTTCATAAGTTTTTATTGATTCGAATTTATATCCTTGTGAATAAACCTTGGTTGTGCTCAAAAGAAGAATTAATGAGAAAATAAAGAGTGCTGTTTTTTTATTTAACATAAATCACCTCATTAAATTATTTAAATTATTCTTCTATAATACACTTTCAAATAAAACTTTATTAACTAAGAAATATCAGTAAGAAAAATTAGTAGGTGAAAATTAAATCTTGTCTTAACTTAATTTTAAGACGGTAGGTTGTCAAGAAGTATTTTAACAAGCCTATTCTCCCTCTCCTTGATAAGGAGAGGGATTGGGGGCGAGATTAATTATTTTTTCTGGTCAGCAATATTTGTGTACTCAGTATTTGATAAAGCAGAAATAGCATTCATATTTTTGCTGCCGCCGAATAAGTAAAGTTTTTCTCCGATAATTTGAACGCCTGCATACTGTCTGCCGTTCATGTTCGAATCAAATTTTGAAATAGTTTTTGTCTGAGTGTTGTAAACTGCTAATAAACCCGTATCCATAAATGATCCTAACAACCAAATACTCTTTCCATCAGAAACTGCTGAAGAATTTGCTGAAATTTCAAAAGGAAGATTTTCTAATTGTGTCCATGTTGATTCTTGAAAATTGTAAGCATAAACATCGTCATAATTTCTTTTGCCATTATTTCCGCCGAAAATATAAAGAACACCGTCAACTATTTTACCGCTTGTTTGTTTTCGTTCAGGCAAATCTGGCAGCCTTTTCCAAGTATCGCTTGCGGGATCGTATTCAAAAAAATCATTTGAATAACCGTACAAATTTTGTCCACCGAAAATGTAAATCTTATTATTCCATACAGCAGATCCCGCATTTCTTAAAGGATTTGGATTATCCTTGCAAAGAGAAACTTGATTTGTATTTAGATCCAGTACTTCTACCTTTTTTGAAAGTGTATTAAATGATGGAGTCTGATATTCACCATTCATAATATAAATTTTGTTATTGGACTCTATATATTCCGCGTTACAATAACGTCTAAGAGTAGAAGTCTTTGCAATATTTGTCCACTTGTTATTCTCAGTATCATATCTTTCAATATTATCTGAATAGTAAGGAGAAAATGCTATGCCTCCGCAAACAGCGTAAAGGTATTTACCATCAGTTACACTTCCAAAACCGAAACGTTTTTCATTCATATTAGATAAAGTCTTAAAAACAACTTTTTCTTGAGCAGTTAGAATTCCGGTTAGTAGGATCATCAGGATGATAAATGATTGCATAAACTTTTTCATTTGTACTTCCTTTCTTATTATTAAACTTTAGGGAACTTAAATGTTCTTCAGAATGATTACAACAGAATTAATTTCCCCTTTCACTAGCTGTTATAAAGTTAGCCGAATTAATATGGGAGAAGATAATTTACTTTTGAAAATCTATATTCACTCCGCCAACAGGCCAGCGTGCACGGAGATTTAGCGTATCAGGGTAATACTTAAATTCTTCAGAGAGTTTGAATGGAGAAATTGTACCAAAATCATATTTGCCGTTTCTGTTTTTATCCTTAAAACTCCACGCTAAATATTTTCCGGGTATAACTTTCTTAAAATCAAAATTTTTCTTCGTATCAATTTTTTGATTGTAAGTTCTTTTCAACATTTCAGCTGCTTCAAGCACAACATAAGTCTGCGTTGTATCATTCATCATAACAGTTCCACTAACGCCGCTAAAATCAAGTTCGCTTGATGTAGAAAATTTATTCTGGAATACCGAGTCAATTTTATTTCCTGATAGATCGGAATAATTTTTTAGATCGAGCTTTAATGTGTAATCGGTATTCTGTTTTAAGATTTCAGAAAGTCGGATTGAAAAAGAAGCATCGTCGTTTCTTTCAACCTTAGATGGAATCTTATTCCCTCTAGCATCTTGAATTGTTAATCTATCATTCACTGTTGAGAGTTCTACCGCAGCATTAAAATTTAACATGACAACCGGTTCTTCATAATCAACTTTTTCACCGGGAAGTAATCCGGCAGATTTAATTATCCTCAATGCAAGAGTATCGCGGTCGTTTTTAATTGCAAATGGATTTTTTTCTTCAGTAGATAAATTGTTTTTCAGATCCGGAATATTTTTAGAGATCAGTACCCAGCTTTCTTTCTTTTCAAGTGTATCCGCAAATGCAGTATAAAACTGGTTCGGCCTTCCCTCACCTTTGAAAAAATATTTGGGCATGATTTTTTTACTTGTTGTTGAATCAAATAGAATGAAATTATCACCAGTGATTTTAGAACTGTCAACAGGTTCATTAAATTCGATCTGTAAATGATTCCGGTCTTTCATAATTACATTAGTGATCTTCGGTGCAATTGAATCTTCCATCGTTAAGAAGAAATCAATATTCCCATATTCGATTATCTTATCGTTCAATTCAACTTTTCTATTCTGAACACCTAATCCGTCATCATTACTTTGATAAAGCAGATCGCGGAATTTATCGCGGATAGCAAAGATGGAATAATTACCATCTCTAAGACCGAGCAAAGAATAATTCCCATTCTTTCCTACTTGAGAAACATAATCCGGTTTTTGTTTTGTAGGATCGGCTTCCTTACCATTTGTGTGATAAGCAAAAATCATCACACCTTCTGGTGAAGGATCATAAATTTTTCCTTTGATCTTTCCTTTATCAATTTTATTTCCGGTAGAAAAAGCAAACGTTAGTGATTCGGCCATCTTGTTGCTGTTATTCACATCTTTAACATCTGTTCCAATACTCACAGTGTAAGTTGTATTTGCTTTAAGCGTATCGTTGAAATAAACTGTAAGAGTTTTTCCACTCCAATCATACTTAAGCGGTTTCTGTAATGCTGGAGAAATAAAAACCGCTTCTTGCACGGAACGTTTATCAACATATTCGCTGAAAGTAATTTCAAAATAATCTTCGTGATAATTTACAGTTCCGTTCTCTGGAAAAATTTCCTTTATAAGCGGTGGAACAGTATCAACTTCCCCGCCACCCGGCGGTTGCTGGTTTGCACATCTTGCAAATAAAATAAGAGATGCAAAAGCAAGAATTATAATTATTGATTTTGAGTTTTTCGCCACTGTCTATACTTAATTACATTTTGTTCATGTTCATCGGCAGAATGAGAAAATGAATGTCCGCCGCTTCCGTTAGCTACAAAAAATAAAAAATTATGTTTTTCGGGATAGAGTGCCGCCATAATTGCATCTTTACCGGGATTGTTAATTGGTGCCGGCGGAAGTCCGGAATATTTATAGGTATTAAACTTAGAATCAATTAGAAGATCTTTCCTAAGAATTTTATTTTTATGCTTTTCCCGAATTAGATATTGAATTGTAGGATCAGCTTGAAGAGCCATCCCGATCTTTAATCTATTGTGATAAACACCTGAAATCGTTTTAAACTCAGGAACTAAATTCGATTCACCGTCAATGATAGAAGCAAGCGTTAAGATTTGATGCTTCGTCATTTTTAATTCAGCCATTCGTTTTTCAATAACCGGAGTAAAGATTTTATCCATCTGCAATTTTAATTTCCGCAATATTTCTTCGGCTGTACTGTTTGGATAAAAATAATAAGTTTCTGGAAGCAGATAACCTTCCAAACTTTTTGTATCCAAGCCGAGCGAGCTGATAAATGATCTGCTTGTACTTAAACCAATAACACGCGAAGAATCAATATTTAAATTTTCTCTAAGTATCTGAGCAATCTCACTCTGCCAAATTCCCTCAGGCAAAGTTACCGAAACTTGTTCAGCGGGAGAACCATTTACAAGCAATTCAACAAGTTTTACATAACTCAATCCGTTTGGAATATCATATCTACCTGCTTTCACTTTCTTCTCGGCTCCGTAGATAAATGAGATGATTTTCATCTTTAATTTACTTGGAATGATTTTGTGCTCATACAAAGTATCAATCACATTCGTTAATGATTCACCATGCTTAATATCAATCCGGTAAGGTGATTCATGTTCGTAATAATTCGGAGAATAAAATGTAAAAAGAAGAGCGGCAAGGATGAATACAAAGAAAAGCGCAACAATATAAAATTGAGTGCGTGATAAAATCCGTTTTGCAGATATTTTCTGTTTAGTCATTCAGTTTTTTTTGATTAGAACAATTCCAATATATAGATTTTTTTTCTTATGGATGTGTGAATTTATTTGAATTAAATAAGCTATTTAATAAAAGAGTAATCGCTTAAACTTGCGTAAGCATTGAAATCATAATCATACTTAATCCCGGCTTGATTAAGTTTATGCCCGCGGTAAGCTATCATAGCGGCATTATCACCACAGAATTCTAAAGAAGGAATGACCAGATTCTTTTTATACTTCGAAGCCATCTTCTCAAATTCATCACGTAACATTTTATTAGCCGCAACTCCACCAACAAGCGAAATTGAGTTCACATTGAATTTATTCAATGCTTTTTCAGTATTATTTATAAGTGCTCTTACAGCAGAGTATTGAAATGAAGCTGCAATTGAAGGAATATCTTCAACCGGAATTTTGGATGCATCACCATATTCTTTCTGAATGAAACGTAAAACTGAAGTTTTCAAACCGCTGAAAGAAAAATCGTATTCATTTTTACATCGTGCAATTGGGAAATCAGCAAAATCATTTTTCTTGCCTTCTGCGATTTCTTGAATCTTAGGTCCGCCCGGATAACCAAGTCCCAACAATTTTGAAATTTTATCAAACGCTTCACCGGCGGCATCATCAATTGTAGAACCGAGCTTAGTTATCTGCGTATCGCTTTCAACTAGTAGAAGTAAAGTATGTCCTCCTGAAACTACAAGGCATAAATATGGAAATTCAGGTTTGACTTTCATTAAAAATCCGGAAAAAATATGTCCCTCAATATGATTGACAGGAACGAATGGTTTTTGTAATGAATATGAGAGACCTTTTGCAAAAGTTAAACCTACAAGAAGCGCACCAATTAAACCGGGACCAGCTGTAGCACAAACTAGATCTATTTGATTAAGTGAGATACCGGATTCTTGAAGAGATTCTTTTACAAGCGGCAATAAGATTTGGAGATGTGCCCTGCTCGAAAGCTCAGGCACAACTCCTCCATAAATATTATGGAAATCTTGAGACGAAATTAAATTTGATAGGAGCTTACCATCAGAAATTACAGCAACAGAAGTTTCATCGCACGAACTTTCAATTCCTAGTACGTTCATCAGCTTAATGAAAAGACACTTTTTGTTATATACCAAGCAAGTTGCGGATTCTCTTGCAATCTTCTGATCGAGTATTTGTACCAATGTTCGCCGAACGGAACGTAAATTCTAACTTTATGTCCGTCTGCATTAATCTTATCACGTAAATCTTCTTTTACACCGTAGAGCATTTGAAATTCATATTTGTTCTTCGGGATATTTTTCTTCTTGATAAAGTCATAAGCACCTTTTATCAAATAATCGTCATGCGTTGCAATACCAACATAATTTCCGTCGTCGAATATTTTTTCCAGAATTTTTAGATAGTTATCACGTACTTGTTGACGTTCCTTAAAAGCAATTTCAACTGGCTCAACATAAATACCTTTACAGAGACGATAATTTGTTCCGAGCTTATTTTGTTCTTCAACATCATCGTACGTTCTTTTTAGATAAGCTTGGACAACAGCACCTACATTGGAAAATTTCTTTTTCAATTTATTGAATAACTCCAATGTCGCATCAGTAGTTGGTGAATCTTCCATATCAATTCGGACAAAATTGTTATAACCTTTCGCTTTTTCAAGAATTGCAGAGATCTGTTCAAAACAAAATTGCTTATCAATGATCAAACCTAATTGAGTTGGCTTAAGAGATAAATTTGAATCAAGTTTGTGTTCATTGATGGTATCAAGAACCATTAAGCATTCTTTCATTGCATCTTCTGATTCTTCTTTTGTGTTTACTGATTCGCCGAGGACATCCATAGTAGCAACAATACCTTTTTCATTCAATTCTTTAACCACACGTACGGCGTCTTCTAATGTTTCACCCGCAATATACTTTTTAGCGAAGATATGGACTACTGATCTTGGTAATAATTTTACAAAACCTACAATAGCATCATTAATAACTTTCACAGGGCACCTTATATTGAAAAATGTGAGGGTAAAATTAGATCAAGATGAATTATAAATCAAGGAAGGATGTTTTTATCTTTTTAGTCAGATTAATTAGTTGCTGCTTTTAATAATTCAATTACAAACTTAGTTCTGGATTCAAGTTTTTCTAATGTAGAATTATTATCTATTACAAAATGAGCACGATCTGTTTTTTTTTCATCAGGAATCTGAAAACTCATTCGTTTTTCAATATCAAGTTTCTTCATACTAACATTTTCCATCTTGCGCGCTATTCTTATTTTCTCCTCTGCATAAATAAGAATTACGTAATCGAACAATTTCTGAATCTTGGCTTCATAAACTAAGGCTGATTCAACAAACACTAAATTATGTTTTTCAAAAAGTTGTTTAGAGATTTCATCGATCTTTTTGATTGTTGGAGGATGCATTATTGAATTAATCTTTCCAACTTTTTCTTTGTTATTGAAAACATTATCAGCAAGATATTTTGCATTAATTCCATTCTCAGTAAAAGATTCCTTTCCGAAAGTCTTAATTATCTTCTTTTTTATTGAATCATCTTTCAGCATCAATTCTTTAGCGAGATCATCCGCTTTAATTACAGGAAATCCTAATGCTTCAACTATTTTTGATACAGAAGATTTTCCGGAACCAATTCCACCGGTTATTGCGATTTTTAATTTTTTCTTCATATCAATCTCAAAAAAAACTAAACCCGATATAAATCGGGTTTAGTTATAATTTTATTTTGCGTAAGCTATTTTCCGAACTTCCCGTATCACCATTACTTTAATTTGTCCAGGGTATTCCATATCCTCTTGAATTTTCGCAGCGATATCTGCTGCAAGACGATCTGAGAATACGTCATCTACCTTATCGGGTTCAACAATAACACGCACTTCTCTTCCTGCTTGTATGGCATAAGTTTTAGCAACTCCTTCGAAGGATTTTGCTATAGCTTCAAGATTTTCTAAACGCTTAACATAACTTTCAAGAGGCTCTCTTCTTGCACCAGGTCTTGCACCACTAATCGCATCTGATGCTTGGACTAAAGCTGCAATCGGATGTTCCATTTCTATATCTTCATGGTGGCTTCCGACAGCATTAACAACAATCGGATGTTCATTATATTTCTTTACAAGATCATAACCGAGCAAAGCATGCGGACCTTCAACATTTCTATCAATTGTTTTTCCAACATCGTGTAGTAATCCTGCTCTGCGTGCAAGATTTGTATCAAAGCCAAGTTCAGCTGCCATAATTCCTGTTAGGTATGCAACTTCAATACTATGCTGCAAGAGATTTTGCCCGTAGCTCGAACGGTATTTCATTCGTCCAATATGTTTTACAAGTTCTATGTGAACTCCATGCAGACCTAATTGAATTAAAGTGTTCTCTCCTTCTTTTTGAATTTCTTCATCCAATTCCAATTCAACTTTTGCCACTATTTCTTCGATGCGTGCCGGATGAATTCTTCCATCGGCAATTAATCTCTCAAGAGAAATTCTTGCGACCTCTCTTCTAAATTGGTCGAACGCAGATAGGATTACAGCTTCAGGAGTGTCATCAACAATTACATCAACTCCAGTAGCTGCTTCGAAGGCGCGGATGTTTCTTCCTTCGCGGCCAATTATTCTGCCTTTCATTTCATCATTCTGAATTTGAACGACTGAAACTGTTGATTCTACCGAATGA
Organism: Melioribacter sp.; assembly: GCA_023250955.1. GTDB lineage: Bacteria > Bacteroidota > Ignavibacteria > Ignavibacteriales > Melioribacteraceae > Fen-1258. The sequence continues at coordinate 5,835 of JAHEZQ010000014.1, read as the reverse complement.
TCTACAGCAGTTCTTTGGATTGCCTGGATTGTTATTCTTTGTGCTTCTTTTTTTGCATCAACTTTAGCTTGATCTCGAATTTCTTTGATAGATTGAGCGGCATCGGTTTTTGCTTTGCTAACCATATTTTCCATCAGCATTTTTTTAGCATCTTCCGAAGTTAATCCGGCAATTTTTTCGAGTCGCACATTTTGTTCAGAGATTAAATGATCTAATTCGGCATGTTTTCTATCGAAGTCTTCTTTTTGAGTAACTAAAGCTTTTTCAGCATCCTTTATTACTTTTTCTTTCTGAGTAACAACCTCATATTTTTTCTCAAGACTTTCTTCACGTGATTCCAACTGCTTTTCATGATTCTGCAGTTTTTGTTTTTTAGAATTTACTTCAGTGTCGAATTCTTGTTTCTTTTTTAACCATTCGTCTTTTACTTCAAGTAATTTTTCTCTCTTAATGTGTTTTGATTCTTTATCGGCTTCATCAATAATACTTTGAGCTTTTTCTTTGGCAATTGAAAGACTATTTCTGCCCATCTTTGAGTTAATAATCCAGCCAAGAACAAAAGACAACACTACCAATATGGCAGCAACCGCTATTACAACAATTAAATCACCCTGCATCTTACCTCCAATATAACAGTATATTTAAACCACAACTGCCGATCCTATCATAGGAAAAGAACATTTTCCTATAACAATGTGGGAAACCGCCCGCCGCTTTTTACTTCCACTGTCCCGTATTACGAGATCCTGACAAGTCAGGATGAGGCCTGTAATACACGACGTGAGTCGATAACCCTATAGTTTTACTATTAGTTCTTTTTTATAAATGAACCGGCAGTGTGGAAAAAGTTAGGATGGAGAGGACATAAATTTAGATTCGTTTAAAAGAAGCTTTATTTTTTTGATTTTATCTGTGGCTTGTATGCTGAATTCACGGTATTTATTCTTTTCTACAAATAGATCGTATGCTATGTTTAATGCAGCAATGATGGCAATTGTATCTTTTGACTGATCCGGTAATTCATCTTTTGTTTCTTCCATCATTGTATTCACGTATTCAGCTAGTTCTGCCGCTATTTCTTGGTTTTCCACAAGAAGGGAATATTCTTTATCAAAAATTTTTACTTTCAGCTTCTTTTTTTCATTCATGTTATGTCTATTCCATCTACAATAACTAATTTAAGAACGTAAATGATAGTCAATTCTTGCTATCAACTCACTAATTTTGTTCTTAAGTGCTTCTTTCTCCTCTAAGTTAAATGATTCATTACCAAAAAGGTTTTCACTATTAACAAATGACTTACTAACTTTTGATTCGATTTCTGAAATTTTCTTTTTAAGTGCGTCGTTTTCTCTTTCAAGTAAGGTAATTCTATTATTTAACGCTTGATTGGATTCAAGTATTTCTGTTCCTTTTTGAATGAAATAATATATCTGTTTTTCTAGAGTATTTAACTCATCAATAAACAAATCATATTTCGTTGTTTCTGCCAATCAACTACCTCTGAGTTGTGCGTTAAATATTTTTTCTACTGTTTTAATTGCATTTCTAAAATCTTTTTCAACTTCTTCTTCAGTAAGTGTTCTATTTGAATTAAAAAACTCAAGTTGGAAAGCAAGGCTTTTTTTGCCCTTACCTAAGCTTTCACTTTGAAAGATATCAAATAACTTTATATTATGCAACAAGTTAGTGGTGGCTTCTTTTATAATGTGAATAACTTGATCAGAAGTAATATCAACATCTAAGACAAAAGCCACATCTCTATAGACCTTAGGGAATTTCAGTAATTCATTAAATATTTTTTTTGGAATATTTATTTTCTTCAAAACAGATAAATCAACTTGTATCATGTAAACATCTTGATCAACATCAAATAAAGTACAGAATTCTTTTTTGAGATTTCCACCTAAACCAATATTTTGATTCTCACAGATTATTCTAAACGAATTATCAAACTTCGATTCCAATTCGTTCATAGATTTTAAATTGATGATAACGCCTGGCAAAATTTTAGCCAAGAATGATTCAACAAATCCTTTAAGATCGTATACATCAAATGGAGAATCCTTTTCCAACCATTCATTCCTAATACGATTACCAGTTAACGCGAGAAGCAAATGCTCCGATTCTGTGAAATCTTTGAAGTCATTAATGTTTGCTGCTGATACTTTTTCAAAAACTTTTCCAAGTTCAAAAAACTGAAGATCTTTTTCATTTACCTTAATATTGTTAGATATAGATGTTAATAATCCGGGAATGAGAGAAGTTCTTAAATGTGACATCTCTTTACTTTGAGGATTTAAAAGATTAATTGCACTACCAAAACGACTTGCAATATCTTCACTTAGCAGTGAATTGGTAATAATCTCATAAAAGCCAAGTGAGTTTAAAAATTCTCTAACTTTATCATTAAGTGCTGAATGATCTACTTTCTCTTCTAAAGTAACAGAGATCTTGCTCACCTCTGGAATTTTATTATAACCATAGATTCTCGCCACTTCTTCAATTAAATCAATCTCACGTTCTATGTCGTGGCGATAAGTAGGGAGCATAGCTGTGAGTTTCTCCTTTGTCGCTGATTTTATTTCAAAACCTAATTTTGTTAGAATCTTTTTAACTGTTGAATTATTAATCTTATATCCAAGAATTTTTTCTATCCTAGAATATCTAAGAAATACTTTTTTCTTAGTTATACGTTTTGGATAAGCGTCAATCTCCCCTTTTGCAATTATCCCTCCAGCAGTTGTCTGAATAAGCTGAGCTGCTCTTATTGCAGCCCATTTAGTAATCTTTGGATCTGTACCCCTTTCAAATCTGTAGGAAGCATCTGTTGATAGACCAAGATTTTTGGAAGTCTTTCGTATAGATGATGGATTGAAATATGCGCTCTCGATCAGTAAATTTTTAGTTGTTGATGTTACTTCGGAATTTTCTCCACCCATTACTCCAGCTATAGCTACTGGTTTATTTGTATCACAAATCATTAGATCATTTGATTGTAGATTTCTTTCTTTGGAATCAAGAGTGGTAAATTTTGTATTTTTCCCAGCATCTCGAACAATTATTTTCTTACCTCCTAAATTATCAAGATCAAATGCGTGTAGAGGTTGTCCCACTTCATATAAAACAAAATTTGTTACATCAACAACATTGTTTATAGGGCGCAAACCAATGCTTTTTAATCGTTTCTTTAACCAATTGGGTGATTCTTTTATTTCAACATTGCTAACTACTTTACCAATGTAGCGTGGGCAGTTATTTGAATTTTTGATTTCTACTGATGCTAATTCCTCTGATTTCTTGCCGGATTCTTTTAAATTAACATCGGGATATTTTAATTGCAGATCGAACAATGCGGATAACTCGCGAGCAATTCCTATATGACTTAATGCATCAGCTCGATTTGGAGTAATTGCAATTTCTAAAACCGTATCATTCATTTCCATTGCCTCTGCAAAAGATAATCCTTCTTTTAATGAAGGATCTAAAACCATAATCCCTTCATGATTATCACCAAGACCTAATTCCCTTTCCGAACAGATCATTCCAAAAGAAACTTCACCGCGAATCTTTACTTTTTCAAGTTTCATTCCACCATTAGGAATTACTGCTCCAACTTTAGCGAATGCTACTTTCTGCCCTGCAGAAACATTGGGAGCTCCGCATACAACACTATATTCATTCTCTCCATCATTTACTTTACACAAAGACAATTTATCAGCATTGGGATGTTTCTTTACTTCATTAACATACCCGACAACAATATTTTCAAATTTTTTCGATTGATCATCAACCTCTTCAACTTCTAATCCTGCATAGGTGAGTTTATCAACGATTTCATCAACGGAAATATTTTTTAAGTCTATATAATCATTCAACCAATTAATAGAAATTTTCACTTTATATCCTCACTTAGAATTGCGTCAAGAATCGTTTATCGTTATCAAATAAAATTCTGATATCATCAATACCATATTTACGCATAGCAGTTCTTTCGATTCCCATTCCAAAAGCATAACCTGTATACTTTTCTGGGTCAATTCCTACGTTCACTAAAACATTTGGATCAACCATTCCGCAGCCAAGAATTTCCATCCATCTGCCCTGCTTTCCTTTTGGTTCCCACCAAATGTCCATCTCTGCGCTTGGTTCTGTAAATGGAAAGAAACTAGCACGGAATCTGTATTTTATATCCTGACCAAAAAATTGTTTGACAAATGCAACAAGAGTTCCTTTTAATTCAGCGAAAGTAACATCTGTATCAACATACAGACCTTCCACCTGATGAAACAAACAATAACTCTTTGCACTGATGGCTTCATTTCGAAAAACCTTTCCAGGCATTATTGCTCTTAATGGTGGTTTCTTCTCTTTCATCAGCCGTATTTGAACCGGTGATGTATGTGTTCTGAGTAAAAATTTATCTGTAACAAAAAATGTGTCCTGCATATCTCTTGCCGGATGATCCGGTGCAAAGTTCAATGCTTCGAAATTATAATAGTCCGATTCAAGTTCCGGTCCTTCATAAACAGAAAAGCCAAGTCCCCTAAAAATATCTTTTATTTCATCGAGTGTTTGAGTAAGTATATGTTTGCTTCCTATCACCCTTTTTCTTCCAGGTAAAGTAAGATCAACAAATTCATCGGAACTCTTTTGACCTTTTTCTAATTTCTCTTTTAGCTCATCAAATTTTGCTTGAGTATGAATTTTGAGTTGGTTAAGAGCTTGTCCGACTTTAGGTTTATCTTCTTTAGAAATATCTTTTAATGATTCGAAAAGTTGTGAGACTAATCCTTTACGGCCGAGGAATTTAATACGAAGGTCTTCAAGCGAAGTTAGATTTTCAATTTTTGATAAATCTTCATCAAAACTTTTTCGGGTTTTATCAATTTTATCAATCATAGCAACAATCCCGAGAATTTAAAAAATTCCCTCCCGAAATTTAAGCTAAAAGTTCGAGAGGGAAAAAATTAGTTCATTGCAAATTTTACTACATCAGAGAAAGCTTGCGGATTTTCGACTGCAATGCTTGCAAGTACTTTTCTGTTGATCACAATTCCTTTATCATCAAGCATGTGAATCAAGCGCGAATAAGTTGTTCCGTGCATTCTTGCTGCTGCATTTATTCTGATAATCCATAATGATCGGAATTCTCTCTTTTTAAGTTTACGGTCGCGATATGCATGTTGTAAACCTTTATCAATATGATGCTTTGCAACTGTTAATACTTTACTGCGGCCGCCCCAATATCCTTTTGCCATAGCCATAATTTTTTTACGGCGTCTATGGGATGCAACCTTATTTTGTGCTCTTGGCATGACTTACTACTCCTTATTGTAACAATATTTTCATTCTTTTGGTCTCTGCCTTAGAAACAAGAGTGGATTTTCTCAATCCTCTTTTTCTTTTGGTAGATTTTGTTGTTAAAATATGTGATTTGAATGCTTTGTTTCTTTTAATTTTTCCGGATGCGGTTTTTCTAAAAGTTTTTGCCGCTCCACGATTACTTTTCATCTTTGGCATTATTCCACCTATCTATTTTTTCTTTTTACCTTTTTGAGGCGCTAATATTGCGTGCATTGCTCTACCTTCAAACTTTGGCTCCTGCTCAACTTTTGCTACATCAGAAAGTCTTTCAAGAAATTTTCTAAGCAATGTTTCGCCGATTTCCGTATAAGCTAATTCTCTTCCTTTAAATATTACCGACACTTTAACTTTGTCACCATTCTCAATAAAATTAACAGCATGCCTTGCTTTAAAATCAAAATCATGAGTATCTGTATTTGGATGTAAACGAATTTCTTTTAAAACACTAACAACCTGTTTCTTTTTTTG
>JAHEZQ010000013.1 GCA_023250955.1 Melioribacter sp. | reverse complement strand
ACGAAAGCGATCCCGAGAAAAAAGTTGCTGTTTCTATACCGGCAATTTTTGAAGGTGAGGAATATTTAATATTTGAAAAACAAATTTCATTAACTGAAACTCAAATTCAAAGTTCACAGCTAGTATTGGGATTTCTTGGAATTAATTACTCAGCGGAAATTTCAATCAACGGTTATAATATTTATAAACACTCCGGCGGATCATATCCTTTTGAACTTGCTCTTCCAAAAGATATCTTAAAAGAAAACTCTGTTATAACAATAAAAGTCAGCAACAAACTTGATTCGGAATATTCAATTCCATCAACTCAAAGATTTTTATTCTCAAGTTTAAGCGGTGGAATTATTAGGGATGTCTATCTTAAAACCGTTTCAACAATTCATATTACAAATAATTATTTTTCGTATTCGTTTGATCAGAATTTATCCAAAGCAGTTTTAAATTTTAAGATTGGAATCGGTAACTCAGATTTCAAGACAAATTCTCTTTCCAGTGATGTAATTATCAGAATGAATTTATTCTCCCCAGGCTCAACATCAGCTCAAACAAAAGGAGATTTTGTTCAAAAAATTTCTCAAGAAGAAAACGAAGTTACGTGCAGATTAGAAATTAGTAATCCGCAATTATGGTCACCTCAAACACCAATCAATTATTTATGTGATGTAAGTTTGATACGTAATGGACAAGTAATAGATAAATCCATTAAACAGATTGCATTTTATCAATTAAGAAAAGATGAAACAACTTTAACTCTTAACGGCAATCCTTTTTCACTTCAAGGTACTACATATTTATTCGATGAAACTTCGCTTCGTAGAATGAATTCCTACGATAAAATAAAAGATGATCTTACTTTGATTAAAAATACAGGTTTCAATGTAGTTCGTTTTTCAAAACAATTTCCTAATCCTTATGCAGTTAAACTTTGTCAGGGGCTTGGATTATTTGCAATGATCGAACTTCCAATAAATTCTGTTCCAGAAGAAATTTTATCTCATAGTGATTTTCAACTAAAAGCAGCAAGACTTATAAAAAATTTCCTTTCTAGTTACAGTGAGTATTCTAATACGATAATAGTTGGAGTTGGAAGTTCTTTCCTTCCAAATTCTGAGATAAGCAGTAATCTTATTTCTAATCAATCCAATACAATAAAAGAAAAAGGATTTTTGTCCTACGCATCTTTTATTGGAATTCAAACAGCTCAAATTCAAAACTTAGACTTTTATGGAATTGAACTATACTCACCACCGATTGATGAGACAAAAGATCAATTACAAAAAACAATTGATGCGTTAGGTAAAAATTCATTTTTTATCAGCGAAGTATCGTATCCTAATTATAAGGGAAGTACTAGCGGATATTTAACAAAGTATTCTTCTGATGCCCAAGCAAAATATTTGGGCGATATGATAGATTTATCACGCCAATTAAAATTATCCGGAATTATTATTAACAGTTTATTTGAATACAACGGTGAATATGCATCACTTTACGGTGGTTATTCAGTAAATAACATTTACAAATTTGGTTTATTAGATAAATCACGTAACCTAAATAGTATTGGTTACAAAGTCCTCGCTGCAAAACTCAGCGGAAATAGTAAAGTTACCATACCAATAGGTACACGCAAAGATGATAACCCAATAATATTTATAATTCTCGCACTTTTGCTTTCTATAATTATGGCGGTTCTAATCAACACTAAGAAGAAATTCCGTGAAGATTGTACCCGTGCTTTATTACGCCCGTATAATTTCTTTGCCGATGTACGCGATCACCGGATTATTTCCGGTGTTCATACTGCAATATTAATGTTAATTCAAGCCGGATCAGTTTCACTTTTGATGACAATATTATTATACTTTTATAAATCAAATTTTTTATTAGAAAAAATTATTTTATCATTTGGTCATCATAGCCTATTAAAATTTGTTTCCTACCTTTCCTGGAATCCGCAAGTTTGTTTCGCTGTACTTTTTATACTAATCATAATAAAGTTTGTCTTGATTTCACTAGTAATAAAATTTGCTTCATCTTTTATAAAAACTCGAGTAGAATTTACAAGCATATCATATACCGTTATTTGGACTTTTTTACCATTTACAATTCTACTACCGGTTGAGCTAATTCTATTTAAGGTTTTAGTAAATGGAAATTTTAGTGTTGTAGTAATTATCTTTTTAATTCTTTTCATGTTATGGATACTTCAAAGGTTGCTTAAAGGTATTTACGTAATTTTTGACATTCGGCCAATGAAGGTTTATATATATAGTTTCCTTGTAATTATATTAGTAGTTGGTGGAGTATTATTGAAGTATCAACTAACAAGTTCTACTCTCTATTTCATTACTAATTCATTTAAACAATACAACTCAATGATTTTCTAGAGGCTCATTTTGTTTCTATCCAAATTAGAAATATTTGGTTTTAAATCTTTTGCAAATAAAACGTTAATAAATTTTAATCGCGGTATTACTGGAATTGTTGGGCCCAACGGCTGCGGTAAAACAAATATAGTTGACGCGATCCGCTGGGTTCTTGGTGAACAAAAAACAACGACTCTCCGCAGCGACAAAATGGAAAACGTCATCTTCAATGGGACAAGAGAAAAGAAACCAATGGGCATGTCGGAGGTTTCTCTCACACTTGTAAATGATCAGGGCGTTCTTCCAACAGAATATACAGAAGTAACTATAACCAGACGGATCTTCCGTTCCGGTGAGAGCGAATATTTGTTAAATAAAAATATTTGCCGCTTAAAAGATATTACAAACCTTTTCATGGATACTGGAATGGGCACAAACGCTTATTCGGTTATCGAATTGAAAATGGTTGAAACAATTCTCAGCAGCAAAACAGAAGAACGAAGAAGAATGTTTGAAGAGGCTGCCGGAGTTAATAAATATAAATTACGTCGCCGTCTTTCCTTAAAAAAACTCGATGATGTTAAATCCGATCTTACGCGTGTTAATGATATTGTTTCTGAAGTTGAAAAAACTGTTCGGTCTCTAGAGCGTCAAGCCAAGCGTGCCGATCAGTATAATCAAATTCAAGTTGTACTAAGAGAGAAAGAAATTGATTTAGCCGAGCGCGAGTTTTCTTCTCTGAATTCGAAGTTAAGCAATTTGAAAAATGATATTTCAGAATTTACAGACAAGAAGGACCAAATTGATCTTGATATCAGGAAAATTGAAAATGAATTAATTGAGTATCGGAATAGAATTAACGCAATAGATTCTGAATTACAATTTAAGCGAGACGAACTTTCTTCTAACACAGAACAACTACATGATACACAAAAAAATATTTCTGTTTCTGAAGAACGATTTAAATCTCTAATAAATAACCGCGAACGGTTACAGACAGAAATTGCCGAACTGCAGCAATCATTTGAAGATGCTGATCAATATATATTACGAAGTAACAACGAACTTAAATCTCACTCGGATAATTTATCAGACAAGAACAATGAAATAGTTGATAATGAACAAATCATAATTGGGAAAAAGGAATCGTTAGAAAATAAACGTGCCGAATTAAAACAGACCAACGAAGAAAAATTTGATCTCGTTCGTGAAATATCCGACAAGGAAAATTACTCGGCAAGTGTTAAGAAAGAACTTTCAAATCATAATTCTAACATCGAAAAACTTAATCATAAAATTCAAAGTATTACTACAACAATTGCAAAGACAGTCGGTTTTATTGAAGAGCTTAGCGCTGAAAAATCCCACGCAGAGAATAAACTTAAAGAAGCTGGTTTATTAATAGCTCATCGTGAAAAAGAAAAACAAGAACTCGAACATGAATTAAATTCATTTAAGCAAAAAGAGATTGAAGAAAAAACTTTACTTGCCGGACTCAAAGAAAAGATTGCTTTCTTTCAAACATTGATTGCTAATCTAGAAGGTATTTCAAAAGGCGCTAAAGTACTTTTAGAAAATAAAGAGTGGACTAAAAAGAATAAAAATATTTTTGCCGATGTCGGTAACACACAAGAGAAATACAGATTCGCTCTTGAAGCAGCATTAAAATCTGTTTTGAATAACCTGCTTGTAGATAGTTTTGATGATCTTCAAAATGCTATTGAATACTTAAAGAAAAATGATCTCGGCAAAGCTTCATTTTACCTGCTTCGCTCTAATAATAATTCAAAAAAATCTTTTCTTGATAGTTTTACATCGTTTAATCTAAAGAGAAAAGAAAAAAGATTAGTAAAAGAAGAATCATTTCTGGGTTGGGCAAAAGATTTTGTAGAAACCGAAAGTAATTGGCTTCCCTATTTTGAACAAGCCTTATCTAAAATTGCTGTTACATCAGATCTTAAATCAGCGATAGAGCTGAATTCAAAATATCCGGATTTTAATTTTGCAACTTTAGATGGCGATTTTGTAAAGCATGACGGTGTTGTTGAAGCAGGCTCACTTCCAAAGCAAGATGAAACCATTTTTGGAAGAAGACAACTTCTTGATAATCTGATTAAAGAATATCCTAAGCATGAATCTAATCTAGCAAAACTGCAAGCTTTTATTGCCGAGACCGAAGGAAAAATATCGAGGATTGATATAAAGAATCTTAGTGACAGTGAAAAACTTATTTCGAGTGATATTTCCAATATTGAAAAACAAATCTCCCAATTCGAATTTGAGAAGAATAAAGCCAACGAAGAAATCGTGTCTTCTCAAAAAGATATTCAAGAACTCGCGGATAAATCAAATTTACTTTTTGTCCAAACATCAGAAATTGAAAAAGAGATCAATCTTCTTCTCGAGAAAAAGATTTCAATTGATGATAATATTGCAAAGCATGAAAATGAATTGAGCGACTCTGAAAATGATTTTAACCAATTTGTAGATCTTCAAAACGAAAGAAAACTTGAGCTTGAGAGATTAAAAGGACAGATCGAAAATATTCATAACGCGATTAAGCGGACTGAATCAAATCAATTATCAATTACTAACGGAATAGAAAAACGTAAGACAGAGCTTCAAACCAATGAAGAAGAAACCAATTCTTTACAAGAAATTATTGATCAATCAAATTTATCTTTAATTCAAATTAATACTTTCAGGGCAACATTACTTACCGAAGAAAAAGAGATCAATGACAAATTAAAAGTAGTTAAGGATGAAGCGGCGCAATTTGAAAATCAGCTTAACTCATTAAGAAATGAACGGCAGACGGTTTCAGATCAAGTTCATTCTTTCGAAATAAAAGAAAATGAATTCAAACTCCGTTCTGAAAACTTGATCGAACATATTAAAGAAAACTATTCTATAGAATTAACGCTTAAACAATTTGACGATCTTGATACTTTTGATTTTGAAAGCACTACAAATGAGGTCCAAACTCTAAAAGAAAAAATTAGAAACATTGGTCCAGTCAATTTGCTGGCTTATTCGGAATACGAAGAAGAGAAGAAACGTCTTGACTTTTTACATAAGCAGCGCGATGACTTGGTCAATTCAGAAAAAGATCTTATCAAAACAATAAATGAGATTAACGAAACAGCACAGCAGTTGTTTATGGATACATTTGAAAAAATCCGGCAGAATTTCACAACCATCTTTCAAACTTTATTCAATCCAGGCGATGAAGCAGATTTATATCTTGAAGAAGGAATTGATCCACTGGAAGGAAAGATTGAGATTATGGCTAAGCCCAAAGGTAAGCGGCCGACTTCTATTGAACTTTTGTCCGGAGGTGAAAAAACTTTAACTGCAACTGCTCTTTTGTTTGCAATTTATTTAGTCAAGCCAAGTCCTTTTTGTATTATGGATGAAGTTGACGCACCGCTTGATGATGCCAACATAGACAGATTTACAAAACTTATTAAAGAATTCAGCGGAAGAACTCAATTTATTATTGTAACTCATAACAAACGCACAATGGAATCATCCGAAACTATGTATGGTATTACTATGCAAGAAGAAGGAATTTCAAAATTAGTCGGTGTTAGTTTTGAAGAAATTCCGGAAAATACAGAGCCGGCATAGTAGTAAGATCAAGAATATGCAAAACAATACATTTAAAATATTTGTTGACTTCGATGGTACAATTTCTCAGAAGGATATCGGTGAATTGATGCTACTTCATTTCGGCGATTCTGAAAAAGCACTTGAAATTGCAAACGATTGGATGAGTTATAATATTAAAGCAACAGATGCTTGGACTGCTTCTTGCAATACAATTAAAAAATTTGACCATACTGAATTCGATAAATTTCTTGAGGGAATTCAAATTGATCCCGGATTTATAAAATTTGTTGATTGGTGCATGAATGGTAAATCCGAATTAAAAATTCTGAGTGACGGATTTGATTACTACATTGATAAATTTCTTATGAGAGAAGGATTGGGTCACATTGAAACACGTACTAATAAATTATTCTTTGGCAATGAAAATCAGTTGATGCCGTTATTTCCGTACACAGATGAAGAATGTGCTAAGTGTGCGAATTGTAAACGCAATCATATTCTTAATTATAGCAGCGATGAAGATTATACCGTTTACGTTGGTGATGGATTTACAGATTTCTGTCCCGCGCAATTCTGTGATTTTATTTTCGCGAAGAACTCTCTTCTAAAATATTGCGAGGTTAACAGAATTACTTACTTCCCCTATTCAACTTTTCACGATGTGATTGAAAAATTAGAAGAGCTAAAAGGGAAAAAACGTCTTAAGAAAAGACATCAGGCAGATCTTAAACGCAGAGAAGTTTTTATTCAAGGTTAAATTGATGAAAAATTTTGCAACAAAAATTTTTAAGTACAGAAGTTACACACCCATTCCATTTATACTTTTAATGTTGATTTTTCAAGAAGCTACTGTTACAAGTATTATTGTTGGCTTTGCAGTTATACTCTTTGGAGAGTTTTTCCGATTGTGGGGCATTAGTTATGCCGGAAGTGAAACAAGAACTACAGACGGAGTCGGCGGAACATATTTGGTTGTATCAGGTGCTTTCGCTTATGTACGCAATCCGCTTTATCTTGGCAACATGCTGATGTATCTCGGTGTTGGAATTATGTCTATGGCTTTATTCCCCTATCTTCATATAGCTGCCCTATTCTTTTTTTTCTGGCAGTATACAGTTATCATAAAGGAAGAAGAAGGATTTCTTAAAATTAAGTTTGGAAAAAATTATGAAGATTACTTGAAAGCCGTTCCTAAGTTAATTCCTAGTATAAGTAAGTATAGTAATTCTGCAATAGAACAACCTCCGTTAAATTTAGGAGCAGGTCTGCGTTCGGAAAGAAGAACTATGCAGGCGATTTTTACGGTATCATTTTTAGTAATAATTCGTTTTGTGTTAAGTTGAATAAAAAATTAATGATAATAGCCGGTGAAGCATCAGGTGATTTACATGGTGCTAGTCTGATCAAAGAATTGCACAAGCTAGATCAGTCGCTACAGATTTTTGGAATTGGCGGAGACAAAATGATTGCCGCTGGAATGAATGTTCAATTTCATATTAAACAAATGGCTTTCCTCGGATTTATTGAAGTCTTAAGACATCTTCCATTTATATCGAAAGTTAGAAAAGAATTACTTCGTAAAATTGCTGAAGAAAAAATTGAAACAATTGTATTGATTGATTACCCCGGCTTTAATTTAAATCTTGCAAAAAAATTGCACGAGCTTGGAAAGAAAGTAATCTATTATATATCACCACAAGTTTGGGCTTGGGGTAAAGGCAGGATTGATAAGATCAGAGAAGTTGTTAACAAAATGATTGTTGTATTCCCGTTTGAAGAAAAAATGTATCGTAAATATAATGTTGATGTCGAATACGTTGGCCATCCTTTGGTAGAATATGTTGAAAATTATACTTTAATGAACAAAGAAGAACTATACAAAAAATTAGATCTGGATAAAGACAAAGAAATATTACTCATTCTACCAGGAAGCAGAAGACATGAGATCAAAAAAATATTTCCGACGTGTATTAAAGCTGCGGTGAAACTTTCAAGAGATTTTAATTTGCAAACTGTTGTCGCTTGTTCCGAAAATATTGACGAAAGTATTTTCGCAAACTTAACTACTGAACATAATTACAAGGTGGCAAAAGGATACACTTACGATTTGTTCAAGCATTCACATTTTGGAATTATAAAATCCGGAACATCCACACTGGAGGCAGGATTATTCCAGCTTCCGTTTATCGTGGTTTATTCAACTAATTATTTAACATACTGGTTAGGCAGAATAGTAGTACAGATTAATAATATTGCGATGGCTAATATCATACTTGGTGAAAACGTTGTTGACGAATTAATTCAGTACGATGTTAATACAGAAAATATATATTCAAAATCAGAAGCGATATTAAAAGACAAGCAAAGATATAATACAATTAAGCAAAAACTTGGTTTAATAAAAGAAAAACTTGGAGGAAGCGGAGCTTCAGGAAAAGCCGCTCAAAAAATATACGCATTATTAAATGAAGCTTAGTGATTTTCAGAGAAATGTTCTTCGATATATTGGAATTCAATTTGCAAGTACTGCAATTAGCGTACTAATAAAAACATTGCGAATTAAGATTATTAATGGTGAAACAATTTCAAAGTTCGCAAATGAAAAGAAAAATTTTGTTTCTGCTTTTTGGCATGGCAGTATGCTGATCGGTTGGTATATGCATAAGAACGAAAACGTTGCTGCACTTGTTAGTCAAAGCAAAGACGGCGAAGTGCTTGCAAAAATACTTGAGAAATGGAATTATAAAGTTGTAAGAGGTTCAAGTTCGCTTGGTGGTAATGAGGCATTATCCGTTATGGTTGATTTAATCCGTGGGAATAATTCTCTTGCAATTACACCTGATGGACCGCGCGGACCAATTTACAAAATGAAAGCCGGCGCTGTTGTTACGGCCAAAAAAACTAATGTACCATTATTCTTAGCCGGTATTGGCATTAAGAAAAAATCTGTTCTAAAAAGTTGGGATCATTTCGAAGTGCCGAAACCATTTTCTAAAGTTGTGGTACTTTATTCTGATCCGGTCTTAATAGATGACAGTTTTAGTTATGAAGAAACAAATCAAAAAATAATTGAGTGCGAGGCACTCCTAAATAAATTACAGAAGGATGCGCTGCAGTTGTGTTAAAATTTTTCAGATTAATATCATCACCATTAGTTTTTGTTTACTCGTTTATTGTTAAAGTAAGAAATGCGTTCTTTGATAAAAATATTTTTAGCTTTGTTAAAGTAAATGCAAAAGTAATATCTGTCGGAAATATAACAGTCGGCGGTTCCGGTAAAACACCTACTGTTATGATGATTGCTTCGTTCTTAAAATCCGTAAATAAAAAAGTCGGAGTATTAAGTCGCGGCTACGGCAGAAGTTCTCTAGGTTACATTTATGTCAGTGACGGTAATAATATCAATTCAACTGTTGATGAATGCGGTGATGAAATGTATTTCATGTCTGAGGAACTGAAAGTTCCCACTGCAGTGTCCGAAAGACGCGTAGACGGGACCCGTCAATTTATTGATGATTCTGGGGTTGATACAATAATCCTAGATGATGCATTTCAGCACAGATGGATTCGTCGTGACGTTGATGTTGTAATTTTTGATCAAAGTTTCTTGGATAAAACCGGACAGATAGAACAGCGTATGCTTCCTCTTGGCTCGATGCGAGAACCTTTTGATTCCTTAAAGCGTGCAGATATTATAATCATTAATAGAAAGTTCTCCGATAAAATGGAGATACAGAATAAACTGAAAAAATATTTCGAGAATAAAAATGTGTTTACCGGTTTTTATCAAGCTGATGGAATTTACGATGTCAAGACACATAAATTTTTTAGTATGAATGATTTTCAAGGACAGAAAAGTTTAGTTGTATGCGGTGTAGCTCTTCCCTTTTCTTTTTTAAATGCACTTGAGAAAAACAAAATTGATATTACTAATAAAATGATTTTCCCGGATCATAAAAATTATACTCTTAAAGAAGTACAAAATATTAGAAAAAAATTTTATGATACAAATTCCTATTCTGTTTTAACAACTCAGAAGGATGCAGTTAAACTGAATAAATTCTCAAAAGATCTGGACGACATAGATATTTTTTATTTGAAGATCGAACTAAAACTCGATGAACAAAAAAAGTTTAATGAACTAATTATTAAAACAATGGACAAAACAATATAAAAGAAAACTATTCTTGGAGGAATGATCAATGGCTCAAGCAACACAAAAGTATGTTTATTATTTCGGCGGCAAACGTGCTGAAGGTAAAGCAGATATGAAAGAACTTCTAGGCGGCAAAGGTGCAAACTTGGCTGAAATGGTTAACATCGGTTTACCAGTTCCGGCTGGGTTTACTATTACAACAGAAGTATGTACTGCATATTATAAGAACAATAAAAAATATCCTAAAGAACTTGATAAGCAAGTGAAAACTGCTCTTGCAGAAGTTGAAAAAGAAATGGGCGCAAAGTTTGGAGACAAAGTAAATCCCTTACTCGTATCAGTTCGCTCAGGTGCGCGTGCGTCAATGCCGGGTATGATGGAAACAATATTAAATGTAGGATTGAACAATGAAACACGTGAAGCTCTAATAGCAAAGACAAATAATCCCCGTTTCGTTTATGATTCACACCGCCGCTTAATTCAAATGTATTCAGATGTTGTAATGGAAAAAGCCGCAGGTATCGAACCGGCAGAAGGTAAGGGTGTCCGCCACCAATTAGAAAAAGAACTTCACAATATGAAAGAAGCTCGCGGTGCAAAGAGTGATACTGATTTAACATCTGATGATTTAAAAGAATTAATCGAAATCTACAAAGCTAAAGTTCAAGAAGTTCTTGGCAAACCATTCCCTGAAAATCCAATGGATCAATTATGGGGAGCTGTTTCTGCCGTATTCCAAAGCTGGATGGGCAAACGTGCAATATCATACAGAAGAATAGAAAATATTCCTGATGAATGGGGCACTGCAGTAAATGTTCAATCAATGGTATTCGGAAATATGGGCGATACTTCTGCAACAGGTGTAGCATTTACTCGTAATCCTGCAACTGGAGAAAATTATTTTTATGGTGAATGGCTGCCGAATGCACAAGGTGAAGATGTTGTTGCCGGTATCAGAACGCCTAATCCAATCAATGAAATTGGTAAGAGCGAGCACACTGAGCATCTTCCATCACTTGAAACAGCAATGGTTCCGGCTTATAAACAGCTTCATGCAATTCAACGTACACTTGAAAAGCATTATCACGATATGCTTGATATTGAATTTACTATTCAGGAAACAAAACTTTATATGCTTCAGTGCCGTGTTGGAAAGAGAAACGGGCCGGCCGCAGTAAGAATGGCTGTTGATATGTACAAAGAAAAATTAATTACTAAAGAAGAAGCTGTTATGAGGGTTCAGCCTTCGCAACTGGATGAACTTCTTCACCCGATTATTGATCCTAAAGCTGAACTTACCTCTAATGTTATTGTAAAAGGATTACCGGCAGGGCCCGGCGGTGCATCAGGACAAGTTGTTTTCTCTGCAAACGATGCTGTGGCCTGGGCCAAAGAAGGCAAGAGAGTAATTCTTGTTCGTGAAGAAACTAATCCTGAAGACATTGAAGGAATGCGAGCTGCACAAGCAATACTCACGGGCCGAGGGGGAATGACATCACATGCTGCTCTCGTTGCACGAGGTTGGGGTAAATGTTGTATCGTTGGTGCAGGTTCTGTTAAAATAAATTACAATGAAAAATATTTTACTGTTGGAAATTATACAGTGCGTGAAGGTGAATGGCTAACTCTAAACGGCTCTAAAGGAACTGTATATCTTGGAGAATTGCCAATGATCAAAGCTGCTGAAGATAATCCCGACTTCCAGGCATTTATGAAGATCTGCGATGCTGTGAGAAAATTAAAAGTTAGAACAAATGCCGATACACCTGAAGATGCAGCACGTGCACGTGCTTTCGGCGCTGAAGGTATTGGGTTGTTTAGAACCGAACACATGTTCTATGGAAAAAATTCTGAAGAGCCGTTATTCAAACTTCGTAAAATGATCCATTCAAATACCGAAGCTGAAAGAAGGGGTGCCTTGAATGAACTATTCCCTCATGTTAAACACGATGTAAAAGGAACTATGGAAGCAATGGATGGATACCCTGTAACATTTAGAACCCTTGATCCCCCGCTTCATGAATTTGTTCCAACACGTCAAGATGAAAGAGAAAAACTTGCAAAGAGTCTGGGTATCTCTTCTCAAGAATTAAACAAACGAGCTGATTCATTACACGAAAACAATCCGATGATGGGTCATCGCGGTGTACGTCTTGGAATAACCTATCCTGAAATTACCGAAATGCAAGTTCGTGCAATCTTTGAGGCAACTGCAGAATTAATGCAAGAAGGTAAAAAACCATTTCCGGAAATAATGATTCCAGTAACTTGTCATGTTAATGAAATCAAACATCAATACCAGATCATAACAAAAGTTCACAAAGAAGTATGTGATAAATTCGGCTTAAAGAAAATTCCACATCTTACCGGAACAATGATTGAAATTCCCCGTGCTTGTTTAACAGCGAACAAGATTGCCGAGGTCGCTCAATTTTTCTCATTCGGTACGAACGATTTAACTCAAATGGGATTTGGCTTCTCACGTGATGATATCGGCGGATTTTTACCGGAATATCTCGAGCAAAAGATCCTTCCGGTTGACCCATTCCAAACAATTGATCAAGAAGCAATTGGCAGTTTAATGAAGATTGCTGTCGAAGGTGGACGTTCAACTCGTCCAGACCTTAAAATTGGAATCTGTGGTGAACATGGAGGCGAACCAAAATCAATTGAGTTCTGCCATAAGATTGGATTGAACTATGTAAGTTGTTCACCTTTTAGAGTTCCTATCGCAAGACTTGCAGCTGCTCATGCTGTTGTTAAAGAACAAAAATCCGGTAAACCGGTTGTCGTAAAAGTGAGCTATTCTGATCTTGTTAAACTTGCAAAGAAACCTAAAACGAAAAAAACTATAAAGAAAAAAGTAAAAAGAACAACAAAGAAGAAATAAATAAATTGTCATTCTGATCCCGCTTTAGGGCGGGAGAAGAATTTTGAATCAATATATAATCAAAGATTCTTCATCCTATACTCCACAGAATGACAGGAAAAAAAGAACATAACGAGGAGAATAAATGAAGTTATCAGATTTCAAGTACAACTTGCCGAAAACTGCGATCGCAAAGAATCCAGCTAACCCACGCGATAAAGCAAGCATGATGGTTCTTAACCGTGCAACCGGTGAAATTGAACATCACAAATTTTCAGAGCTTGTAAACTATATACAGAAGGGCGATGTAGTTGTTGTTAATCAAACTAAAGTTATGCAGGCCCGTCTGTTTGGAAAAAAAGAACGGACGAATGCGAAGATCGAAGTCTTCGTCCTTAGAGAATTGAACAAGGAAGAAAATATTTGGGATGTCATTGTTGATCCTGCACGTAAAGTTAGAATTGGAAATAGAATTTATTTTAATGATAAACTTTGGTGTGAAGTAATTGATAATACAACATCACGCGGAAGAACTGTCCGCTTTAACGAAGATGCTGGAGATATTTTTAAGGCGATCGAAAAGATAGGCCACACTCCTCTACCTCCTTACATCAAACGCGATGCAGTTCCATCGGACAAAGAACACTATCAAACAATATTTGCTCAAACGGATGGATCTGTTGCCGCTCCAACAGCCGGTTTGCATTTCACCCCTGCTCTTGTCAAAAAAGTTGAAAAGATTGGTGCAAAGGTAGTCCCTGTTATTCTGCATATCGGTCTTGGTACTTTCCGTCCCGTTGAAGTTGAAGACCTAACAAAACACAGAATGGATTCTGAATATTTTGAAATTTCTGAAGAGACAACGAAAATTATTAATAAAGCTCTCGAGGACAAGAAAAATGTTTTTGTGGTTGGAACCAGTACTTGCAGAGCACTTGAAAGCAGTGTTACAGCAGATGGATTTGCAAAACCAAATTCAGGATGGACCGATAAATTTATTTTTCCACCTTACGATTTTAGAGTAACAAAAAAGTTGGTAACAAATTTCCATCAGCCGGAATCAACTTTAATGATGCTGGCTGCTGCATTTGCCGGCTATGATTTTATAATGAAATCGTATAAGAAAGCATTAAAAGACGGTTATCGCTTCTTAAGTTACGGCGATGCAATGTTGATTATATAATGAAAGTATTTGCGATAATTCCTTCGGGTGGTTCAGGATTGCGGATGAATAATCCGCTTCCCAAGCAGTATCTTCGTATCAACGGAAAAGAAATTATTGCTTACACTTTAGAAGTTTTTCAAAAATGCGATTTGATTGATGAAATAATTATATCAACACGCAAAAATTATTTCAATCTTCTTCATACAATAAAAAATAATTATTTATTTTCTAAGATCTCAAAGATTGTTGAGGGCGGACAAGAACGCCAACAATCCGTTCATAATGCATTAAAATCTATCAATGCTATGAGCGATGACTTAATTGTTGTTCACGATGCCGTTCGTCCGCTGCTTTCTCTAGATATCTTAACAAACGCGATAGAAACGGCAAAAAGATCCGGAAGCGCAGTTGTTGCTATAAAAGCAAGGGATACTTTGGTCAAAGGAACGGATTCAGTTCATTCATATATAGATAGACAAGATGTTTATTATGTACAAACCCCGCAGATATTCCAATATAAAATTCTATTGGATGCTATGAATCAAGCAGAGAAGGAAAATTTTATCGGAACAGATGAATCAATGCTTGCTCATAGAGTCGGATACAAAGTAAATATTGTGAGCGGGACTTCCTTTAACTTTAAGATTACAAACGAAGATGACTTGTTAATTTTTGAAAAAATAGCTCAAAAAAGCTGAATGGAATCTCCCTTGTATATAAAATACTTTTTCTCTAATTTTGATCCAAAATTTAGGACCATCGAATGTTGAATTTAGCTTTTGTTGTAATCCTTTCTTACTTAGTAGGTTCAATCCCGACTAGTATTATAGTTAGTAGACTCGTTCGTGGAATAGATATAAGAGAACACGGCAGCGGTAATGCCGGAGGATCGAATGTTTTTAGAGTATTGGGGTGGAAGTATGGTATTCTTGTAATTTTACTGGATGCTCTTAAGGGCGCTCTCGCGGTAATTATTGTAGCTCGTTTTTATTTAGATAGTTTTCCATTTAAGAATATAACCCCATTCGATGATTTTACACTCGTTCAAATTATTTGCGGTGTAACCGCTGTAATTGGACATATATGGACTGTCTTTGCAGGGTTCCGCGGTGGAAAAGGTATTGCTACCGGGTTAGGTGTTCTGATAATGTTAGTTACAATTGATATGGCTCTTGCACTTGGAGTATTTTTTATAGTTGTGGCTGTGTCCCGATACATCTCTTTGGGTTCTTTAGCTGCTGCAGTTGCAGTTCCTTTAATACTTGTTGTAAGAGAAAATATTTTCGGTGTTGACATACCGGGTTATAATACAGTTCTTCCATTCTGTATAATGCTTGCCTTATTAGTTATATATACACACAGAAAAAATATTGATCGTTTAATAAACGGCAGCGAAAATAAAATTTCGTTTGTAAAAAAGAAATCGATCTAAATGAAGATTTCTGTTCTCGGCGCAGGCGGCTGGGGAACAACCTTAGCCATTCTATTACATAACAACGGGCATGAAGTTACCCTCTGGGAATACAAACGTAGTTACGCAAAAACTCTTAAACGTTCTCGCGAAAATAAAAACCTCCTTCCAGGTATAAAAATTCCTAAAGAGATCAATATTACACACTCCCTCTCTGAAAGTTGTGAAAAAAAACATATGATCGTTCTTGCGGTTCCTTCACAATTTATTAGAAGTGTATTAAGAGAGATGAAACATTTCGAATTTCGCGATACCACTTTTGTTAGTGTCTCTAAAGGAATAGAAAAAGATACTTTACTTACCGTATCACAAATTGTTAAAGATGAGTTAAAAAACATTTCACATTCACAGATTGGCGTTATTTCCGGTCCAAGTCATGCTGAGGAAGTAGCAAGAAAAATTCCTACTGCTGTTGTTGCGGCATCAAGAGATTATACAACAGCAAAACAAATTCAAACTGCGTTTATGAATTCTTACTTCCGTGTTTACTCTTCAACTGATCTGTTAGGAGTTGAATACGGAGGAGCACTAAAAAATGTAATTGCTATTGGAGCTGGAATTATTGACGGCGCAAAATTCGGTGATAATACAAAAGCCGCAATAATGACTCGCGGTATTGCTGAGATATCCAGGTTAGGCATTGGATTAGGAGCTAAACCCGAAACATTCTCTGGATTATCCGGTATGGGTGATTTAATTGTTACATGCATGAGCAGACATAGCCGTAATCGTTATGTCGGAGAACAGATAGGTCGAGGAAAAAAACTTACTGAAGTTTTGAAAAAGATGACAATGGTTGCTGAAGGCGTTGAAACTTGCCGATCCGTACATCAGCTTTCCATAAAACATAAAATCGAAACACCTATTGCTAATGCCGTATATAAAATTCTGTTTGAAGACCGTGACGCTACGAAGGTTACATACGAATTAATGACCCGCGATATGAAAGCAGAAGACGAGTAATATACTTCTCACCTTCCATTTTTTTATTTATATTTCCTACAATCCAAAACGAAATCATTTGATTCATGCCCGAAAAACTTTCTACATCAGTTCAATATCTAAAATCTGTCGGACCGAAACGGGCTGAATCGTTTTCTAAGATTGGCATAAATACAATTAAAGATCTGCTCTTCTACTTTCCAACCAGATATCTTGACCGTTCAACTCTTTTAAACAGTGTAAAAGTTGTGCAACATTTAATTGAGGGTTACCAAGGTGAAGTGACGATAATCGGTCAGGTGATGGATTCCGAAGTGCATTACTATCATAAGAAACAAATTTTTAAGGTACGGATGAAAGATGCTTCCGGCTTTTTTGAATGCGTCTGGTTTCAGGGTGCAAAATATTTCAAGAACGTATTCAAAGCCGGTGACTACTTTGCGGTCTCCGCAAAACCGGTTCTGACCAAATACGGCCACTTACAGTTTGTCCATCCGGATTTCGACAGACTTGCGGAAAAAGAATCGAAGGAATTTTTAAATACAGGAAAGATCATTCCATTCTACAGAATGGCAAAAGAACTGCGAGAAACAAATATTGGCGATCTTAGTCTACGGAGAATCATTCATCAAGCTGTTGAAACATTTTCTCAAGATTTAGCTGAAACCCTTCCCGATCATATCATAAAAGAAAAGAATCTTCTTGCTTTAACTGAAACCGTCTGCAATATGCATTTCCCAAAAGATTACCCCTCTCTCGAAATTGCAAAACACCGGTTGAAGTTTGAAGAATTATTTTATTTAGAATGTCTTGTCGCTCTAAAAAAGAGATTCTATAGCGAGAAGAAAAAAAGATTTTCCTTTAAAGCTCAGGCACTTCCTTTGAAGAATTTTTTAAAGTCGTTGCCTTTCACTCTCACTTCCTCACAGTTAAAAGTCTTAGGTGAGATTAGAAAAGATCTTGAAAGTGACAAACCGATGAACCGGTTACTTCAAGGAGACGTTGGAAGCGGCAAAACTATTGTCGCTTTGATCAGTATGCTGATTGTTGTCGAGAACGGTTATCAAGCAGTTCTTATGGCTCCAACAGAAATTTTAGCCGATCAGCATTTTAAGAGAATTACAGAAATGATGAGGCCATGCGGATTTATAGTAGATGAATTGATCGGTGGGCAGAAAAAGTCTGAGCGGGAAAAAGTTTTACGCAACATCCGGGAAGGTAAGACAAATATAATTATCGGCACTCACGCACTGATCGAGGAGAATGTTGAGTTTCATAAACTCGGTTTGGTAGTTATAGATGAGCAGCATCGCTTCGGGGTGATGCAGAGATCAACTTTGGTACAGAAAGGATTTCAATCCGATGTTCTCATAATGACAGCAACACCTATTCCGCGTACATTATCTATGACAATTTACGGTGATCTTGACATTTCTGTTATTAATGAGATGCCATTGAATAGAAAATCGATTAAAACATATTTACGTGGTGAAAGCAAATTACCTGATATATATGATTTCATTAAATCAAAAGCCAAAAGCGGCTATCAAACATTTTTAGTCTATCCGCTTGTCGAGGAATCAGAAAAGATAGAATTAAAAGCTGCACAAACATATTTTAATGAACTAAGTGTTCATCAATTAAAAGATTTGAGAGTATGCTTAATCCACGGACGAATGAACTGGCAAGAGAAAGGAAAGATAATGTTTGAGTTTGCAGCTAAGAAATATGACGTACTTGTTTCAACCACAGTAATTGAGGTCGGTATTGATATACCGGATGCAAATATAATTGTAATCAATGATGCGTTCAGATTCGGATTATCACAACTCCATCAACTACGCGGAAGAGTTGGAAGAAGCGATAAACAGGCTTACTGCTTGCTCGTTGCTAAAGATGAGCTGGCTGTTAGGTCAAATCAATTCAATTTCAATTTTGATTATCTATCTCCGGACCAAATTGAAAGAAATAAATCAATTATACGTTTGAACTCAATGATTAAATACTCAAGCGGGTTTGATCTTGCGGAGATAGATTTAAAATTACGCGGACCGGGAAATATTTTCGGAACGCAACAAAGCGGTTTACCGGAATTAAAATATGCCAATGTAATTGAAGACACAAAAATTTTATCAGATGCTCGGGAGACTGCTTTTAATATTATTGAAGGTGATAGCAATCTCTCAGATCAAAAAAATTCTATCATAAAAAAAACTCTAACAGAAAATTATTCTGAACATATTCACTTCGCGCGGACAGCTTAACCACCTTACTAAAAATTTTTCTTCGGACACACTAGTCATAAATATTTTTTTTGCCTCTACATTAGTCGTGCCAAAAAATATTTTTTCAAAAAAAATTTCGAACAATTTCTTGCATAAAATTTTTAAATGGTTATATTTCAATCAGAAAAAATTAAGGAAATGTTATTAGTTCCTATCTACCAAATAAAAAATTAAAAATTGCTCTGACATATAACGTAAAACCGGAAGAAAAAAAATTTTCCGACCCTACACCTCTCACTCTAAACTCAAAATCATCAATTTCTTACAACGAAACTTATGCCGAGTGGGATACTATCGAAACAATTAATGCTCTAAAAGATTCTTTGGAACTGTTTCATGATGTAACTTTGATCGAAGCTGATGAAAATGCATTTGAAAAATTTAAAAAGTTACGACCTGATCTTGTTTTTAATGTTGCTGAGTGTGCAAACGGCATAAGTCGTGAAGCTCAGATACCCGCGATGCTTGACATGCTGCAAATACCATACACTGGTTCCGATCCATTAACCTTAGCGACCTGCCTTGACAAAGCAAGGACCAAAGAAGTTTTATCATATTATAAAGTTCCTACAGCAAAATTCCTTCTCGTAGAATCAATTTCCGATTTAAGGAGCTTTGATTTGCGTTTTCCGGTAATTGTTAAACCAGTTGCTGAAGGTTCCGGCAAAGGTATTTTCAACTCTTCCCTATTAAACAGTTTGGATAAACTAAAAGAGAATTTAACCAACAACCTTCAGACTTATAATCAACCATTCCTTGTTGAGGAATTCCTCCCGGGGCGTGAGTTTACCGTTGCTATTATTGGCAATGGTGAGGATGCCGAAGTTTTACCCATTGTTGAGATAAATTTAAGTGAGTTACCAAAAGAATTGGCTCCTATTTATTCGTACGAAGCAAAGTGGATTGTTGATACACGCGATAACCCGTTGAATATCTTTTCTTGTCCTGCTCAAATTGATGCAAGTCTGCAAGAAAAAATTACAGATATAGCTTTAAGAACTTATAAAGTATTACGATGCCGCGATTGGAGCAGAATAGATATCCGTCTTGACGCTTTCGGCGAACCAAATATAATTGAAATCAATCCGCTGCCGGGAATTCTTCCTGACCCGAAAGACAATTCGTGTTTTCCTAAAGCAGCAAGGACCAGCGGCCTGTCTTATGATGAAATGATAAACAAAGTTTTATTCACAGCAGCAAGAAGATATAGCTTAGTATGAATTTCGAACAAAAAATATTAATCTGTTATAATGAACCGACCAGATATTACGACAACTATCTTGGTAAGAATATAACCGATTCAAAAGATAATGTTGATCTTTCCGAAAGGGAATTTCTAAAACAGATTGCGTTAATCAAGAAATCCCTTTCAAAAAAATATATGAGTGTTGAAACTCTTGCTGTTAACAGCGATATCAAAAGTGCGATTAAAAAAATATTAAATTATTCTCCAGATGCAATTTTTAACTTCGTCGAATCTGTAGAGGGCAATACAAATCTGGAGAGTTACATTGCCGGACTTTTCGATATTCTCGGAATACCGTACACAGGCAACGGAGCCATCGCACTTGGTAATTGCCTGATCAAATCCAGAACAAAACAGATTCTTCAGTCACACGGTATAAGGACTCCTAAACATTTAATTACTGAAGTAAATGAAATCCCGGATAAGAATAAATTCTCTTTAAGATTTCCTGTTATACTAAAACTTGCCCGCGAAGATGCAAGCATCGGCATTTCGGAATTTTCAGTTGTACAGAATTTCGATGCTTTGTTAGAAAGATTAAGTTATCTCTACACTTCTTTCAACCAGGAAGTTTTGATTGAAGAATACATTGAGGGACGCGAGCTGAATGTGGCTATTCTTGGTGACAAAATTCTTCCGATCTCTGAAATCCGTTTTGATGGATTACCGGATGATCTTCCTAAAATAGTTACATATGAAGCTAAATGGTCACCAGACAGTACTTATTTTAAACATACCACTCCAAAGTGTCCGACAGATCTGGATGAAAATATAAAATTAAAAGTTGAAAAAATGGCTCGTGAAGCATTCGAAGCATTAGAGTGCAGAGATTACGCCCGCGTTGATATTAGATTAAACCAGAGAAATGTTCCTTATGTAATTGAAGTTAATCCTAATCCGGATATCTCTCCGGATACTGGGTTTATTCGTGCAGCAGCGGCAGCAGGAATTAGTTATGATCAATTGCTTTATACACTTTCAAAGTTCGCATTAAAAAGAATAGCTTATGATACGCAAGCTGCAAGCTAACGATAGGGAACAATTAGTCTCTATCATTAATAAAACAGATAATTTTAGTAATGAAGAGAAGAAAGTTGCAATTGAATTAGTAGATGAAGCGATTGGAAATCCGAATCATGAGTATTATAACGTTTTTATCTTTGAAACTGATGGAAAGATTGCCGGTTATCATTGCACAGGTAAGAGAGCGTTAACTGATGGTGTATTTGATCTATTTTGGATTGTTGTAGATAATAACGGACAGAATAAAGGCATAGGAAAGCAGTTGTTAGATCATGCGGAAAATTTTGTAAAAGAAAATAAAGGAAGATGGATTCTTGCCGAGACATCTTCTAAAGATGGTTACAATGCTACAAGAAATTTTTATATGAGGAATAATTATTCAATAGTCGCCCAGATAAAAGATTTTTACGCAATCAATGATAACTTGATTGTATTTGGTAAATACATAAAAACATAAAAAGGAATAATATAAAGGGTAACTATCATGGAACTCTGGCAGCAAATGGTTAGAGACAGTGTTCACTCTGTTGATCAACTTGTTGAAAAATTTGGGATTGACAGAACAGTAGCAGAAGGTTTGGATGAATTTTTTCAAGCTCGTATAAATCCTTACTACCTTGGTCTAATTCGCTTTCCGGGTGATCCGATCTGGAAACAATGTGTACCGGATAAAGCTGAACTTGACGATCTGGATGGATTTTCAGATCCGCTTCAAGAAGATAGAATGAGCCCCGTTCCTAATATTACACATAGATATCCGGACAGAGCATTATTCCTAACAACAAGCCAATGCGGAATGTATTGCCGTTTTTGCACAAGAAAAAGAAAAGTTGGCAACTCAGATAAAATTTCGATGAAAGAACTCGAATCTGCTTTCAAGTATCTGGAACAGCATACCGAAATCCGCGATGTAATTATGTCCGGCGGTGATCCTTTAATGCTTACAGATGTTATGCTGGAAAAAATCTTAAAGAGATTGAGACAAATACCTCACATTGAAATAATCCGCATAGGTTCTAAAATGCCGTGCGTACTTCCGCACCGCATCACACCTAAATTGGTTGAGATGATAAAGAAGTATCACCCGATTTATGTTAACACACACTTCAATCATCCATGGGAGATTACGCCTGAAAGCACCAAGGCTTGCGAGATGCTCGCTAACGCCGGTATCCCGGTAAGTAACCAGGCAGTTCTAATGAGGGGCGTAAACGATGATGCTGAAGTAATGAGAGAGCTTTTCACAAAACTCCTCAAGATTAGAGTAAGACCGTACTATTTATATATGGCAGATGAGACACGCGGCGCTAATCATTTCAGAACTTCTCTTGAAACCGGTCTGGAGATCATGCAGAAACTCCGCGGGTATACAAGCGGACTTGCAATACCTCATTTTGTAATTGATGCACCTGGCGGCGGTGGTAAGATTCCGATTCTTCCGCAATATGTACTGCATCGTGATGAAGACAGAGTTGTAATGAAGAATTATAAAGGTGAGATCTTTGTTTACCGTGAAGCACATAACGGTGAAGCAAAACCGGATCTGAAAATTCCAATAGAATTAGTTGATAAGAAAAACGGTAATGGTTCTAATGGTAACGGCTCGAACGGAAATGGTTCTAACGGCTCCAATGGAAATGGATCATCTAAAAAACCTAAGAATTACAAAGAGAAGGTTGAAGTTACCGAAGTTGCTACGAGTAATAATTGACCTGTTTTAAAAAATAAATAGAAATTAAAAACCCCGCATAAGCGGGGTTTTTAATTTAGATACAGTCATATCTATTGAACAATTATCTTTACCAAATCCATTTCCAAAGTTTGTTTAGGCGTTTCAACAATTCTTCCAATCTCCTTATCATCTTTACTAAAAATAAAAGTCGGCACTAATTTGATATCAAGTTTTTCAACTAGGTTATCCGGGGTCGTTTTATTCCTATCAACGCAGATCAGGGTTAAATTTTGTGTGTTGAAACCGACTTGGTCTAATATTCTATAGAATCTAGGTACTTCCCTTCTGCTGTCGCTGCACCAGGTACCCATTACAATTGTAATTTTTACATCTTGAAGTCTTTTTGAGAATCTTACTACAGCTACGGAATCGGCTGGGTAATAATCATATTCTGAATTGAACCACCATGAAAAATTTGAATCTGCAAATGCAGTTCTATCACATAGACCGATAAGCATGGGTTTGTCGGATTTTTCATCTGTAACCAGTTTGTTTTTTCCTTGTGCACAAATTACTGCAGGGAGAATCAACAAAAGAAAGATAAGCCTTTTCATTACTGCCTCTATTTAGAATTATTCGATTTACGAACGTCTAGTCCCCAATACAATTTATTACGTAGGATTTCAAAATAGTTCGTGCGGTTGGAATGAATTAATCTAACCGGCTGTTTATTTTTTTCAATTGTAAGTTGTGCAGGAGAGCTAAAAAAGTTAACACGCTGTCCATCACAGCTTACTTGAATTTTTTCTGATGGAGAATTAATCATCACTGTTATTTTTTGTCCGCTGGAAATTACTAACGGCCGCATAGTAAGCGTGTGAGGAGCAATTGGGCTAAGTGTTATCACATCGGCTTTCGGATTTACAATCGGCCCGCCTGTTGATAAAGAATAACCCGTAGAACCGGTTGGTGTTGCAATTATCAAACCATCTGCTGAAAAAGTAGAAACGTAATCATCATCAACTTTTATCGTAAGCTCAATCATCTTGGGCCATGGACCTTTATCAATTACTATATCATTAATGGCATATAATTCATTATTGTTTCCGTTGCTGCTTCCAACTAACGCCATTCTTTCTTCAATTGTATAATTTTTTGTTTTAATATCGTGTAGAAGTTCTGTAAAGCTGATAAGATCGAATTCGGCAAGAAACCCGAGTTTACCAAAATTAACTCCTATTATCGGGGTACTTGAGTTCTTAACTTCAAATGCCGTGTTTAACATTGTACCATCACCGCCGATAGAAACTACCATATCGCTATTCTTACTCAGTTCCGCAGGCGATTGAAACTTAGCCTTACTTTCGAATTCATTCTTATATTTTACGAGAGATTCGCTTAAGATAAAACCGAATCCATTTTGTTGAAGTTGTACAATTATCTTTTTTACTATATCAAGAATATCGCTTTTCGAAATATTTGGAATTATTCCTATCGTCATTTTGATCTTTCTCTATTCAGTTCCCAAAGTTTACAATACTTTGTAAATACATACGAAGATGAGAACGCAGCCAGTATCAATCCATGAAGTCCGTCTAAAAATCCTAATCGAAAGATATACATTTTGCAAAAAAGAAAAATCGGGCGGAAAAGTATGTCAATCACTGTTGCTTTTTTACCTTTTTCGAATAGTTCTTTAGCGGCAAGTGAAGTATAAGTATTGTACTTAATAAAATAATGTTCAATTGATGGACCCGTATAATGATTAAGATCATTTTGAAGTTTACCAACGGTTCCTTCGACCTTTAAATGCTCGTGCACCTCTTTCTCATTAAACGATATACGCTTCTTATTAAATAGTCTGGTAACGCGTGCTGGATACCAGCCGCTGTGTTTAATCCATTTGCCAAGGAAAAATGCTCTGCGCGCTACATCATAAGCATCATATTTATTTATGGATTGTCTGAATTGTTTCAGTTCCTCAGCGAGCTCGGGAGTAATTTCCTCATCTGCATCAATCCACAAAACCCAATCATATTTTGTTTTAGACAAAGCATAAATTTTAGTTTGGGCAAACCCCTTCCATTCTACAATCTCACATTTAACATTTTGGAATGATGATGCAATCTGTATTGTTTTATCAGTCGTTCTAGAGTCAACTATAACAACGATATCATCAACAACATTCAGCTGACTTTTGATACAACGATGAATATTGGTTTCTTCATCACGTGCAATTATTATTGATGATATTTTAAAGCTTTCAACCATTTTAAGTTTAATCTGTCTTTGTATCTTTAAGATATGATTTATAAAATGCAATATTCAAACCAAGAGTAAACCAAACCATGGTTATAATCTCTTGATCGCCAAAATTCCATTCACCCAATCCGGAGAATAGAAACCCGACAAAAGCCGCCGTTGCACCCAATGCATATGAAGATACAAATGGAATATCTTTCACTGTTCTATATATCTTCAAATGCATTTGTAGTATTTTGAACAACATAAACATAACTACGGCAAAACCAACTACTCCCAGTATAACTAATAAATGAACAAAATTGTTGTGCATATGTCCAAAATTCTCTTTTAAATATTTGTCTTTATATTGAGCATATAAGTTTCCAAGATCAATATCTCCAACACCAAACAAGGGATGATCGACTAATATTTTAAATCCCGTCCTCCAAATGTTCATACGTTCGATGTTTGTTTCATGATACGGATCATAAATGGAAGCAAGACGATTCCTTTTGTTAAATGCAGTATAAAATTTGTCTCCGGCTTTAATAAAATCAAAAGGTGCATATCCAAGTGAGGTTATTTGCTTGAATATACCAATGCGTGAAGAATCAATATCGGCCTTCAATATTTTTCCATCAAGAGTACAAGCGAAAATGTTTGCATTGTTAAACGCCAACTGAATTGTGCCGATTAGTTCCTGACTTACAACTTTCCTCAACTTATTATTTGATATTGTAAACTGCACAAATTCTTTACCGCCCTGGAAAAATAGATGGTTATTATTAAGCCAAACTAATCCGTAAATAGATTTTGTATCAAATGAATCTATTGCGGTTACAGGTAATCCATCCATACATGAATAGAGCTTAAGTCTATGGTCATCGGGTGTAAATGAAATAAATTGGGTAGAATTACCATCAAAACTTTCTATACCATTTAATTTCTTAAAGGTAATCTTTTCTGCAAGATTTAAAGGATTCTGAAATATCGTAAGTCCACTGTCTTGATCTGCAATATAAAATTTACCATGTAATACTTTGAAGAAAGTTGTCTTGCCGGGTGATGTAAATGTTTTATCCGAATGAAACTCCCCATTAGCTTTTTTATTTAGTAATAGAATTCTTGTATCTGCTAAATAGGCTATGTAATAATTATCTCGCCATTTTTTTACTTGGGTAACCGGAGCCGGAGTTTCAATTTTCTGGATTACCTTACCGTCTTTATATGCAACTACTCCATTTTCATAATTAGCAATTAAGAGAGTATCACCCTCACATATAACTCTAATTGCCCGCCCTTCCGTTTTAATCGCATTGGTTTGAACAAATTGATTATCCTTAATAACGTATTCATATACTTTGCTTTCACTTTTGAAAAAGAATAAAGCCACAAGTAAAACTAAAATTAAGGGCGCAAGAATTAACCATTTACGTTTCAAGATAACGATCATTAATATACCGGCAACTCCGCCTAACCAAGCTGCACGGGTATAACTTGCAAACAAACCTACTGCTGCAACACCAAAAGCAAATAGATAAAAAAGCCGAACTGCAATCTTTGTTTTTTCATTTATAAGAAACGCAAAGAAAAAAATCATTGTAAAACTCATCAATCCGCCGGCAGTCATAACATATTGAAATGGAGAAGGTCCTTTTAATTCTATACTGTATAACTGAGCTATGAAGTGTTCATAAGCAAATATTATGTACAACAGCATTGTAATTAGAGCGGCTCCAAGGTAAAATTTGAAAATAAGTTTCGCCTTATCAGAATCGTTTGCTACTGCAACTATTGTATAAACAACGGGGATAAGAATTAATCTCTTAAAAAACAATTTGAAAGCATATCCTTGATCAACCGAAAAGATAGCTGATATTAATTCCGCAGCAAGGAAAAGAATAAATACTAATTCCAATCCATTTTTCTCGAATCTATTATCTTTTTTTATTACCAATAGATATGTTAAAATGATAAGCGGAAAAAAGTAGCCAATCTGATTTATGAAAATTGAGTTAGTAAGACTAACCGCAAAAAGTAAGATTAATCCTAAAATAATTTTATCAATCGTTTTAATTCCGGTAAAGTACTTTGTAATCATCTAATCTCTGAATTGTAATTCATATAATTTTTTATAAATACCGTTCTCTTGAGAAAGGAGTTGTTCATGTTTTCCATCTTGAACGATTTTTCCGCGGTCAAGCACAATTATTCTGTCAGCGTTCCTAATTGTACTCAGGCGGTGTGCTATAACAAATGTGGTGCGGTCGTGCATCAATCTTTCTATAGCTTCCTGTACCAATACTTCCGATTCATTATCAAGCGATGATGTTGCCTCATCAAAAATCATTATAGGAGGGTTTTTTAATAATGCTCTGGCAATTGATATTCGCTGACGTTGACCACCGGAAAGTTTAGTTCCCTTCTCACCAATTATTGTATTATAACCATTAGGAAGTTCAAGAATAAAATTATGTGCATTAGCAGCTTTCGCTGCTGCTACTAATCTTTCTTCAGAGCAATCAACTAATCCATAAGCTATATTATTGCGTGCTGATTCATTGAAGAGTACAGTCTCTTGTGTAACAATTCCCATAAGTTTACGCAGATCTTCAATACGGATAGTGCAAATGTCAATTCCGTCTAAAAAAATCTTTCCATCTGTTGGATCAAAAAAACGGGGGAGTAAATCCGCAAGAGTTGTTTTACCCGCGCCACTGCTGCCTACAATTGCTAATACCTTTCCCTTTTTAACTTGCAGATTTATCTTATCCAAAACCAGTTCGTCGGAATCATCATAATGGAAGGATACATTTTGGAATTCGATCATATCCTTAAAATCAGTAATGGATACGGGTGATTCAATATTTCTTATTCTAGGTTCAGTATCAAGGATTTCAAAAACTCTTTCTGCAGCAGCGCTAGATTCCTGAATCCTATTATTAACGCCACTTAATTCTTTTATTGGCGGCATCATTTGAAAAATGGCAAGTAGAAATACTATAAACTCGCTTGCATTTAGAGTTTTATTAACAAGAACAAGTTCACCGCCGTAATATATCATCGCTGCGCCAACTACAACACTTAAAAATTCCGTTAATGGCGATGCAGTATTTCTAACACGTGCCATTTTCAATACTAATTTGAAAAAGCTTTGCGTCTGGGTTTTGAATTTATCATTCTCGTAATTTTCCATTCCAAATGCTTTTACAATCTTTACACCCGTAATAGTCTCATGTAATGTTGTAGTTATATTCGCCATCTTTTCTTGAAGCTGTCCGCTTTGTTTCCTAAGTATAAGACCTATCCAGCTAATTATTCCAATAGTAGGAGGCAAAACCAAAAGTGAAAAAAGTGTCAACCGCCAGCTTATGGACAATGCTAATCCAATAAAAAATAAAATCGTAAGGGGCTCACGAATCATATTTAGAAAAACTGCTGAGACACTTGACTGGACTACATTAACATCGTTAGTTATTCTGGAAATTAAATTCCCAGTTTTTTCGTTTTTGAAATAACTCATCGGCAGTTTGTGCAAATGTATATAAGATTGATTCCGTAGATCGCGGATCATCCCCTGTTCTACATAAGCAAGAAAGTAAGCTTGTAAGTATCCGAAAATATTTTTAAGAAAGAATGCGAGTAAAATTAAAATACAAATTTTAAGAAGTATCTCTCTTTCAGTTCCGCTAAAAACATAATTTTTGAATGTGTTTGAAATTTCTGTTCCAAGATTTGAAAACCAATTACCAATTGGACTCTCTACAGTTTGAGTAATTGTTTGGGATTGTAACGGCATTGCTCCTTTTTCTTGGAAAAGAGTATTGAGTAAAGGAATCAACATATAAACGGAGATTGTATTAAGTAAGGCATATAGAATTGAAAAAATTACGGACGCTGATAAATGTTTCCGGTAAGGTTTTATATAAGTAAGAACTCTTTTGTAGGTCGTCATTTAATTCTCACATTGGGAGATTATTTAAGCCGCATCCGCCGTAAACAAAAATAGTATTCAATAATTTGTCTCGAGTGTAATCATAAACCGCAATTTGGGCTATATCTTTTAAGCGTTCATCAAAAAATAATAACTTTCCATGAACTAATACATTTTCAAATTGAAATCCGGAAAAAATTCTTACGATTTTCATCTTAATAGCATTTATTATGATTAATTCCCCCGTTTTTTCAGCTTTTATTCCTTTAGAATCAACAGCAGAATCATTCGTTATTATGAAAAGGAAGTTTCCGTCTTTAGACCATCTAGCATCGTTGATATTTCTTTTAGTTGTAATTACTAATTCTTCGGAGCGTTGTTTGAAATTCTTCAAATAAATATTTGATTCGTTTTCTGATTGAACATTTCTAAATTGAAAATTTTTGTTCGGCGATAAATAAACCGGTTTTCGTTTAGGTGTGGTTGGAAATCCATGTTGGAGTAAATCATATTTTCTATTTTGTATAAAACCAAGTTTACCATTTATATCAAACGGATAGATATTTTGTAATACAATTTTAGAATTGATAGTATCTAATTTTGTGAAATTAACTTTAAAAGTATCGTTTGATTCCCAATATGTGTAAAGCTGTACACCATCTCCAGGTTCCGCAAGTTCGTCGGATTGCTCATTGGCTCGGTTCAAAAAATAAATTCTTACTTCATGAACATACGGGAAACTACTTTCCCTTCCGTAGCTAAATGCGGTAGTTATAAATGCGCTTTCTTTATTCGGCGAGTAATTTAGTGAAATTACTTTCCTTTGCCATTTACTCCACTCTATTGAACTTTGTTTTGTTAATAAATTGTAACTATAAACCGAAGGTCTTCCCAAGTATTTAGCAACAAATAATACGTTTGTAAAAAGATCATCTACTAGTTTTCCATTGCGAACAATTTTATAATCAAGAATTAATGAGTTAGTGTAAAGATTAAAAGCATTTTCACCGGCTTCAAACGAAGACGTAAATTTACCTAACAATAGATGGTATTTGTTCTTGTTGGATTTCTCTATTCTTAATGTAGAATTTAATTTGTTTTCCAATGTA
Organism: Melioribacter sp.; assembly: GCA_023250955.1. Classification (GTDB taxonomy): domain Bacteria; phylum Bacteroidota; class Ignavibacteria; order Ignavibacteriales; family Melioribacteraceae; genus Fen-1258. Next base: position 66,856 of record JAHEZQ010000013.1, on the reverse strand, counting down.
GATTTTATCTTAGCTGCTTCTTCCTGAGTTTTGAATTCACCAAGTGAAATTGAATATGCAATTTTATAGTCTTGGTCAATGTCATTACGAGATTTGGTACATTCACTCATTATGAGAGACATAAAAAGAAATGAAATCAATATTTTAGATCGCTTCATGTTCATGATTTAAAGATAAGAAATACGGATTCAAAATTAACCGCGTGGATGATGGTCTTTATGAACTTGTTTTATATAATTCCGGTCAACATGCGTGTAGATTTGAGTAGTAGAAATATCCGCATGTCCTAACATTTCTTGAACAGCTCTAAGATCGGCACCTCCTTCCAAAAGATGTGTAGCAAAAGAATGCCTGAAAATATGAGGGTGAATTTCTTTTTTAATGCCAGCTTCTTTGGCATAATGATCAAATATTTTCCAGATCCACATTCGTGAAAGTTTGGTCCCTCGCTTATTAAGAAAAACAAAATTCTGGCTCTTAGTTTTTTTCTCTAAGAACGGTCTGGAACGAGTTAGATATTCTTTAACCCATTTAACAGCACTGCTGCCTATTGGAACAATTCTTTCTTTTGAACCTTTGCCTAATACTCTTATTACTTCATCATCAAAAAAAAGATCGTTTATTTTTAGGTTGATAAGTTCAGATACACGCAAACCGGAAGAATAAAATGTTTCAAGAATTGCTTTATCACGCAAACCAGTGGTATCACTCGTTTTTGGCGCATTGAGTATCATTTCTATTTCCGGCAGAGTTAATACAGTTGGCAGCTTACGGCCTTTTTTAACTGGAGAAAGTTTATCTGTAGGATTTTTTTCGATGTAACTATTGTTTTCTAAGAATCTGAAAAACCCTTTAATAGATGACATATAACGAGCTGATGTTGTACTATCAACACTTGAGCGCTGTTTTTCAAAAAATTTAGCTATTATAGTTGCTGAAACGTCATTAAAATCTTTTACTTTGGATTCCGTTAGAAATATTAAAAATTTTTTAAGATCGTTTTTATATGAGTTAGTAGTATTCTCGGAAAGATTTTTTTCGTAACGAAGAATGGTTAAATACTCTTTTAGAAATTCTTCCATAGTTTTTTATTCTTCGCTCTTAGTGTTTTCCAGTTCCTCTTGTTTTGGGTATCTAATTCTCTTGTGCTGATGACCTACAAGAATACTCAAGAATGATTCTTTAATTTGTTTTACATCCTTAAATGTAAGCGGGGCTTCATCAAGCTGACCATCATCTATTCTGCTGTTGATCAAATTGTTAATAACATTTTCAATTTTTTGTGTATCGGCTTCACTCAAAGAACGTATTGTTGATTCACAAGCATCAGCAAGCATAACGATTGCAGTTTCTTTTGTGTTCGGCTTTGGCCCCGGATAACGGTAATCATTCAGATCAATTTTATCTTCACCATACAACTCTTTTGCTTTTTCATAGAAATAAGAAATGGTCATTGTGCCGTGATGCATTGGAATAAAATCTATTACCTCTTTTGGAAGCGAATAATTTTGACCTAATTCGATTCCTTTTTTAACATGATCTAGAATAAGCTTAACACTTCTTTCCGGGGATAAATACTCATGAATATTTTTTGAATCAATCTGATTTTCTACAAAACTTTCGGGATCAATTGTTTTGCCTATATCATGATAATAAGCACCCACGCGTGCTAATGTAGAGTTAGCTCCTATAGCTTCTGCTGTTGTTTCAACCAGAGTACCCATTGTAATCGAATGATTGAAAGTTCCGGGTGCACTCTTTGCTAATTCCCGTAATAACGGTTGATTAAAGTCCGTTAATTCCAGCAATGTTAAATCTGTAGTAATCTTAAATATCCGTTCTACAAAAATTATAAGTCCATAAGTTAAAACCGGACTTATCAATGCATTAGAAACTGCAAAAGCAAAACTAGACAGTAGCTGATTTAAGGAATCAAATCTTTCAAAGCCAAAAGCAATAATACTTAATGCATAACCGATGAAGATATAAAGAATTGAACGGAAAATTTGAGTACGATTCTTAATATCACGCACTGTAAAAGCAGCTAGCCCACCGGCAATAATATTAGTCAGTGCAAATGCATAATCATTGCCGCGCAGACCTCCAACAATTAGAGCAGTAATTACTGTTCCATAAAATCCTACACGAGAATCAAAAATAATTGTTAACAGCATAGATGCAACCGGAACGAGAACGAGATATTCTACAGGTGAAGGAACATCAAGTTGATAAACAAGAAAAGTTAAAAAACTTATGAATAGAATTATGCAGGCGATGAGAATAATTTTGAAGTTATCGTTTAAAATTCTTCTTCTGAAAAGAACGATATAAATAATGAAAGGTAATAGAATAATTAAAATATGCAAAAACTTTCCGAAATTTTGGGAAAGACTTCCCCAAAATCCTGTTCCCTGCCCTTTTGCAATTTTATACGAATCTATTTTTAATTTTATTTCCGTAGTAATACGGTCATGTTTAGCAACAATACGTTCGTTTTCATTTACTATACCGACATTAGGTGGAACCTTGTCTTTTGCATTTTGAACGGCCAAATTTGTTAATTGTCTGCTAAAGACCAAGTTCGGTTTAATAAAATTAGCTATGTATTCTTCCATAGCAACATTTAATTCCGTATTAGTGCCAACATTTCCATTGAGATAGAATTGAATAAAATCATTAACTGATTTACGATCTAAATAATTTGTCTTGGGAAAAGCGTTTTCAAACTTACCGTCTCTTAATGCAATGCTGTCCCTAGGAATATCTTGATAGCTAAGGCTAAGCAGTCCGCGTTGATAAATCTTCTTTATTATTTGTGAAGCAACGTCAAAAACTTGTGTGATAGTGAAGATTCTGGAGCCAGTAAAGGATTTTGGCTTGTGAACAAATTTAAAAAGTGTGGTGTAAGATTCATCACTAAGTAATTTATTGGTACTCTTAGCCTCGTTATTTTTTAACAGTATTACTGTAAGAATTGAATTTGAATTCCTTAGTGAATCCAAATACAATTTTTCTAAACTGACATCTCTAAGAAATATTGGCAAAATCGTTTTAGCGGCTTGTATTTTTTCGTTTTCATAAGTCTTCGGATCTTTCAGTATTTCAAAAGTAATTGATGAAATAAGATCTTCATGAATCCAAACGGAGCCAACTGTTACTTCAGATTCAATTGATTCGCCTTTGGGGAACATTAATACAATCAAAAATGCAGTAAGAATAATTATCGCAAATTTAATCCGCAAACTTGATCTTAGTTTTTCACTCATTTTAGTATTAATCATTTCATTTTTTTGCTTGAAAAAGTATTTTCAAAAATTCGGAAACACCATCTTCATTGTCCGATCTCTTAGTTACTATATCCGCTGTTTTTTTTCAATAAGAGAAGAATCATTAATTACAACTGCTATTGTGTAAAAATAATGATTTCGTAGATAATTGATGCCAAATTCTTGTGATGATTTATATTAAACATTTTCACCACTTATTCTGCAGGGGGTATTGTTAGAATTGATTTAAGAAAAGTAATCTCTATAAATTTTCTAATTCTTTTATTGCTTCATTTACGGTATTGCAAACATGAAGAACTCTATTAAGTTGAGAAATTTCAATAAGAGTCTTAACATTCTTTGTCGGGGAAGCAATTCGGATATGACCTTCGTTTGATTGGAGAATTCTAAAAGCAAGAAGAATGGCACTTAATCCTGAACTATCGCAATAATCAACTTCGGAAAGATCAATAATAAGTTTTTTTACATCTTCAGTGTGAAGAAGTATGGTAAATTCACCTTTTACAAATCCGGCAATTGAAGCATCAAAACGCTTTTCATTTAACTTAAAAATTGCGCTATCGCCTATTTTTTTTAATTCGTAATTGAAATTCTCGCTCATTTTCCACTACAATAAATTATAATTTTCTACCTCTAATCTACAAATTCGGTTAAATAATCCCAACGTTTTTAATTAGAACATTTGAAGGTAATTTAGAAAGCTTTTATATGCTGTCTCCGAATCACCTTGTTTATCAACTATTTGAAGATTGTAATAGTTCTCGGAAAACTCTTTCACAAAACTAATGCGGATTTTTGACCTTACTATATTAGAAATTGTGCTAAAAAAAATGTTCTCAGAACGATTTAGATCAATAACAACATCAAATTCTTTTGTTCTTAATCTTGCAATAAGATTTTTCTCAGGCAAAAAGAATCTCGTAACCTGATGCGGAAGAAAAGAAATAAATTTGTATTTCTCTTTGTCCGGAATCAAATTGTATTTATGTTCAGGTAAAAACAATGTTATTACTTTTTTCTGGTTTTGATAATATTTTAATATTTCAAGTGTATGATAAAAATCGTTGTCAATACTAGGCATTACAAAAAAGAAATTCTTTGCACTACTTATGACGTTGTTGTATACAAGTTGTTCTATATTTTTGTGTAAATATTTCCTTCTTAGAACAAAACGACCAATCTTTCTTTTTAATCCTTCAAACATTTTTCATTCTTTAATCAGTTCTAAAAATTGTTTTTCAGAGAGTATTTCAATCCCTAGTTTTTGTGCTTTATCCAGTTTAGAACCGGCGCTCTCTCCAGCAACGACATAATTGGTATTTTTACTAACTGAAGATACAACAGAACCGCCATGATTTTGTATCTTTTCTTTAGCTTCTTCGCGGGACATTGTAGATAACGTTCCTGTTAAAACAAAGGACTTTTCCACCAAACGATTTGATCTTTTAATTTTCCCCTTTGAAGTTAGAATTAATCCCGATTTTCTTAACTTATCAACTATCTTACGATTTTGAGCATTTCTAAAAAACCTGATAACACTTTCACTTATGCTTGGCCCAATTTCATGTATCGCTTCAATTTCATCTTTCGTAGCGTTCATTAATTTTTCGATCGAAAGAAAATGATCTGCTATTTTATTAGCAGCACCGGAACCGACATATCTAATTCCTATTGCAAATAAAACTTTTTCAAATGGTCTTTGTTTACTTGTTTCAATAGCATTCAAAAGATTATCAATACTCTTTTCACCTAGCCGTTCAATACCAATCAATTCTTCCCTTTTTTCCTTAAGCATATAAATATCAGAGTAATCTTTTAAGTAACCTAAATCCACAAATAAATTTATTAATGCTTCACCTAAGCCCTCTATATCCATAGAACCGCGGGCAGCAAAGTGAGCAATTCTTCCTTTTACTTGAGCAGGGCATAAATTGTTTTCACAATAAATGGCAACTTCTTCTTCCGGTTTAAATAATGTAGATCCGCATACCGGGCATTTTAATGGAATTTTAACTTCAGCTGAACTTTTTAATCGTTTAGAAAGATCAACAGAAACAACTTTTGGAATTACATCTCCGCCTTTTTCTATAACAACCCAATCGCCCTCACGAATATCCTTACGTTTTATTTCATCAATATTGTGAAGCGTTGCGCGACTTATTGTAGAACCCGCAAGTAAGATAGGCTCTAATTCGGCAACCGGTGTTAATGTTCCTGTTCTTCCAACTTGCCAAGTGATTTTATTTAATTTAGTATTTGTCTGCTTAGCCTTGAACTTAAATGCAACCGCCCATCTTGGAGATTTAGCAATGTTGCCAAGGATCTTTTGCTGCTGTAATGAATTTACTTTTATTACTACTCCGTCAATTTCGTAGGGTAATTTTGACCTTCTATTTTCCCAATTCTTGCAAAAAGCCAAAACTTCCGATAAATCCTTACACAGTTTGAAATTATTATTTACTCTGAAACCAAGTTCTTGAAGTAGCATTAAATTTTCATATTGAGTTTTTAATCCTTCATTTTCAGAAAAGAAATAATATAAAAATATTTGAAGGGGGCGCTTCGCTACAATCTTGGGATCTTGTAACTTCAATGTTCCGGCCGATGAATTACGAGGATTAGCGAATGTTTTTTCACCGTTCATCTCACGCTCATCGTTTAATCTATTAAACGCTTCAACTTCCATATAAACTTCACCGCGAACTTCAAATTCTATTAATTTCATTTTTAGTGAAGATAGTTTTTTAATTATTAAAGGTACTGCCCGGATTGTTTTAACATTATTAGTAACCTCTTCGCCAATTGTACCGTCTCCGCGTGTAGCCGCAACATTTAATTTACCATTTATATAACGTAAACTAATTGAAAGACCATCAATTTTTAACTCACATACATACTCTGGTTTTTCACCTTTAGGTAAACTTTCGCGAATCCGCTTATCAAAGTCATATAATTCTTCTTCACTATAAGTATTAGACAAACTCAACATCGGAATTTTATGCTTAACAGGTTTAAATTCTTTCGTTAGATCAGATCCCACACGTTGTGTAGGGGAATCTGGTGTGATGAATTGTGGATTATCCTTTTCGAGTTGGATTAATTCATTAATGAGTTGATCATATTCGAAATCGTTAATTAATGGTTGAGCAAGAACATGGTAGTTATAATCATGTTCTCTAATAAGCTCGCAGAGTTCTTCAATTCTTTGTTGAGGATTTTTTTTCATTCTTCGATTGTGGAGCTATTGTATAGTAGCGGATATTATCGGGAGTAATAAAAAGATTTCTTATTTCTCCCGGTTTGCCAATGTTTTCAATTTCCTTGTTATTAAAAAATATTTTTACTAAGCTGGCATTACCAACACTTATACTAAAGCTTTTTGTTGAAGAAAAATTTAGTCTTGTGTTTGCTTGGACTATATTCTGATGAACGGTTTTTCCATCAGTTGTAACTTTAACCCAAACACGTGCAGTTGCAAACACAGATAAACGCAAACTATCTGATGAAACTGTCTGTTTTTCAAAAACATCGGAAGTTTGTGATGCTGTTTGAGTTTGTGACGACTTATCCATTTCGAATCGTTGGGTGTTTTCTGTACTAGTTCCCTGGTCAAATTTTTCTTGAATTATTTCAGGTGATGAATTTTGAAAGAGAGCAAAGTAAACTACAATCAGCGCTACAAATAATATTGATCCGCCAATAATATAATTCAGTTTCAAACTTTTTGCTGTTTTTTCCTGCTCTAAAGCAGTTGGTTGAAGCACTTCTGCTGAATCGAATTTTTTTGTCTCTTGTGCCTCTTGTAATTCAACCGGATCTTCTTTACTTGTTGGTTCCAATTGCGTTTGAGGTTTTTCTTCAGGTTTTCCTGATCTAGCAATATCAAATTTTTGCAAAATTTCTTTTGAATTTAGATCAATTGTTGATGCAAATTCCTTAATGAAAGCACGAATATAAATTTCAGGCAAAACATCAAAGTTTGCATCTTCAATCGCTTGAAGGAATTTAGGATCAATCTTTGTTTTTGCTGATACTTGAGATAAAGATATTTCTTTAACTTCGCGGGCAGTTTTTAATTCATCAGCAAATTTTTTTAGGGCTTCTGTTGCCATTGAGTTAACTTAATTCTTAATAACTCTTTTCTAATTTTGCCGCAAATGAACCATCAAGTCCGTGTAAATGAGGTAAAGTTCTAACGCAGCCATTTTCATCTATTAGTTCAGTTGATAGCGCATCACCTGGATCAACCAATTTGAAGTTAGGATAATCCATCAAGAATTTTTTTATGATTTCAAAATTCTCTTCGGGTTCAATAGTACATGTGCTATACACTATGAAACCGCTTTTTCTTAATAATGATGCGCCTTTTTTCAGTAACTCGTATTGAATATTAACAATTTTTCTGATATCCCCCAAGTCTCTTTTCCACTTTAGATCGGGTTTTTTAGTTAATGTTCCTAATCCGGAACAAGGTGCATCCACTAATACTCTGTCAAATCCCTGCTCATCTTCATATTCATTTGCATCAATTGTAATAGTTTTTACATTTGTCACTTGTAGTCTACTCAAATTCTTCTGTAATATTTTAAGTCTGCTTTCAAATCTGTCTAAAGCAATAATCTCTCCGGAGTTTTGCATTACATCGGCTATGAATGCTGTTTTACCACCTGGAGCGGCACATAAATCCAAAACTCTCATTCCCGGTTTTACATCTAATAATTTAATCGGCAGTCCGGTGCTTTCATCTTGAACTGTAAAGTAACCTTTATGAAAATATTCCCAATCGGTAATATTTGAAAGTGCACTTAACCGGATGAATTCAGGTAAAAATTTCCCATTTGTAAATTTCAGTTCAACACTGTTAAGTAAAGAATTCATTTCTTCATAATTAGAAACTAATCCATTAACACGAATAGTTAATAAAGGTTTATTGTTATTCGAAATTAACAGTTTCTCAGTTTCATCTTTTCCATATCTGTTGATCCATCTTTTAACCATCCAACTAGGATGAGAATAATAAGCACTGAAGTATGTAATAATATCTTCATTAGGATCAGGATAACGAATTATATCTTTGCTTCGAATGATATTTCTTAATACGGCATTAGTTAAATCGGCAGGCTTTTGACCTTGAAGTTTTTTAACAAAATCTACTGCTTCGTTAACCGCGGCATAGTCAGGTACCTTGTCAAGAAATAAAATTTGATATAAAGCCACACGCATTGCGTTTTTAACGTTTGGAATACATTTGGAGAATTGACCTTTATAAAATCCATTAAGTATCCAATCAATTCTACCAAGCCATCGGGTCACACCATGAACAATTTCGAAAAGTAATGATTTATCGAGACCTGAAAGGTTGGAATTTTTTATTTCTATATCGAGGAGTTTATCAAGATATGCATCTGTTCTATCAATGCGATTTAGGATTTTTACAGCATGTCCTCTAACGCCTTGATAAAGATTGAGTTCAAATGATTCTGTATTCTGTTCCATATCAAACAATAATTTTAGGTGCTTGTAAATTAATTAATCTATAATTGAAAAACGGGAGGGGTATTTAAAAAGCAAAAGGGCTGATAATACAGCCCTCTAACTGAAAGCTGAAAAATTTATGCTTCTTTCAAACCGTATTTTTTCTTGAATCTTTCTACTCGTCCGGTTGAATCTACAATTTTTTGTTTTCCGGTAAAGAAAGGATGACAATTCGAACAAAGCTCAATCTTAATACTGCTTACAGTTGAACGTGTTACAAATGTATTTCCGCAAACACAAGTAACTTCGCATCTCTTATAATTTGGATGAATACCTTTTTTCATTTACTACAACTTCCTTGATTATTTTGGGCTCAAATTTAGCTATGCTGGGGCTAAAAAACAAACCGCTAACCCTTAGATAAGGCTTATTTTTGAACCTTTTTTAATGAATCGGCTTTCAATTGCGCTTTTTTGATTGAGTCTACAACTGCACGGTATCTTTCAAGTGTTTTTTTATCAGGTTTTTCTGAAACGACAAAGCCATCATATTGAGAAGATTCTTCACCGTTGTTTACAATATTGCCTCTGTTCGTATTACTTCGATTTTTATTAGCTCCGGAAATGTAATCATCAAGTTTGATTGATCTAGAATCATATAACGGAGACCGTGTACTTGGTTTAACCGTTTGATTATTCGATCCTAAAAGACTGGATGAATTGGGCTGTATTCTAGTGTTCGAAGGAACTGATTGCTGATTATTCAATTCATTCTTAGCAGATGGAGAATTATTAACTGCAGATTGGTTATCCTGCAGTTTGGTCTGCTGTAATAATTGATTATTATTTTCCTGCGATGATGGAAGAAAAATAAAAAAGAGAATAATTACCGAAACAGCAACAGCAGAAGGAGCGAGAAATTTTATCCAATTAAATTGAGGTTCTCTTTTTTCAACGGTACCGAAATTTTTATTTTGTATACGTGTTAATAGATTGTACTCAAAATTATCGGGTGCTTTAATATTGGGCAAGTCCTTGAGATCTTTTAACATTTTTGAAAATTTGTTTTCTTCGTCGTTGTAGATTTTTTTCATAAGCTACTCTCTGTAGATATGTTTCAAAAGTTTTTGTAATTGTGCTCTTCCGCGATTGATTCTCGATTTAACAGTACCTATCGCAAGTCCAGTAATTTCAGAAATTTCTTCGTAAGAAAGATCTTGTATATCTCTTAAGATTACAACCTCACGATAAACAGGTTTAACTTTCAATAGAGCTTTTTGAATAATCTCATTGCGTATTTCACCATCTGCTGCTTTATCCGGAGCTAAAAACATTTTGTCTTCAATCTGAGGCGATCTTTCGTCATCGCTGTTATTAATTGAAAAAATAATTCTTCTTCGTCTCCGTTTCAATTCATTCTTGGCAAGATTTCCTGCAATTGTGTAAATCCATGTTGAAAATTTTGCAAATGAACGGTAAGAATCTTTATTCAAATAAAACTTTATCATTGTATCTTGAACAACATCTGTACAAATATCGCGATCACCAACAAACCTATAAACAAAATTCATTAAAGGGTCCTTGTAACGTTTAACTAAAATATCATACGCTTCAGGAGTGTTATTATCCTGATACTCTTTAATTAATTCTTCATCTGAAAATTCTGTCAGGAGCTTATTCAACGAAAATTATACCCTTTTTATATAAAAATGTTTCAAAATTTTAGATTTAATTTTAGCCTAACCATAACAAAATGCAATAAATTGGTTAAGAAACAATACTTGATGTTATTTCCTCACCTAAAATTTCACCAATTAACATTAATAAAACAGTACGATTATCCGTATTGGTAGTTTTTACAGCTAAATCAGCGTTTAATAAAGCTCTGGAGGCATTAAGAAGACGTTCATCTGACATTAAATATTTAGCCTTTTTACAATTAAAATAATACCCCCAACTAACACCAATCAGTTTAACTGCTTCATTATCATTTACTTTTGATCTGACGAGATCAGTGATTTGAGCGACTGTAAGAACGAATTTTGCTAGCATGTTTATTATAAAAACTATTTCTACGCCGGCATCTAATAGATTGTAAGCGACTTCCACTGCTCTTGATTTATCACCTTTTCCAATCGAATCTTGCAAATCAAATATTGAAAATTCTTTAGTCGGAGAAGAGATTTTTTTTATATCCTCGTATGTAATTTCATTCCTGCCATTTATGTAATCAACTATCTTTTGGAATTGCATTTCAAGAAGCGATTTATCCTCGCCAACAATTTCAATCAATGCCCTTGCATTATCCTGCGAAAAGTTTACTCCAAGTTTCCTGTTCTTTTTCACGACCCAATCAACTAATTCTTCACCTGTTACAGTACGTGCTTCAAAGAGTTCTTTTTTCTCTAATAATTTTGAGTATGGTTCCTTTGAAATATCAGAAATTTTTCCGGATTGAATAACGATAAGTGCCGTGGATTCTGACGGATTGTTAACATATGCAGTAAGTTCTTTTTTATCACCAAATTTTTCAAAGTTTTTTAGAATAATTAACTTCTTACCTCCGCCAAATGGAAATGAATATGCAAGATCTAAAATTTGTGCTAAACTTAAATTCTTGTCAGCTGAAATGATTTCTTTATCGAAATCCGAGAGAAGGTGTGGTGTTACAGCTTTTTCTAATGTCTCAACTGCAAGATCTAATGTGTACTGATCTTCTCCGCATAAGAAATAAATCGGAAGAATATTTTCCTTAGAAAGAAATTTTGCAATTTCAGTTATTGAGGGTAATTCTTTTTTTGCCATTGGTTCTTAAAAAATGCGTTTCTCAATTGTAACATTTTTCATAACAATTTCTTTTACCGGTTTATCACCACGACCGGTTTGTACATTACTGATTTGATAAACAACATCCAATCCATCAGTAACCTTACCAAAAATGGTGTGTTTTCTATCGAGCCATAGAGTTGGGGCTACTGTTATAAAAAATTGGCTTCTATTTGTATTTGGCCCCGCATTTGCCATTGATAGAATTCCGGGCGTATTGTGATGCAAACTATTCACAAACTCATCTTCAAAATCTTTTCCATATATACTTTTTCCACCCATACCTGTACCGGTTGAGTCTCCTGTTTGAATCATAAAATCTTTTATTGTTCTGTGAAAAATTATGCCATTATAATATCCTTCGAGAGCTAAACCAACAAAATTTTTAACGGTTTTAGGAACTTCTTTTGCATACAGTTCAATTTCAATTTTACCAAGACTGGTCTCAATTTTTGCAACAAGTTGTTCATTGTCTTTAAGATTCATTAATGTATCCAAGGTAACTCCTTTATTATATTCATTATTAAGAATAATAGTTTTATAATGTCTTTGACATGAAAAAAATAAGTACGTAATTAAAACTGTTAAAACTACCTTACGCAAAAATTATCCTCAAATACTTAAGGTTGTAAAATACCTTTACTCAATAACAACAGTATTATGATGCCAACAATTACCCGGTATATTATAAAAATAAAAGTAGAATTCTTTTTTAAATACCGAAGTAAAAATTCGATCGAAATATAACCAACAAGGGCTGAAAAAATTGTAGCTACAATAAGATTAATCATTTCGGCAGAATGAATGTATTTGAGTGATTGATAAAACTCTAATAGACCGCTAGCAGCTACAGCAGGAATGCTCATCAAAAAAGAGAATCGTGCAGCAGTTTCTCTTTTCAATCCAAGAAATAATCCGGCTGTAATAGTTGTTCCGGAACGTGACGACCCGGGTATTAATGCAAAAGATTGAGCTATGCCGATTATTAATGCATCGTACCATTTAATATCTTTTGTCTCGCGTTTAAATTTTCCAAGTTTTTCTGCAATAGTAAGAATGATAGCAAGAATAATAAAACTAGCAGCTATTACATATAAATTCTTGGTCAACACTCCTTCAATGATATGCTTGAATCCTAATCCAATTATAGCAACAGGAATTGTTGCTATGACTAAATACCATCCCATTTTAGAATTAATTGTTTGTTCACTAAAACTTTTTCTGCGAAAAAGATTATCGCTAAAAAAATCTTTTATAATAAGCAGTAAATCATTCCGGAAAAAAATCAAGACAGCAATCAAAGTACCGAGTTGTATAACTGCAATAAATGCCGTCCAATGTTCTGGATGATCAGATGAAATAAGATTCATCAATTTTCCAGCAATTGTTAAGTGACCTGTACTGCTAATCGGAAGGAATTCTGTTATTCCCTGTATGATTCCAAGAATTATAGCATCAATTATATTCAATGTAATCCTTTACAATGTTAGAGTGATACCTAAATAAATTCCGACTGAAATAGAATTCAAATTTAATTTCTCCCCGGATGCATTATTAATAAGTGACTTGCTTCCATTTGATAACTCGCCGGCTAGATCATATCTAAGATCAATTCCGATCAAAGCATAAAAATCCTTGCTGAGTAATGTATTTCCAATTGCCCGTAATAAAAATCCTACACCTGAAGCAGTATAATTTGTACTTGTAAATACTCTCTCGCTAAGTGCAACATATCTGTAACCAAGCCCGCCACCAAATTTGAATTGATAACCATTCCCGGGAAGCACATAATATGCGATTAAGCTTGGGCGATGCTGATTATAAGAAATTTCATAAGCGCCGCCGTTTCCAATTGGAGCTGTGTAAGAATCTATCTGGAGATTATATTCAATACCTATTGCAAAGTTATCATGAATCTTATAATCAACTTCAGTCTCAAATCCGACGGAACTTTTAAAAGTTGTAACTTGATTGCCCGGTGAAGCATAACTCGAATTAACGTAATCTCGAAATGACGGTGAGGATTTAAAATCGAGTCCCATAGCAAAATTCAAATCCCACTGAGCACTAACTTTACCAAGAGATGCTAACACAAAGAATAAAATCATCAACCGTTTCATTTTTCTTCCTTATTGAGATTAAAAACTGAAAGAAATGTTTCTTTCTGTAATCCCTTTTTCTCACGTTGTTTATTAACTATATAAATAAAAAGAAGTGTGGATAGAATGAACAATACATAATTAATAAAGTGAGTAAGAATGGCATATGCAGCACTAATTTCATTGCTGAATAAGAATAATTGTGTTAGCACTAAAATTGAAATTGCATGATAGGGCCCTGTTCCTCCGGGAGTTGGAATCATAACACCGAAAGAGCTAATTGTCATTAAAATCCAGGCCATCTTAAAAGTAACAGAGCCGGATGAATCCAATCCAAGAATATAAAAACCAACGTAAGAATTTAGTGCATACAAAAGAAGGATTAGGATTGTCCAAACTACAATAAAAATAATATTTTTTGTTCCCTTTATACTGGAGAGTCCGCTTAAGAGAGTATCAAAAATTGATTTCACACGGCTTGTTATTTTATCACATAATTTGTTAGAAATTTTTATTAATCCGTTTCTAAATATTTCTTGAAATTTTACCAGAAAGATTAAGAATAATGTTAGACAAAATATAAGCGAAAACCCGATGATGAGTGAAGTTTTTAACCAAACTATCTTGTCATATAGATTAGCCTGAAAAATGCTTACACTAATCAATGCTGCAAATGCAAATGCTGCAATATCAATAATTCTTTCTACTACAATTGTACCAATAATTGTTGATCGGGAGAGCCCTTCCCACTTTCCTAAAAATAATCCGCGGTATAATTCTCCTAATCTGGGGACAACACAACTAACACCATAACCTACCATTACAGAACCGAATAGATGAAACATTGAAACATCATTCTTTACAGAATTGATTATGTATTTCCATCTTATCGCTCTGGCGAGATGTGATAGAAAAAAAACAATTATATAAAGTATTAGGGGAAGGATTGCAGATCTTGCAATTATCAAAAATGATTCACTAAGATTTATACCTCTGAAAGCAAAATAAAGGAACAAAATTGTAATTAGGATTGGAAAAGTATAACCGACAACCTTAGCGAGTTGATTATTATTTACATTATCTGAGGTCAATAACTTGAATCCCTTTGGGAGTAATAAAAGTAAATTTTGTGTCAGGTAAATCTTGATTTATTTTAATCTCCGAGAACTGAAATGCATATCTCATTTCACCTCTATCTATAACTTCTAATTTGTTTACCATTCCCTCTGCAGAAACCCAAATCTTTACAATCTTAAATTGAAGATCCTGATCCTTCGGAATCATTTCAATTAAAATTTCTCCGCTTGCCACAGTTTCATCTTTAACTATTCGTGATTTACAAAGCGGCGGATAATCAAAAATAAATTGTTCCAGTGAAAAAGATGTTGGGTCATCAGATAAATTGCTAATAACTACTCTGTTAAATCTCTTATCGTTATTCCAAATTGTTTGACCATCGGAAATAATTAATTGAGATTTTGACTCAACGATAAATTTATTTTTCCTTTTATAAGAGAATTTTCCGTTTGATTTTCCGGCATCTTTACCTTGCGAGTTAAAATAATTTTGCGAGAAGTTGGCCGTAAAATTATTTATAGAATTAAACTTGTTCTGGATTTTTTTCAGTACTTCGTTTGCTGATTGGGCAAAAATCAGCGACGATATTACAAAGAGAAATAATATTAGTTTAGTCTTCATTTTATAATGATCTTAATATTGTTTCCAATTGTTCTTCACTATCAACAATAACTTCACGTGCTTTACTTCCTTCCGATGGTCCAACAATTCCAGCTTGTTCAAGCTGGTCCACAATTCTAGCCGCACGTGAATAACCTAATTTTAATCTTCTCTGAAGCAAAGATACTGAACCTTGCTGATGCCTTACAATCACTCTTGCAGCGTCTTCAAACATTGGATCAAGATCATTCAGAAAATCACCAAGCGCTTCTTTCTTTTTATCATACAAAGACGGAAGAAAATATCTTTTCGAAAATCCTTTTTGAACGTAAATGAAATTTGTAAACTTTTCAACTTCCTCAGTAGAAATAAAAGCATTTTGAATACGGATCGGCTTAGGCATTCCTCCCGGTAAGAACAACATATCACCTTGTCCCAAAAGTTGTTCAGCACCATTCATATCAAGAATTGTTCTTGAATCTATTTTGGTTGCTACTTGGTAAGCCATTCTTGCGCTGAAGTTTGCTTTAATCACACCGGTAATAACATTAACAGAAGGCCGCTGCGTTGCAAGTATCAAATGTATTCCGACAGCACGTGCAAGCTGAGCAAGACGAGCAATCGGTTCTTCCACTTCTTTACCTGAAGTAATCATTAGGTCAGCCAACTCATCAATAACAATAATTATATATGGAAGTTTGTGGAATTTCATCTCATCCGTGTCTTTCGGTCTCGATTTCGGATTCAAAACTTTTTTATTGTAGTCAACAATATTTCTAACTCCAACCTTAGCAAGTTTATCATAACGTTTTTCCATTTCGTATTCTACAGCTTTAAGAACAAGAAGTGCGTTGGAAGGATTTGTTATGATTTCTTCTTCAAGATCCGGTGATACTGCAAGAAAATGTTTACTTAACCTTTTATAGAATGAGAGCTCAATCTTCTTAGGATCAACAATAACAAATTTTACATCAGATGGATGTTTAGCATAAATTAAACTTGCAAGAATCATATTTATACCGACACTTTTCCCAGAACCTGTTGAACCGGCAATCAGCATATGAGGCATCTTGGCTAAATCAGTAATGTATACTTCGCCTGAAATTGTTTTTCCTAAAGCCATAGGTAATTCATCTTTAGATTCGCTTAATTTTTTCAGAACGGAACTTGCTCTTACAATTGTAGCGTGTGCATTGGGAATCTCAACACCGATTGCACTTTTACCAGGTATTGGCGCAATAATTCTAATTCCTCGCGCTGCTAATGCTAATGCAATATCATGTTCCAAACTAACAATACGGCTGATCTTTACTCCCGGTGCCGGAACAATTTCGTAAAGTGTAACAACCGGTCCCGGAGTAACAGTAATATCATCAATTTGAATATCGAACAAAGCCAATTTATCTTTAAGCAATGCAGCATTTTTTTTTAATTCGCTTTCGTTCACTTTAATTTCTTCATCGCCGGGTGGAATTAAAAGATCTAAAGTTGGAGGTGTGTAATTAATTTTTTCATCCCATTGATCAGGCATAGCAGCTTCAGCATCTTTATCCACTGCAGGAATAATTTCATCATCTTCCTTCGGTTTTAATTCTGCTTTTTTAGATTTAAGCCGATCACCAATTTTTTCGGCTGCTTCTGGGAATTTTTCCTGTTGATCTTTTTTTACGATAGTAATTTTTGTTTCAGCAGTAATTTCATCTTCTGCATCTAATTCTTCATCTTTGCTCTTAAACAGAGATCTCAATTTACTTTCACCGCGTAAATTTTTTATCTTAGAAAGATTTTCATCTGATTTTTCATCGTTAGGAATTTTAATTTTTATTTCTTCATCAGTTTCTTCCCTTCTGAAAAGGCCTTTTAGAAATTCCAATAACGAGCTGAATTTAAAATCAAACGCAATTATCATTGTAACCAACATAGCTGTGCTTAGAAATATTATACTTCCTACACCACCCAACAATCTGCTGATTACTGTTCCAAAGAACAATCCAATCTTGCCTGATAGCTCATAATAATCAGTTAAAAGAGAAATCTCCGGCGTAAATTGAATCATACCGAAAAATGTTGAGAGTAAAATTCCCATTACAATTAAAAAGTTGGAAAGGTACAGGGCAAGTTTATATTCATTGACTTTACGTAATACTGAATAGCCCCAAATAAACATTATTACTGGAAAAATTATTGAAAAGTAACCGATGGTTGAGCGAATTAAGAAATGGGAAACATATGCACCTAAAATTCCAAGCCAATTATGTGTGGTAGCAGCTTTATTTGCTAATTCGGGATTAGAACCAAATCCAAAGAGGTCTAAAAATTTATAAGAGAAATATGATTCATCATATCTTGAGTAAGTAAGAATGCTTAAAAAAATTAGAAGTGCAAGAATAACTAAGAATATACCAAGCAGCTTTTTTTTCTTTTCCGGAGAAACAACAAAAAAATTTTCTCCTAAAGAAGAAGAATTTTCTTTTGATTTATTTTTCTTCGGCATCTTTATGAAATTTTAGGTTCGTTAAAGTTATTGTTCATGCGGTGCAACTACATCCAATTTTTTAATAGCACCCGATAGATAATACGGAATCATATCTGTAGTTCCAAACTGTGCACATTCTTTGATGTCGGCTAAAAATCCATTTTCGACCAACAGCTTACCATGTTCGGTTTGTTTTAACATCTTAGCAATACTTTTTCCAAAAGATTTATAAAGAACTAAACTGGCTCTCCCGGAATCAGCTATTTCAATGGCCTTATCAACTTTTTGCAGTTCACTAATTAAATTACCGGCACAAACTGCATCTTCCATATTGAAGTTACCGTTTGTACCGCCGCAAACAATTTCTACATCTTTATTAAGTTTTAACAGCTGTTCAGCAATTGCCGGTAAATTATTGAAACAACAGATATAAAGATTTTCCGAAAATTTTGTTTTCACAATTGCTTTAGTACCGTTGGTTGTATAAAGAATAATTGATTTACCGGAAACGATTTCCGGTTTATATTCTAATGGAGAATTACCAAGATTGAATCCTTCAACCTTTTTGGTATTACGCTCACCGCCAAGAATTGTCTGTCCGCCAAATGCGTTACCGGAAACCTTCATAGCAAAATCAACAGTACCAACCGGAATAACTTCGCGGGCACCATTCTTTAACGCTGTAACTATTACTGTGGAAGCACGCAGAACATCAATTACTACGGAAGTTTTTCCTGTAAAATAGAGTTCATCAAATTGTTGAGTAGTATAATGGACGTTAATTTTCATATTAGTTTTTCACAAAAGGTAGTTTAGTAATAATAGCAGGTACTTCCTTGCCCCGAATTAAAAAATTTATTTTGCCACCTTCTTTAGCATGCTGAATTTCAACATAACCCAATGCAATTGCTTTTTCAAGTATTGGACTTACTGTTCCGCTTGTAATATGTCCCACAATTTTTCCATCTACTGACAAATCATAACCATGCCTTGGAAATGCTTTCTCAGTGGAAACAATTGGGACTAATTTTCTTTTCAAACCTTCTTCTTTTACTTTTACCAAAATATCTTTAGAAATAAATTCTTGTTTCTTTAATTTGGTAATCCAGCCAAGCCCTGCTTCTAAAGTATTTGTTGTTTGATCAATATCGTTTCCGTATAAACAAAAACCCATTTCCAGACGAAGAGAATCGCGGGCACCTAAACCAACAGGCTGAATATCATATTCTTTACCATTTTCAAATAATGCATTCCAAACTTTTTCTGCATCGGATTCATTACCTTTAAAATATAATTCATAACCAAGTTCGCCGGTATATCCTGTGCGGGAAATGATCATATCAATCCCTGCAATTTTAGCAAAGAAGAAATGATAGTATTCTAAATCCAAAGGTTTATTGCAAATTTTTTGAATTACGTTTTTCGAATTTGGTCCTTGTACGGCCAAAAGAGAATATTCATCGCTCTCATCATCAATTTGAACACCAAACTTATTATTTTCTTTCATCCAATTAAAATCTTTATCCTTGTTGGAAGCATTAACAACAAGCAAAAATTCTTTATCACTGATTCTATAAACAAGAAGATCATCTACTATTCCTCCATCCGGATAACACATAGCAGAGTATTGTACTCTTCCGTTTGTAAGAAGGGATGCATCGTTGACTGTAATGTGCTGAACAAATTCCAACGCTTTGTCACCCTTAATAAATACTTCACCCATGTGGGAAACATCGAACACGCCGACCGAAGTACGAACCGCTTTGTGTTCCGCTATGATAGAAGAATATTGTACAGGCATACTATAACCCGCAAAATCTACAATCTTTGCACCAAGTTTTTCATGAATCGAATAAAATTTTGTTTTTTTCATAACAGTTATTGATTTAATTTTTTCCAATCACTTAAGAATTTTTCAAGACCCAAATCAGTAAGCGGATGTTTAAATAATTTATTAATTACATCAAACGGCATTGTTGCAACATGTGCACCCATTAGCGCTGCATCAACAACGTGAAGTGGATGTCTAATACTTGCAACAAGAACTTGAGTTTTAAAATTATAATTATTGTATATCTGGATTATTTGCTGAATTAATTCCATACCATCGTGGCTTATATCATCCAATCGTCCAACAAACGGAGAAATATAAGTTGCGCCCGCTTTTGCAGCAAGTAATGCTTGTGAAGGCGAGAAACACAAAGTAACATTTGTATTGATTCCTTCTCCGCTTAACGACTTAACAGCTTTGATTCCTTCTTTGATCAGCGGAACTTTAACAACAATATTTCTATGGATCTTTGCAAGTTCATGCGCTTCCTTCATAATTCCGTCATAATCGGTTGAAACAACTTCTGCACTTATTGGTCCATCTACTATCTTTATGATTTCATCTAAAAGTGCACGGAAATTTTTTCCTTCCTTTGCAACTAAAGACGGATTTGTTGTTACACCATCCAGCAAACCATAAGAAGCGGCTTCTTTAATTTCATTTATATTAGCGGTATCTATAAAGAATTTCATAATATTCTCTTACTATATTAATAAATAATTTGTTGTCTGAAAATTAACAAAATTTGATCTTAATTATACGGCTTAAGATTTTCTCTTAATTAAAATCGTTAGTTATATCTATACCTGTTTTAGTTGTTAAGAAATAATAATTCTGAGGATTTATTTTTTCTTCTTCTTGAAGTTTTATTTTTACAAAATATTTTAATTGAAATTTTGTAAGTCGGGATATAAATCCTTCTCTGAGTTTTAGACCAAGTGAAGGATGAACTTTTAATGTTAAATATTTGGATTTTCCTTCAACATGATAACGTTTTAACCAATGCTCTATTTCGTGAATCAGATTTGATTTCTTAGTAAGCAATCCTGTGCCAGCACAATACGGACAAGCATCGTTCATAGACTGAACAATATTCTCTCGGATTCGTTCGCGCGTAATTTGCATTAATCCGAATTCTGTCATCGGAAGCATTGCAATTTTAGCGCGGTCTTTTTTAAATTCTTTCTTTAGTTCATCATAAATCTTTTTACGATTCTTTTCATCTTCAAGATCTATGAAATCTACAACTATTAATCCTCCGATATCACGCAAACGTAACTGGCGGACAATTTCGCGTGAAGCTTCTAAATCCGTTTTGAGAGAATTAAGTTCTTGTTCTTTTTTCGCTGCATAACGTCCGCTGTTTACATCAATAACAACCATCGCTTCCGTATGTTCTATTACAATGTGTCCTCCGCTTGGCAGAGAAACTTTTCGTCCCATCAAACCTTTGATTTGTTCATCAATTTTAAATGCTTCAAAAATCGGTTCATCTTGTTTAAATAATTCTATTCTATCAAGAAGTCCCGGTTGAATGAACTGAACATAGTTGCGTACTTCTTTATAAAGTTTTTTGGAATCAACAAAAACTTTTGATACATCAGGTGTGAACAAATCTCTTATTACGCTGATTGTAGTGCTAAGATCTTTATATAAAAGTGCTGGTGGTTCTTGTTTCTTTGCATCTTCCTGCATGTCTTCCCAAATCTTTACAAGATATCTCAAGTCACCGGAAAGCGCTTCTTCAGTTTGATCTTTAGCTGCCGTTCTAATTATCAATCCGCAATTGGAAGGAATTATTCCCCGTGCAATTCTTCGTAATCTTTTCCGCTCTCTAAAATCATATATCTTCTTTGAAACACCAACTTTATTATCTAGAGGAAGTAAAACGCAAAATCTTCCAGGTATAGAAATAGACGAAGTACATCTAACGCCTTTATCTTTAACTGGCTCTTTAATAATCTGAATTAATATTGATTCCCCTTTATGCAGCTTAGGAATTTGTCTCTGTTCTCGATGTTCGTGTCTATCTTTATCCCTTACCGGTTTTTGTTCCTGCGGTTGAGTTTGAACAGAAGTTTGATCTTGGGTTTGTGCTTGTGGTTCAGTTTCTTCTTCATCTGTTCCATCATCAGCTTCCTCATCTTCATCAAGCATATCTTTTAATGCATCGGTACGGTCGCCAATATCAGAAAAATGAAGAAAAGCATCATGCTTTAATCCTATGTCTATAAATACTGCGCGAATACCGGGTAATACTCTAGCAACTTTTCCTAAAAATACGTCTCCCACCATTCTTCTTTTTTCCGGATGATCTACAAAGAAATCAACCAGATTGCCGTCTTCAGTTATCGCAACGTGGTTCTGCGATGTTGAAGAACTAATAATAATTTCTTTATTCATTTAAAAACCTTTTTGTTCCTATCCAAGCGCGCTAATATTTTGATCGGTTAGCCAGAATAGAACTTTCTTTTGAAATTTTTTGTGAATCTCTTCCTTAATATGAATTTCTTTGGAACTACTCATTATTATTTCCGCATGATCAATAATGAGCTCGCGAAGCGTATTCAATTTTTTTACAGAAAATATTTTTTCAAGTAGAGAATTAATTCCAGTATAATTTTTGAAATACCAGATTGAATTTTTTTTAGCTTTATCTAAAGCTAGCAGTTCGCCAAATTCTTCTTCCAAATTTTTTATATGTCTTAACAATGTGTCTCGAACAACAAAAGCGTCTGGTTCTCCCGGATCAATTCCTTTTTCCATTAAGACTTGAAAACGTGAGAATATAAACGGATTACCTAATGCACCGCGTGCAATCATGGCGGAATCGCAACCAGTTGTATCTATCATTTCTTTAACATCGTGAGGTGTAAACATTGATCCATTTCCAACAACAGGAATATTTACAGCTTCTTTAACTTTTTTAAGCCAGCTCCAATCGGCGTTCATATCATATTTATCCGCACGTGTTCTTGCATGCACAAAAATCAAAGTACCGCCGTTATCTTCTACTGCTTTTGCATTTTCCAAAACATTTACAGCCGATTTATCTTTTCCTAACCTAAGTTTAACAGAAATGGGAACACCATTTGACCCGTCCACCATCTTGCGCACCAAATTAGAAAGTATTTTAGGATCATCTAATAATGCAGCGCCCATTTTTTTAGAACAAACTTTATCAACGGGACAACCGCAATTCAGATCAATTAAGTCGGGATTCATTTTAGAAATTTCTTTTACAGCCTCAAACAATGTTTCCGGATGGTTTCCTAAAATTTGAACACCGATCGGTTTTTCAGAACGGTTAAATGAGAAATGACGAAGAGTTTCAAAATTATTTTTTACAACGCCATCCGCACTTACCATCTGAGTAAAAGTAATACCCGCTTGCTGCTCTTTACATATTTTTCTGAAAGAAGAGTCGGTAACCTCAGCCATTGGGGCTAAAAATAGTTTTCTGCCTATATCGAGATTTCCGATTTTCATTTAATAACTCTTTCTAAAATTTCCAAAAAACACTTTGTATAATAAAAATGAATCCCAAATAAATTGGGATTCATTTATTAAACTATTCTTTTTCCTCTGAATCCTGACTTATAGATTCATTTAATAATGCTTTTCTAGAAAGAGAGAACTTACCGCCTTCTACGGCGAGCAATTTAACTTTTACCATTTCTCCTTCTTTCAAAACATCTGTTACCTTATTAACACGTTTATTATCTATCTGTGAAATATGGAGAAGTCCTTGTGTGCCGGGTAAAATTTCTACAAAGGCGCCAAAGTCTGTTATCTTCATAATCTTACCGGTATAATTTTTTCCAACTTCAGGTTCAGAAACAAGCAGTTTAATATATTCTTTTGCAGCTTTGGCAAGTGTTGCATCTTGTCCTGCTATACTTACTGTTCCATCGTCTTCAATATTAATATCTACACAAAAATCTTTCTGCATCTTCTGAATAACTTTTCCACCTGGCCCGATTACAGCCCCTATTTTTTCTGTTGGAACCTTAGTTGTAAAAATTCTAGGTGCGTAGTTGGAAATATTTGGCTTTGCTTCCGCGATCGCTTCATTCATGATTTTAAGAATATGTAATCTTCCTTCTTTAGCTTGAGCTAGAGCTTTTTCCATGATCTCGTATGAGATGCCCTGAATTTTTATATCCATCTGCAAGCCAGTGATTCCGTTTTCAGAACCGGCAACTTTGAAATCCATATCACCAAGATGATCTTCGTTACCAAGTATATCGGAGAGAATTGCAAATTTTTCTTTTTCTTTAACAAGTCCCATTGCAATTCCGGCGATAGCACATTTAACTGGAACCCCGCCCTCCATCAATGCTAAAGAGCCTGCACAAACAGTTGCCATAGATGATGATCCGTTCGATTCAAGAATATCAGAGTTCAAGCGGACGATGTAAGGGAATTTTTCTTCTGCTGGAATAATATTTTTAAGTGAGCGTTCTGCTAAATTACCATGTCCGACTTCTCTTCTTCCAACACCAGAAAATCTTCCGGTTTCACCAACACTGAATGGTGGAAAGTTGTAATGAAGTAGAAACCGTTTTTTATATTCAGGTTGAAGTCCGTCAATAATTTGTTCATCGCCTTTGGCACCCAAAGTTAAAGTGGTTAAACTTTGAGTTTCTCCGCGTGTGAAAAGTGCCGTTGCATGCGGTCGCGGTAGAATTCCAAGTTCGATTGTTATTGGTCTTATCTGAGTAGTATTTCTTCCATCAAGACGTAATCCTTCATCAAGAATTCTTTTACGCATCAAATCTTTTTCCATATCATGAAGAATTTCTTTGATTGCTGATTCTTGTTCAGGATATTTTTCAGCAAGAGCAGCAAGAATTTCATCTGTTAATGTATGGTTCTGTGCCGATCTTTCTTCTTTTGCCAAAACTGAAGATACAATCGCTTTGAATTTATCATGTGCAAGTGCTGATATGTCGTTAAATAAATTTTGATCAACAACCTTTTCAGCAACTTCCATTTTAGGTTTGCCGCAAAGCTGTCTTAGTTCTTTCAGAACTTCAATTATTTTTTTGATTTCTGTGTGAGCAAATTTAAGTGCATCAAGCATAACCTGTTCGCTCAATTCTTTTGCTTCACCTTCAACCATCATGATCGAACTTTCTGTTCCTGCAACAACTAATTCAATATCGCTCAATTCAAGTTCTTGAAGTGTAGGATTAATAACGAACTCGCCGTTGATTCTTCCAACTCTAACTTCGCCGATTGGTTCAAGAAAAGGAATATCTGAAATTGTTAGTGCTGCCGAAGCTGCGCAAGCTGCAATTACATCCGAATCATTTTCGCTGTCGTAAGAATAAACGAATGCTGCTACTTGAGTATCATTTCTGTAATTATCTGAAAAGAGCGGACGAAGCGGACGGTCAATCAATCGTGATGTAAGAACTTCTTTATCTGTAGGTTTTCCCTCGCGTTTAAAAAATCCACCAGGAATTTTTCCTGCCGCAAATGCTTTTTCTCTATACTCAACGCTGAGCGGAAAGAAATCAACATCCGGTCGTAATTCTCCTGCTACAGCAGTAACTAAAACCATTGTATCGCCATAGCGAACCATAACAGCGCCATTAGCCTGCTTGGCTAGTTTTCCTGTTTCAAAAATTAATTTTTGTTTTCCTATTTGTACTTCTTTGGTATAAACCATTTAGAAACTCCATTACTTTCTTATGTTCAATTCTTTAATTATGCTGCGGTATTTTTCTATGTTTTTACTTGCTAGATAATCAAGCAGCCTTCTTCTTTTTCCAACCATCTGCATCAATCCGCGTCTTGAAGCATGATCTTTTTTATGCGCTTCAAAATGTCCTGTGAGACGATTTATTTCTGCAGTTAATAATGCTATTTGAACTTCGGTGGTTCCGCTATCTTTTTCTCCTTTACCGAATTTTTTGATGATCTCAAGTTTTTCTTCTTTTGACAAAGCCATTGTGTTACTCCTTAAGTTGATTGTTCGATAAAACCCCAGAATTAATCCGCCTGTAGCAGATAAACCGGGATTCATTAGTTAATTAATTTTCTATAAACTTTTGTGCTGCTTTTTTATCCGCTTCAATTTGATGAATCAGGTCTTCCTTTGTTTCAAATTTCTTCTCATTACGAAGACGTTTCAAAAATTCTACCTTAAAATATTTTCCGTAAATATCTCTGTCGAAATTTAATATATGTACTTCGGAGACTAATTCATGTTTATTTTCAAATGTTGGTCTAAAACCTATATTCATAATTCCAAAATGAGTTTCATTTTCAAGTAAACATTTTACAATGTACACACCGTTCATTGGTATCGCTTTTTTTTCATCATCCGGCTGAATGTTGGCGGTTGGAAATCCAAGCAAACGGCCGCGCTGCATCCCTTTAACAATAATACCGGCTAATGTATAATTTCTTCCAAGCAGTAATCCTGCTTTTTCAATATCACCTGCAAATAGTGCATTTCTAATTTTTGTACTGCTAATAATTTCTCCATCCAACATTTCCGGAGGAACAGCTGTTACTTCCAGATTGTAAATCTTTCCAACCTCACGTAATTTTTTTTCGTCACCCAAACGATCTTTACCAAATTTATGATCATGGCCAATTACCATATGTGATGCGCCAATCTTTTCAATAAGATATTTTTTTATAAACTCATCGGAAGTTAATTGAGAAAATTCTTTAGTAAAGCTTATTACCATCAAATTTTCAATACCAATCTTTTTAAGAACTTCTTTCTTCTCTTCCAGCGACGTTAATATTTTCAAATCAAAATCTTTTGAGATTACGGAACGCGGATGAGGTTCAAAAGTAATTACAAAACTTGTCCCGTTATTCTTCTTAGAAAGTTCAAGAACTTTCTCAAAAATTTTAATATGTCCGTTATGTAAACCGTCAAATGAACCGACGGTTACAACCGCACTTTTTATTTTTACAAATTCAGAAGTATCTGTATAAACTTTCATTATGCTATTTCAGATTCAGCAATAAAATAATTTTTTGCAAATTCTTTAAACTCATCAATTGATAAAGCTTCATCAACATCAAACTCGCCAATATGTGTGCGCCGTAATTCTTTTAGATAAGCTCCGCACCCAAGTTGTTCGCCAAATTCACTTGCAAGAACTCTTATGTATGTTCCTTTAGAACAAGTTATCTCAAAATGGATGTCAGGAAGATCAATTTTCTCAATTTCGAATTTTGATATAAAAACTTCACGTAATTCACGTTCTACTTCAATCCCCCGCCTTGCTAAACGGTACAAAGATCTACCGTTTCTTTTAACGGCAGAATACATAGGTGGTGTTTGAAATATTTTCCCGGTGAATTTATCACGCACCTGATAAATTTGATCTTCTGTTATTTCATCAAAATTATTTCTCGTATCAAAATCAGTTTCTGTATCAAATGAACGTGTTGTTCTTCCAAGAGTAATAATACCTTTATACGTTTTCTCAAGATTTTGAATCTCTGGAATTCTTTTTGTCATTTTTCCGGTACAAACTATCATCAATCCTGTTGCCATTGGATCAAGCGTTCCTGCATGTCCTACTTTTTTAACACCGACAGTTTCTCTTACTCTATAAACACAATCGAACGCACTTTTTAACAATGCTTTATCAAAAAGAATAATTTCACCGTCAACAAAGTTCGGATCAATTTCAGCTATCGTGTTTTTCGTTATCGCTTTCATGAATTTTCTTAAACAAATCTTCCATTTTTTCTACATAGTCCAAAGTATCATCTATAAAAAAGTGAAGCTCAGGAACAAATCTAACTTGAATTCTTCCGGCTAACTGTGACCTGATCATTCCTTTTATTTCATTTACTTTTTCCAGGACTAGAGCACGTTTTTCTTTATCGTAAACTGATAAATAAACTTTTGTGTGTTTCAAATCCGGACTCAGCTTCACGTTCGTAACTGTAATCATTCCGAAATTTGGGTCCTGAACTTTGTGAAGAAAAATCAAACTTAATTCTTCTTTAATCAAACTTGAAACTTTATCTATTCTGTGAGTCATTACTCTAATTTCTTTTTTGTTTCGATCATTTTATAAGCTTCAACAACATCGCCTACTTTAATATCATTAAAGTTTGCAATGCTGAGACCGCATTCGTAACCTTTTTCAACTTCACGGACATCATCTTTGAATCTTCTTAATGAACTGATCTCACCTTCGTAAACAGCAATTCCTTCTCTGAACAACCGTACTTTATTACCTCTGGTAATTTTACCGTCTTGAACTGAACAACCAGCGACTGTTCCTGCTTTAGGAACTTTGAAAATATCCCGGACTTCGAGAGTAGCAACAACTTCTTCGGATACAACAGGCGAGAGTAATCCTTCTAGAGCAGATTTTACTTCGTTGATTGCATCATAAATAACATTGTAGAGACGGATATCAACTTTTTCAACTTCAGCAAGTTTTCTTGCATTTGTATTTGGACGAACGTGGAAGCCTACTATAATAGCTCCCGATGCTGCAGCTAAAAGCACATCACCTTCTGAAATTGCACCAACACCTTTGTGAATAACACGAACCGAAACTTCTTGATTTGATAATTTCATTAATGAATCCGATAATGCTTCAATTGAACCGTCCACATCACCTTTAACTATTACAGGAAGTTCTTTAAATCCGCCATAACTAATTTGACTTGCAATTTCATCAAGAGTAATATGATGAACTTGACGATGATCTTGTTCACGTTTCAACTGCATACGTTTCAAACTAATTTCTCGCGCTTCTCTTTCAGATTCTGCAACAGTAAAATTATCGCCTGCTTGAGGTGCAGATTCAAAACCAAGCACAAGTACCGGTGTGGATGGTCCGGCTTCAAAAACTTTTTTGCTACGTTCATCAAACATTGCACGCACACGTCCGTGTACTACTCCAGCAATGAACGGATCTCCAATCCTTACAGTACCTTTTTGAACAAGAACCGTAGCCGTTACACCTTTTCCTTTATCAAGCTGAGATTCAATGATTGTACCTCTTCCCAATCTTTCCGGGTTCGCTTTTAACTCAAGCAATTCCGCTTCAAGAGCAATTTTTTCTAAAAGTACGTCAACATTCTTTCCGGATTTGGCCGAGATTTCAACACACTGATATTTTCCGCCCCATTCTTCAACTAAAACATTTCTATCAGCAAGTTGTTGTTTGATTTTTTCTATGTTAGAATTCGGTTTATCAATTTTATTGATAGCAATTATTATTGGAACGCCGGCCGCTTGAGCGTGATTGATTGCTTCAACAGTTTGAGGCATTACGGCATCATCTGCTGCAACAACTAAAACTACAATATCTGTAACTCTAGCACCGCGTGCACGCATAGCTGTGAATGCTTCGTGACCTGGAGTATCGAGAAATGAAATTTGTTTACCGTCTTCAGTAATTACTTTGTAAGCGCCGATGTGCTGAGTTATTCCGCCGGCTTCACCTGCAACAACATTAGCTCTGCGAATGTAATCAAGTAAAGATGTTTTACCGTGATCAACGTGACCCATAATTGTAACGACAGGCGGGCGTGGTTTAAGCGATTCAATTGTATCAGGAATGTCCGCATCTATATCAGCTTGATATGCAGCTTGCAGTTCTATTTCAAATCCGAATTCATCAGCAACAAGTGTAATTGTTTCAACATCAAGCCGTTGATTTATAGAAACCATCAATCCAAGTGAAATACATTTTGAAATTACATCACTTACTGAAACGCCCATAAGATTTGCAAGTTCGTTAACAGCAATGTATTCGGTTACTGAAATTTTTGTTTTGTCTAATTCTTTCTGCTGAAGGATCTGATCTTGAATATCCTGTTTCTCTTTTCTTTTTCTCTTTCGAATTGAAGCTCTATCTCCAACTGCAGATTCATCCATGCTTAGTAAAGTCCGTTTAATTGCATCTTCAACTTCACGTTTATCAATTTCCAGACGTTTTATTTTTCTTTTCTTCTTAGCAACTATAACTTCTTCGGGACCTTCACCGGGACCGGCAGCTTTTTTCTTCGACTTTAGAACTTTCTTTTTCTTTTTGCCTTTTTTATCTGCATCTTTATCTTCAGCGGCAACTTCTAATGGTTTAACTTGAGGAGTAGAGGGAACTGTTTCCGGTTTTTCTCTCCGGTCCTTCAGATCCATCTTACCAACAATTGTTAATCCTTTTCTTCTTCCTTCAATTGCAATTTCTGTTTCTGTTTTATAAGATTTTGATTCTTCTAAAACTTCTTCAACTTTTTCATCAACCGGTTCAGCTTCTGTAACTGTTTCTACTATTTCAGTAGTTTGTACAGTTGCTACTTGATCTGCAACAGTTTCTTTCTCTTTGAATAGATCGCTTTCCTTTTCTTCGGTATGTTTTTGTTCTGCAACTTTCTTTGATGTTTCTAAAGCTGCCTCTGCTTCATCCTGATCACTTCTCTTTTTCTGAAATTCCGAAATCTTCTTATAATGTTTTTCCGCTTTCTCAATATCCTTTTTGAAAAATGACTTTATATCCGCCACCATTTCATCGGTCAACAGAGACATATGAGATTTTACTTCGTAGCCTTTCTTCTGTAAAAATTCAACTAAAGTTTCCGTAGCAAGATTATACTCAGTAGCAAATTTGTATAGTCGTAATTTTTTGTCTTTTACTGTATCCGGCATTTTGTAATTACCTGTATTTGTGTAATTGTTTATTCTTCTTCTTCAAATTGATTTTCGAGAATTTCAATTATTTGTTTAGCCTTTTCTTCGTCAACGCCTTCAATCTCTTTTAACTTTTCAATACCGGCACCAAGGACTTCAAGTGCAGTATCTAATCTGTTATTAATCAAGAGATCAACAACTTCCGATCCCAATTCTTCTCTTAATTCAACAAGTTCAATATCTTCATCATATTCTTCAAATGGTTTTTCTTGTCTGATTACTTCGATCTCATAACCGCTGAGTTTAATTGCAAGCCGGATGTTAACACCGTTACGGCCAACAATTAATGATACTTGATCGCTATCCGCTGTAACAATACATTTTTTAGCTTCTTCATCAATTTCGATTTGCTTTAGTTTAGCCGGTGCAAGACATCTTTGAATAAATACAATTGAGTCATCCGTATAATTAATTACATCAATATTTTCATTGTTCAACTCACGTACGATTGCATGAATACGAACACCTTTCATTCCGACGCAAGCTCCAACCGCATCTATTCGGGCATCATTTGATTCAACTGCAACTTTTGCTCTTTCACCCGGTTCGCGTGCAATTCCTTTTATCTCAATTACTCCGTCATAGATTTCCGGGATTTCGATTTCAAATAATCTTCTTAAGAAAAGATTATCACCTCGTGATATTACAATAAGCGGTCCGTTCGGAGTTTTTCTAACATCTTTAATGACCGCACGAATAGTATCACCTTTTCTGTATTTCTCTCTTGGAATTTGTTCGTTACGCGGTAGGATTAGTTCATTCTTATTGTGATTAATAAGAACATCGTTTCTTCTAACCTGATAAATATCTCCGACAACAATCTCGCCGAGCATTTCGCTGTATTCATTATAAACCAATTCTTTTTCGATTTCTCGGATTTTTTGGTTTAAACTTTGGCGTGCAAGATTTATTAATCTTCTTCCAAATTCTTTTAATTCGATCTTTTCAACAAAGTCTTCTCCAACTTCAAGATCATCTGCATTTCCCTTTTCATTAACTTCATTAATGCTTATTTCGGTTCCGGGATCATTAACTGTGTCAACAATTGTTCTTTCAAGAAATATTTCTATATCGCCTTTATCCATATTCACAACAACATCATACTTAGCTTCCAGTCCATATTTTTTCTTAACCATAATTCCAAAAATTTCTTCAATGATTCCTGCAAGAACATCTTTGTCGAGACTTTTCTCTCGGACCATCTGAGCAAAGGATTCTACTATCTCGGTGTTCATTTTTACTCCTGTGTGATCAAAAACTAATTAATACTTTTGCTTTTATAATGTTATTAAAATTTATTTTATACTCTGAGTTTTTTTCAGTAAAGAAAAGATCTTCAGCTTCTATACGGATTAATTTTGCATTCAACTTTTTAATTTCTTCAATATCTTTAAATTCAATTTCAAATTTCCTGTTAATATGCTTACTATACTGAACTAAAAACTTAAGCGGTCTTTCAACACCCGGTGAAGAAACATCCAGTCGGTAATTAGAATCAATCAGTTTTTCAGATTCGATTACCTCGTTCAATATCCGGCTTGCATTAGCACAGTCAACTGTAGTGATTCCTTTTTCGTTATCTATATATACTTCGATAATACGAAGGTGGTTATCTCCGCGCATGACTAAATCAACAAGAACAAAGCCTTGGGCTTTAACAATTTCTTCGAATCTGTTGAAAATTTGCTGTTTTTTCATATTCCACAAATAAAAATCGCCCTCGAGGGGCGAAATAGACAGTGCAAAGGTAGGAAGAATAGCTTGAAATAGCAAAAAAGAATTACTTGATCTCAAATGATGCGCTAACTACGGCAGTTATTTCCTTTTCGATAGATGTCGCATCGTTCATTCCGTAATCTGAAATCATATTCGAATTGCGCGGAGTAATTTGAATGACACCCATTCTTGCATTACGAAGCGGACCAAGACTTCTGCCGGTTGCTTCTGCAATTTTAACAGCTCGTTCCATTGCGTTTTTTGATGCAGCAGCTTGTACTTCGATTTTCAAGTCATCAAGTTTTGTGTAAAGATATTCAGGTGCTTCAACATTTATATCCAAACCTTTTTCAACAAGCGAACTAAGTGTTACAGAAAGTTCTTTTATTTTTTTTACATCATTTGATTTTATTTCGAAGCGCTGGCTGTAAACATAATGAGATATTTTTTGCGTTTGCACACCATTCTCTGCAACTTCAAAAACCGGGGAACCATTTATACCAAAAACCTCAGTTTGATCTTTTTTAAATCCTTGCGATTCCAAATATTTTAAGATTGTAGGCATTTGCTGTTGAACAACCTGATAAGCATTTTGTCTAACAGAACTTGCTGATTGTAATGTCCCGCGAAGAATACCTAGATCGGAAACAATTTCTTTTTTTGCTGAGCCGGTTACGGTAATAGTTTGATCGGCATTCTTTGTTGATTTCCAAACAAATGAAAATATAATTACTGAAAGTAGAATGGCTCCGGCAAGTATTGATACGGGAATTATGTCTTTGAATTTGTCGTACATGATTAATTTCCTTCAGTTATTCAATAGATAATATAATCTTCCTATTGAAAATGAAAAAATTTTATCAATAATGCTCAAAATAAATTACTGTTGTATAATCGCGATTTTAAGAATTTTCACTTTACCGAAATCCGGAAGCTCTATATGTGCGATATAGAGTCCTGAGGGTAAAGTTACACCACTATCATTTTTTAAATCCCATCTAATGATTCTTTCAGAAGAATCTTTTTCAAACTTCCTTACTAATTGTCCCGCAATATTAAATATTCTGAAAATAGCCCGCACAGGGAGATGTGTGAAATTTATAAAATTATCATAGTTGAATAATTCGTTTTTAGTTGTTCCATAAAATGGATTTGGGAAGACATTTATTTTATCAAAGCTTTCTTCTTCAATATTTTTATCAAAGCTTGAACCAATAGTTTGAAAACGATAAACATCATTCGCAGTAAATGGGCGGCTTGTACTGTTAAATATTTTTAAAAGAACGCCCTCAACAAGAGGAATATCCTCTTTATGATATGGAATTGTCTGCTCAAAAAGAATAGTCTTTGCCGTAGTAAGATTTTTTACAGTAAAAAAGGGAATGTTGTTTTTTATCTGAAATGTTATTTCATATTCGCTATTTGTTAATTTTGTGGGATCAACAACGCTTGCCGTAACGGTTGAAGTAGAAAATGATCCGGCATGATGAAATACATTGATGCCGGAACCTACATTTTTTTCATTGATTAAACCCGGTTGTATTGGCTGGGGAATTGCCTTATATATATTAGTACTGGATTCACGGTAGTTTGTTAAGGCCAAATTTGATGTTGAATATGAATATTGAGTAACACCAAAATAATATTCATTCCAATTAACTAAGGGTTGGTTTCGGAAGAGATCATTTTTTATTGAAATGTGTCTCTTTATTCCCGAATCAGAACCGTTTAATCTGATAGTTGTAGTGTATGATTGTGTTAATGGATTAAAATCAAACGAGACTATTTTAGTAATACCATTAAAAAGATCATAAGTAGCAACAAGTTTAGCCTCGTTAAATTTTGAATCTGCACTTGGGAATTGGTAAATGTTATAACCTTCAAACTTATATATTGAGTCCCCGCTTTCAATTTTATTTATCTGATTCAGATCTTCTCCCCAATCTAAAAGTATTTCTCCATCAAAGTTAGTTACTGATACAATAGGTTTTGTTTGATTAATTGTAATTGGCGGTGACCAGAAATAAGCACCTCGTAAGCTATAAGTATTAAATTTTAGAAGAGCAACAGCAGTTAGATTATTAGCGCCTCCATCAGCACCGGCGGCTAATTCAGCAAATACAACTTCCTGCGTATCACCAGGTGCCATGTTGAATGAACCTGAAGACATTAACATTCTTCTGTCACTGGATGGAGTTTGAACACCATCATAAAATCCTGTTCTTCTTAAATAGTCACCGGAAAGAGGATACTTTGTTGTTCCACCTCCCATCAGCTCTGGAATTTGCCATAACTCTCCTGTTAACCTTTTCCCTTGTAGTAAATTATTTAATTCAATAGTTCCACTGTACTGACCTAATCTTGGATCCATAAAACCAGCATTACCGTTAGTTGTGTAAGCAAATGCCGAAAATCCTAAGTTCTTTTTGCCTTTAATTTTTTTGCCAAGAAAAATTGCTTGGTCACTACTATTTCCAGAAACTATTGGACCTTGTAACAAAGAAAATCCAACTGCCGGTGAGAATTCCTCATATTGGGGATCATCGGAATCGGTACCAAATATGTAACCAAGATTTAAAGTAGTATCACAGCCAGCTAGATCTATTCTTCTAGCGCTAACATCTATATCCGACCAAATTCCCACATGCATATCAGTAAATTGTTTATTGCTCTTGTTAATAATTACATAGCGTTTGAACAAAGCATTACCTAATGAATTTTCCTGGTTATAACCCCAGATCGTAACCTGCAATTCAATTCCCATTGGAAGAGATCCGAATAGTTCTTTTGTTTTATTTGAATCAAGATCATTAGCAACAAACCACAAAGTTTGATCTGCACCTGGTACGCCTGGAATATCAATTTGCGGATTGAATATACTATCTAGATTTTTATCCTCATATGGTGCGCCATCAATAGCCGGCCATTCATTCCAGTCTTTTTCGTATTGAGAAAATATCTCTTGAGTTGTCTTCCCTTCATCAGCAGCTTCCTTTTGAAGATCAGCATCTTTATAATCTCTCCGCACTCTATAAACTCTAACATTGGGTGCATTGGAGTCTTCTGCTAATCCGTTTGCAAGAATTTTTCCCGGTGTTAAACCTGAGCGAAAGGATGATCCTCCGGAAGAAATTTTATCATCTACTTTTCCTGCCCAAAGAAAACCAGTATTCGTTACACAAATTTTTCCCGAGCCATTCGGAAATTGAAATCCCGAATAGGGACCCGGATATGGGGCTGCATCTGCTATACCATTATTAAAAATGAAAGTAGAGATATTATTTATGTTGAATTTTGAATATTTAACTGTAGATAAATTCGATTGCTGCGATTTACTCAATTTTTCTTTTGTCTGTGCATTAAGTGCAGCAAAAGAAATTAGAATTGATAAAATTAATAGCAACAAAATTTGAATAGTGTTTTGTACATAATGCTTATCCATGTCTACCCCGATAAATATTTCCAATTGTAAGTTACTATCAATAGACTAAAACGCAACT
The DNA here is from genome assembly GCA_023250955.1 of Melioribacter sp. Classification (GTDB taxonomy): domain Bacteria; phylum Bacteroidota; class Ignavibacteria; order Ignavibacteriales; family Melioribacteraceae; genus Fen-1258. Next base: position 31,277 of record JAHEZQ010000013.1, on the reverse strand, counting down.
CAAATAATTTGATAATTAAGGCAAGAACTCTTTTTAAGAAGAAAATTTGGTAAGTATTTCATCGCAGACTGCATAACCTTTAGGTGTGAATTTAATCATCTCATTTTTTTTGATAAGGAATTTTTCTTGTTCAAGTTGATTCAAATAATTTTTGTTCTTCATTAGCCAATCTTCACCGAAATATTTTTTCAGTTCGATCAAATCAAGTCCTTTGCTGCGAAGCGCAAGCATAACATACTCGTTCAATTTTTCTTTCACGGAAAGAATTTCTTCTCCTATCACTGCATTCCCTTTTGATTCAATTGCCGCATTATAAAAATTCAATGCTGAATAATTCCACCAACGTTTTCCGTTTACGAAAGAGTGTGCAGATGTACCAAAACTTAGATAATCTTTGTATCGCCAATATGCATTGTTGTGAATGCATTCATAACCATTTTTTGCAAAGTTAGAAACTTCATATTGTTCAAATCCATGTTGAGTAAGAAAATCAATTGTGAATTCATAAAGGTCTGCATCGTAATCTTCATTTTGCATTTTTACTTTACCATCAATAACCATTTTATTAAGAATTGTTCCTTTCTCTAAAATCAAACTGTACGCAGAGATGTGTTTAATGGGAAGTGCAACAGCTTGATTAAGATTTTTTTCCCACTTCTCTTTTGTTTGTCCGGGTAAATTAAAAATTAAATCAACGCTTATGTTTTCAAAACCAACTGCAGCAGAATCGAGAACTGTTTGAATCGCAGTTTGCGAGTTGTGTATTCTGGTTAGAAATTTTAATTCATCCTCATTGAATGATTGTATTCCAACGCTGATCCTGTTGATACCAATTTTTTTAAACTCTTCTAGCTTTTTTAAACTTACTGTTCCGGGATTTGTCTCAAGTGTTATTTCCGTGTTCTCATTTACAGAAAATTTTTTCTTAATGTATTGTAAAATTTCAGAGATATAATAAGGTTCCATAAAAGATGGAGTCCCTCCGCCAAAAAAAACGGAAATTATTTTTCTTTCTGCAGAATATTTAGCGGAGTAAAAATCAATTTCCTTCTTAAGTGAATTTAAGTAAGAAGAAATATTATCATAAGAGATGATCGAGTAAAAATCGCAGTAGATACACTTGTGATCACAAAATGGAATATGAATATATATTGCAGTTTCTTTCAATGGGAGTCCGATAAAATCATAGTAGGAAAATACAAAAAGAAAAGGGGCTTGTTCAGCCCCTTTAGTAGAAAATTATTTTGTCTATAATCCGAATGAAATGCCAGCACTTGCGGTTTTAGTTTTAGCCAATTTATAATCCGCATTAATATTAATTGCTGCTAGATGAAGGGTAAATCCGATTACTGCACTACTAGAATTTTCACCTTCTAGTTCAAAGGCAATATTAACGGGTGGAACTGAAGTTCCGTTTACAATTTGATTGGATTGGTAATTATATGAAACAGTCGTTTTAGAAGATTCAATTGTTAATCCTGCATAAGGAGTAAAAGAAATAATCGCTCCAAAGGTTTTACTGACATAAACTCCAAACTGAGAAGCTGTGCTTTCAAACATATCTCCGACTTTCATTTTTTGTGTAAAAAATCCAACTCCAAGATCAACCGGAATTGGATTAGAGAACCATACACCCGGATTGTGAATTAAGCCGACACCCCAAAAACTAAATTTACCCATATCTTTAATATCTACATCGGGGAAATAACGGAATGCAAAATTAGTTCCGAAAAGAGTACCGACAGTAACTTGAGCCGCCGCTGTTGGTAAAACCGGAAGTTCATCTAAAAATCCACTAACACCAGACATACTGAAAGTTGTTGCCGGTAAATTATATCCTTGAAAAGTCTGTCCAGGAAAAAGAATTTTTAAATCTTGATTTTTCTTACCTACTATTGTCGGACCGGAAAATGTAACACTCATTGGAGTATTTTGAAGTTGAGATCTGAGTAAAACATAGGTAGGTGATCCTTGCGCGAGGCCTGTCGTATTATTAAGAATTTGAGAAGCTTGATCCTGAGAAAAATAGAACTGGCCTGTTTCAACAAAGTTTTTTACATCATCAGAAAAAAATGACCCCATAGCAATAATTTTTACATCAAGATGAAATTCCAATTTACTTGCAGATGGTGCATTTGTAACCCAGCCTGAATTAAGATTTGAACCAAATGCTGAAATTACCGGTTTAACATATTGCGCCCCAACGGTAGATGATAATTTGGAAAGAGTTTCTTGTAAACTTTGTGCTTTCAGATTGACTGAAAGAAACAAACTGCACACAACAAATAAAGAAAGTATTCTTTTAATCATACAACCCTCGCTTTTATTGATTTCTTTTGCTATGAATTTAACGAACAAATTTTTCATCACAAAGGGAATATTATCGGAAAAATGGTATTGTGCTAAAAAACATTTTTTAGTTCTTAGATAATCCCATAAGCTCACGCGCACCGTTAAGAGTTGCCTCGGTAACTTTCTCACCGCTCATTAATTTTGCAACTTCTTTAATGCGCTCTTCACCCTTTAGAATTCTTATCGAACTAACTACTCGGTCAACTGCTTTTTTCTTTTCTACAGCATAATGGAAATCTGAAAGTCCGGCAATTTGGGGTAAATGAGTTATGGCAATAATTTGATGATAAGATGCAAGAGATTTTAGAACCTGTCCAACCTTCTGCGCAATACGTCCGCTAACACCAGTATCAATTTCATCAAAAATAAGAATGGGTAGTTTATCTGTTTTTGCAAGTATAGATTTTAATCCGAGCATAATACGTGAAACTTCTCCGCCTGACGCAACTTTTACAAGCGGTTTAGGATCTTCCCCGACATTTGTCGAAATAAAAAATTCAATGTTATCAAAACCATGTTCGTTGAATTTATAATTTTTCCCGTCAACAATAATAAAATTCTCTGCCGTATTTGGGACAATGTCATTTTCTAATTTCACTTTAAAAATTGAATCAGAAATTCCTAGATACTTTAACGCGTCTTCAATTTCTTTTTTGATTTTACTCGAAACAACTTTTCTTTCTTGTGAAAGTTTCTTTGCAAGTAAGCCACACGATTTTCTTGAATCATCTATTTTCTTTTCCAGTTGAGAAATCTTTATGGAAAAATTTTCGGCAAGTTCAAACTCAGCACCAATCTTTTCTCGATGTTCAAAGACTGATTTAAGTGAACCACCATATTTTTTCTTAAGCAGGATAAGTGAACCGAGACGTTCTCTTATTTCTTCTAAACGGTTTGGATCAATATCAATTCTGTCCTTATAACCCCGCATGAAAGAAGAAATATCAGCAAGAGAAGCCAAAATTGAATCAACTTCATTAAGATTATCATTAAATGATTTATCAATTTTTGAAAGATCCAGAATTTTATTTTTTATATCTGCAATTTGTTCTTGAATGGACTGTTCATTTTCATATACGGCATTATATATATCATTTGTAAGTGAAAGAAGTTTTTCAGAATTCTCTAAAATTTTTAATTCATCAGAAAGTTTTTCTTCTTCTCCTTCTTTTGGTGAAACAGCATCAATTTCTTTTATCTGAAATTCAATTAAATCTTTTTTCTCTTTCAATAAATTTTCTTTTTGGACTAGATCCCGCAACTCTTTGGACAAAGCAGAGAGTTGCCGTGATGAAGATCTAAATTCATTCAACTTAACCTCGAGATTTGCAAATTCATCCAACATTTCGATGTGTGTTTCCGCCCGTAATAAAGATTGATGCTCATGCTGTCCGTGAAGATCAACCAAGAGATCGCCAGTTTCTTTAATTAGATTAAGCGTAACTGGTGTATCATTCAAAAAACATCTGTTAGTTCCTTTTAAGGATACTTCGCGTCTAATGATCAACTCAGAATTGAATTCAATTTCATTCACCGTGAGAAGTTGCTGAACTTTCTTATTCCCCGTTACATCAAATAGACCTTCTACAACAGATTTTTCAGATCCTTTTCTAACAACCTCGGTAGATGCCCGCTCACCGAGTAATAATCCCATAGCATCTATTAAGATAGATTTTCCGGCACCGGTTTCACCCGTAATAATATTCAGTCCTTTACCGAATTCAACTTCGATGTTTTCAATGAGTGCATAATCTTTAATGAGAAGCGTCTTGAGCATATTGTCTGTAATAATTTTGTTACGAATATTGTGAATGAAAGGTTAAGTATCAAGTTTTAATGGGATAGGAAGTTGTTCGTAGAATGTAAAAAGCCTGATCTTAAATCAGGCTTTTCTTTGTAGCGGGGATAGGACTTGAACCTATAACCTTCGGGTTATGAGCCCGACGAGCTACCAATTGCTCCACCCCGCGATGTAATTTTATGTATAAAATTTTTTTTCTTTACTCGGGGCACAAATATATCTAAGGAATGTCCGAATGTCAAATAGCACTAATACTAGCGGTTTTAAAGATTACTTAAATAGTTTAAAACCGATAAAAATCTGTCGATAGGCTCAGCTCATTCAATTCGATCACAAAAAGAGAATTACATTTGAACAACCGAACAAGAAAAATTTAAAACTAATTATTGTTAAATTTTAGTTTATACTTTTTACGATTATTTAGGAGTTTGATATGAACAGAAATAAATTCTTAGCTTTTTTATTTCTAATTATTTTTCCGATAATAACCAATGCACAATTTGAAGTTGGAAAACATTATCTTGGTCCATCTATAGGATTATCTTTCCTTGGGTCGGTTCCACAAATCGGTTTTAATTATGAATACGGAATTAATTTAAAAGATTTTGGTGATGTTGGTTTTGGCGGAATTCTCCGTTATTGGTCATTTAATGATTCATTTGTTGGTGGTGAATGGGGTTATAAAGATTTTCTGTTAGGTGCCCAAGGTAACTATCATTTTAAATTAACTAATGAAAAAATTGATCTTTGGGCGGGTCTTGTTCTTGCCTTTGATGCCGGTTATGTAAAATATAAAGGAAATAATTCCGGAATGTATCCATCGCCGTCACACGGTGGATTGTGGTTGGGATTTCAAGGTGGAGGCAGATACTGGGTATCGCCGACTTTTGCCGTATCAGGCCGCATGGGATTCGGAACATTAAAATATGGTTCACTAGAAATTGGATGTGATTGGAAATTATGAGATTTCTTGTATAGTACATTTATTCTCAAATCCTCAACATTTTAGTTGAGGATTTTTTTTGCCCTCGCATGAATATGTGGTTTTTAAATTTTTGCGCAACCTTTTAAAAATATTGTCGTCTTAATGTGTGAAGGCGAAAGAAAAAGATCGCCACATTAATTAACAAATAAATAGAAAAGAGGATGTCATGAAAGCAAAAGTATTTTTATCGTCACTTATACTTTCTTTCTTGCTATTCACAGGATTTTCTTTCGCGGAAGTGAATAAGACCACACCAAAAGTAAACACATATGAAACTATTGAGTTAAACAGATTAATTGGTTTAGCTTCAGATAATGAAGGGTTGCGTGTTAGCTGTGCATTTAATCTTGGTGAAATGAAATCGCAGAAAGCAGTTATTCCATTAATGCAGCTTCTTCGTGAAGGAAAAACACTAGAAGAAAGAGTAATTGCTGCATTGTCTCTTGTAAAGATTGGTAATGCTCAAGGTGTTTATTTAGTTAGCCGTCTAGCAAAATTTGCTGATTGTGAAAAGACAAGAAGAATGTGTGAAAGGTTTTATAATGGTTTTCTTTATCAAAAATATTTAAGTGAACACCCTACAAACGAAAATGATTTAGCATTTAAAAATTAATTTCCGATGCATTAAAAATCCGACCGGATGGTTTTCTCGGTCGGATTTTTATTCCTAAAGATTATTTATAGTACTCATAAACAAAACTTGTGTTTAACACCGGTTTCTCGTTGTTATCAAACCTTAATACTTCATTCTGTAAACCATTAGATCCATATTTAAACACTAATCTTAATTGACGTCTACCGTCAAGTAAATACATTTTGTGTTCAGTTACATTACCTTTCTCATCATAGTTATAATATCGTTTTGTCTCATCATCAACCATTTCAATTAGATTTCCTTTAGAATCATATTTATATGTGTATATAACATTGACTGAAGAATTTTTTCGAGTTTCTTTTATCAACTTACCATTAGAATCATATTCAGGTGTAATTGTTAATAGAGTATTTCCTTTCTCGTCTTTTACAATTGAACCGATTCTTTTACCGACGCTATAAGTGGTAGTAAGTATATCTGAAAGTTTATTATTATTAAAATCTTTTGTTTCTATTAAATTGTCATCTTTATCATACTTAAAAAGCATTTTCGATCCAGTTTTATTTCTCCTTTTTTCATTTATACTTCTTTCAATCTCATTTCCGCGAGAATCATATTTTGATACTTGTAGCGCTGTTCTTCCATCAGATTCGATTGATTCTGCTTTGATGGGGTTATTTTTGGAATCATAAGTAAATAAATATTTGGCCACGACATTTCCCATTCCATTATATTCTTCTCTCAGAGTCAATAAACCTTTTTTATTAAAAACTTCTTTCATTGCAATTTTCTTAGGAACCATTTTTCCGCTTAAATCATAGTTGGCAGCATATTTTATTCGTGTCTTTACTTTAAGTTGTTTTATTTTATTTAGTTCCACCGCATCCTGCGATACGAAATCTCCTTTTTTCTTTGTGTTAGGAGGTACGTCTTGCGCAAAACTACTTTCAGAAATACTAAACGCAAACCATAGAAGAATAAAAAAAGAACTATGTAATAAAAAACTGTTTAGTTTATTAATTTTTATTGACATGAAGAATCTCCGTTTAAAAATATTTTTATCTTACAACTGAACGCTAAAAAAGTTCAAATCGTTTTTTTTATGTAGGAATTATATTCAAGAATCCCCGCCGGCACGAATAATTTTATTTATTTGTCTCTCTCTATATAATTGTCCAATCTCGGCTCCAACAATAAATAAACATGCAGAATAAAAGAGCCATAATAAAATTGCAATGATTAGAACAAAAGCTCCATACAACGGATTTGTACTTAATATATTATTAACATAATAACCAAAAACGCTACGGGCTATTTCCCAAAGCAATGTTGTCCATAATGCACTTACAGCTGCAACTTTTTTACCTAATTGCTCATAAGGAATTAAATAATAGAGTGCAAAGAATAATCCGAACATTAATACCAACGATACTGTATAGACTAGAATATTCCATAATGAGCTTTGAGTATAAGATTGAACAAAATCATAATTTTTAGTTAGCTCGTAAATGATATTCAGTGCGGGAACAATAAAGGTGAAAATTGTAATGATGAAGACTAGTAGAATTACCATAAGAATATCACGTATTAATCCGTACAAATAACCTTTCTGAATTTTAACATGATAAATATGATTCAAAATTGTTCTTATGCTGCTGAATATCCAGGTTGAAGTAAACAACAATCCGATAACACCCACATACCCGGCTAATGTTTTGTATTCAATTACTTCAGGTAATCGGGAACTTATCATTCGTTTTACATAATTAGCATAGGCTGCATATGGAATTGTCTGATCTATAAAATTATTTACTTGAGATTCAATAACCGATTGATCAAAAATATTTCCTAAAACTGAAAATAAAAGCAGTAAGAACGGAATCATGCCTAGTAAAAGAGAAAAAGAAATCCCTGCACCCGCAAAGAATGTATTGTTCTCATCCATTTTTTTGAATAGTCCGAGAACATAATGTTTGAGAAAAGAAATTATCTTTCTGTAGGTTAATGAAGAAATTACAGAACTGATTGATTTTAAAATCTTAATGCGCAATATCCATTCTCTTTTGAATTGCAGAATAATAAAGATCAATTAACTGGTTAATTGGAAAACCATACTGGTCATTAACATTCAGACTTGTTCCTTCAACTTTTCCTAGTAATAAAAATGGGGTAAAACTTTTCGAAACTACTTCTTCAAATTTCTCTTTCGATTGCGGATCAATTGAAACAATAACTCTTGATTGCGATTCGGAGAAAAATGAAAAATCTTCACGTGTCTTTATGGGAAGCTTTACTTTTGCACCTAATACTTTTTCCGGATTGATTATACAGCTTTCAGCAATAGCAGTAATTATTCCGCCGTCAGAAATATCGTGTGCAGAATTAATTAATCCGTTATCAATTAGATGAAGAATTAATTTATGAAGATCTTTTTCTGTTTGAAGATCAATCCGCGGTATTTCACCAGTAACCAAATTGTGAATCAATTTTAAATATTCACTTCCGCCAATTTCTTCGTAATCTTCGCCAAGCAGATAGATCAAATCATTTTCTTTTTTGAATTCTGCTGTTGTAATATTTTCTAATTTTTCAATCAGTCCCACCATACCAATAACCGGAGTTGGGTAGACAGACGTATCTGGGCTTTCATTATAGAAACTAACATTACCCCCGGTTACAGGTGTGTTGAAAAATCTGCAAGCCTCTCCCATTCCTTCAATAGCTTTTTTAAAAGTCCAGTACATCTCAGGTTTGTATGGATTGCCAAAGTTCAAACAGTTTGTAATTGCAAGAGGAGTTGCACCGCTGCAAACAACATTACGTGCAGATTCTGCAACAGCAATCTTTGTTCCCTCTTTCGGATTTAGATAAACATATCTTCCGTTGCAATCAGTTTTTGCAGCTATGGCTTTATTTATTTCTTTTATATAGATCACTGCTGAATCGGAGCCCGGACCAACAATTGTATTTGTTCTAACCATTGAATCATACTGCTGAAATACCCAGCGTTTCGATGCAATATTTGGTGATGAAAATATTTTTTCGAATACTTCTCCTAAACTTTCCGGCTCAGGTAATACTCTGCAATTAAATTTTCTTGTCTCTTCAAGATATTTTGGTTCTGCGGTTTCTCTAATATAAACCGGTGCATTACCGCCAAGCACAAGTTCGATTGGTGAAATTTCCGCTTTCTTCTCGCCGTGATAATTAATAATTACTTTTTCTTTGTCTGTAACCTGACCGATTGTTTCGCAATGCAAATCCCACTTAGAAAAAATTTCTCTAACTCTATCTTCACATCCTTTCTTTGCAACAACAAGCATTCTTTCCTGGCTTTCAGAAAGCATAATCTCATAAGCAGTCATAGAATCTTCACGAAGAGGAACTTTGTTCAGATCTATAATCATTCCTGATTCGCCCTTAGCACTCATTTCAGAAGTTGAACACGAAATTCCTGCCGCTCCCATATCCTGTATTCCAACAACTAAATCTTCTTTGATAATCTCAAGTGTAGCTTCAAGCAAAAGTTTTTCTGTAAATGGATCACCAACTTGAACTGATGGGCGTTTCGCTTCCGATTTTTCTGAAATTTCTTCCGATGCAAATGTTGCACCGTGAATTCCGTCTCTTCCAGTTGAAGAACCAACTATCATTACAGGATTACCATTTCCTTTTGCAGTTGCAGATATTACATGCTTCGTATCAACTACTCCAATTGCCATTGCATTTATAAGCGGATTACCTTTATAAGATTCATCGAAATAAACTTCTCCGGCTACTGTAGGAACACCAAAACAATTTCCGTAATCACCAATTCCTTTTACAACTCCTTCAAAAAGATATCTCGTTCTAGGATCAGTTAGAGGACCAAATCGTAATGAATTTAAACATGCTATCGGACGTGCGCCCATCGTGAAAATATCTCTTAGAATTCCGCCAACACCGGTAGCTGCACCTTGATATGGTTCTACAGCAGACGGATGATTATGGCTCTCTATTTTAAAAGCTATTGCAAATCCTTCCCCGATATCAACTAATCCCGCATTTTCTTCTCCGGCATTAACAAGTAATTTTTCACCACTGCGAGGTAAAGTTTTAAGAAGGGCAATTGAATTTTTGTAACTACAATGCTCGCTCCACATAACACTAAAAATACCAAGCTCAGTAAAAGTTGGAATTCTGCCTAATCTTTCACAGACCCAGCCGTATTCTTCATCGGTTAATCCATGCTCACGGGCTAAATTAATGTTTACTTCGGGTTCCGTCATTTGTAAAGAAAATTTTCTCTTATGAGTGTGCAATATAACATTTTTCATTCTCTCTTAGAAAAAGTGTTAATTGATACTCTCTACAAACATTTCTATTTTTAAGCCGTCTTAACAAACAAGAATATGGATATAAAATGAAAGCATCATTCAGAGACCACAAATTTTGGTTAATCTCCGGTATTGCACTTCTAGCACTAATTATAGCTTTATATCCTTTCGGAGTTTACAACAGTTTGAGTATGAAACTTACCCGCCCCGAAGCAATTGATATTGCTACTAAGTTTCTTTCTGAACAAAACACAAACATTAATGGATTTTCTACTGAAGCTTTCTTAGATAACTCCCCGATTGAAATACGTTATCTGATAAAAAAATTAGGCGGCAAAGGTTTTAAGGAGTACATGAAAACACATCCGACTAATCTTAGTTGGACTGTAATGTTTCATCAAAACTTGTCAAAACAAATTCAACAGACTACTTATTATATAGACGTCGCACAAGATGGTTCAATATTCGGATTAAAAAGGGAAATTCCCGATACCATAGAAATAAAGTCCTTAACTAAGATTGAAGCAACCTATCTCATTAATTCATTTCTTATCAAAAAATATGGAGATGAGTTCAATCATTTTAAATTAGCAGAATCTAAAGAAGAACAATATAGGAATAGAACCGATTATTCTTTCCGATGGGAAAAAGATGAACCCGATCTTAATGCTAAAACAATAATAACAGCAAAAGTTCAGGGCGATCAGGTTGGGAATTACGATTATTATTTAGAAGTACCACAGTCAGAAAGAGAATTTTTCAAAGTCGCAGATGCAATCTTCGGAACAATCTCTGTTGTCTTCGTAGTTTTCTTAATGATGATCGCATATTTCCTTTTTCTAAAAAAATATCATCAAGGTGAAATTTGGGTGAATGTCGGGCGTTCTATTTTTATTTTATACTTTCTGTTATCATTAGTTGAAATAATAAATATATGGCCCGGTTTAGGACAAGGGGCTTCAGTCGGTAATTTGTCATTCCTTTTTATAAAAATTATTGTTCTATTAATTAACGGTTTAATTCTTCAATTTTTTATTGCGTTACTTGTTTTTGCAAGCTGGACAGTTGGTGAGTCTTATGCAAGATCACTCTGGCCTGAAAAACTTAAAGGAGTTGATTCACTAATAAAGGGACATATATTTTCAATTCATTCCGGAACCGGATTAATGAAAGGAATGATAATCGGAATGGCGATAGCGTTAAGTTTTCTTTTAGGCGGAATAATACTTAACCAACCGGAAGGTATTCTCTACATTGTACCAGGTAGTTTAAGAGAAATATATAATGGGTGGTTACCCGCAATTGGTGTAGTTGTCGGTTCATTCACAAAGGCATCTCTGGCAAGTATTGCAATTACTTTCTTTATAGTAAATATCTCTTATCAACGTTGGAAAAAGAAATGGATCTCTATTTTACTTTCCGGATTAGTAACTGTTTTAGGAATTGCTATAGCTTATACTCCTCCCTCACTTAATAATTTTGTAGTTGATCTGATCTCGTATTTTCTATTCGGATGTTTTTTGGCTTATCTATATTTCCGTTTCGATCTGCTTACAATTGCGAGCACTCTATTCTATACGTCACTAATCTCTTATTCATTTGTACTCTATGCAAACAATAATTCATTTTTTGCTTTCAACTTTATATTAGTGTGTATTGTATTTTTTATTCCTCCAATTATTTATCTGGTTAGCAGATTTAGAAACCAAGAATTTGTTCTTGAGAATTACGGCATGCCTTCTCACATACAAAGAATTTCTGAAAGGGAAAGGCTAAAAAAAGAATTAGAGATAGCGGCAAAAGTTCAGTTGAGTTTACTTCCTAAAGAAGAACCAAAAATCCCCGGTTATGAAATATCTGCAATCAGCATTCCGGCGATTGAAGCAGGCGGAGACTATTTTGATTTTGTAAAACTTAGCGGAAATAAATTAGGAATTGCAATCGGCGATGTTTCCGGTAAAGGTGTTGGCGCTGCAATTTATATGACCTTAACAAAGGGAATTCTTCAAGCTCATGCGGAAGAAGATGTTTCTCCAAAAAATGTTTTAGGAAAAGTTAACCGTCTTCTTTACAAAACAATTGAGAAAAATTCTTTTGTAAGTATGTTCTATGCGATTCTTGATACAAACAATAATCACATTATTTATTCTCGTGCAGGACATAATCCAGGAATTCTTTGTAGTGAACATGGCGGTAAAACAAAATTACTTTTCAGCAAAGGTATGGCTCTTGGTCTTGAAGAAGGAAGTGTGTTTAGCTCAACACTTTTAGAAGAAGAAATTACATTGAACAACGGAGATATCTTCGTTCTTTACACAGACGGCTTTACCGAAGCGATGAATGAAAGACACGAATTGTACGGAGAAGAAAGATTAATAAAACTAATAGAGAACAATAGAAATATTTCTACAAAAGATTTATTAAATCTTATTCTTAAGGAAGTAAAAAAGTTTGTGGATAATTATCCTCAGCATGATGATATGACTTTAGTAATTCTGAAAAGATTGTGATATTAAATGTTTTTTAGCCCACGATGATTTTTTAATTATCAGCTAATTGCTTATTGATTTTTCCTTACTATCGCATCTCACCTCTTACTATTTGATTAGTATTAATTTTTATTTTAAGTTGCGATTGCAACAAAGGTAAACCCGAAATGGGGACACAAATTAAAATTATCCTTTCATGTAAACACTCACGAATTATTTGTCGTAAGACTTTATATATATAATAAAACTTATTATTTCCTTTGCTCAATTACTTTCATACAGATACTCCATACAGAAATTGAGTTAAGAAGTTAGCATAATATCATCCTTCAATGTTATAATAGTTACAACCCTTTTTTAAAAAAGGATAGCCATGAACAAAACTTTTTTAGCATTTCTAATTTTCATAATTGCATCCGTTGCATTTGGTCAGGCAGGATTAAATACTTCAGAATTTAATTTTGGTTTTGAGATAATAACTTCCTACAATCAAAATCTACCTGATAATTGGTTTCAATGGGGACGCGGTTATAATCTTAGTATTGACAGATTTGTAAAACATAATGGGAAAAATTCCGTTCTCCTTCAATCACCAGACAAAAGAACAAGAGATGACTTCGGCTGTGTAGCTTCCCGAATTCCAGCAACATTCGAGGGAAAAGAAATTGAATTGAAAGCATTTATGAAGATGAAAGATGTTAGAGACGGTCCTATCGGATTGATGCTTCGACTCGATGGTGATTCAGTTAGTTTGGGGTTTGACAATATGCAGCAAAAAAATATTCAAGGAACATCAGATTGGGCAATGTATTCTGTAAAGTTACCTTATTCAAAAAATGTAAAAACTATTGTCATAGGGGCATTACTTTCTGGTACCGGACAACTTTGGGTTGACGATTTTGATCTTCTAATAGATGGCAAACCTATAAAACCTAAAGAGTACAAAGCAGACAAGGACAATGAATTTGATGAAGGTTCAAAAATCGAAGCATTTATACTTACTGAAGAAAAGATTAATGATTTGAAAATACTTGGGATAGTTTGGGGATTTTTAAAATACTATCATCCAACGGTTGCAAAAGGTGATATTAATTGGGATTATGAATTATTCCGAGTAATGTCGAAAGTTTTAAAATGCAATCCAAAAGATGAGCGCAATAAAATATTGTCGGAATGGATAAACAGTTTAGGTTTAATAAAAGAAAAGCAAAATCTGTTTAAAATTGATGAGGGCAAAATTAAATTTATGCCCGATCTGAAATGGACAGAAGATGAATCAGAACTCGGTAAAGATATCCCCGTTAAGTTGAAAGAGATCAAAAATGCAAAACGAGTTTCAATTAATTATTATTTGAATTATGAAAAGTCTCTTAATCCGATATTCGAACGAGAAGACCCGTATGAAAGTATGACCTATCCAGATATTGGTTTTAGGCTACTTTCTCTTTACCGTTACTGGAATATAATTCAATATTATTTTCCATATAAAAATTTAATCGAAGACGATTGGAAACTGGTTCTTCGAGATTTTATACCGGAATTTGTGAAATCTAATAACGCTTTAGAATATCGGATTGCGGTTCTTAAACTGATAGAAAAAATTCATGACACTCACGCCTTCATCCGGGAAAATGATAGATTTCTCGATTCCGTAATGTTAGATTATTTTGGGAAATATGCAGTTCCTTGTCAAATATCTTTTATAGAAAATAAAGCTGTTATTACAGATATTCAATTCAGTGCAGATTCAACTCTTCAACTTAAAATTGGTGATATAATTGAAAAAATTAACGGAGAAAGCGTTGATGAAATTGTTGAAAGAAGGCTTCCTATAACAGTTGCTTCAAATTATTCGACAAAACTTAGAAATATTGCCTACGATATTTTGAGAAGTAATAGCGAATTCGTTTCAATTACTTATCTACACCATGGGCAAATGAAAACGGATAATGTTAAAGGGGTCAAGTTGGGAATTAATTATAGCACTACTACTAAAATCCAAAAGAAGCCTTGGAGAATGCTTGACAACAACATTGGATATCTATATATGGAGAACGTAAAAGAATCTGATTTGCCTAATATCATGAAGAATTTTCAAAATTGTAAAGGTATAATCTTAGATCATAGATGTCGTTTTGGAGGATTGGCATTTACGCTGAGTGAGTACTTGATGCCAAATCCAATACAATTTGGCAAGTACTCTCAAACAAGTTTTGAAGTACCAGGTATGTTTGTTTTTCGAGACTATCGTCCGGTCGGTAAAAATAACCTGGATTATTTTAAAGGCAAGATTATAATTATTGTTAACGAGATTACACAAAGCGCTGGTGAATTTCATACCATGATATTTAAGAAAGCACCTAAAGCAATTGTAATAGGAAGCACTACTGCCGGTGCTGATGGAAATGTTTCATATTTTAATTTGCCAGGTGGTATTACAGCAAGGATCACCGGACTTGGTGTTTATTATCCAGACGGAGGAGAAACTCAAAGGATAGGAATTGTTCCTGACATAGAAATAAAACCAACAATAAAAGGAATAATTGAAGGAAGAGATGAATTGCTTGAGAAGGCTATTCAAATAATAAATGATGATAAATAAAATATAAAAAAGAGGTGGTCGCAAAATGCGACCACCTCTTAAAATTACAATTTGTGATTTTAAGTTAGTAGCTTATTCATAATCCTAATTTTAAACCTATCAAATTCGATAGGTTTAAATACTTTCTATCAATTCGTCCAATCAATTATAGTTTGTGAACTGACTTTTGAATTATCAATCTTATCGGTTACTGTTAGAGTAATTAAATATTTACCGGTTTTCGCTTTAGATAAATCAAGTTGATAATGTATTTGCGGATTAACTTCTGCGGATTGATATTTTGAAGAAAAAGAAATTCCCTCTCCTTTACCAAATCCTAAAAACTTGCCAATATCGCCAATAGTTTTTTCTAATCCGGATTTATTCTCCTCAGAGTATTCTTTTACTTCGACTTCTTGTTCAAAATCAGTTAAGCCGGAAGAATTCTTTTTCAAATTATAAAGTTCGTAGTAAACATAAATAGGTGAAGCACCCTTCATAAATTGTTTAGTTGGATTTGATAATATGCTGATCTTATTTCTATTAATAGTGAATTTGGATTCATGACCGGTTTCAATTCTTGATGCAAGAATAATATCGCTTATATCTAAATGAATATTACTAAACTTTTTTATTCCCATTCTTCCTCGGTTGGAGGATACTCCCTTATCAAGATTTCTCAAAATTTCCAAAGAGTAATAACCGGAATCAGTAATAGCCGGGACATGCAAAGTATTCGTGTAAAGTATCGGGTGCGTTATTGTACTGACTATATTTTTTGAACCGAGTGATTTGATATGTTCTTTCTTTTTTATATGCTCTTCGGAATTATTGTTAAAAAAGAAAAATGCGGCATCATGTTCAACATTGAGTATTCCATTATGTATCAAACTATCAATGGGATTCAATCCGTAATCAATATATAAGTCAGTGTGGTTTCTCAACTCGCTGCTCTTAAATTGTAATACATCATAAACTATATCAAATTTTTGTCCTTCATATTTAGGTTCGTAGTGAGTGAAGTATTCACTCCTAAGATCATTCATAAAAGTTTGTGAATCGCCGCTGAATTGCGGTGCAGTTTTATCTTTTTCACCGGCTGGTGCTGCAAAAATAAAATTTCCACTTTGAGCCATATCGGTAAAACCAAGTGTAAACCCGCTATAATCCCAGACTTCAGTTTTCATATTTACTTTATCACCCAACGAAGGTCTGATTCTCGTTCTATTCAAAGGCTCGCCATAACGTAAAATTACTTCACCTTGATTTGATTTCCATCCAACAATTTTCATTGACGGAACACTAAAATTTAAATTGGCATAAGCAACACGTGAATAATGTTCTAGCAACCGTTCATTATAATCTGTAATGTAAAGCGGATCGGAAACTTTCCAATAGAGATCGATAAAATCTCTCAGTTCGTAATCACTCATCTCTTTCATAACATAATCGTATGCCGGTTGTAGTAATGATTTTACAGAATTAAAAGTGAAATCCTCTTTTTCTTTTTCAGACATCAATTCAATTGCATTCTGATATTCGGTAAAACATTCTTTAAGCTTTGAAGTTTTATAATATAAAAGTCCGAGTGCGAGATGAATTTCTTTATCAGCTTTATTTATATTAATTAATCTTTGTAAAAGAGGTATTCCCTTTTTCGGTTTATTTCCTTTATCATACATCAAACTTAATTTTAAAATAGTCTGAAAATTGACAGTGTCTAACTTCAATGCATTCAGATAATATTTTTCTGCCTCCTTAAAATCTTCATCGGCATATTCTTGCAGCGGGGCAATAAATCCGTCAACGTTACGGACAGAATTATTATACTCGGTGAAGTCTTTTTCTTTTAACACTCCTAGATTAAACCAAGCATCAACTTGGTTGCTGTCTAATTCTAAAATCTTTTTGTATTGATCGAAAGCCGTGAACCGTGCAAAACTTTTACAGATTTCGGCGTAAAAATAATTGTATTCTAAATTATTTGGCTCTTTCCAAACAGCCTTACGTGAATTTTCGAAAGCAAGGTTTCTTGAATAAAAAGTATTATGATTAAATTGAATTTTGGCAAGTTCGTAATATGAGGCAGCATCGGAATTTTCACGGATTGATTCCTTAAAATACTTTTCTGCGTTAAGTGTATCTTTGGAATGAATAGCCTCAATTCCCTTTTTATAAAGTTCTTTTGATTGATCATCACCATTAAGATTTATTCCTTTTATGCAATAATTTAAAAAGAGAATAAAACTCAATAAACAATATATAATAGCACTTTTCATTCGATCATCCTGTAAAAAACTTAATAACAAAGTATCATAGAGTCAATTCGATATAATATCTCTATAATTCAAATTTTTTGGAAATAATACTGCAACCTTTTCATTTACAATGGCGTCTAAAGTTAAAACAAAACGAAAGGCTGAGATATGAAAAAACTTTTTACCATTCTATTATTCCTTCCCATTTTCATTTCAGCTTCAAATACAGAAAAAATTCTTAAACTAAAAAAAATTGATACACCGATAAAAATTGACGGTTATATAGATGAAGCTTGGAGTAAAGCCGATTCCGCAACAACTTTTTTTCAGCTCGCTCCATATTATGCGAAAGAGCCGACAAGAAAAACTTATGCAAAGGTATTAACAACCGAGACTTCAATTTATTGCCTGATAGTTTGTTTCGATCAAAAAGAAAACATTCAGCAGAATACAAGCAAACTTGATGAGGGTTTTGGAGATATTGTCTCGATAATGCTCGATACATTCGGCGATAAACGAACCGCTTATAAATTCGCCGTTAATGCTGCTGGAGCTAGAGCGGACTGCCGATTGCTTGATGATGCACGTAACCGTGATTACAGCTGGGATGGTATTTGGTTTTCTGCAGCAAAAATTTACGATTGGGGTTATGTTGTAGAAATGGAAATTCCATACAAATCAATTCAGTATGATGAAAAATTAACTTCATGGGGATTAGATTTTGATCGGTGGAGACCAATCAATTCCGAAGATCTCTATTGGTGCGAATATGAACAAAATGAAGGTCAACGTATTTCTAAATTTGGAAAACTTGTGTTCGAGGATTTTCACCCTACTATCAAAGGTTTGAATCTTGAGTTATACCCGGTTGTATTTGGCAAAGCAACTTATCTTAGCGATGGCAAATACAAAATTGATCCGAAAGCCGGAATAGATATTTTTTATAATCCTTCGCCGCAGTTAACTTTTCAAGCAACGGCATACCCGGACTTTGCACAAATTGAAGCTGACCCATATACATTTAATATTTCCCGCTACGAAGTTTATTTTAATGAACGTAGGCCATTCTTTATTCAAGGTAACGAAATTTTTATGCCGTCCGGTAAGCAGCGCAATACAGGTTTTTATTCTCCATTAGAACTTTTTTATTCCAGAAGGATTGGCAGAATATTACCCGATGGTTCGGAGGTTCCCCTTATTTTTGGTTCAAAAGTTTTCGGTAGAGCGGATGATTGGGAATATGGAGGATTTGCTGCACGCACTGCACAAAAAGATTTTACCGATGCAAATGGAAATGCCGCATCAGAACCTTCGGCATTATTTCTTTCTGGAAGAGTCAAGAAACAGATTTTCGAAAATTCTTCTCTTGGAGTTTTGTTTGTCGGAAAACAAACTGCAGATAGTACTTATGGAATTATTGATATAGACGGTGCATTAAGAAAATCTGATTGGCAGCTTGCATATCAATTAGCGCGTTCCGTAAAAAACTCCACTGGTGATTTTGCTTTTTCGGCAGGGTTTACACAGTTCGGATCAGATTGGGTTACGTTAGCCCGCACTCGTTATGTGGGCAGCAATTTCGATATCAGTCAGATTGGATTTGTACCCTGGAAAGGAACAACTGAAATGACAGCTATAACCGGCCCTGTATGGCTTCCGAAGACCGGAGAGATTTCTCAAATATTAATTCTTGCCGGTCCATCATTAACTAACAAAAAATTTGAGAATTATACCGATCATTCTGTTGTGTTTGTTTATAACATGCAGTGGAAAGCAAACTTCGGATTTGAAATTGATATTTCAGCGGGCAGGTCTAAAGATTCTGGAATTCAATATGATTCCTACGAAATTGATTACAGTTCATGGATCAATAAAGCAAAGTGGAATGCTAACTTTTACGGTAGTTATAGTAAAACTTATAACTTTTATAGAAACTATCTTGGATCGTACGGTACTTTAGGCGGACAGTTTTCTTGGAATGCCATGGACGTTTTAAAATTGGGCTCATCGTTTAATGTTTGGATGGAAGTTAAACCAGATGGAAATATTGAAGATATAATTTATAACGCGCGACCTTTTATTTCGTTAACACCAATTAATGATCTGGACTTTACTATTTATGTAGATAATCTGTATGACCGTACTACAGGCAGGATGGAAAGAATTTTTATCGGAGCTCTTTTCGCATACCAGTTTTCTCCGAAGAGTTGGATTTATGCAGCATTAAATGAAACACATGATAGGAATAATCCATTAAGCACTCTTGATGTTACAGCACGAGCTGCTGTGTTCAAAATTAAATATCTCTATTACTTCTAGAAAGATAATTTGGTTTGAAGAAAAGAAAGCCCCGATCTCGAGTGTAATCAAGAGTCGGGGCTTTTTTAATTTCTAAAATCTTACATCAACATGGATTAGGAATTTTTGATGAGAAAGTTTCCCATTTTGTAACTTGTTCACCGGTCAATTTACTTGCAATATCACTAAACAAAGTCGCTCTTAAAGCACACATACTTTCTTTAATTGTTTGTGTTGCGGGATTGTTTTTAATCTGTTCACGGGTTCTGTCATTCAAATCTTTTAATGCGGTTTTAGCTTCTTCTCTTGTCATAGTTCCAGCTTTAACTTGATCAAGAATTGCTTTGCGCGCTATGTTTGTAGCTTTAATAATATCAGCATTTGCATCTCTAAACTGCTGTACTAATGGTTTCATATCGTCGTGAAATTTTACCATAAGCGCTTTTAAATCGGATTTTTGTTGATCACTTAAATTAAGTCTTCTAAAAAACAAACCAAGATGTTTTCCAAAATCAAATCTTGTTATCCAATTAGTTCCGCCACCAGCTACAGACATCATTCCGCCGCCCATCATACCAGAAACATTTCCTTGAACAAAACTGGACATTCTTAAGAAACCATATGAATAAAGCGAATTATCGCATGTCATATCATTATCCAATGTTGCATCTTCAACACCATTCATAAGATCGGTATAATCAATTACTGCAAACTGCGGGGAATCGAAATTGATTTGGTTAGGTTCGTTAACTTGGTCCTTATTGCTACATGCTGTAAAATAGATTAAAGGTAAAGCAATAATAGCTGTTATGAATAATAATGATTTGAATCTTTTCATATTACGTTCCTTTTGTTTGTTCGTTTCGGAATTTTGACATACCGCCTTTCGCAAAGGTTTAAATAAGTATTAATATTTTTTGATACTTACTAATAAGAGATTAAATTTGACACCGAAACCATAAGAAACTTACTAATAATTTTCTTCAGTTATATAAAAAAAGGCGAATATGAAATTGTCAATTAATAGTCTCTCAGTTAATACATTCGGTGATCAGACCAATCAACCAATTATTTTTATTCACGGGTTTCCATACGATAGCTCAATGTGGGAAAATCAAATTAATATTCTAAAAGAAAAATATTTCTGTGTTGCTTATGATGTACGCGGACTCGGAGAGAGTTATGTCGGTGACGGTCAATATACAATGGAAGCTTATGTTAACGATCTTTTTTCAATTATAAGCGAACTCAAATTGAAAAGACCAATTCTTTGTGGACTCTCAATGGGCGGATATATTGCTCTGCGTTCAGTAGAACGAAGTATGGAAATATTCAAAGGTTTGATACTATGCGATACAAAATCCGAAGCCGATGACGATACCGCAAAGCTGAAACGCGCAGCAAGCATAAATCAAATTAATATAGAAGGATTAATAAAATTTGTTGATCAATTTGTAACAAATTGTTTTGCAGAAGAAACTCCAAAAGAACAGGAAAAAATGTTTTTAACAACATTATTTAAAGCGCATAAACATGATCAACTCGGAGTTAAAGGCGCTCTCATTGCAATTATGAGCAGGACAGATACAACTTCTTTCTTACACAAAATAAATATTCCTACTCTTGTTCTTTGCGGCTCGTTCGATAAATTAACACCACCATTAGTTATGCGTGCTATGTCAGAAAAAATTCCTAGAGCTGAGTTTGCTGTAATTCCACGCGCTGGTCATATGTCACCGCTTGAAAATCCGGGATGTGTTAATGATTTGATTGAAGGATTCCTAAAAAGAATTTAATTACAAGAAATTCAAGTTATCGTACAACTTTATCTATACTTTTAAAATATTTTGAATCATTTTGATTATTAGTCCCTTTTTTCAAGAGATTCTTTCTTTCCCTCGCTCTAGTTATACTATCATTGTTTATTACACTATCAATACTTTTAAAATGTTTTGAGGTTAAATCTTCTTTTGGCTTAAGTTGTTTCTTTATTTCATTCTTAATTTCATCAACCTTTTTTTCCAACTGAACTGGTTTTATATCAACATTAAATAAATATGGATCGACAAAACCGAATGAACCAACAACCAATGTTATAGTTAAAAACAACGAACAAAAGATCGGGATTAAATATCCAAGCAGTAAAAGAATTAATTTTCCTCCGGATTTTTTATTCATGCCTTTGACAGTTCTTATTATTATCAATGTAAGAACCCAGCATATTATTACACCTAATGCAAGAACTGATAAGAATAAAATTTTCTTTTGTGTATTTAAGGCAGCAATTACCAATACAGAAAAAACAATCAAGAAAATTATTAGACGCTGATACAATAAGTTTTCGGTAGTTGTTTGTTCTTCGTTCATGTTCGAATTTGTAGACATTTCAACTCCTGAATTATGCACAACTATATTTACTAAAAACCTTACTGACTCCCAATAAAATTTAGATAATAATATTCTGTTAAAATCCGTCTGGAATAAATTTCTTTATCAATGAAACCTTTACAAATTGTGTAAGAAGCAAATAAGAAATTAAAATCACGGCAAGTAAAGGCCAATACAATGCCGGTAAAGCAACAAGAGATAAACCTTTTGCAAATGGAGAAAACGGAAGCCAGATTCCAATTATCATTATCAAAAATGTTGTGGCAATTAATTGAATACTTGCACGGCTTTGAATAAATGGTATTTTATTTGTCCTAATAACATGAATAATAAGTGTTTGTGTAAGCAGAGATTCCACAAACCACCCGGTTTGAAACAATGAAGACTTTCCTAAATCCCAACATCCAAAAACATAGAGCATAATAAAAAAGGTTGCATAATCAAAAATTGAACTGATTGGACCAATGAACAAAATAAATTTTGATATTGCACCCATTGACCAAGGCCTTGGTTTTGCAATAAGTTCAGGATCAACACCATCGGTTGGAATAGGTACTTGTGAAAAATCATACAACAGATTGTTAGCTAAAATTTGAATAGGCATCATTGGTAAAAACGGTAGAATAATACTTGCGCCTAGAACGCTAAACATATTTCCAAAATTTGAGCTGGCACCCATACGAACATACTTTAGAATATTTGCAAAAACTTTTCTTCCTTCCTGTACTCCTTCTTCAAGCACCATTAAACTTTTTTGTAATAGAATTGCATCCGCAGTTTCTTTTGCAATATCAACGGCGGAGTCAACAGAAATTCCGACATCAGCGACACGCAGAGCAGGGGCATCGTTCATCCCATCGCCTAAGAATCCAACAGTATGTCCTCGCTTTTGTAATATTTTTACAATTCTCTGCTTGTGCGAAGGTGAATGTCTTGCAAAAATTGTTGTCTCATCTACAACATTAGATAATTCTTCATCAGTCATCCGTTCAGTGTCGGTACCTAGTAAAATTTTATCTGTAGAAATTCCAACTTCTTTACAAACCTTCATCGTTACTAATTCATTATCTCCAGTAATAACTTTGATACTGATTCCATGATTTTGAAGAGCAATAATTGCAGCGCCTGCAGTTTCTTTAGGAGGATCAAGAAAAGCTAAGTACCCAGTTAGAGTAAGATTGGATTCGTCATCTTTATTATAAGCTTCTTTCTTTTCTAAATCTTTATAAGCCAAAGCAAGAACTCTAAATCCATCTTTACTCAAGTCATTATATTCTTCTTTTAAATCAGAAATTAAAACTGTTTCGATTGGAAAAATTTCTCCATCTAATTCAAAATGTGTACACCTTGAAAATATTTCTTCAGGAGCTCCTTTTGTAATTATCTGATGCACTCCATTAGGATTTTCTACTACAACCGACATAATCTTTCGTGAGAAGTCAAATGGAATTTCATCAACCTTTTTGTAATTACTTATGTGCAATTCATCTTCGGCTTCTTTATGTACAAGAATTGCCCTATCAAGAATATTTTTCAATCCGGTTTGAAAATAACTATTCAAATAAGCCATTTGAAGAACGCCTTCATCATCTTTTCTAACAACATCGCAGTGTTTTTCTAGAAGTACTTTATCAATAGTTAAGGTTCCGGTTTTATCAGTACACAGAACATCCATAGCGCCAAGGTTTTGAATTGCATTCAATCGTTTCATAATTACTTTTTTCTTAGACATCGCCATAGCACCTTTAGACAAACACACAGTTACTATCATAGGCAACATTTCAGGAGTTAAACCAACTGCTACAGCAAGTGCAAAGAAAAATGCTTCATGCCAGCTGTGTTTAGTTAATCCGTTTATCAGAAAAACTAGTGGAACCATTACCATCATAAATTTGATCATGAGCCAAGTAAAACTCTTTACTCCTCTATCGAAACTTGTCTCAACTTGCTGTGTTGTAATTGCACTTGCCATGTTTCCTAAATAAGAATTTACTCCTGTTGTGACAACTATACCGGTAGCGCTTCCGCTTTCAACACTTGTTCCGAGAAAACAAATATTTTTTATTTCTAATGGAGATTTAAAATTAGAATCGTCATTTGTTTCAAATTTTTCTACTGGTATTGACTCACCGGTAAGCGCGCTTTGTATGATAAACAAATCCTTACTTGACAAGATTCTAAGATCCGCCGGAATCATATCGCCCGCCGATAATTTGACGATATCCCCAGGAACTAGTTTTGATAGAGGAATTTCTTCTTCTGTTCCTTCTCTAATTACTGTTGCAGTCACATGAATCATTGCTTTCAATTTAGCTGCGGCATTATCTGCTTTGTATTCTTGAACAAAACGCAACACCAAACCGAGAAGAACCATAATGAAAATTATTATTGCTGTTTCATAATCACGAGTAAGTATCGAGACAATTCCAATAACGGAAAGCAGAATTACCAGCGGATTCAATACCGCATCTATAATCAACTTAATCCAAGTACTCGTTTTTTCTTTTACAACAACATTAGGTCCGTAGTTTTCTAAGCGGATTTCAGCTTCTTCATTTGTTAAACCTAATAGAGAAGTTTTAAGATTATCCAAAACATCTTGATATTTAAGTTGTGATACCTCTATGAGTTGATTGGAAACACTAATGCCGGATAATTGATTTTTCTTTGCAGGGGGAATTACTTTCGGGAAAATGCTAGTTTGAAAAAAAGTTCGCATTAATCTGAAACTCCGTAAGGAAATCTACAAATGGGTAAGATTATTAATAAAATTTTACAGAATAATTTTTAAAATTTTTATTCTCATAAACAAACTTTGCTGAAAAAAATTTATCCTCCAACAACCACGGAATAAATATTTGATCACCTTCCCATAAATTTAATTTGAGCAGCTGATCGTTCGGAATCCATTCCAGTTTTCCTTCGTGCGAATCAATTAATTTTCCTTTGAACTCTCTTGCAGTAAAAAGAAAAACATACCAATCTTTTTTCCCATCGAACATTGGGAAAGTTATAAAACCGTGCATCTTTGGATTTTTGATCAACAATCCGCTTTCTTCTTGAACTTCACGAATTACACATTCCTCGGGAGTTTCACCGTGCTCAAACTTTCCGCCAAGTCCATTCCACTTTCCTTCGTGCACATCATCTTTCTTTTTTATTCGATGAAGCATTAAAGTTTTATCTTTATCTATAACATAACAAAGAGTTGCTAATTGCATTGTCTTACCTTAACTCTCCCCGCCTACCTTATGTCAGTCCGAAGGAGAGGGATTATTTTAATGATTTATTGAAGAAGCAAGAATTGAAGAGATATCGTCAAGTTCGTCTAAGAACCATTTTACTTTTTCTGCTTTTGCACGTTTGCTATCACGGACCAAAGCCAGCCATAGCTTAGTTTCGTTAGCATACTTGAGAGATGCGATCGTGTAATTATTTAATTCTTTTTTTGTTGATGCGGCGGTTGCTTCAATAAAATTACTTATTACACTTGTCCCGCTTCCAAATAATTGATCGCCTATTCTTTGGGAAACATTATCCTTGGGAAGTGAATCAATAAACTCAATCAACTTTAAAGTGAAAAAGTAAATTCTCTTTCTAAACTCTCCCCTGGATTTTGTTGTCTCAAGCTGCATGCCTTCCCTATTATTTACTCATTCCTAAATAAATATCTTTTAAGAGATAATTTTTTACGTAATCTGTAACTCCTTCTCGGACGTTCAAAATATTTTTATCATAACCGGCATTTCTTAATTTTTTCAAATTTGCTTCGGTGAAATATTGATACTTTTCTCTAATCTCTTCAGGCATATCAATAAATTCTACATTAACCGGTTTACCCACTGCATCGAACAATGCTTTTACAAGTTCGATCCATGTTTGAGCATGCCCTGAACCAATATTAAAAATTCCATTCTTATCCTGATGATCGAGAAAATATAGAGTCATATCCACTGCGTCTTTCACATAAATAAAATCACGTTTCTGTTCGCCGTCTTTATATTCAGATTTGTAAGATTTGAACAACCGGACTTTCCCAAAATCTCTTACTTGTTCAAATGCTTTGTGAACAACACTTCTCATTTCGCCTTTATGGTATTCATTCGGTCCATACACATTGAAATATTTTAATCCAACTACTTTATCCAGAAGGCTATTTCTTTTGATCCAAGAATCGAAAAGATATTTTGAATATCCGTACATGTTCAACGGTCTTAATTCGCCTAGAGAATTTTCATCATCGTTATATCCGTTCGATCCGTCACCATAAGTCGCGGCAGAAGATGCATAAATAAATCTAACACCGTTTTCCAAACAATACTTTGCAAGTTCTTGTGAGTAGTGGTAATTGTTGTCCATCAAAAAGTCGGCATCTTTTTCTGTTGTTGAAGAACATGCTCCAAGATGTAGAATAGCAGTTGCTTTGAAAGGCAGACCACGCTGTAAGATCAAACCCATAAAATCATCTTTGTTGTAAAAATCAGAATACTTAAGTCCGTTAAGATTTTTCCATTTCTCATCTTTGCCTAGTTCATCAACTATGATGATCTTATCATGACCCAACTTGTTTAACTTCCATACAAGAGCACTTCCTATAAACCCGGCTCCACCTGTAACAACTATCATTATCTTCTCTAATATTTATTATATTTGAGTGAAAATATATCACTATTAAAAATGAAATAAAATAGAACTCCGGTACATATGATTTATTTGATCAGTCATAATTATCAGATTAGCTATTAGAAATGAGATAAATGAATAACAACTTTGAAACATTTTCAAAACTTTTATCCGAAAGAATCTTACTCCTTGACGGTTCAATGGGAGTTTTCATTCAACGCTACAAGTTAAGCGAGGAACAATTCCGCGGTAACCGTTTTAAAGATCATCATGCTGATTTGAAAGGCAACAATGATATTCTTGTATTAACTCAACCTGAAATAATAAAAAAAATTCACCGTTCATACTTAGAAGCCGGTGTCGATATAATTGAGACCAATACTTTCAATGGCACTTCAATCTCCCAATCAGATTACAAAACAGAAAATTTTGTTTATGAAATAAATTTTGAAGCAGCAAAAATTGCCAAAGAAGTTGTAAACGAGTATTCTAAGAAAGACAAACCAAGATTTGTTGCCGGCGCTCTTGGACCAACAAACAAAACTCTTTCAATTTCCCCTGATGTAAATGATCCGGGTTTCCGCTCCATAACATTTGATCAAATGGCAGCTTCATTCAAAGAACAAGCACGCGGACTGATAAATGGTGGTGCAGATGTTTTGCTCGTTGAAACTATGATTGATACACTGAATGCTAAAGCAGCTCTTTATGGAATTATGGAATTGTGCGAAGAAACCGGTAATCAAATTCCGATAATGGTTTCCGGATCAATAATAGATCTCAGTGGAAGAACTTTATCCGGACAAAACACAGAAGCATTTTGGAATTCAATTTCTCATACAAAAAATTTATTGAGTGTTGGACTTAATTGTTCGCTTGGGCCAAAACAAATGCGTCCATTCATTTCGGAATTATCGCGGATTGCAAATGTTTTTATCAGCTTGTACCCTAATGCCGGTTTACCAAATGAGTTCGGCGATTATGATGAATCTCCTGAAGCCATGTCTAAAATTTTAGAAGAATATGCAAGCGAAGGATTCTTAAATATTGTTGGAGGATGTTGTGGTACAACGCCGGAACACATAAAAGCATTCGCAGAGATCACAAAAAAATATCCACCTAGAAAAATTACAGAAGTGAAAAAATATTTGAGATTAAGCGGACTTGAACCGCTTACACTTCGACCCGACACAAATTTTGTAAATATTGGCGAACGCACAAACGTAACCGGTTCACGAAAATTCGCACGGCTCATCAAAGAAAATAAATATGAAGAAGCGTTATCTGTAGCAAAAGAACAAGTTGAAAACGGCGCGCAAATTCTTGATATAAATATGGACGAGGGATTGATCAACTCTGAAGAAGCAATGACAAAGTTCTTAAAGCTTCTTGCAGTTGAACCGGATATTGCACGAGTTCCGATTATGCTTGATTCGTCTAAGTGGAGTGTACTGGAAGCCGGGTTGAAATGTCTTCAGGGCAAAGGAATTGTTAATTCAATTTCCATGAAAGAAGGAGAAGAAATATTTAAGGAACACGCACGGAAAATTTTACGTTATGGAGCGGCCGTTGTTGTTATGGCATTTGATGAACAAGGGCAAGCTGATACACTTGAAAGAAAAATTTCAATTTGTGAACGCGCATATAAAATTTTAACTGAAGAAGTCGGTTTTCCACCGCAAGATATTATTCTCGATCCAAATATTTTTGCAGTCGCTACTGGAATTGAAGGACATAATCAATACGCTCTCAACTATATTGAAGCAGTAAGATGGATAAAGAAAAATTTACCTTCTGCAAAAGTAAGCGGCGGTGTTAGCAATGTTTCGTTTTCATTCCGAGGAAACGATCTTGTTAGAGAAGCAATGCATTCGGCTTTTCTTTATCATGCAATTGAAGCCGGTATGGACATGGGAATTGTGAATGCCGGGCAGCTAGCTGTTTACGAACAAATCCTGAAAGACTTACTTGAACGAGTTGAAGATGTTTTATTGAATAGAAGACCTGATGCAACTGAAAGATTAGTTGAGTTTGCCGGAACAGTAACACAAGATGTGAAAAGAGAAACTGAAGACGCGGCTTGGAGAAATCTTTCTATTGAAGAAAGATTAAAACACGCTTTAATAAAAGGTATTGTTGATTACATTGATCAAGATATTGAGGAAGCTAGACAAAAATATTCTAAACCACTGGATGTAATTGAAGGTCCGCTAATGTCCGCAATGAATGTTGTTGGAGATTTGTTCGGTTCAGGAAAAATGTTTTTGCCTCAAGTTGTAAAAAGTGCACGCGTCATGAAAAAGGCTGTCGCTTATTTAATTCCGTTTATAGAAGAAGAAAAAGAACTAAGCGGAGATACAAAAGCTAAAGGGAAAATTTTACTAGCTACTGTAAAAGGTGATGTTCACGATATCGGAAAAAATATTGTAGGTGTTGTTCTCGGATGTAACAACTACGATATCATTGATCTTGGAGTAATGGTTCCATCGGATAAAATTTTATCTACCGCAATTGAGAAAAATGTTGATGCAATCGGTCTTAGCGGATTAATAACGCCATCGCTTGATGAGATGGTCCATATTGCGAAAGAAATGGAACGGATGAAGATTGATCTGCCGCTTCTTATTGGTGGTGCTACAACTTCAAGATTACACACAGCTGTAAGAATTTCTCCGGCATTCAGTGGAATAACAGTGCACGTGCTGGATGCATCGAAAAGTGTTGGTGTTGTCAGCAGTCTTTTAAATAAGGAGACAAAAAAAGTTTTTTCTAAAGAAATCAAAGAAGAATACACAAAACTAAAATCGGAACATGCAAAGAAGCAATCTGAAAAAGATTTTCTAACAATAGAACAAGCTCGCAAGAATAAACTCAATATCGATTGGGCAAACTACCGGATTAAAAAACCGAATAAACTTGGAATTGAAGTTCTACAAAATTTTTCACTGGAAGAAATCCGTAATTACATTGACTGGACACCATTCTTTTCAACCTGGGAATTAAAAGGTAAGTATCCTGAGATATTTAATAACACTGATTACGGAAAAGAAGCAAAGAAAATTTTTGATGATGCAAATCTACTGCTGGATAAAATAATCCAGAATAAACTTTTAAAAGCAAACGGGGTTTGCGGACTTTTTGCCGCCAACTCTTTAGAAGACGATATAGAAATATATACCGATGAATCGCGGACAGGTATTCTTGAAACATTAAATACGATACGTCAGCAATCAATAAAGTCAAACGGAATTCCTAATATTGCTTTATCTGATTTTATTTCCCCTAAAGAAAAAGGTTCTAAAGATTACATTGGAATGTTCGCAGTTACCACGGGAATAGGAATTGAAAAAATTATTGAACAATTTGAAAAACAACATGATGATTACAATTCCATAATGACAAAAGCTGTTGCAGATAGACTTGCCGAAGCATTTACAGAATTACTTCATGAAAAAGTGAGGAAGGATTTCTGGGGTTATGCAATAGATGAAAAATTATCCAATAAAGATCTTATCGCTGAAAAATATTTAGGAATCCGTCCTGCGCCAGGTTATCCGGCTCAACCTGATCACACAGAGAAATTAAAAATTTGGAAGCTGCTAAACGTTGAAGGAAATACTTCCATAAAACTAACCGAAAGTTTAGCTATGTATCCTGCAGCTTCTGTTTGCGGATTATATTTTGCTCATCAGGAATCAAAATATTTTACAGTTGGAAAGATTGGTAAAGATCAAGTTGAAGATTACCGTAAACGTAAAGGAATAAGTTTGAAGGAAGCCGAAAAATGGCTTAGACCAACTTTAAATTATGATGAGGAGATTGGTTAAATGGAAAGAATATTTCGCCCGGGTGCAATAGGCGCATTGATGGATGAATACGAGCGTGTGGCGCTCGAATTAAAAAATCTATTGAGCACAATTTCTCAAGAAGAGTTTATTAAAATTTCTGACCCATATACAAGAGATGAAGACTGCCGTTCAATTCAATCAATAATGAAACATGTTGTAAACGCAGGTTATAGATATGCTGACCAAATTTGCGATTTTCTAAAAAAGCCAATTGTAAATCATAGCTATCATGTTTACAATGTTGTGCATGCAATTGATGAATTGGAAAATTTTATTTTCTTTACTGTTGAAGTTGTAAAAGAGAACTTAAAAATGACCGACGAAGAGATTTCTGCTACTAAAAAAGAAACGCATTGGGGTATGTACAATATCGAAATGATGTTTGAGCACGCCATCGTTCATATTCTAAGACATCGAAGACAAATCGAAAAATTCATGGCTTCTCAAAAATGAAATATGACTGATTTATTTTAACAATTTTTAACTGTGATTAATCTCCATATTCTCTAATTTAACTTTTACGAGAAATCTTGGTTCTCATTTAAATTTTTCTTTAACAATTCAGCACGGAGTTATCATGAAAAGTAAAAAGTTACTGTTAGTGATCTTCTCTTTAATCTTCACAATTCAAATTTTGTCTCAAGAAAAAATTGATTACCAAATGATGCAGCGTATTCGTCAAGAGGGACTTCAAAATTCCAAAGTAATGGAATTAATGAGTTATCTCTGCGACATATACGGAC
>JAHEZQ010000057.1 GCA_023250955.1 Melioribacter sp. | reverse complement strand
TCTCTATCGTATCGAAGCTAATAACTTTGTAAAAGTTAACAAGATGCTTCTCGTAAAATAATTCATCTTGATATATTTCTTTCAAAGACCCCGCACTCAGCGGGGTCTTTTATTTTATAAATGGTTCAATCGAACTTATGCATGTAGTTTGAAATCTGATCACCAATCAAAAAAATCGGTTAATAGACCTTGACATCTTAAAAACAAATTTCTATTTTTCAATTATAAAAATAGGATAATCTAGTAGAAACTCTTTTTATCCGCATATGAAAAAATCACATAGACAGAAACAAAACCACTCTAATCACTGGAGGAAAATTATGTTTAGAAGAATTACAACTCTATTCTTCGTTCTTACCATTTTATCTGTAACACTACATGCTCAAACTGTAATTAAAGTATCTTTAGAACCATATGGCGTTACTCCTTATATGGTATCATTATCAACAACTGATATTTATGATTTTAAATACACAGGATTACAAAATGTTGGCGTTGGTACAAAAGTATTTTTAAAAGCAACAATTAACGGTAAAAAATTTGGGACAGCAACCTATACGTTTACACGTAAACCTTTAGGTGCTACTGCAGCTATTAATGCGACTAAACATATCCTAAATGATTCTACACAAGTTGTATTTTTTACTGCTGATCTACCTGGAACATATGCCATTACAGTGGCTGATGGATCTTATTCATCAATAGAAGTTGTTATTAACGCTGCAAAATATCTTGGCTATACCAATACTGTAGTTAATGGTGTTGATACAAAATTAAGCTGTAATACTTGTCACTCAGATAAAGTAACTGGTTGGTTAAAAACAGGTCATGCAAGCAAGTTCACAAGAGGTGTAAACGCAGAATATAGCGGTTACAAATCTTCTTGCATCGGTTGCCATACAGTTGGTTATGATAACAACCCAACAGCAATAAATAATGGATTCGACGATTTTACCTTTACATTTCCAACAGTTCTAGCAGCTGGAGTATTTGATCAACTTACAACACAATTCCCAGATGCAATGAAGAGAGCTAATATTCAATGTGAAAGCTGTCATGGACCAGCTAGCGCACACCTTGGCAATACTAGTGATAATAGAATGACAGTATCATGGGATCCTGTTGTTTGTGCATACTGCCATGAATCCGGCACAAATCATATTTATGCAAGACAATTTAGAGCAGCATCACATGCAACTGCCACATTAAATGGTCGTGTAATAGACGAGAGCGGTGCAGGTCGTGAGGCTTGTGTAAGATGTCATACTGGAAAAGGATTCGCTCAGTATGTAGATAATATTTCAACTACCGATCCATACTTCGATCCTTCATTTTACCCTCTTACTTGCGTAACATGCCATGATCCACATGGTAAAGACAATGAATTTCAATTAAGAAAAGTTACAGCAACTTTAGTATACCCTAATCCAACTACTCCGCAATCTCCAACAACAATAGAAGTGAAGGAAGCTGGTTTAGGAACAATGTGCATGAACTGCCATCAATCAAGACGAGAAGCTAACGCAGAAATTGATAAAGTTTTAACAAAAGTAAGTTCATCATTGAGTAACTCGCATTATGGTGCTGCAGGTGATATACTATATACAAATAACATGTTAGAATTGGGTGGTGTCAAATTAGCAAAAAGTAATCACTTGGGTGCTACTGTTGATGCTTGCATACGTTGCCATATGTATAATTTAAATCGCATCGATCCAAATAAAAACTTAATTCTTAGTGGTGGGCATACATTTAATATGAGAGAACCTCGCGAACTTGATGCTGCAGGTAATATAAAAAAAGATGCAATCGGTAATTTTGTGAAAGGCAAGGCAAATATGGAAGCTTGCGCTCAATGCCACGGAACAACTTTTGGAAATGACTTTGCTGATGTAAAATTTTTCTTTAACGGAAATGGCGATCATGACAATAACGGTGTTGTAGAAGGATTGCAAACAGAAGTTAGAGGAATGATAATGAAGATTATGCAAAAACTTGTTGACCAAATACCTGGAACTACTAGAAGTACAAGCGCAGGTTACAATACTTCGACAGGATTTTTTGGATTCCCAAGCACTAAAAATACTTGGACAAAAACTCAGTTGAGTGCATACTGGAATGCCTATACTGCATATAATGATAAAAGTGATGGAATCCATAATCCAAAATACATTGTATCAGCACTTAAAGGTGCAATGGCTTCATTAGGTATTGCTACTGCTGTTAAGGAAGAAGAAACAATTCCTTCTGAATATGTTGTTTATCAAAATTATCCAAACCCATTCAACCCGACAACGAATATTAAATTTGCATTACCAAACAGCGGACATGTTAAGTTGACAATTTATGATGCACTTGGCAGAGAAGTTGAAACTTTGGTTAATAATGAATTAGTTGCTGGTACACATACAATTGAATGGACAGCTAGAAACATGGCTTCCGGTGTTTATCTCTATCGTATCGAAGCTAATAACTTTGTAAAAGTTAACAAGATGCTTCTCGTAAAATAATTCATCTTGATATATTTCTTTCAAAGACCCCGCACTCAGCGGGGTCTTTTATTTTATAAAGAGCTAGTCAAATTTTGATTTTTGGTATATTCCATTTGTAAATAAATTTATTTTGAGAAAAGGTATGCGTATTGAAAAAGATTCCTTGGGCGAGATGCAAATTCCGGATGAAGCTGTATATGGTATTCACTCACAAAGAAGTGTAAACAACTTTCCTAAATCCGGAGAAAAAATTAATCCTTATTTGATCAAAGCATATTTCCAAGTTAAAATGGCTACTACTGAAACAAATTATAAATGTGGAATTTTGTTCAAGGAAAAATTTGATGCAATAGATGAGGCAATCCATTCCTTAATTAAAGAAACAGATGATTGTATTAACGGTTCATCCGAAAGTATTTACAATAAAATTATTGTTGATCCGTATCAAGGCGGAGCCGGAACTTCATTAAATATGAATGTGAATGAAGTAATTGCTAATACCTCTCTTAAAATATTAGGAAAATCTTTTGGAGATTATTCTACAATTCATCCCCTTGATGACGTCAATCTAAGCCAATCAACAAACGACACATACCCTACTGCATTGAGGATTGCATCTATTTACTTGCTAAGAGAACTCGCAGATTCTTTTTCTTATTTACAAAACGTTCTGCAGAAAAAGGAAGAAGAATTCAGAAATGTATTAAAGTTAGGTAGGACTCAATTTCAAGATGCCGTCCCGATAACTTTAGGGCAAGAGTTTGGTGCCTATGCACAAGCAATTGCCCGTGACAGATGGCGCATATATAATGCTGAAGAACGCCTACGCTCTGTTAACCTCGGCGGAACTGCAGTGGGTAACTCAGTCTCAGCAATTAAAGAATATGTTTTAAACGTAAATAATATCCTTAAAAAAATTACAAAACTTCCTATCGCTAAGAGTGAAGATCTAATAGACGGGACACAAAATTTAGATGTTTTTGTAGAAGTACATGGAATTGTAAAAGCCGGCGCTACATCTATACAAAAGATTTGTAATGACCTGCGGTTTTTATCAAGCGGACCTACAGGCGGAATTGGAGAAATAAATCTTCCGCCTAAACAATCCGGTTCAAGCATCATGCCCGGTAAAGTTAATCCTGTAATCTTAGAAAATGCAATCCAGATCTGCGAACTTGTAAAAGGTAATGATGTAATGATTTCAAATTTAGTCTCTTCTGGAAATCTTGAATTGAATGCCTTCTCTCCTTTGATAGCTCATCTGTTTTTAAAATCACTTTCTTTCTTAAGAGATTCGAATTTTAACTTTGCTAAAAATTGCATTGAAGGAATAACTGCAAATATCGAAAGATGTAAGTTGAATCTAATTAACTCATCTGCTATAGCCGCTTCTTTGATCACAACTTTTGGTTACGATACAATTCAAGAATTAGTAAAATATTCTTACGAAAATAAAATACCTTTTGTGAAAGCTTTAATGAAAAGTAAACTATTAGATGAAAACGAACTGTTTAATATAATTTCTAAAGATTTAGGAATAGACATTGAGTAAAGTTGCACAATCCGAAAGAATACATATTGCGTTCATAGGAAAACGTAATGTCGGGAAATCTTCTCTTGTAAATAAATTTATCGGTCAGGATCTTGTTATCGTAAGTGAAACACCAGGTACTACAACAGATCCAGTAAAAAAGGCGATGGAATTATTACCGCTTGGACCTGTTGTGTTAATAGATACTGCAGGTATTGATGATGAAGGAGAACTTGGAGAAAAAAGAATTGATAAAACAATCAAAGTTATTTCCGAATCCGATTTTGCAATTTTAGTCTTAGATCCACAGCAAAAACTTACTGAGTATGAGACACAACTCATTGAACAATTAAAAAACCTTGAATTACCTTTTCTTGCTGTTATTAATAAGTCTGAATTGGGTATCAACTATGAATTAATTGAAGAACTAAAATCTTATAGAATTAATTATCACACAGTTTCGTGTTTTACTGATGAAGGCATTTATGGACTAAAAGAGAAAGTGATAAAACTACTCCCTACCGAAGATGAATTGACTTTAGTTGGTGATCTTATCAAACAACATGATGTAATTGTTCTTGTTGTTCCAATTGATCTTGGGGCACCTAAAGGGCGATTGATAATGCCTCAAGTACAAGCAATCCGTGAATCATTAGATGAAGATGCAATTGTAGTCGTTACAAAGGATAAAGAACTTCGTGCAGCACTTTCCAAACTTGCCGATAAACCAAAATTAGTTGTTACTGATAGCCAGGCTATTATGCGAGTTGCAGCAGATGTTCCGGACGATATTCCGCTTACTACATTTTCCATCCTTATGGCTAGATATAAAGGAGACTTACCAGAATATGTGCGCGGTCTAAAAAGAATCGAAGAATTACAAAATGACGATAAAGTTTTAATAGCGGAAGCTTGTTCTCATCATGCACAAGAAGATGATATTGGGAAAATAAAAATTCCGCGATGGCTTCGTCTTCACACAAAAAAGAACTTGGAGATAGATATTGTTCATGGACATGATTTCCCTTCTAATCTTTCCGACTACAAATTGATTGTTCATTGCGGTGGCTGTATGCTTACAAGAAGAACTATGCAAATGAGAATTAAACAAGCAAAACAAGCTGGAATTCCTATTGTGAATTACGGTGTTGCAATCTCTTATATGCATGGTGCAATTCCAAGAGCGTTACTACCATTTAGTGAAGCTATAGCTGAATGGGAAAAGATAAAATGAATAGATTAATTATTTGTCCGCAATTTTTTTAATAACATCTTGAAATCATCCGGTAATTCCGAATCCAAATAAATTTTTTCTTTTGTATGCGGATGAATAAATCCAAGTGTCTTGGCATGAAGAGCTTGACGTTTAATAATCCCCAATAAATTATCTACTCTTGCTTTTATTTTTGGTAATGCTGATCCGTAAACTATAACTCTTCCTCCATAAGTCGGGTCGCCAAAGATTGGGTGCTTAAAATGTGCCATATGAACACGTATCTGATGAGTTCTTCCTGTTTTCAATTTTAATTTTATCAGCGATGCAAATTCAAACTCTTCAATTAATTCATAGAAAGTATGTGCATGTTTACCTTCGGATTCACTAACAGTAAAAATTTTCCGGTCCTTTGTTGATCTTGCAATGTTACCTATGATTTCTCCCTTCTTGTTTTTAAACATGCCCCAGCACACAGCCCAGTATTCTCTGTCAATAGAATGATCATAAAATTGTTTTGCTAGTTTAGCGTGAGTCCATTCGTCTTTAGCAATCAATAGTAACCCACTTGTATCTTTATCAATCCTGTGAACAATTCCAGGGCGGCCGGGTTCGTTAAAAGTGCTTAATTTTTTTGTATGATGAAGAAGAGCATTTACAAGTGTACCTGTATAATTTCCCAATGAAGGATGTGCAACCATCCCGGCAACTTTGTTAACAACTAAAAGATATTCATCTTCATAAATTATATCTAATGGAATGTCTTCAGCTTCATTCACATCAGGACGGGGTGATGTTGGAATTGTTACTTCTACTTTGTCTTTCGGGCAAATGAGATAGTTAGCTTTAATAATTTTCCCATTTACAATAACACAATTGGCTTTAATCAGTTTTTGGATTCTCGAGCGGGTGGCATTCTCTATTGAGTTGGCGAGAAAAACATCAATGCGTTCTTTTTTCTTACCATCAGGAACATCAATTTTGAATTTCTTCTCGTTTATAATTTTCGACATTATTCTTATTGTCTTCGCTCAAAGAAGAATTTGTTGTTTCTGGATTGTTGGTTTTAATATTCACTTCGGAATTAATTTCATCATTGTCTAATAACTTATCTTCATTCTTCTCAGTTTCAATTTCTTTAGTTTCCCCTGACGGTGTTCTATGAAATATTAACAGTAGCACAACTCCAATAGTAACCGATGAATCTGCAATATTAAATATTGGGAACCGATCGTAAGTTTTTCCGAAAATCGTAAAATCAAAAAAATCCATATTGAAAAAATCAACAACCTTTCCATAAAATAAAGGTGAATAACCGTAAAATAATCCGTAAAAAGTTCTATCAATTAAATTACCGATGGCACCACCAAGAATAAAAGCAAGTGCTAGACGAATAATTAATTTTTGTTCTTTTGATTTCCACAAATAATAAAAAACACCAACGCTTGCCAGAAGTGTAAAAAGTGATAATAATAATTTTGATACCCCATCTACATCAATCCCGAATGCTATACCGGGATTTTCTACAAAAGTTAATTTGAAAAAATCTCCGATTACGTTAACGCTTTCTCCATAACTCATACCGTTAATGTGAAGATTCAGTAAAGGGATCGTTCCCCCCTTAATAAAAAATTTTGATAATTGATCGGCAATTACAATGAACAACGAAACGAATAATACTCTCAAGACAATTCCTGTTTTCTGAAAAAGTAATTTTACATTGATTTCATTTTTTGTTTTACTTGCAGGCAGTGTTGAGTATGAGGTACGGCTGCAAGTCTGTCTTTCGGAACCAGCGGACAAGTCGGGCAAAGATTTTGCGGCTCATCAATACATTCAATGCAGATACCGTATGTCCCGTTATCGATGCGTTGGAGTGCATCATCAAGATAACCAAGAAATTTATTTTCTCTTTGTGCCCACAAATAAAGTTTTTCGCGTTCCATAGCATCCGTTCCTTGTTCAGCCATGTGCAACGAATATGGTGAGCTTTCATTTACATATTGACCTGTTGTCGGATCCATCATTTGATCTTTCAGCGTCTGCAGTTGTTCAATGATCTCATTTCTCTTATCGAAAATGATTTTCTTGAAATCATCTAAATCTTTTTTTGAGTATCCTTGGATTTTTCTAACTTTTTTTGTCGGAGAAATAACTTCCACGTGTTTACGAGATCTGGAAACTTTCTGTACTTTCGATTTCTTCTTAAGAACTGCTTTTGGTTTTACAGATTTTGTTTTTGTTAATTTTTTTAATTTTCTCACCGGCTTTTTAACAGATCTCTTTTTAGCGGTGGATTTTTTTACAGTTTTTTTATTAGCCTTTTTAGCCATGAGTGCCTCCGTTTACCTATTTAATTCTTTACTTTAACGATCACGATCGTACAATCATAATCGCCTATTTTAAATT
>JAHEZQ010000012.1 GCA_023250955.1 Melioribacter sp. | reverse complement strand
GGATCCGGTTTATGAATTTGATAAAGATCAATAAAATCGGTTTGAAGACGTTTTAAGCTCTCTTCAATTTCATTTCTTATACTTTTTGGATCAAGATTATTAATTGCATTACCAGAACCATCATTTACCAATCCGCATTTTGTAGCAATAAAAACTTTTGCACGTATTCCCTTTACGGCATTACCGACCACTTCTTCGGAATGACCAAACCCATAAACAGCAGAGGTATCAATCCAATTAATTCCGTTATCAAATGCTGCACGAATTGCCTTGATTGAAACATTATCATCAACTTTTCCCCAACCGAATTGCCAAGGGCCGCCAATCGCCCATGCACCAAAACCAATATTTGTAAGTTCGGGTCCATTTTTACCTAATTGTCTTTTCTGCATAGATTTATACTTATTTATTAATTTTAATATCGAATATAAGATTTTTCAAAATTCTATTTATCAAAGCATTAAGATTTGAAAGAAATGAATTTGGTGGTGTAAAATATCCACCCCGCCCCCCCTCTGGGGTAAGATATTATATGTGAGCGGATATTAGATTTGAACTTTACTGATGTTTATTTCCTATATGAATGTAAATATGAATGAGTAAAATTACATCAGTATAACTACAGTAAATTTTTCAATAAATCGGATATATAGTGTTTCTATTTATTGCAGAATTTTACATAATTCAACTAAACTCGCTGGGGTTTCAAATACAATCATTCATAAAATACAGTATAATTACGGTAAGGTTGATCAATAATTAAAAAAATATTTTAAAATGTTAGCTATAAAGATGGAATTAAATATTATGATAATTTTGAAGGGACAGGAAAATTTTTTGTATTAATTGTTATAAAAGAAAAAGAAATTCCGAAAAATAATTGTGTAAATGAAGCTAAGTAAAAACTAGTGACTCCTTGATATAGATTTAGTGCTATAGCTATAAATTTAAGTTCATTAATTAATGCATAAACTAATAACAAACTGAGAAACACATTCAAAACTTTGTGTTGAATTATCATTAGCATTAGTTTATTAATTATCAGAAATAATACAACTGACAATAAAATTATACATAAATAATAAAGATTCTTTGTGTCGTTTTGATATACATAAGTTAGAATAATAATTACTACAAAAGATGCCAACCACAATAATTTATTTTTTATGCTACTTAAAGAAATGATAATCAAAAAAGTAATTAGCGGATAAAATTTTAATGTTTGCAATCTAAAAATTAAATACATTGTATATAAAATTGGATCGAAAATAGCTAATATCAAAAAAAAAGTGAAGTATTGTGTTTTGTGTTGCTTAATTGGCGGGAACAACCAAATTAGAGCTGATAGATACATTATTAAATGATGGGCTTTCATGATTTTGCTGATATATATTTACTTCTTTTCAATGACATCACCGGTTTTTCTAGAAAAAGAATATTGTACAGCATACTTAATAAGCTGTGGTAAGGTTGCAAGATCTAATTTATCCATAATAATTGCTCTTGAAGAATCAATTGTCCGCTTCGCTTTATGTAAAATATCTGCAATCTCCTGACTTGTTTTACCTTCAGCTACTAGTAACAAAATTTTTTCCTCCAATGAGTTTAAGTTTAACGATTTTTTGCTTTCATATACTCCTTTCAAATTGCTGAATCTTGCTTTAATCTTTTCAACTTCTTGTTCTGACTTGCCCATAAAATATTTTTCACCTTTGGCCACAGCTCTAATAGAGGCGATTAATTCATTTTTAATTATTTCTTTAGGAATTAAACCGTAAGCATTAATTTGAAGGATCTTATAAATATATTCATCAGTATTGTGCATAGATAAAAAAATGATCTTTGCATTTTTATCTCGTACCAATATTTCTTGTGCTGCCTCAAGACCGTTCATTCCGGGCATTTCAATATCACATAAAACTACATCAGGATTAAAACTGAAATATTTATTTATCATACTATATCCATCTTCAGCCTCGGCAACAACACAGAAGTCATCATATTTTTCTAATATATTTATCAATCCCTGTCTTAGAATATTATGATCATCAGCTAACAGCAATCTTATTTTTCGCATGAACAGCGCCTTCTTTAGGAAGTTTAATAACTAGTACCGTCCCCTCATTTTGATTCGAATTTATTTTTAATTTTCCGTGTAATTTCTCAATTCTTTCCTTGATACTAAAAAGACCTGTCCCTGTACTTTTAGACTCATTAGCATCAAAGTATTCTTCTTGAATACCTACCCCATTATCTGAGATAATAATATTAACAAATTTTTCATTTAGCTCTAACTGCACAGAGAATTCATCTGCTTTGGAATGTTTAATAATATTATTCAATGATTCCTGAATAACACGATATATACATATTTCCAATTCAGGACTGAGTTTTTCTTCTTTACCGAGAAATTCAAATGATCCATTGATCTTAGAACTTTCCGATACATAATTTACTAAGCTCTGAATACTAATTTTAAGACCTAAGTTTGTAACCTCAGATAATTTTAATGTTCTTGATAATTCTCTTACTCTTTGATAAACGGCCTCTAGATCGGTTTGGATTAGATCCTTTTCGTAATCTTCAAGGTTGGACAATTTTAATTTAATCATTATTAACTTTTGCCCTATGTCATCATGTAATTCGGCAGCAATTGACTTCTTCAATTCATCATAATCTTTATCAAGTTTATCAGCGAAATTTTTTAATCTATTCTTGTAGTTCTCGAGAGCTGACTCATATTTTTTTAATTGAGATATGTCATGGAGATAAAAATTTGTAAAACCTAATTGAGGATATTCTTTTGCAATAACTGAGAAAATTTTCCCATTGATATTTTCTATAAATGTATCGTTAACAGACCTATTTTTGAGTGATGGTAATATTTCATTAATCTTAATTTCTTTTTCTTCAATATTGAAAAATATTTTTCTTGATGCATCATTTGTTTGAATAATATTTCCTGATGTATCAGTTCTAATTAAGGGTTCCGGATCCATTTCTGCAAAGAGAGCCATTAATTCCGCTTTCTCTAATAAAAATCTTTGGTTTTCAGTAATGAATTTTTTTTGAAGCGGAAGAACTACTTTATAAAAAATTAAAATAATTACACCTATAATACTTACGCTTAATATCAAAGCAAAGAATAATGGATTTTCAAAGGTTAAGAATTGATTAATATAATTATCCAAATTATTCATAGTGGTTTCAATCCAACATATAAGAACTTCGATAAAACAATATCATATTCCTTCTTAAGTCATTTCAATGACATTCTTCTAATAAACTAATAGTTATATGCAAATAAATCCAACCCTAAATTATCTATAATGAAAAATATTGAGAATGCGTAGTACTTTTTTAGTAATAGAGTTAGCTAATTATGGTCAAATATTGATAAATGCTTATTTTCATTTGATTCTTTGATCAACCTTAAAAGTGTATTAAGCAGTATATTATAATTTGTTGGTTTGCTGATATACGCATCACAACCGGCGTCAATAGAATTTATTCTATCTTCATTATATGCATGAGCAGTGTAACAAACTATGGGGATTTTTGAGAACAGGGGATGACTTTTAAGTTCTTTGGTTAAATCTAATCCATTTTTGTAACCTTTAATGGAAATATCCATTAATATAATTTCTGATCGTTCCTTGAATAATAAGTCATAACACATTTCTGCTGAATCACAAATATCAATTTTAAAATGTTTTTTTAGGAAATAAAATAAAAATTTTTGATTTTCTAAATCGTCTTCAACAATTAATATTTTTGGTAAGGAATTAAGTTCATTTATCATAAAATAATTTTCATTAGAATTTATATATAAATTACTTTTGTGTTTTGATTCATATATAATAAATTTACAAAGCCTTCAATCTCCTAATCCCAGTAGAACTACTGTAATTCTTTTAAAGGTTTAATAAAGCATTCAGCTGGGAAAATGAGAAAATCGGTTATTTCGAGTACTTTACAAGATGTTAATAGTGGTTTAATAGATATTTTACAGTAGAACTACGGTATAGTAAAATCTGATTGTTATAGAAAAACAGTGGGGAGTTTTAGCAATTAAAAATGCAGAATTATTTTTTTATATTCCTTAAAAGAAATAATTCAAATTAGTATCTAAGAAAAGCTAGGAAATCATATACTGATTTATTTTCAAATCTCTGACGAATCTCTAAAAATCCCTTCCCATAAATTGTATCAGGATCAGTTTCAAGTAACTTAATTTGTTCCAAAGCAGAATATTGATTTAGCGATTTCAAATACATGTACGATGCATAATTACAACTTCCTTCATTTATCTTTTGAGGAAAATTATTCTTGGTATTTTCATAAATCCATGAATGCATTAGTTCATGAGCGATGATCGATTCTACTACAATAGAAGACATTCCATTTAATACATAAATAGTATGATATGTCGCTTGATTAACTAATTTATTATCAATGTACTTATTCAACGATTCAGAGTCACAATAACCTTGAGTGTTTTCATTATAGTTCTTTGCTTTATTTCTGAGAACA
This sequence comes from Melioribacter sp., assembly GCA_023250955.1. Taxonomy (GTDB): domain Bacteria; phylum Bacteroidota; class Ignavibacteria; order Ignavibacteriales; family Melioribacteraceae; genus Fen-1258. The sequence continues at coordinate 96,954 of JAHEZQ010000012.1, read as the reverse complement.
TTTCTATCAACACCAACAATTTTAATATTCCTTAAATTAAATGTTATACCTATACTTGATAGACGTTCGGAAACTTTAACCATCAGTTTTTCCAACTGCTTTTGGTCAAAGACTGCTGTTGCATAACATTTATTACAAATATGTCGGCCATCTGAATAATCTTGGCCACCATTAGTCAAGGATTGACAAATAATTCTATTACAACAATCACATTGGTGCAATTCGTTTTTATGGTAGGGATGATATTTATTTTGATAAATATCTTCATAATACTCCCCTTTTAATGGCATACTACATACTGCACACTTAGGAAGAATATAATTTTCATAACATGATTTATGATATTTTTTGTTTTCATTTACAATATATTCTTCATTGAGGGCCTTTTTACAATAATCACAAATTAACCTTTCAACTTGTATATAACATTCGGGGTGATAATAGTTCCCGTCTTTTCTCATAAAATTACCAATTATTTGTTTATTACATTCCATACATATAAAGTGTTCGGGATGATAAGCTTTACCATCTACAAGAATATATTTATTATTTACTTCTTGTTTGCAATAAGCACATCTAATTTTATTCTGGGAAAAAGTTGGGGCATATACTACCGCAAGAAGGATTATAATAATGATTATTGAATTGTAAGAAGTTATGATGTTATATAATTTAATCTTCGTCATCTATTTATTTAAATAAAATGATCATTAAGATAAATAGTGTGTTAAACAAATAAAATCAATTCTATAATCATCAATAAAAAAGTCTTGCAACTTATTCAATTACAAGACTTAATTTCGCTGCCCTGTCAGAGGCCGAACCTGAACTTTCATGATACAGAGAAAGAGCAGGTTTTAGTATAGTAAATTAAATACTGAACCAAATTATTAATTAAATGTAAATGTACAGTAGTTGGGACTAATTTAATACATTCTCGTTTTATAATTATTTTCCAAATTAGTTCCTATTGTATTTTGTACAAGTACCTCGCAGGACTAAATCAGTATCTATTACGATATGTTGGACTTTGAATCCTTCTTTGTTATCAATGTTATCAATCAGAGTTTGCAATGATTTAGTAGCAATTTGTTCTGGATGCTGATCGACAAAGCTTAGTGATGGCACCATTAAATCACTTAGATCCGAATTTCCGAAACATATTAAATCAACATCCTCTGGAATTTTAATTCCAACATCGCGTGCCGCCATATAAACTCCAAGAGCTACAGGAAAGGTCACAGCAAAAATTAAATCCGGAAGATTTTTTTGATTATATAATTTCATAAAAGAGGAATAGCCACTTTTCTCTTCATATCCTCCTTCTAAAATCCACTCTTGTTTAATTTCAATTCCATTATCTACCATTGCTTGCCTAAATCCTAGATCTCTTTCGCAACCTATATTAACATTCTTACAACCGGCAAAGTGAGCTATTTTTCGATAACCTAATTTAATAGCATGATCAATTGTTTTGTAAGCTCCCTTTCTATCATCCACAGTTACTGTACTAACATTAGAAATATTATGATGACGATCCATAAAAAGTAATGGAATTCCCTTGGCTTTAACCATTTCAAATATTTCATTATCTTTTGTCTCCTGCGAAACAGAAACGATTATTCCGTCAACTCTATTCGAAACAAGGGTTTGAATATGTTTTCTTTCGCGCAGGGAATTCTCTTGCGATACGGTTAAGATTATTTCATAGTTTGTATCAAATGCATACGAATATATATGTTCAACAATTGAACTAAAAAAATTATGCGCGATTTTGGGGATTACAACACCAATTGTATTAGATCTTCTTGCTGATAGATTTCTAGCCATAAAATTTGATGAGTATCCTAATTCGCTAGCTGTTTTTTTAACAAGCCTCGTCGTTTCAGATGAAATATCTGGATGATCTCGAAGTGCTTTTGAAACTGTAACTGTTGAAACATTCAACTTGTTAGCGATATCTTTTAACACTATCTGTTTTTTAGACATATTTTATTATCACTTAATTATATGAGTTTATTTTAAAAAGCTAATGTCGTTCTGTATATTAGAATAGAAAATATTGTTAACATCTTACGAATAATATCATTTTAATTTAATAACACTTAGCACAAATAATCTATTATAATATTAATAAATTTTCAGAATAAAGTATTCGTTAATTTGTTTTTATGGTTATTCGAAACATTATCTGCCATGTCACTATTCAAAATTCTATCCGCAAACTAAATAATGAATTCGCTATAAAATCAATATTTTTAAACTCCCAAATTAAAAGGGAAAACTCATCATGCTCTAATCTCTTTTCAATTTCTGTCACTGTTTATTCAAATCGAAGAAACAACTTCAACTGGTGATCAGCTTCCTTAGAAAAAACTGGAATTCCACATTTGTTTAAATTATTAACAGGATTATTTTATTCAGAGGGTAACTTATTCTTCGTCGAATTTAACAAACTCCATAACACCATTAGTTTCAAATATCTTTATGACTTAAAAGTGGCTGACTGTCACTCGGTCGGGTTTCTGTGAATAATTTGGATAGTATTAGTATCAAGAATCTATTTGATTGGAAATGTTCAGTATGAAATCTTTATATAAGATTAAACTTATTTACTGCAGCTAGTAAGGATCCAAAGCTAATGTGCGAATATATTTTCGTTATATAGATATTCGATAACTGTTAAATAAGTGTTCAGTAGAATTTAGCTTTACTATGGTAGGAATCAGACAAGTTCTTGAGGTTTTACTTCAAAACTTGCTGCCCCGTCAGGGGTCGAACCTGAACTCTCATGATCCAGAGAAAGAGCAGGTCTGAGTATAGTAAACTAAATACTGAACCAAATTATTAATTTAATGTACATGTACAGTAACTGTACAAAACTATGACGAATTTAGAAAATATTTTCTATTAATTCAGAAATATTTTTTAGAACTTATCAATTTCTTGATCACATTATAGTTTAGATAGAAACCATTTAAGGATTTTTCTGAAAAAAAGTTTTGTTATAACTTTTTAAAACTGATTGATTCTTAGATATTGATATGAATGGAATGAAAGTTCTTTAGTTAATTAAGTCAAAACCTTATTTTTTGATTGTAGTATTTCATAAATAGAGGGAAAAATGAATTACTTAAAGTTAATTTCTTCATCAATTTTTATCAGTCTATTAATAAGCTCTCAAGTGGTAATTTGTCAGAATAAAAAACCAATTTTGTTAGACACCTCTCAATATGAAAAAGCTGCTCGTACCCTTGGCAATTATTTATTAGAGGTACAAGATATTAAAACAAAAAGTTGGTCAACCGTTTGGAACCCTAATGCTATAGACGCAATTACTTCGTTCTATGCGATCGGTTCCTTAAATCGTCTATCAAACGTTATCAATGAAAAAAAATATAAGGAAGCTGCCGAACAATCACTTCATTGGTGGATTGATAATATGTTTTTAGATAACAAAGAGAAATGCGGTAAATGGATTTGGTCATTTGATAATAAAGTAGATTCCATAAAAGGATGGGAAAAGGGCGAATGGGAAAAATGTGAAGGTGCGTTAATCTCACAATATTATCCTGAAAAAGATGGATTTAAGGAAGTTCACGTAGGAAGCATTAATGCGAGAGACGGTGCAACATTAGGAATTGATCTAATAAAAAAATTCTCTAATAATGAAAAAATATTATTATTGTTAAAAAAATGGTTTGTGAGTGACTTAGAAAATAAAAGTCCGAAATCCGGTAATTCAAAATATCGAGGTTTTATGACGGTGCAAAGTTTAACTGATTCAAATCATGATGGATATTTGGAAATTTCTCCGGCTTATTCATTGTGGGGCGGCAGGCATCAAGCATCTCTTGTTAATGCTCAAATGATTCTTGATCTACGTGAACTCGGTATGAAAACTCAGGTTGAAGAACGAGCCGAATGGTTAATTCATGTAGTGAAGAACACTATAACAGGCAACTTCTACGAAACATTCGATGTTGATAAAAAATTACCAAGCGTGGGTTACAAAAGCAATTTTACTTTTGGAAATGGACAAGTAGTAGAAGGACTGTTGGTTGCTTATGAATTGTGTAGAAAAAAAATATATCTGACCTCTGCATTGGAAGCTCTCGACTGGTTGATAAAAAATCAAGCATATATAGACAATAAACTTGTTTATTTCACAGAGGATAAAGTTTATCGAACTTTTACTGCTGTCCCGGCTCTATGTAAAGCTTATAAATTAACAGGCAACAAAAATTATTTAATTTATGCCATGGCAACCTGTGATTGGATTATATCCCAGATGAAATTACCTTTTAATGGTTTTGAAGACAAAAATGCGTGGACAGTAGCAGAAGGATTGGAAGCGCTTGTAAGTGTCTGTGAGTTAAAAAGTAAATAATATATAACGCAATTGTAATATTCTGTTGTTAATCATCTGTTGAAAAATTATACTATTTTTTCCCAGAATGTATTAACTACCTCTAAAAGTTTTTTCTTGTCGCCATTTGATAGAAAACTTACATCAACGGCTGTTGTGGTCAACTGTTGAAACTCCTTATCAGAGTAACCCCACTCATTGTAAATCAAATCGAACTCTTCTGTTATATTACTCCCAAACATCGGTGGATCGTCTGAATTAATAGTTACATTAACTCCTTTCTTAAATAAATCTGGAAAAGGATGCTTATGTAGGGACGAAAAAACTTTTGTCTTAATATTACTGGTTATGCAAACTTCCAACGGAATTTTTTTTCCAATTAGATAATCAATTAACTGTTGATCCTCAATTACACGAACCCCATGACCAATTCTCTCCGCTTCAAGATCTAATATGGCAGACCAAACAGATTCTGGGCCAGCAGCTTCACCTGCATGAGCTGTTAATTTAAATCCGCGTTTCTTTGCTACTCTAAAAACCTCTTTGAAATCGTAAGCAGGAAAGTCTCTCTCGTTCCCGCCTAATCCTAATCCAATAATTCCTTTATTCAAATATGGGGTAATTTGATTTAGTCTATTCATTGCTGTTGCTGAACCATGATTGCGAACAATATCTACAATTAAACCGCAATTGATAGGGAATTCAGATTCTGCTCTTCTAATACCGGATATAGTTGCTTCGGCAATTGTTTCTACTTTTAATCCATTCGGTTCAAAATCCCATGGCGAGAAAAATACTTCTGCATAAATTACGTTTTGAGAAGAAAGATTTTTAATTGTTTGATAAGTAGATTCTTCAAAGTCTTCGGCGGTTCTAAAAAATTTATTTTTCCAAAACCACATCTCTACGAAATGCTGAAAGTCTTTGAATATAAATTTTTGCTTCAGTTCATCAATACTTTTTACTTCATTATCATTATTTTTTTTTATTAGTCCAAATAAAAATTCAAAGGTAAAAGCACCTTCTAAATGAAGGTGCAATTCAACCTTAGGCATACACCTAATTATTTCCTGAATATTTTTTTTTACCAAGTTACTGACCTAACAAAATTGAATTATTGCTGAAAAATAACCCGGCAAAACATGCTGTTAATAAGCAAGCAAGAGTTGCACCCAATAATGCACGGAAACCAAGTGCAGTCATATCCTTCATTTTATTTGGCGCCAGGGCAATATAACCACCGACATAAATAGCCACTGATGCGACATGTGCAAAACCGGTTAAAGCATAAGTAACCATTACTGCTGCACGCGGCGAGATCGGTGTTGCTGAAGAAAATTGTGCTGCAAGATCTTGAAATGCTGTTACCTCGGTAAGAATTAACCGTTCCCCAATTAACTTAGCAGCAGGGATTGCATCGTTAAATGGAACACCAATCACAAGAGTAAAAGGATAGAACAAATATCCAAGTAAACCTTTCAAAGTCCAATCAACGTTAATAGATAACCAACTATTTAATTGTGTTCCTACCAAAACAAAAATTTTATCTGCCAATGCCATCAAACCAAGAACAGCAAGCAAAAGTGTTCCAATTCCAACAACCAATTTTACTCCTGAGTTAGCATTATTAATGATAGCTTCAAACAGACTGCTTTCCCTTTCATATGATAATTTAACTTGCTGTCCGACTGTTTCAGGAGTATCAGTCTCTGGACAAAGAATTTTTGACATAATAATTGCTGCCGGAATATTCATGATAGATGCCGAGACAAGATGACCGGCAATTGTCGGAAAAGTTCCTTTCAATATCATAATGTATGCAGCTAACATACTTGATGCGATTGTTGCCATTCCTGCAGTAAGAATTGTATTTAATTCTGAACGGGTCATTCTACTTAAGTAAGGTTTAATTATTAATCCTGCTTCAACACCGACAAACACACTTGATGAAGCACATAATGATTCCGCTCCGCTTATCCTCATCAGCTTAGAGAAGACGTAAGAAAACAGCCGGATGATTCTGCTCATGATTCCTGTGTAGTAAAGTACACCAACAAGAGCGGCAAAGAAAATAATGACTGCTAATCCCTGGAAAGCTAAAATAAAACCAAGAGAGGTTTCGCCAGATGCAGAAGTTGTTCCCGGACCTAATGCTAATCTTCCAAAAACAAATTGTGTTCCGTAAGTTGCGCTGTCAAGAACACTGTTAACAATACTATTTACAACAAGAAAAGTTTGAGTACCAAATGGAAGAACAAATACAAATAGTGCAAAGATTAATTCAATTCCAAGTCCCCAAAAGATAACGCGCCAGTTAACAACTTTTCTATTTGTTGAGAGAAGCCATGCCATCAGCATCAAAATTGGAATCCCTAAAATGTTAAATACTCTTGATAAATCCATAGCGAAACCTCTATACGATTATTTGTCTATTGTAATTCCTTCCGCTTTTAATTTTTCTTCTGTAACTAATCTATCGATCTCTGTAGGAACTTTATAAACCTTTGGTACCAGATTTTTAGTTGAAAGTAAAAAATGCAGACATCCCAATTGCACCGAAAACGATAAGTCCATAATATCTGCAGGATGTCCAAGTCCGCCGGCAATATTAATTATTCCGCCTTGTGCAAGAACATAAACTTTCTTTTTGTTAGTAAGAAGATATTCTTCTATTTCATCACGTACAACTTTACATGATTTTGCTTGTTTCTTTAAGGACGGTATATCAATCTCGAAATCGAAATGACCTGCGTTTGATAAGAATGCACCGTTTTTCATTCTTGTGATATGTTCCATTCGAATAATATTGCTGAATCCAGTTGTAGTAATAAAAAAATCTCCTAAAGAAGAAGCATCTAACATAGTCATAACTCGATGACCATCCATTTTTGCTTCAAGAGCTTTCCATGGATCAATCTCGGTTACAATTACTTCCGCACCCATTCCTTGTGCTCTTGTTGCTACACCTCTGCCGACCCAACCGTAACCGGCTACAACAACTGTTTTGCCTGCTATATTCATATTTGTTAATTGAGTTATTGCTGTCCATGTTGATTGTCCGGTACCGTATCTGTTATCGAAAAGATGTTTTGATTTTGCATCATTGACTGCGATCGAGGGATAAAGAAGTTTGCCGGACTTCTCCAATTCTTTCAAACGGTTAACACCTGTAGTAGTCTCTTCACAAATTCCTTTTAGGTTTTTACCATATTTTGAATGAGTATGTAAATATTCACAAATATCGCCGCCATCATCAACTGTTACATCCATATTGTTTTTTAAAATTGTTTCTAGATATGACCAATACTCATCGCGAGTGGCGGCGTGTTTTGCATAAACATGAATCCCATTAACAGCAAGAGCTGCCGCTACCTCATCTTTTGTAGATAAGGTATTACTGCTGGTAACCCAAACTTCTGCACCTAATTTTTTTATTGTTAATGCCAGGTAAGCTGTCTTTGCTTCAAGGTGGATACACAGAGCTACTTTTTTATTCTTAAAAACATTTTCAGTTTTATATTGCCGATATACATTATCAAGAACGGGCATCCACTTAGATACCCATTCGATTGACTGTTTGCCTTTTGAAGCAAGATTTATATCTCTAACAACAAAATTATTTTTCATAACAATCCCATTCAGTTCAATAAAAGTAAAATTAATTTAGACCGGAAATGGATCCGCCTAAGCCGATTGAAAATCTGATCTCTCTTCCCGGGACAGGAGAACCTTTTGTCATCTGTAATTCTTTATCTCCAAGATTATTTACTTCCAACCTCAAATTAAAATTTACTCCAAATAGATTTGGAGTAACACCGATGTTTGCATTAATCAAACTATAACTATCCAACTCGATTTTATTATCGGCATCGTGAAATCTTTTTCCAACGTAATTATAGAATAGATTTAGAGAAGCTATCCCATAATTCACATTGAACAAAAAATCAAATTTATCTGTCGGCCTGTAGATTAAATATTTTCCGGAGGTACTTAAGTTCTTACTGTCATCTTTAGCACTCATATTTGTATATGATGCTTGAACTTTAATAAGATTCTCAAAACCGCGCCACGTAACTTTTGATTCAAGACCTGTAATGCTTGCATTTGCAACATTAGTCGGAGTCCATTTAGCTGTTGTTGAAGCCCACAGAATTAAATCTTCAAGTTTACTTGCAAAATATGTAGCTTCAATACTCCAGCTTCCCATCGAAATAAACTGTAGTATAAATCCGAAATCGTATGTAATGCCTTTCTCAGGTCTCAGATTTGGATTGCCGACTGTCCATGCGTCTTCAGGCCAATAAAGATCATTATAAGTAGGAGCTCTGAATACTCTTCCGATATTTCCTCTAATCGATCCGCGCCATTCGTCATTGTGACTTAATGTTATTCCTACTTTAGGAGAGAATTGAGAACCGATTCCTTCTTCGGGATAACTATCAAGACGTACTGCAGGAACAACGGTTAATTTCCAAAGTTGATCAATATTATAACTCCAATCATTTTGAAAATAAAAACTGCTTACATTACGTACATGATTTCCGATAAACGGAACTTCCTTGTTTAACACAAATCTTTTGCTCTCAAGATCATCTTTCCTGAATTCATAACCGTACGAAAGTAATCCATATTCATTTAGGTCAGTAAAAATTTGTAATAAAACACCAAGAGCCTTACTGTTATAAATGCTTTCTTCTACCCCGCTCCATGATTCCGGATTTATATAACGATATTCGTTTCTTATCATATAGGAATTAAGATTGAATGCAACGGGACCGAACGTTAGTCCTTCATATGTTATACTTGAATGATTATTAATAGTTTTGCTTCTTGCTGTCAGATTTGGATAATCTATGGAACCGGGTGAACCATTATCTGATTGGCGGTATTTATGAAATGCCGATAAACGTGAATTGTCTAAGAAACTATAACCGGCTTTCAAAAAAATGTTATCTGATTTTGTGTCTGCATTTATAAGATTTGTTTTGATTCCTTTTAGATTTGTGTATTCAAAATTTCCATCGGATTGAGTTCTGTTGTATGAAACAAAATAATCGAAAGCATTAATCCCTTGGCCAATAGAGGCATCGTATACACGAGAATTAAATGAACCAAATGTTCCATTAGCGCGGTAGTTAAGAATATTTTTTTTCGCCATAGATTTAGTAATAACATTAATTACACCTCCTACAGCATCACTCCCATAAAGTGCCGCATGACCGCCTTTAACTACTTCTATCCTCTCAATTAAATCGATTGGAATTGTGCTCAGATCTACCGAAGCTTGTTGTGCATTGTTCAAACGTTGTCCATCAATAAGGATTAAAACTTGAGAATCGGTTGAACCGCGGAGTGAAATAGATTCTAATGAACCTAAAGCTCCGTAAGATTTTATTAATAATCCTCCGATTGAAGAGAGGGCCTCACCAACATTTTTTGCGTTCGACTCTGCTAGTTTTGCTGTCGTTAATACCTCGGTAGCAACTGAAATAGAAGTAACAAGCGCTTCATTACGAGTTGCAGTAATTACAACTTCAGAAAAAGTTAATTCATCGTTCTTCAGTAAAAAATCAATTGTCTGTTTGGTATCGCCGCTAAAATTTATTTCACGTTCTTGTTTAATATAATTCAGCATACTGCAAACAACAGTCCATCTGCCTGAAGGAATCTGCGTTACAGAATAGACGCCGTTTTCGTTAGCTGTATTGCCAATGTGCGTTCCTTTTAAATAAACATTTGCTCCTAAAAGTGCTTCTCCGGTTTTCTCGTCCTTTATTGTACCGGAAACGGTATTACGATTCTGAGCAAGTGATTGATTACAAACAAGAACGAATAAAATTAGTATTGTAATCTTAATAATTGAGGCTTTCATTTCTTTTTCCTCATCTTTGTTTTCATTTTACGTAAAACGTAAATTAAAACTATAGAAATGCATGGAATATTTCATCCATGCATTTCATCGAATTTAAATTCGTTTAACTAAATTAAACTATCGTAAGCTAAGTCCAATTGTCATTCTTACTTCCCTGCCTGGCAGTGGATAACCATCGTTCAAACGGTAATCTTTATCAAAAATATTGTTTATGTCTAACCGAGCTGTCCAATTCAGATCAAATAACTTTGGATTTGCAGATATATTCATATTCCATCTACTAACGTCTGGTAAAGCTGCAGTATTACCTGCATCTACAAAACGTTTGCTGAGAAACTGATAATTAATATTAAACTCAAAGATGTCTATTGTAAGTGCTGTGTTTAGATCTACTTTGTGGTATGGGCGGTAGAAAAGTAATTTTCCATCATTTGTTTTACCGCTTCTATCCCGAGCATCCATATACGTATGGTTAACCTCGACTTTAAATTTATTATCAAAAAATTTTGTACCTATATAGGTCTCAAGCCCACTTGTAAGCGATTTATCAACGTTTGATGGAGTCCATTTACCATCTGATGCTCGCGGGGCCCAGATAATTTGATTGGTAATGTCACTATTAAAATAATTCATTCTTATCTGTGTATTGATAAATGGAAGCGTAACACCGTAACCCAATTCAATTGTTGTCCCATCTTCCGGTTTTACATTTGGATTACCAACTGTGTATGCATCTTCCGGCCACCACAAATCATTAAAGGTTGGAGCTCTGTATGATTTACTCCAATGTGCAGCTACATTTAAAGCGTATTCATCAGTACTCGCTAACATAAAACTAATTTTTGGGCTGAGTACTTTATCAAAATCAGATGGTGCGTCATAACGAACAGCTGGTACAATAGAAATATTATTGAAATAAAATCCTACATTTTTAAAACCAATATTTGCAGAAAGGTGTGCACCATGAGTATTACGGCTTTTATCTCCAATAGCAGTACTATTTGCATTATCATTGCGATAGGAATAACCATAGGTTAGATTGATCAAATCACTGACAGGATTATTTTGAGTCAACTCCAATCCGTAAGCATAAACTTTTGAGTCGCTATGAGTTCCACCGCCGAATGCATCGGGATCGTCATACTTTATTCGGGAGTATTGATAATAGCTATTAGCATTTAGATCTGCTTTCCCAAATATCTCTTTTGAATTGTAGTTAAGATTAAAATATGAATTATTTGTTACTGTAACTGCTCGAGGTGATGCGCTTGCAAAATTTTTAAGTCCTTTAACACTGCCGGGTACTCCAGTTTCTGATTGTCCAAGTTGACCAGTGAAGAGAAGATTTGAATTATCCTGTAACTTGTAACCAAGCTTTACAAGCCCATCATCTCCTTTTGAATAATTGTTCACTCTTGTTTTTTCTAATCCATAAAAGTCTATGTATTTAAAATCACCATCACTTTGTCTTCGTTTATACGATAAATAATAATTAAAGTTATCTAACGTATTAGAAGTATAGATGTTATAGAACTGGGAATTAAATGAACCATAAGTAGCTCTTAAACCAAGATCCATTTTAGAAGTTTCTTTAGCTTTTTTAGTAATGAAATTAACTACACCCCCAACAGCATCAGAACCATAACGAGCCGAATTTCCGCCGCGTAGAACTTCAACTGTCTCAATAGCGTCAATTGGAATTGTAGTAACATCATATCCGCCGCTCTGGGCATTATTCATTCGTTGACCGTCAATTAAAATTAGAATTTTGTTTGAAGTTGCATCACGAATATTAATTTGACCAGAGCGAATGTACACCCCTGGAATTGTTTTGAGTGCTTCAGCCATATCTTCTGCATTTGTTTCTTTGGATAATGATTGTGTAGAGACGACTTCTTTGTTGGTTTTACTTTCTTCCTTTGTCTCTTGCGCAAATGTTAATCCGCAAAAAACAAAAGCAATCATTAAGAAAGTTAGAAATAGTTTCGTACTTTTCATTACATCCTCCTGCTTTGGTTTAGTTGGGTTGTTATTTAGTATTTATATTAACAGTAGAATCCTTTGTGTCTTTCCAGCTAGTCGGTCCGTTTAAGAGATTAATTTCAGGATGCTGTCTGAATTGATTCCACTTTGTAGCTTCAACCGGATCTACCCACTCAGTTTTTAAATAATCACCATAAGGAGGCAGATCTATAAATACAGGATTAGTTATAGAATACATCGGCCATTGCCCAAATGCTTCAGCAAGAATCCAGCCGTCTTTATTTACTACAACTGTTGTGCTGTCATTATAAGTATAGGATTCGTTGGTTGTAAATCTTTTTATAATTTTCCCATTATATATAATTCTAATCCCATCTTCAGTTTTTAAAAGATTTTGATTAGCATAAACATTTACAAGGATTTTTACTTTCCCATCATTTGAAACTTTGATAACACTGCCGGGATTTTTCCCATTTACTTTTAACATAAGAAGAGGACCAAAGTTTGACGTAAGAAATAAACTACCATTTTTAATTGCTGATTTAATATTCGCTTCTGATAATTTCCCGCAATAGGCATACGTTCTTGGATTACCAGTCGTGATCGTCCAGTAATGTTCTCCTTTGGGATAAGAAGTCGCACCATAAACATCATGGCAATCTGAGCCGGCGATTCCGGAAATTTTATTTCCAGCAGTTAAATATGTGAACCACGAATGAACAGCAAGTGTATTGATATTGGTATGTGCAGTGTCCCAATCGTTATAAGTAAACGAATGAGGCGGCTCACCATTCCATACTTCAATAGCATCTAAGTTTTTTACTTTTCCCCACGATTTAAATCTTCCTGCCCAATCCCATGCTTGGAAGGGATGATTAACAGCAATCAGTCCGTTTTGCTGATGAGTTAGATCAATCATATTTTGTACATCATTGCTGTTATCAAAAATCGCTCTTGCCCAAATATTTGGATTGCTGATATTTTTCCCGTTCATTTTATCTATAAAAGTTTGATTCAAATGACCATAACCATTTTCAATTGAGGTTGCTGAAGGTTCGGTAGAAATTTCACAACCTGCGACTGGAATAAAATCTAGTGTTTTATTTGCAAGCCACTCTTTTTTCCCGGTATCAGAATTATGATCAGTAAGCATTCCCCACGATAAACCAACACCCTTCATCGCTTGAGCTATTTCTGAAGGAGGTTGGTGCCCGTCGCTATAAATACTATGATGATGAGTGTCGCCTGAAAACCAACCGAGTTTGCCTAAGTCATATAATCTTTTTAATGAAACATTAAATTCAATTCCGTTAAACTCTTTTTCTTTTATGACAAATTTTTCTTTAACTAAACTCCATTCCGGTCCTTTCGTAATTATCAAAACAATTGTATCGGCAGGAACCTTTACAGAATAGTATCCATCTTTAGTAGAATAATTCATTTGAATTAGGTTATCAGTTCTCCCTTCGACCTTTTTATCTCCATATGCCATAACAACTTTGGTTAATGGGTGGTACCAGACCTGCACTTGAGCAATTAACGGCTTACCGTTTTGATCTGTGATCTTTCCATAAATTACTTGTTGGGAGGTTTTCGGAATTAGTATTTCTTTTTTCTGGGGAAATAAATTTGAAGTGGTAACAATAATAAAAATGACTGTAAACAATAGAAAGTCTTTAATGTTGATCTTCTGTGTTGTCATTCAACCCGTCTCCTTGTTTACAATTTTTATTCTATTGAACTAATTATTTTTATTCACTTACTAATAGTTCTGTTAACCTTTCTGCGTAATTTTCAAAATCAATATTATTGACTTTACTTAATCGCTCTTTTATTTCATTTGGAAATACATCTGAACCGGAAAAAGCACCGGACATTCCGCCTGCAATAGCACCTATTGTATCACAATCGCCACCCATGTTAGCAGAAGCGTATGCTGTCTTCAACGGATTTCCGTTATAATAGACAACTAAGGCAAGAGCAGTCGGGACTGATTCAGACATTGCAACACCTGCACCTACGTAATCATATAAATCTTGCCAGATCTCAATTTCAGTTTTTCCAGAACGGACAATTTTAAGCGCAAGTTCAGTTCTTTTAATTATAGAAGCCCCATACCATTGTCTCCCTAATTTCATTCCTTGTTCTGCACCATACATAGCTGCATCTATTAATGCATTGATATCCTTTCCGGCCATTCCCGCTGCAACGGCACATGCAATAGCTGAAGCACCTGCAATTGCAATATTTGTATTATGTGTTGGAATACAGATTTCAGCAACATCACTTATTACAGCATCATAATCTCCGGGATGGACAATTCCTACTGGGGCTATTTTCATTGCTGCTCCGTTAGTATCTCCCATTAGACCGGTTTCTTCTACGGGCATGCCACTATCAATCATCTTCAGTGCTTTTAGAGAACTTGGCCCCAGTATCATTGTTTCAAATGCGTTTAAACCCTTTGCCCATTCAAGTAATTTTTTTGCAACGCCATGTCTAGAGAATTTTTTCTCTTCAATAAATAGATCGACCAAAAGCATTGTCTGTTGTGTGTCATCTGTTACTTGGCCTGCCACCATTCCGTTATGGATAACGTGACCTTGAGGTGCCGGTAGTAATTTGTTAACTCCTTCCGGGAAATATTTATGAACCATTTCGGGATTCCACAAGGAAGTGGGCATACCCATTGCATCACCGTAAGCAACACCTAATAAAGTTCCGTATACCTTTTTGAAAATATTTTGCTGTTTGTTCTTATCTACTTTTTCTTTAACTGACGTTTGATTGTTCATTATAATCCTCCAATATTTTCTGATCTGATCCAGAACGCAACTGCAATAAAAATTACTTCGGTAAAGCAAATCAGATAATCTTTTGTCTTCATTTTTATTTCATTTAAATCCGTAGTTGTCTTCATGGCTCCAAAACCTCTATTTAACATTGCAATTGCTAGGTTATCCGACATTCGGAGAGAATCAACAATCAAAGGAATAAGAACTGAGATATAAGAACTTATCCTTTTAATCAATCCGCCTGTTCCAATTTCTGCTCCTCTTGCCTGTTGAGCTTCTTGAATCATCTCGGATTTTTTTTGCATCGTGGGAATAAATCTTATGCCTGTTGCAATTATAAAAGCAAATTGATGCGGAATTTTTGTTTTCTTTAACATCTGCAAGATATCTTCAATAGGTGTTGTATAAGTAATAATGGTTGAAGTGATTACCATAATAAAAATTCTTAGGACAAGAGTTATGCCGTATAAAAAACCACCTAAAGTAAATGGGACATCTCCTAATGAGAATAGAATATTTTGATTTGTTCCGGATGTGAATTTGTTGGCAGGATAAGTGAAGCCGGTAATTAAGAGCATTAAAATGAATATCGGAAATAATGGTTTAAGTATTTTTTTAATCCCAGCTAACGGTGTTCCAATAGTTAGAAGAATTAATATTGTACAAAGTGTAATAAAAAAATTAATAACAGGGGAAAGAAATAAAAACGATATGGTTGTAATTGATAAAAACCCTAACGTTTTAGTTCTAACGTCTAGCTTATGGATGTAACTTTCAGAGGGGAAATACTCAATTAACATTTCCTTTCCATATAAATTCTTCTAATAAATCTTTTTTAAATTCATTTATACTAACCGGATATTTAATGTATCCATAACTTCTTAGCTCTTTAGAAAGATTAATACAATCCGGTGCAGTAACAAATGCTGATTTAAGAACTTCAGTTTCATAGAAAACTTTTTCGGGTGGTCCCTCCAATACGACTTTCCCGTTTGAAAAAACAATTATTCGATCAGCATATTCTGCAGCAAGCTGCATATTGTGAGTAATCATTAATATTGTATGCCCTTGCATGTGGAGCTTATTTAGCATTTCCATCATCTTATTTGTACCATCCCAGTCCTGTCCTGTAGTCGGCTCATCAATAATTAAAATATTCGGTTCCATTGCTAGCACGGTAGCAAAAGCCAATTTCTGCCGCTCTCCTTTTCCTAAAGTAAACGGATGACGGTTCTTGAATTTTTCAAGTCCAACAAATTCTAAAGCGTTATTAATTCGAGTTAATCTTTCTTCGTCGCTTAAGTTTAATCTTTTCAATCCGAACTCTACTTCATCAAAAACAGTTGCAGAAAATATTTGATGATCGGGATTTTGAAAAACATAACCAACTTCCTTACTCAACTGAGCTGTTGTAAATCGACTGATATCATTACCATTTATAAGAACTGAGCCGCTTGTTGGCCTTAGCAATCCATTAAGTTGTTTTGAAAAAGTTGTTTTTCCAGCGCCGTTTTTTCCAATCAAAGCAACAAATTCTCCCTTATGAATTTTTATATTCATTTCCTTCAAAGCTGAGTCCTTTTGCTGATAGTTAAACGATAAATCTTTAGTCTCTATTACCACCGGACTATAATTCGTTAAATTATTTTTCTTCGAGCCATTATGAGAAGATTTGAATGAAGTCAAATTATTTTTAACAAATTGTAGAAATTCATTTTTATTAATGAATTCGGAATCTGCTTTGAGTAGACTATTTTTATAAAAAGAATTTGCAATCTCAGCTATTTCAAGCGGCCGGATACCCATTCTTTTTGTTTCTTCAACATCCTGAAATAATTTGGTTGGCTTACCTTCCCAAATCATTTTTCCATTATCCAAAACTATTATCCGGTCAGCATATGTTAACATTTCCTCAGTATCATGACTAGAAACCAAAATAGTCACTTCACCTTTTTTCTTTAGGTTTGATAAAAGTTTATAGATCTCTTCTCTTCCTGCTGGATCTAATTCTGAAGTAGGTTCATCAAGAATTAAAATTTCCGGTTCCATTGCAAGCACACCGGCTATTGCTAATCTTTGTTTTTCTCCGCCAGATAATTCTGAAGTAATTCTTTTTTCATAACCTTCAAGACCAACTGCCTTTAGGGATTTTTGAACAACTTCTTTTATTTTTTCTTTTCCAAAAGTAAGATTGGACGGACCAAAGGCGACATCTCTTTCAACAGTAATTCCAAAAATTTGTGTTTCTGGATCCTGCAATACTAATCCGACAAATCGTGACATAGTTTGAATCCGATAACGAAGAGTATTCATTGAGTTAGAATAAACGTTACCTTCAAATTCACCTTCAATGAAATGCGGGATCAATCCATTTAATAACATCATCGATGTAGTTTTCCCTGATCCTGTTCTTCCCATTAGTCCTACAAACTCTCCTTTCTCAATTTTGAAATTGAGAGAATTAAATATATTTGTGAGACTATCTTTATACTTAAATCTTAAGAGATCAACTTTGATTGATCCTCTTTCAAGTACTTCAAACATTTAATCGTTTCCTTAATTCGCCAATTACAGTAATCGGTTTATCTATCTTTTCTTTTAATTGTTTTAACTTGTCTATTTGAAATGAAACCAAACAGCACGTGGATGGCCCGCCGGATTTGGTAATATCTAGTGTTATATCATTATAATAGAAAGGAGAAAGATTGGCGCTTTTAGCAAGTTCTCTAAATTCATATGAAATACCTTTAGAACCAATCGGAAGAACATCATGTATGAAGTTAAATGAATTTAATTGTTTTAATAGTTTTGTGTTTGCAATTTCATCATCTGTGTAATGTACTTTATGCTCTGGAGCAGATTTTGGAATACCTAAACAAACAACAAGATCACCCTCTAAACTCCGGCCAGGTCTAAAATCATTCTTCTCGACAAAACCGACGACAACTACTCCAACACCAGTTTGATCAGTATTAACATTGTCTTCAGTACTTCCTGTAACAACAAGATCGCCATTCAATCCTGCTTCACTAACTTCATCCCTTATACCTTTTATTATTTCTTTTCCAGTTGGATCCATTTCAACACATAGAGTATCAACAACAACGACAGGTAATGCGCCTGATGCAAGCATTTCCATAATGGGAACCCTGGCTGCTAAACGTCCCAGGTCATAAGCTGGTGAAAATATTGTATCATATTTCTTTGAACCAATGCCCCCATCGGAATCGCACGTTGTAATCATCCAGAAATTTTCTGTTAGTTCGGTAACTAATAAATCTCTAACATTTCGAGTTTTAAATACTTCGCTATTATTCTGTTCTTTAAGAATTTTATATTTTTCAAGTAGAAGGTCAGTAAGCATGTTCTAAACCATTTTACTTTTACTAATTATAAGATATGCTGTGATAGCAATAAAAATATTTATACTTGAGGCAATAGTAAGCGGTATTATCAATGCAGCAGTCAGTCCAATTCCACCAATTGGCATTACAAGAAAAGATGAAACTGGTCCATTAAGAAATACCGCTACTATAGCTCCAACCCATAGATGGACTTTTTTAGCAACTAACTCGAACGCTGATACCCAAATAGACATTTGTACAGCTATGAATAAATGAATTGGTAAACTCAAAGGGAAGCCGGTAGTCAGCGCTGTTAACATATGACCTAGAGCAGCAACAATAGCTCCTTCTCTCCAGCCGAAAGTAATCGCAGAAAAAAAAGCAAATGCAGCATCAAGAGCCACTGTTCCTGTCGGACTAGGTACCTTTATCATTGCTCCAACTGCACTAAGCGCTATGAAAATTGCCATACGAGCTATTCTTTTTGATGACCAAAATATTTTTTGATAATCAATATTTATTTCTTCCGGTGGAATAGGAATTATTGACATTTGATGATCATTCCATAATATGATTTAATTCAATACTTAATCCTTCACCGTGACGGAAATAAAATTCGCTTCTATCTCCAGGCATAAATGAACGAGCTACTTCAACTATCTCATCATTCTTATTAAATGTTTTCCTAGTTAAAAGAAACAATGGTGAGCCTTTTTTGATCTTTAAGAGTTCTGCTTCATAGCGGTCTGCTCTTACACAAGTAAGATTTTCTGTGAAATAACTAAATGACAGATTATAATTCTCTTTGAGAATATCGAACAATGAATTTTGCGATAAATCAAATTTTAGAAGATTTGGGCAAAAGAATTTTGGTATGTAGGAAGTTTGTAAAGCAACAGGTATGTCATTCAGAACTCTTAGTCTTTGAATTCGGAACAACTCTTTACTTTCTTTAAGTTTCAGATATTCTAGCGTCTCTTTTGTCTCGGAAATTTTTTCAGCAAATATCACTTTGGTCTTTAATTTACCACCGTTCATTTTGAATTCCGAAGAGAAGCTGAATGCATCGGTCAAACCTTTAAAGATTTTTTTCTCGGCAACAAAAGTTCCCTTCCCCTGAACACGATATAATATTCCTTCAGAGACGAGATCAACTATTGCCTGTTTAGCAGTATTTCTACTAATACTTAGAATGTCGCACAATTCATTCTCGGAAGGAATTTTCTCTCCCGGTTTATACTTGCCAACATCAACATCCTCTTTTATTATCTCCTTCAACTGATAATAGAGAGGTAAAGCACTTTTCCGATTTATTTCCATAACTGCAAATCCGATATTAATTAGTAAAGGAAACTCAATACATATTTATTGCTGCATAATTGTAAAGAGGAAAATATTCCAATAATTGTGAGAAAGTTACTTTTTCCATAATCTCAGGCACTATATCTATTTTCAATAGTTCAAGATCTCCAGATGCGTGAATAGTTTTACCGAAAAGTTCAGCTGCAGTTGGTATTTGAGGTCCGGCTTGTTTTGTCTTAGCAGAATTTATGTAGCGAATTCTACCTTCTTTTACAGCTTTAACATTTTGTGCACCTACGCGATGAGCAATTTCATAAGGTGTTGTGGTACCCCAACCTACCTTCTCGCCTTCGAAATACGGGCCACCGGCATTATCCCAAATAGGAATTAGTATTACATCAGGATTTGCTTTTACAACTTCATCCCAAGAAACTTTCGGTGCAATTCCTGGGCGATCACAAAATATTGGGTCCCCTCCAACAGCTTTTAATAATTCTGCTATATAAGAATCTTTACCCGGGACACATTTATAAAAATAATTTATTTCATAATACACACTTACTCTATGTGCATCTTTATATTTTAACGAAATATTATTAAGGTTTATTTTTATCTCTTTAACTAATTTTTCTGCATCTAAATCTTTTTTGATTGCCTTACCAAATTCTAATATTTTACTATAAACCTCCTCCAGACTTGTTTCCTCCATATGAATCACATTGAAACCTTCTTTCTTGAATAAATCTCTGTACTTTATTTGCATTCCAGTACAAGTTAGTATCAGATCAGGCTTTAGTGATCTAACTTTTTCAAGATTGATATCGGCAAATCCGCCGATGATTTCAAGCTTACCTTCTTTTACCAATCTTGGAATAGAATCAGGAAAGATGCAATACCTTGTAACAGCAACCAGATCATTTGTACCGCTAACTGCCGCGACTATGTTAGTCCAGTTAGGTGCAAGCGAAACGATCTTAAATTGTTTTTGTGCATAGCATGAACTAATGATGAATAATGAAATGATGAGAAAGAATATTTTTGTTCTTTGAATTTTCATTTTTTCCTCCGTTATAAAGAGGTTTTTGTTAAACTTGTTGGGTTGTTGGTACAACTTACATTTTCTGTTAGTCCTAGTCAAGAGAAATCAAATCTTGGGATGTCATTAATTTTTGAATGGGTTATAACTTTTCTTCCTAGGGGTGTGTACTTTCTCAATACTTAAACCAACTAATAATCATGAACTTATCAAATGATTTTCACTCCCTATCATAAAATGATGAACTATGAGATTATTATAAATTTTGTAAATAAATCCGATTAAACACTCAGTCGGGTTTTTACGAATTATCAATATTACGAGGCTATCTCACACAAAATTGCTTAAGAATGTTCGGTAAGATTTATCTACATAAGCGAAAACTTGTTTATTACTGATTGTAAAAATTCAGAACTGATATGTAAATAGATTTATGTCAGGTAAATTTCAGAAGATCAAGCAAATCTTTCATTACTATCACTCGGTCGGGTTTCTGTGAATAATTTGGATAGTATTAGTATCAAGAATCTATTTGATTGGAAATGTTCAGTATGAAATCTTTATATAAGATTAAACTTATTTACTGCAGCTAGTAAGGATCCAAAGCTAATGTGCGAATATATTTTCGTTATATAGATATTCGATAACTGTTAAATAAGTGTTCAGTAGAATTTAGCTTTACTATGGTAGGAATCAGACAAGTTGTTGAGGTTTTACCTCAAAATTGCTGCCCCGTCAGGGGTCGAACCTGAACTCTCATGATCCAGAGTCACGCGTGTTGCCAATTACACCACGGGGCAGTTAATCTTCAAAGCAAATATAGAACTATCACATTAAAAGAAAAAGATTCTACTTTTTCTTCGGCAATTTTTTTATTTCTGCCTTTGGAATAACATTGCCCACCGGTTTATCAACATTTAAGTAGAAGAATCCATCGCTTATATCATACAAAGCGGGATTTGAAGCATCTTCTACTTTGATTCTCGCCTGACCAGAGAATAATCCTACTGGGAAAACCCAATGATAAGCACCAGTTGACTGGTTATTTGATAATAGTTGAATCCACGAAACACCATTATCAACCGAGTAATACAGATTAATATTAGAAACTGCAAATGTTGTCCAGATAACATTTACAGAATCTTTAACAGTCTCTCCACCATTTGGATAAACCACTCTAACTTTCTTGTTCTTATGAATTGAGAAAACGTTAGCAGATATACCTGTTGGCGTTCCTGTGACTGCTTCGCTAATTCTTACCACGCTGTTATCTGAACTATCATTATCAGTCGGCACCCAATTATATGTACCATCGTTAGGAGTACTGGCTGAAATAGTTTTCCATGAACCACCACCATTTGTTGAATACTCAATTTTAACATTTACAATATTGTTGGAAGACCATCTTATCTCTTGCGAATTATTAGATAGCCATTGCTCGCCACCATTTGGTCTAATTATAGTTATTGTTGGTGCTTTTGTAACTTTAAATACACCACTATTCATTGAAGCTGTTTTATCTGTGGCGGAAATTCTAATAACATAATTATCAGAAACTACGGAAAAACTAGTTTGATAACTTCCGCTATTTTGAACACTATCTACCAACGTAATCCAATTAGATGGTATAGACGGATTGATATAATTATATTCTATCTTAACCGCGGAAATTCCGGTTGATACCCATTGAATATTTACTGGTTGACCTGCTATTACTTCACTACCATTTGTTGGAAATGTTATCTGTTGAATTTCTGGAGTTAGTAATATAGAAAATGATGCGTCGCTTTCATCAATTGGATCGTTGTCTGCAGCATCGCTTATTCTAATTTTACATTGTGTTGAATTTAATCCAGCCGGAATTGTCCAATCATACGAACCAGAGCTCGGAAGATTATTTATAATATTTGTCCACGTATTTTCATTGTTTATAGTAAAGTCTATCTTCACATTTGCAATAGCTCTAGAATCCCATGTAATTGTTTTAGTTTGTTTCTCACGCCATTTCTCGCCACCGTTTGGTGATATAACCCTTATAGATTGAACTGTAGTATTGGAAATTGTAAAATTATTATCGGATATATCAAACGGACTGCCATTGGCCGCATCACTAATTTTTATTCTGCATTGATAAGAACTTAAATCAGGAATATTGGACCAAGTATAGGCGCCTTTGCTTTCCCAAGAATTAATAATAGTATTCCAAGTTCCGCCTGCGTTAGTTGTATACTCTATCTTAACATTTTCTACATTTTGAGATGTCCATCTTATTTCCTGACTAGTACCACTTTGTAATGTTTCACCGCCATTTGGTGAAATTACTGTTATTGCTGGTGCTTCTTGAATTGTAAAAAACTGATCGCTGTCATCAGATGGCGCTCCGTCTAATGCGTCACTAATTTTAATTTTACAATTTGTCGCGATTGTATTAGGTACTTGATTCCATGTATAAGATCCAGTACTTGGCGTACTAGCAGTAATTGTATTCCAACTTAGTCCGCTATTAAGTGTGTATTCAATTTTTACATTAGTAATTCCGGCAGCGTTCCATGTTATTTGTTGAGAAGAACCAGCTATCCATTTTTCTCCACCGTTAGGACTAGTTACTATAATTAGCTGTGTTCCTTGATCAGTAATCGAAAAATTATTATCGGAAATATCAGATGGTAAACCTCGAATAGCTTCACTTATTCTTATACGACACTGTAATGAAGGACTTACATTTGGTATCAGATTCCAACTATAAAATCCGGTACTCGGTGTACTTGCAACAATTGTTGCCCATGTAGCACCGTTGTTAGTAGTAAACTCAATTTTAACATTCTCAATGTACGATGAAGTCCAAGTAATACTATTACTTGAACCGGCATACCATCCTTCATTTCCGTTTGGAGATACAACAGTAATCTTCGGTTCCGGCAATACGGTAAATGTTCCATTACTTTGAGAGACTGGCGAACCTGTAACAGCTTCCTTGATTCTAACTTTATATTGATCTCCAGAACTGGAAAAACTAAAAGGATATTTTCCAGTCGAACCTGTTCTTTGAACAATAGTAGTCCAGGTTTTTTCGTTATCAGGTGTATATTCAATAAGAACATTATCTACACCGACAGAAGTCCAACGAATAGTATCAACAATTCCCGCAATCCAGGTTTCTCCTCCGATCGGATATAATATTTTCAGTTCTGGTTTTGGTGTAATACTAAAATTAGCATTACTCTGATCAGCAGGTTCACCATCCGCGGCGTCGCTTACTTTAATTAAACATTGTGTTGATAGTGAATTTGGGATACTCCATCCATAAGCACCAGTGTTAGAAAGATTATTAACAAGTGTATTCCAAGTCAAACCATTGTTAGATGTAAATTCTAATTTAACATTTGTGACACCGCTAGAACTCCATGTAATATTTTGTGAAGTACCAGCCTGCCATTTTTCTCCACCGTTAGGACTAGTTACACCAATCGTCTGAGAAATTTGGTTTGTTATTGTAAATTCATTATCCGATACATCTGAAGATAAACTGTCAACAGCATCATTGATTTTGATAATACATAATTGAGAATTTACATTTGGTACAGGTGACCAAATGTAAAATCCTATTGACGGTGTGGAAGCAACAATTGTTTTCCAATCATATCCTTTATTAGTTGAATAAGCAATTTTAACGTTCTCAATATTTTCAGAGGTCCATTCAATTTTTCTATTCGTTCCTGCAAGGATTGTTTCACCACCGTTAGGTGATAAAACTTTTATTATTGGTTCGGGCAGAATTGTAAACGGATTAGTACTTTCTGTAGATGGAATTCCATCTTTAGCATCCATAATTCTAACTTTAGCTAATGTAGATGGAGTATTCGGGATTGGATCCCAATAGTAAATACCTGTATTTTTTTTATCTATTGCAATTAAATTCCAGTGTTGACCATTATCTGTCGTATATTGAAGCTTAACTGAATCAAGTCCAGAACTATACCATTTAATTTGATTAAATGAACCAGCTACCCAAGATTCTCCTCCGTTCGGAGAATTTATTTTTAAACTTTCATTTGAGTTTTTTACTATTGCAAAAACTTTATCACTCTGATCTGAGCTAACCCCATTTGAGCTCGTTATCATTATTCTGCATTGATTAGAAATTGTGTTCGGTACCGGGAACCAATTATATATGCCCGTGTTTTTCAAACTATCAACTACCAAAGCCCAGCTTGTACCATTATCAATCGAATATTGGATCTTAACTAACGATGTTCCTGTACCAGTCCATTCAATCTGATAAGCAGAACCTTCGGATACTGTTTCTCCACCGTTTGGTGCAACAACTTTTATAATAACATCACCAGTACCAGGTTCAACCGGGTTTGATGATGAAGTAGCATCTTTCAATTTACATGAGGAAAGAATTATTAGTATTCCAAGAGATAATATTATTAGTTTTCGCATTGCTTCCTCTATGCTATGTTTGGCAGACTTTCTGTCTGTGGTAATTTAATAAATTTCACTATTTTAATTAAGAAATTTCTTTCAGAAAGTATGCCTAACTTTGTACCCGAAATTAGGTTAGTTCAAGGGCTAAAAGTGATGAAATTTAAACATTACCTGTCAATATTACTTTTTACTACTGTAAATTACATATTACCACAAGCAATTGTTTATTCCGGACAAATTGGGTCATTCACTAATGCAAAATCTTTTTCGATCAATTCTCTAGGATACATTTATATTTCTGATGTTTCTTCCAATGAAATAATAAAATTGGATACACTTGGAAAGGTAATAAAATCAATTGGAGGATACGGTTGGAATGAATCTTCTTTTGATTTTCCGGTTGATGTTTTTGCGACGCCATTAAATATTTATGTGGCTGATAAGAATAACAACCGAATTCAGTTGTTTGATAAAGATCTGAATTTTATTTCTTTCTTCTCTACTCAGGATACAGATGATGATCGGATTAAATTCAGATATCCGTTAAGTTCGGCTGTATCTTCACAAGGTTATATATTTATTCTCGATTCTGACAACAAAAGAATTTTAAAATTTAATTCCCGGTGGGAATATCAAACTTCAATAGGAAGTTATGATGCGGGTTCTTTTGCGCTAGAAAATCCCAAACACTTTATAATTACTAATGATGCAAAAATATTAGTCGTAGATTCCAAATATCTTTTTCAATTTGATCAATTTGGTAATGGTATAAAAAAAATTCAATTACCATTTGAACCAGAAAATATTAATTCAACTTTTAGGATCGTTAGTATAAATGATAAATCACAAATTTCTTTTTTTTCTGATTCCGATTCTGAATCCCCGAATTTTAATCCAACCACATTCAAACCGAAATTAGGAGATGATCTAGAAGATTCAATCATATACAATTCAAAATTGTATCTTCTCACAAAAAGCTCTATCTATATTTACAAAATTGTTCAATCTAATTAATCCATCCAATGAAACTCAGTTATAGGTTGGTTTTATTTTTCCTACTACTGTTTTGGTGTTTAGGAATCTTTGTGGAATGGCTTACTAAAATAGACGAGCATTTTGTTTTCGTTTTACCCTTTTTGCAAAAAACTTTTTCTTTGGTATGTCATCAAGAAAAAAACAAATTACTTTTCTTCGATGGAGCAGAAACTTTAGCTTGTGCCCGTTGCACAGGTATTTATTTAGGATTATTAATTTCTTCAGTCCTTGTATTATTTAAATTATCAAAAAAGAAATTCCACATTAATATTTTGCTAATTGCCTCTGTTCCTATGATTGTTGATGTGTTACTTACCTCATTAAATATTTATACATATTCCAAATTAATTGCGTTTTCAACAGGATTACTTTTAGGTTCAATAGGATTTTTTTATCTTTACGCCGGCTTGAATAATTTAATTCTTGAACTTAAAAGATGAGACTAACTTGAAGAAATATTTAGCGGCACTTATTTGCGGTTTCGGAGCCGGAGTTTTACAAATTGTTCCTTTGGTAAAAAGTTTTTCATGTTGTATGATCTTACCTCTTGCTGCATCCATTTCTTTGTTATTAGATCAACGGGCAACAAGAAATTTTGGAAAGATACCGATGAAGAAAGCTCTGTTGTTCGGTTTATTCACCGGATTATTTGCTGCTTTATTCGGATCAGTTTTTGAACTGCTTATTACTTTTATAACCAAAAATAATGATGTAATAGCATCCTTTACTGATCTTCAGCGTATAGTTCAAAATCTTCCGCTTAGTGAGGAAATAAAAAAAGAAGTACTCAATATCTTTCAATCGGTGAGAGAAGATATTCTGAAAAACGGATTTTCAATTCTTTATACATTTTCTGTTATATTAAATAATTTTATTGTTAATTCAATTTTTGGATCAGTCGGCGGTTTAGTAGGCGCACAAATAATTAATAGCCGACTTAGTAATCAATCAAACGGTAAATAAATGATAACCGCATTAATTTTTAGCGCTCATTTAGTTTTTATACTGGTCATCTTTACAAAAAAATGGCAGGATGAATCTTTAAGCTCGGCATTTACAAATTTGGCATTGATGATAATTTTGTTTGCGGTCGGCTGGTCTATTTCAACTTCCGTCGTAAAAATATTTATTGACAGCAGAGGATTCGGAATTCAATTCGATTCGGATGCAATCTCTTTAACTCTTCTTTCAATTGCAGAATTTTTCTTCTATAGATTTTATTATAGTGAGGATAAACCAGCTACTGAAGCCGGTACGGAAAAGTAATTACCACTGTTTGATCAATTTGTTTTGCATTTTTTGGCAACGGTTCGAAGCGCCAATTTTTTAAGGAATTGATTGCAGCAAATTCCAAACGTGCGTCTGCCTTAATTAGCGGAAATATTTTACTCACTGTCCCATCAGCTAAAATTGTAAATCTTATTTTAACATCAATTTCTTTTGCAACACCTTCGGGATATTCAGGCAAATTATAACTATAAATGCGTCTCATTCCTTTACCGCCAAAATCTAATTCAAAACCAAAACCGCCTGTTCCTTCCCCACCTAATTCACTCCCTTCTTTTTTTGCATCTCCCGATACCAAAGGTTTAACTTTGGAATTTTTTAATTCATCTTTCTCTTTTTTCTTATCAGACGTAATTAAATTGTTTTCATCTGTCTGTTTCGATTTTGGTAATTCTACTTTTTTAAGTTCTTCTTTATTTTTAACTGATTTTTCTTCTGGAGCTTTATTTTCATCAATAACAGTTTTTTGAAATTGTGAACCGGGACTTCCTGATCCGCTGCCGGAACCAAATCCAACCAGTAAATATTCCTGAAGATTAGATTCACCAGACATTTTTACAAAAAGAAAAATCAATGCAAGGATCAAATGAAATGAGATAGAAACTAAATATGAAATATTTCGAGGCTCTTTTGTAAACATTAGAAAGAAATTTTTTCGGTTTGAATTGTGAATTTATCAATTCCAATTCCTTTGGCTGCATCAATTACTTTAATAATAATATCAATCTTTACAGACTTATCTGCGCGTATTGTAAGATTTTCATTCTGATTTTTTTTAATTTCGGAAAGTTTTCCGGCAAGTGCATTAAGACCAACTTCATCAGATCCTACATAGATTCTACCTTGATCAGTGATGGTAACTGAAAAATTTGTCGCTTGAGCTTGCTCGTTATTTTTTGCACCAGGTAATTTTACTTTAACACCGGTTTGAAGTACAAACTGTGATGACAATAGAAAAAATATTAATAACAGCATCACAATATCAGTCAAAGAAGAAAAATTGAAAGCGCTTATTAATTTATGCGGAGACTCAAATTTCATTTCTTCACCTATATTTCCGTTTCTTCATCTTCAGAAAAATCTTTATCAGTTTCATCTAAGACATCAAGAATATCCGTTGCAACTCTTTCCATATCCAAAACTATTTTACTTATCAGACTTACAAAATAATTATATATAGCTAGTGCAGGAATTCCTACAAACAGACCGAACGCAGTTGTAAGTAATGCTTCCCAAATACCTGAAGCAAGATCTGCCGGACTTGCACTTCCTTGCAATTCTTGAATTTTCATAAATGCTGCAATCATTCCTGTAACAGTTCCTAGAAAGCCGAGCATCGGTGCGGCTCCGGCTACTGTAGCTAAAGTTGCTAATCCTTTTTCAAGTTTACTTATTTCCTGTTTACCAGCTGATTCGATTGATTCAATCACCCTTTTACGTCCAAATTTATGTTTCTTTAATCCCCGGCGGATAATATTTGATATTGGAGATTTCTCTTCCATGCAATAATTAATAGCCCCGGTAATATCTTTTCTTTTTAATATTCCCCTGATCTTTATGGAAAATGCCGGAACATTGATCTTCGCTTTTTTAATTACTAAAAACTTTTCAATCGCAATAGCCAAACCGATAATTGAACACGCAAGTATCGGCCACATTACCAATCCGCCCTTCAAAAACATCTGAATTAAATTCATATTCTGCCTTCAGGAATAATTTAAAATTTATTTTTATTAATATAATCTTGTGCTTCTTGTTCTGAATTAAAAGAACCTACTCGTATACGGTACCACGTTCCTCCTTTTTGAGGAAGATAAGCTTCGACAATAAAAGCATTAATGCCTAGAGCACGTAATCGTTTAACCTCTTGTTCTGCTCTAAGTTTCCGCGGCCAAGACGAAGTTTGATAGCTGTAACTTTTTCCATCAAAGTAAATTGATTTGTTGATACGCGTATCTGTAGCCGGAGTTTTATATAAATCATTATTCTCCGTTTTTGTTTTTGACTCTGATTTCAAATTACTTGAAGAATTTTTTGTTTCTATATTTGGGAGAGTATTCCCTTGCTTGATCGGAACAGGAGAAGTTGGGGTAATTGGAAAATCACTTAATTCATCATTTACCGGTTGTGAAGAAACAATTTTATTCTGTGAAGAATTATCCAGTGTAGAATTATTTGGTTTAGAAATTGTTTGGTCTGATATTGATGACTTTTGCGAATCAATTGTATTTTGATTTAACTGCTGAGAATTATTAGTATCAATTTTAGTCTGTTGAGGTTCATTCGGATTATTCCCCCTCATAATTAGATAAATTATTATCGAGGTTAGTAAAACAAATGCAGAGAAGATTAAGATAAATGTTTTATTAAAATAATTATCTTTCTCCTGTACAACTGGTTTTATCCTAAGTTTATTATAATCATCATACCTTCTCTCATCCTCATCAATAAGTGTTATTGCTTTATTCTTTTCTTTGATAATTCTCCTGTCTTCAATAAATTCATATTTTGCCGGAGGGCCAGAAAACTCTAACACAACTTTTTTATTATTATCAGAATATTCATCTGTTGGTTTCTTAAATTTGAATGATCTCTCATTAGTTAATCGTCTGCTATATTTTAGTCTATCTTCATCTAACCGTTCACCTTCTTCATAGATTTCAC
Source organism: Melioribacter sp. (assembly GCA_023250955.1). GTDB lineage: Bacteria > Bacteroidota > Ignavibacteria > Ignavibacteriales > Melioribacteraceae > Fen-1258. Next base: position 66,836 of record JAHEZQ010000012.1, on the reverse strand, counting down.
GTTCTAGTGTTGTCTCCAATTCTTTGAACAGATCTTTTGTAAATTTTTTATCAGTGCCTACTTTTTCATCTATTAATTCCAAATTATCATCATCATTAAATTGATCAACCATTTCAAAATTAACTTCCTCTTCATCAATACTTTCGCCGAATTCATCTTTTAATTCGTCGCCCCAATTCCATTCAATCTTTTCATCACTTTCCGGTTGTTCTCTTTCTAATTTTATATCTTCAGTTTCAACATCAACACTTTCTTGATTGTCGGTAATTGTTTCTGTTTTGTCTTTTTCTTCAAGATCTATAATTACTTTTTGTGATTCTATTTCTTCTGGTTTATCTCTAGGTATCTCAGGGGTACTCAGAATCACCGGCTCGACCACATTTTTCGGAATATCTAAATCCTCTTGGTGAATAGATGTTGAATCATCAAGCAAATCTGCAACTGTCAATGTTCCTGTTGGGATTTCTATTGTTTCGAGCGAAGAATAATCAGCAGGTTCTTCATCAGTTGTTCTGATGATACTGTCTTCATTTGTTGTGTCAAACTCTTCTGAGTTTATTTTTGCTTCTTCTTCTTTGATAATTTTTTCGAGATCAGAAAATTTGTCTTCTTCGTTTGTTTGAATAGGAATTTCTTCCGGTTCTTCGTTAACAGTTGTATTGAGTTGTTCTTCGTCTATTATTTTTGAAACATCATCCTCAAAAAATTTATTTGGTATACTTCCTGGCTCCTCCTGATCTTTATAATTTATATCTGCAGTCAACTCTGCCAGTTGCGATTGTAAGTCATTGAGTTTCTCAGTTTCATATTCTTCCGGCGATTTATAATAATCATCCCAGATATTAAAGTTTGGTATTTGATCTGAGTCGGCGATTAATTCTTTAACTCTTTCTTCGATTGATTTCCTCAACATAGCATAAGAAGTTTCTGTATCTGGCATTTCATCTATTGTTAGAGGCAGTAGGGGTTTTCCAACACCTATACTGAACACTGTAGCATCAAATTCAAGTTTGGTTTTTACTTTGGGAAGAACATCAATAGTTAAATATAAATTACGGTCTTCATGAGAAAAATCTTCAGGAAGCGGTGAAAATATCAGCTGATTAATATCATTACCTGTGGGAACAACTTTTTGTTGAAAAAAACCGATACGTAGAACTTTCAAAGTAATCCCCTCGGTAAGAACCTCGGAAACATTTTCAATAAATATCTCAAATGATAATTCCTTTTGAGATACTGAAACTCCAAGAATATCGGTTACTTTTTTTTGTAGTTCGGCTAGTTTCATTTTTTAATTCTACTCATTTACCATCTGTATTCAACACCAAAAAGCAAATCAAATGGTTTTTCTTGATATTGCTTCCATACAAAGTTACTCTGATTAAAAATATTTTGAAAGTCCGCCGTCAGCTTAAATCCCTTTAATAATTCATAAAACAACGAAAAAGAAATATTGTGGTAATTGTCTAGTTTATTTGAATTAATTATATCAGTATAAGAATTTAGTTCCAACAAATATTTTACCTTAAACCCAAAACTTGTATTAAAATTGTAGCCATAAGAAACGCTCGAAGAAAACTTTGGTTCGTATGGAACAATTCTATCAAAATTATCTTTTACATCTTGGAATTTAATATTAGCAAAAAAAGTACCAAAGTAAGTTGGGTTTAGAACAAACTCAAGATCGGCAGAGAAGATGGACGCTTCAGGCAGAACAAATAAATCAAACTTACCTTTGTCTACTGCATCCTCAAAATAAAAATAATTCTCTGCTTTCGAATATCCACTGTGAAATGAAATCGAATATATTTTATTATACTCGAACTTCAATCCAAGACTTAAATTTGATTTATACTTAAGAAATATATTATCAATTGCGCCGGGATTATAGTATGGATTTCTATTAAAAATGTCTGTTGTATTGAAGTATTCTACACCGGGTTTATATTTACATATAAGAGTAAAACCTTTTTCAAAATTATACTCAACTGAGCCGAACGGTGAGAGGAAAGAGTTGGAAGAATTAGATGCATAATCAAATCCAACATTTAGAAGTAATGATCTCATCGGAAATATTTTTACATAACTCTCAATTGAATAAAAACTATTACCATTATTACCACTAATATTATTTTCAAGCGACTGCTTTCTATAATTTCCTATTGCGCCTATTATAAAATTATTCAGCTTGAACTCGAATAAACCATTCGCATTTAAATTTGTTTCTTTCAATCCGCTTTCGCTTAAGGAATAAATATTTCCATTAAAACCAAATCCATAACTGATCCAACGATTGTAAGAACTCTCTATAGAAATATTTGCCGAGCCGTTGTTCCTCTCATGTAAAAAAGACGGATCTTTTGTAGCAAATAAATGATACGAATCACGGAAGTAATCCGCACCAAATTTAATTTTTGAACCCGTTAGAAAATCTGACCTCGTGCTCAAGAATAATTCATTGCTTAATGAGAAAGCGATATTGTTATAACTTGAATTTGAAACGTACTCGCGTATATTGGACCCCCAAACACTTGCATTGAAAAGATAGTTATCAAAATTTTGATTAAGACTTAGCAAACCTGTTGGAAGTGAATATCTGCCGGCTTGAATTTTTAGAGTTCCATTATAATAATCATCAAAAGATTTAATACCGGGTTGAATCTGAACTGGAAGAGAAGAAAATAATAATGGAAATTCTTCCGGCGAATATTGTGGTGTTAAAAAATCTTTAGAAATTGTTGAAACTAAATCCGGTTTCTTTTTTGTGGCAAATGGTATATCAATATTCTGCCTTCCGGTAATTACAAAATCCGGCAGTTCAATACTTTGCTGTTCCGTTTGAGCAAACAGAAATGTGCTAAAGAATAATATTATAAGAATAAAATATTTTTTCATAATTGTTTGATTTTCTTTTTTGCTTCGTCTGCAAATTCCCCTGAATCATGCCTACTTAGAACAGCACGGTACATTTCCCTTGCCTGCTTCTTGTCTTTTAGCTTCACGTAGCAATCGCCAAGTTTTAATAACGATTTTGTGTACCATTCATCATAAGCTGCAAAAACAGAACGTACACGGACAAGAGAAGTAATTGCATCTTCAATTTTATTTTGATTATACAATAATACTCCGTAATAATATTGCGCTTCTGCACCAATATCATCAGTTCTTTTTTCACTGACTTCCTTTAACAATGTTTGTGCATTTTCATAATTGTTTTTCTGCAATTCAATTACACCTAATTCTACTTTCGCTTTAGATGCAAAGATCGAGCCCTCATAATAATTTATGATCTGATCAAAAGATGAAGATGCCTCAGCAATTTTATTATCCTTCACTTGATTAACACCTTGCTGATATAACAATTCGGGTACACGATTTGAAGTCGGGACTGCGTCTGAAGCTTCTTTCAATACGTTTACAGCTGATGAGTATTGTTTTTTATCAGAATAAATTCGAGCTAATTCTAAAACCGAAGAAATACCAATTTCTGATTTTAATGAGCGAGCTTTAGCAAAATTAAAATTATTAATTGCCTCAGTTTCGTCTTTAATACTAGCAGCACTTTTACCAATCCAATAATATGCGTTGGGCACAAGTGAACTATTCGGATAGTTAGTTATAAATTCCTTGTATGATCTTATTGCAGAATTATAATCCTGTATGCTATAGTAAAGATCACCCTTCTTAAAAAATATTTGATCGCTGTATTTCGAATTAGGGTTTGATGTTATGAATTGATCAATAAATTTAATCGCTTCATCGGGTTGTTCTTTTGCAACGTAGGCATATTGAATTCCGCTAACAGCATCAAAAATATATTGTGTAGCAGGGTAATCAGATAAAACTTTTAAATAAAAAACAATTGAAGAATCGTATTGACTGGAATTATAATAGGAATCGCCAATCGAATTATAAACGATCGGTCTCATTGAAGACCGGGGATATTTATTAAGTAGTAATTTGTACGAGCTGATTGCATTATTAAAATCGTTTTGTTGAAAATGAATCCACCCGATTATATACTGTGATTGATCTGTGTATTTTGAACTGGGATATTTCTCCTGCAGTTTTTCAAAAGCATCCATTGCTTCATTTGCTTTACCTGACTTAAAAAGTGATTGTCCGTACTGATAATAAGCCAGATCGTTATTCAAAACAGTTTTTTCTTTTGAAAATAATTCCCGGTAAATAGTACTGGCTTTTGCAAAATTTTTCATACCGAAATAACTATCAGCAAGGCGGAGTGTGTATTCGTTTGTGTTCGGATCGTTTTTATACTTTGATAAAAACTCATTGAAATAGTAGATCGAGTTTGTAAAGTCTTTGAGATTAAAATATGTATATGCTTTTCCTATAATAGTTTGCGGCTTTAACGATTCGGAATTAGGATTAATGGAATTATAACTTTTTAGAGCGGCAGAAAATTTTGTCTGTTGGAAATAGGACTCAGCTAAATAAAAATTTACTTTATCAGGCTCAAATTCTTTAGAGCGCGATCTTAGCTCTTCTAAATTTTTAATTGAAGCATCATAGTTGTTTAAATAATATTCTGAGACCGATAAACCCAACAATGCTCTATTTTTCAGCTCAGATTGCTCTTGTGTTAATTTTAATGCTTCTGAAAAATATTTTTTTGCATCGTTATAATTTTTTTTATTTAGTCTTGATTCACCCAGCAAAGTATATGCTTTGCTCCGTGTTTGTTTATCATTTGAAATTGTAGCATTCAGTAAAGCTTTTTCAGCATCAGGCCCTTCGCTCTGACCAATTAATGTTGAACCAATCCCTAATTGAGCTCTTGATGCAAGACGATGACCCGGATATTGAACTAATAAATCTTTGAAGATTTCATTTGCAGTTTTAGTATCACCCAAATATCTCTTACTCTCTCCGCTCCAGAATAATGCATCGGCTTTTAGTGAATCTAATCCTGTATCAGCAAGTTCCTTAAATAATTTGTAAGCATCATCATATTTTTCTTGTTGAAAATTAATCCAAGCTAAACTGTAATTAATTTTATCTTTGTTGGATTTATCGTTCACAGAAGTGAGCAATTCATTGTAAACCTGCGAAGCTTCATTATATTCTTTCAACCGTACGAAAGAACTTGCCAGAAAATATTTTGATTCTACCAACTCTTGTTTTGGAAGTTGTTTAATCAATGGATCATTTAATTCAAGAATAGCATTATCATATTCTTTTAGAATGAAATAACAAATTCCAATTCTCATCTGGGATTTGGGACCTAACTCATGATCTTTGTAATAGGCAAGCAGTTCATCATATTCTTCTACTGCTTTCTTATAATTATTGGATTTTTCATAAACTTGAGCAAGAGAGTAGATAGAATTAACTATAAATTTATTTGTCCTTTTTTGAGTTATTGCATTTTTAAAATTTTCTTCGGCATCAATATATTTCTCTTCTGCCAAGTATGATTCACCAAGCCAATAATATGAGGTACCAGTAAATTCATTGGATGGATATTCATAAATTAGAGAGGATAACCGTTCACGAGCTTTTCTGTATTCACCCTTTTTATAATAAATAGTTCCGAGAGTATATAAAGCAGATTCGCGATAATTAGAAAATTTATTTTGATCTATGAAAGATTCAAATTCTGAAGCCGCTCCATCCAGTTGATCCAAATTTAACAGGCAATTAGCCGAGTAAAATTTTGCCGTTATAAGTTGAAGTTCATTAAGCTCTTTTTGATTAATTGCTGTCATGAAAAGCTTGTAAGCTGTTCCAAAATCGCGGCTGTTATATGCATTTAACCCGTTTGTAAAATTATCTGGAAGATCTTGGGCAGAAACAGAAAAAATATATACAAGTAAGAAGAGAATAATCTTTTTCATAATCAGTTAGATTTTAATTGTTGCTTTTAGAAATAACAAAAAAAGAGCTCCCGCAATCCCCGAGAAAAAATTAACTACATCATTGTTAATCCATTTATAACCGCTAAAATGATTTGCTTCATTACCGCAGTGAACGTTTTTTTCAGTCACTTTATTGCAAACAGAACATTTATTTTGTGCCTGTATCGTAGCACCGAGAATACTATCAATCATACTGCCGAAAAGTCCGGTTGTAATAATTAAAATTGTATAATGAATGTAAGAAATATCTATCCATAAAATACCTGAAAACAAAATCGCTATTGATCCAAGGACTGCACCGATGGTTCCAATTGCGGAAATTCCACCTGAGACACCCTGTTCTACTGATTTGAAATTCAGAATATTATACGTAGCAGTTTTTTTCCAAGTTCCAATTTCAGTTGCCCAAGTATCGGCACATACCGCAGAAAGAGTCGCTAAATAAATCATATAATATATTTCATTGGGGTGGATTGCATTAATAACAACAAGCACACCTCCCAATCCACCGTTTGCAATTACTTGTAAGTAATCTCTAACTCCGCTTTTTTCAAAATAGATTTCAACATTTTCATTTTTCTTCTTTCTAAGCTTTGAAAGTATGCTTGATAAAATGAAAAAAGTTAAAATTGGAACAGACCATTTTATCCCACCCAATCCAAAAATAAAACTTGCTAAAATAAATGTAGCTATTGATCCGCTAAGTGTTAAGAACTTAACCCGGAAGGAAATTCCGGAAATCAATGCTGCAAATAAAATTCCGATCAAAACTGTGCTAACTGATATTTCACTTGCGTTTAAAATCATCTTGAACTGCAGGTTAGTTAATTACAATAATTTCTTGAAATTTTTTACGAATATAAACAAATGGGGTTTTATCTAAAAGGTTATACTTAAGTTTATAATCTTGTGTATAAATTGAGAATAAAAGGTGAGATCAAATAATATGCACAAATGAATTTAGTGCGGAAGAGGGGACTTGAACCCCTACGCCCTTACGGGCACTACCCCCTCAAAGTAGCGTGTCTGCCAATTTCACCACTTCCGCAAAAAAACTGAGCGAAAAATATTAGAGAACAAAACAAAACGCAACAGTATTTACTGAAGATTTGTTATTGTTATTAATTATTTCCAGGTGGTCTTCCCTTTCCCATCAAAGTTTCGCGGACTTCTTTTCTAAATCTACTTTCAAATACAACCAATTTTGCAATTTGCATTGGAGAAAGAAGATCGCTTAATGACCTAAGAAAATTTTCTCTTTCTTTGCTAATATTGTTTTCCAATGAGAGCAAAGCATTAACTTTATCTTTATATGATGCATCGTTTTGGTTTGCACTCCGGATATCATCTTCAAGTTCTCTTATTGCATCATCTCTTAGATCAAGAATCTCTTTCATCTTTTTTTGATTCTCGTGTCTTCTTGCAAAAAATCTTATCGCAGTTTCTTCGTTCAGATTTAACGCATCAATCAATTTTAATCTTTCCCATTGTTCAATTCTTTGAAGAGGTCTTTGATCTTGTCCTTGCCTCATTCTTTGTTGAGAATAGCTTGAGGAAAATAAAATGAAAATTATAATAACCGGTAAAAACATTTTCTTCATTATTGCACCTTTTGAGAGGTTGTTGAATTTAATTTTTCATAAATAGTTTCTAAATCATTATCAGAAAGATTTCTAAGAGTTGAAAATTCATTTGCCAAAGGATTGCCTATTAATCTTGTATAAGAGTCACTATTCACTTCTAAATCAGATGGTATTTGAATGCTAAGTTCATCGTTATTCTGATTTGATAGATAATTTGCCGGATCAGTTTCTAATTCAACTAAATATTTATCAGATACTTCTTGGTCAGATATATTATTGACAACTTCATTTGCTAAATCCTTATATCCGGTATCATTAGTAGTCTTATTGTTAAATAAGAATAGGAATAAAACTACAACCGCTGAAACTGTTGGAACTAAATAATAAATAGGACCGAACTTCCAGAATTTCTTTTTCTTATCAATTTTTTGATAAACTTTCGGTAGTAAATTTGTAAAATAAATCTCGTTCGTCTCTAACTCACTACCAATTGAAAGATCATCAAGTTGTAATTTTATATTATCATAATCTTTCTTGAGCTGATCTGATTTTTTAAGGTCCTCTTCAAATACGAACAGTTCTTCCTTAGTAAGTTGACCGGAAATATACTTTAGAATTTTTTCTTCATTTGTTTTCATTTGTTAACTCCAATACCTTTTTCAAAGCATGAAAATAATTTGCTTTCAAACCACCAACACTTTTACCTGTGATCTCCGAAATTTCCTCATAAGATAGATCTTCAAAATTTCTCATGATAAATATTTGTCTTTGCTTCGGCGGAATTTTTTGCAATACTTTTTTAACTTTTTCCAATTTTTCTTTTGAATCTAATTCTTCAACAATATCATGTTTGTCTTGTAATTCATCTCCGTCATTATCGTCAATAGAAAAAAATCTTTTTATTTGTTTCTTTCTTATTTGATTTAAGCTTCTCGTTGTAACAATTTTATAGATCCAAGTATATAAAGAACTGTTGAAATTAAAATTTTTCAGTTTATTAAAAATAACAATCAGAACTTCTTGAGTCACTTCATCTGCATCAAGATGGTTTCCCATCATTTGCCGCGCGTGCCAATAAATTTTTTTCTGATACTTTTTAACTATCAGATTAAATGCGACTTCTTCTCCTGACAGAAATCTTTTAATTAAATCAAAGTCGTTATCCTGCACTGTTCCCACACATGTTTCTTATAATAGACACCCGTTACTTAAATGTGGTTTAATAAGAATTTATTAAACCAAATGAGTAAAACTACTGTCAAAATTGCAAAAGAAATAATTCATAACAAAAGTAGAGGTTACAATGAAAAAGCTATGGTTTTCAATATTCAGTTTTTTTCTTCTAACAAATTTCTCACTCTTTTCCCAGCCAATGCAAGATGGTCCACCAATGGGACCAAGAGAAGGCGGCATTAAAAAACAGTTAAAATTAACTGTGGAACAAGAGAAAAAGTTCGACGATCTTGTTTATCAGCATAAACAAGATGCAGTTGATATACATTCCAAAATACAAAAAAATCGTCTTGAGTTGGAAAAAATGGTTAATGACAATAAGATTGATGAGAAAAAACTTTTCCAATTAACGGACGAAAACAGCAAACTTCAGGGAAATATGAAAAACTCTGCTGTTAAAAATTGGCTTGAGATTTACAAAATACTTAACGACGATCAGAAAGCTATTTGGTCAAAACATATGTTACAAATGGCAGGCAACCAAGGAATGAGAGAAAGAGTAAGGGGTAGAATTCAAGGTAAGATTAAAAATTTTATGATGAATCGAAAACCGATGCGGATGAATCGCGAGTTCTAAGAATGACAAACCCCGCATTGCGGGGTTTCTTATTTTAAGAATTGACCTGTCCTTCACAAATCACCTTTAACCGGGCGTAAAATTATATCCTCGACTACCATATTGCTTTTTTCTGAATTGATCTTAAATACAATTCTGGCTATATCGTCAGAATTCATCATTGAATCATTATGTTTATTTCTTATTTCTTTCGACCATATTTCCGTAGAAGTTGCACCAGGCGAAACATTTATTATTCTTATATTTTTATCACGAACTTCTTCTCTCAAAACTTTTGTGTATCCCATTAATCCAGATTTTGAAGCTGTGTAAGCACTGCTGGAAGTAAATACTTTTTTAGTCACCATAGATAAAATATTAATTATTGTTCCAGACTGCTTTTCTAGCATATCAGGTAAAACAGTTTTGATTGCGTATATACCACCGAATAAATTTACTCGTAAAATATTTTCAATATCTTCGATTGAATCATCAATTGCTTTTTTGAATGATGTTATCCCGGCATTATTAATCAGGCAATCAACTCTATAATTCGAAAGAACTTTTTTGTGGAATTGATCTATTGCAGAATAATCTGTTATATCCAATTGATGTGGTTCAAAATTATTTTCGTGTTCGCCTAGATCTTTTTTTAATTTGAATAGTAATTCTAACCTTCTGGCAGTACCGATAACAAAAATATTATTTTTAGCAAACTCAATAGCAAGCGCTTTACCAATTCCCGAACTAGTCCCTGTAATCCAAACTACATTCTTTTTATCAGCCATTAAATCTTTTTAGAAATTAAATTCAAAAATTCACTACGTGTCCGTGCATCTTCGGTAAAAATTCCGTGCATAGCACTTGTAGTAGTTATGGAGTTTTGTTTTTGTACACCGCGCATCATCATACACATATGATAACCTTCAGCAACAACAGCAACACCGCGTGGACTTAAGTACTGATCAATAGTATCTGCAATTTCCTGGGTCATTCGTTCTTGCACCTGCAGCCGTTGAGCAAATACATCAACAATTCTTGGTATTTTGCTCAATCCTACAATCTTCCCATTTGGTATATAAGCAATATGGATCTTTCCAAAGAATGGAAGTAAATGATGCTCGCACATACTGTAAAAATCAACGTCCTTAACAATTACCATCTCATCATATTTCTCATTGAAAATTGCACCATTGAGAATTTTTTTAATGTCTTTGTTATAACCTTGAGTTAAGAATTCATATGCTTTTGCAACACGATGCGGAGTTTTTTTTAATCCTTCTCTCTCAGAATTTTCTCCAATTTCATCAAGAAGATTTTTCACATATTTTTCAATTATTTCATAATTCAATTGATAGCCTTCCCTCTATATTCAACATAATTATTTTCAGTTTCATAAAGTTTAATCGAATAAAGTTTACCTGATGGCAGTTTATCATTTAATTGATTCCAAATGCCGATCGCAATGTTTTCAGCAGTTGGTATCATATCTTTTAAGAAATCAACATCAAGATTCAAATTTTTATGGTCAACTTTATTTATTACATTTTTTTTAATTATTTCTTTTAGAACTTTTAGATCTATTACATACCCTGTATTCAGGTCAACTTCACCAGCGACTATTACTTCAAGAATATAATTATGCCCATGACCATTTAAGTTGTTACACTTCCCGAAAAAGCGATCATTTTCTTCATTGGAAAAATTTGGATTAAATAAACGGTGAGAAGCACTAAAAACTTCACGCCTTGTTACATATATCATTTCATTGTCCTTTGAGTACTTTTAATACTTCTTCAACATGTCCTACTACTTTAACTCTTGGAAATATTTTCTTAATCAAACCATTTTCATCAATAATAAATGTAGTACGTTCAATCCCCATATATTTTCTGCCGTACATGCTTTTTTCTTTCCATACTCCATATTTGGTAACAACTTCTTTTTTTTCATCACTTAAAAGTGTAAAGGGAAGTTTATACTTACTCTCAATTTTTTTGTGTGATTCAACAGAATCTGCACTGATTCCAATTACAACTGTTTTTACCTTTTTAAAGTTTGGGAAAATATCCCTAAAATCACAAGCTTCTTTAGTGCAGCCTGATGTCATATCTTTCGGATAAAAATAGAGAACAACTTTCCAGCCTTTGAAATCATTGAGAGAAACCTTTACACCATTTGTATCCATTAATAAAAACGAGGGTGCTTTCTTCCCTATTTCTAGCATTACAGATTCTCCATCAATAAAATTATCTAGTTATGATTTGTTTCTAAATCATTTTTAATAAGAAAGGGACGAATTAATTCCGTCCCTTAAAAAGAATCAAAACAAAATTAAGATATTTTTTTCAGAGTATCTTGAATCGCTGCATAGTTCGGTTCATTACCTGCAACTTCTAAGACTTCAGCATATTGAATCAATCCATTTTTATCAACAACAAATGCTGATCTCTTCGAGACACCTTTCAAATCCCATTTGCCGGGGAGCCACACATCATAAAATGAACCGTAAGCTGGCGATACTTCTTTATTAAAATCACTAAGAACCGGAAAATTAAATTGATTTTTATCTGTCCAAAGTTTTTGTGCGAATGGACCATCAACACTGATAGCTAAAACTTGTGCATCAAGATTTTCATAATCTTTCATTCCATCTCTGGTAGAGCAAAGTTCTTTTTCGCAAACTGATGATCCAACAGCAGGGAAAAAAAGAATTACAACATTTTTCTTCCCTTTGAAATCAGATAACGAAACAGATTCGTTACTTGTATTTTTAAGTGTAAAGACTGGAGCCAAATCCCCTACTTTCAATGACATATTATTCTCCTTTTGTGAGATTACTCTTTAAGTTTTCTACCAATTCGAACTTTAACTTGGAATTCAACTTTTCCATCTGACGTTACCCTGCCTCTTTGTTCAATAACCTCAAACCAACCAACTTTTTTTTCATTGTTTGCTTCAAGAATAACTTCTTTAACCGCTTCTGTAACCCCTTCAGTTGAAATTCCAACTCTTTCTACTACTTCGAATGTCTTTGACATATTAACCTCATTTATTAAATAAAAAGTTCAATTCAATTAATTAGTGAATTATTATTGAGATTAAGATAGCTTATTAAGGAGTAAGATTAAAGAATGGGATTTTCAATAAAGATGATGTTTTCTACATCATGTTTTTTTGCTTTTTATAGCAGTAGTTTCTATGTTTATGTAGACTAAATCTAAATAATGGTTGATTTAAGTGGAACGAGAGCAAGCACACGAACAATTTAGACGATTTCTAAAAAGAGGAGACAACCGGATAACGCCGGAACGCTTTGAAGTCTTGGACTTTGTAATGGAATATGAAGGACATTTTGGTGCTGATGAATTGTATATAAAAATGAAAAGTAGTGACAGTAATATTTCCAGAGCAACTGTTTATAATACACTTGAGCTTTTAGCACAATGTGAGCTTCTCTCAAAAAGAAATTTCGGAGAAAATAAAACCCGTTATGAATCTAATGTAGGAAAGACAAGCCATGATCATTTAATTTGTACTAACTGTGGGGCTATCAAGGAATTTTCAGAACCAAAAATTCAAAAAATTGTTAAAGAAATTTCTTCGGAAATCGGTTTTGATTCCACAGGTTATTCGTTTAATATTTTTGGAAAATGTACTAATCCTAATTGCGGTCAAAATAAAAATGCCAAATAGCACTTTAGATAAAGCGAAAAAAGGAAATCCTTTTATTGTCGTTAAATTACCTTCAGGAAATATAAAATCCCAACTTATACGACTCGGTATAGCCGAAGGCGATACGCTAAAATGTATACAGCGACTTCCCGGTGGAACGATTGTAGTTCAAAAAAATAGGCAAGAAATTGCAGTAGGATTTGATCTCGCAAAAAAAATTCATGTAATTATTCAGTAAGTAAGGTTTATGAAAACAGATAATTTAGTTAGCCTTGATAAAGATAAAATAATCACACCATACACAACTCTTATTAAACCAAAAGAACTCCAAAAAGTTGTTCTAGTTGGTAATCCAAATGTGGGCAAATCATGTTTCTTTAATTTCATGAGTGGAATGTATGTTGATGTTTCCAACTTCCCCGGCACAACAGTATCTATTACAAAAAGTCATTTCCAGGGAAATGATGTTTACGATACACCGGGAATATACGGAGTCGGTTCATTTAATGATGAAGAAAAAGTTGCACGCGATATAATCTTATCAGCTGATGTAATTTTAAATGTAGTTAATGCACTTAATCTCGATCGCGATCTTTTCCTCACTCTTCAATTAATTGATATGGGTAAAAAGGTTTCAGTACTTTTAAATTTCAGTGATGAACTCAAGAAAAGAAAAATTAAAATTGACACAAAAAAACTTTCTGATCTTCTTGGAGTTGAGGTTTACCAAACGGCTGCAGTTGATAAATTAGGATTTGATCAAATTGGTGAGGCAGTAAATTCAGCAAGAGTTGGTAAACAAGAACTTGATCTCCATTTTTTACTGAATCAGGTTATGGAAAAATCTGTTCCTCAATCAGATGCGCTATTAATATTGGAAGGCGACGAAGCAATTGCACAAAAAAATAATGTATTATGTGGCACTGCAGATGAACGCGAAAGAATTTACATCAATAGAAGAAATCGCGTAAATGAGATTGTTGACCTTGTGGAATATGAGGATTCAAAAAAGGGAGAGATTTTTAATCATCTCGGCAGGCTATGTTTAAATCCTGTGACGGGTATACCCATCTTACTGTTTATGCTCGTTCTAATGTACTTTTTCATCGGCGATTTAGTTTCTCAAAGAGTTGTAAATTTTACGGAGAATAAAATTGGTAAGGATTTATTTGAGTACAATATTAAATCATTTACGGGCAATTATACTCCTGTTTATGTAGATGTAAAGGTTCTTGATAATAATGGTAGTGTGATTAATAATAAAACTTTCAACTTCCCTTCCGGTATAAACGCTAATCCTACACTTCAAAAAGAATTTTCTGAATTCTCGAAACAAAATGGTGCACAATCAAATTTTAATTTTCAAAATCCTTTTGTAAAAATATTCTTTGGTGAGTTTGGTGTTATAACAATGACCGTAACTTACTTACTGTTTCTGCTTCTTCCATTGGTGATTGGATTTTATTTCGTAATGGCTTTATTAGAAGATAGCGGTTACCTGCCGCGCCTTGCAACTATGCTTGACCGTTCGTTTAATAAAATTGGTTTAAATGGTAAAGCTGTAATTCCTATCATGCTCGGGTTCGGTTGTATTACAATGGCGAATATCACTACACGTATGCTTGGATCTGAAAGGGAAAAATCAATTGTTACAGCCATCCTTCAATTTGTAATTCCGTGTTCGGCGCAATTAGCTGTAATCGCAGCTCTTTTAAGCGGAGCCGGATTTGCACCAATGATACTTTATATCTCTGTTATCTTAACTGTACTTTTAGTTCTTTCAACAGTCTTAAATAAAATGCTTCCTGGGGAAAGCTCTCCCCTATTAATAGATCTTCCGATGATTCGTTTTCCTAGAATGAGTAACGTTTTCAAAAAAACTTTTTTTAGAAGTTTTGGTTTTATGAAAGAGGCAAGTTTTTGGTTTTTCATTGGAGCACTTGCAGTTGGTATAATGGAAGTAAGTGGAATACTTTTAGTCTGGCAAGATGTCTTAGCACCATTTACCACAACATGGTTAAAACTTCCTAAAGAAGCAGCAAATGCTTTTGTAATGGGAATGGTCCGCAGAGATTTTGGTGCAGCAGGACTTTTTCATATGAATCTATCCATTATGCAAAAAACTGTTTCAATTATAACTATTACTTTATTTGTTCCGTGTATTGCTTCCTTTGTTGTTATGCTTAAAGAAAGAGGATGGAAAGAAGGAATGATGATTTGGTTCGGAACTTGGATTGCCGCTTTTTTAGTAGGCGGAATTGTTGCGCAAATTGTAATCTGATATGAAAAAAAACGAGTATCAAAAATATCCTATCATTTGGCGTAAAGAAGATTTCTTTATAAAAATTTATTGTTCAATTCCAAACATCGCAACAGGAATACTAATCACAACCGATAGGGCAACATTTATTGTAGATCCTGGCGATGGAATATTGCGCGATCTTAATAAAGATGTTGGCGCTGTTACAATTCTAAAAGTTTCAGATATTTTTATCAGCCATGGCCATCACGATCATGTTGGCGGCGTTTGGTCACTTCTTACATATTTATCTGTTCTGAGGAAGAAAAGTCCGCTCAACATTTTTTATCCGAAAGGCTGCAAAGAGATCGAAAGTATTTATCGCGCATTTATCAAAGTTTATAGCAAAGAAGTATCTTATCAAATAAATTTAAAACCGATTGATTCGGTGAAAAGTTTCAAACGCGATTCCGTTACAATCAAGCCATTCAAAGTAAATCATAGAGAACCATCAGAAGATGGTAATTCATCAGAATTAATTCCTTCCCTTGGATTTAAATTCATCTATGATGGCAAATCAATTTGCTATGGTGGTGATACTGCTTATTGCAATGCACTTGTTAAAAATGCGAAAGATTCAAATCTGGCAATTATTGAAGCGGGCGCAAAAGATGATATAATTTCTGATCTTCATATGACCATCAAACAAGCAACCCTAATAGGAAAAACTGCTAAGGAATATTTTTTGGTTCATGTACCCGAATAATATTATTTTGGCAACCACAATATTATACCGCAGAGGAAAATCATGAAGAGAATTACTATCCTATTAACAATTCTATTTATCGTTTCAATTCAAGCACAGAACAAAATTCACCGACCAGAAATAACAGCCGAAGAAGTAAAAGCTAACGTCTTCTATCTCGCATCAGATGCAATGAAAGGAAGATTCACTGGAAGTCCTGAAGAAAGAATAGCAGGAGATTATATTAAAAGTGAATTTCAACTTTACGGATTAGAACCTGCATTCAACGGAAATTGGTTCCAAGAATTTCCTTTTATCGAAAAAGTTGAAATGACAAAAGCTAATTCTCTTACTTTTGATGTGAAAGGAAAAAGGCAAAATCTTAAAACCGGAATTGATTATACAACAGTTTCCTATTCAGGAAAAGGAAAAGTTAGCGGCGATTTAGTTTTTGCCGGATATGGAATTTCCGCTCCAAAATTAAATTACGATGACTATTCTGGCATTGATGTTAAAGGGAAAACTGTTGTTGTTCTGCAGTATCATCCTGAACACGACAGTTCAAGATCAGAGTTTGATAAATATGCTTCCTTTAGAAATAAAGCTACTGTTGCAAAAGAGAAGGGCGCCCTTGCTATCATCTTCGTCAACGGTTATACACCCAAGAATGATGATGATCAGTTGATGGAACTTCACTACGATGGTGCACCTGCTATGAAAAATATTTCCGTTCAAAATGTAAAAAGAAGTTTCGTTGATGAATTTTTTAAAGCTGATGGACAAAACTTTGTCGAAATCCAAAAACAAATTGATGCTTCAAAAAAACCATTTTCATTTTCATTTAAGAATGTCAAAGTTGCCCTTTCTACAGAAGTGAAAGAAATTGAGAAGAAAGGAAGAAATGTTGCAGGAATGATTGAAGGAAGCGACCCGGTTTTGAAAAATGAATTTATTGTAATCGGTGCACATTATGATCATCTTGGTATTGATCAGCTAAAAGAATCTTCAATGTATAAAGGTCAAGACAAACAAATTCATAACGGAGCTGATGACAATGCTTCAGGAACAACTGGAGTATTGGAAGTAGCCGAGAAATTTGCCTCCATGCAGGGATTATTGAAACGCAGCATAATCTTTGTAGCTTTCTCCGGTGAAGAACTTGGAATACTCGGTTCAACATTTATGGCTAATAATTTTCCCGTTGATATTAAAAATGTGGTTGCAATGTTAAACATGGATATGATCGGACGTCTGAATGAAGATAACAGTTTAACCATAATTGGTTCAGGTACTTCTTCTAAATGGAAGGAATTGTTAAATCAAAAAAATATTTACAGTTTTAAATTAGGAATGAGCGAGGGCGGATCAGGCGGTAGTGATCATCAAGCATTTTCAAATAAAAATATTCCGGTACTTTTCTTTTTTACCGGTACACATCCGGATTATCATAAACCATCTGACGATCCTGAAAAAATAAATTGTGAAGGCGAAGCAAAGGTTGCTAATTATGTTTTCGATATTGCTCTAGTTGTTGATAATTTAGAAAAAAGGCCTGATTATGTTAAGGTTGAAGAACCTGCACAAAGAGGTGGAGACGGTGGAAAAACTCGCGTGACCGTTGGTACTATCCCGGAATTCGGTTTTAACGGATCTGGTTATAAACTCTCGGGTGTAACTGAAGGCAGTCCTGCAGCTAAATCCGGAATGAAAACTGGTGATATCATCGTAAAATTTGGCCCTAAAACAGTTAGCAATATTTATGATTTTATGTATGCCGTTCAGGATTACAAAGCCGGTGACAAAGTTGATGTAGTAGTTCAAAGAGATGGAAAAGAAATAATATTTAATGTAGAGTTGATTGCAAGATAGCTGTCAATGTAAAGTCATTAGCATTTAGCAAAAAAATACAAAAGGCGAACTAAATCAGTTCGCCTTTTTCATTTATGCAGCTAAATAATTATTAATAACTAAACGAAATCGACAAGACAAAATTTCTAGGCATTCCTGGTTCAAGATAAACTGCTTCATTGTTCACTATATCCGGATTAATAAACGCAGACGCAGCGTATTTCAAATTAAATAGATTGTTAATTGTCAAAAATCCGGTAAACGAAAGGTCTCCGATTAACTTCACAGGTTTGTTCAATCCTATTGTTGCATTTAAAACGTTGAATGATGGGACTGATAAAATATTAGCGTCATCAACAAAGTACTTTCCAATTCCATTCATACTTACAGAAACAAAAGCTCCATTCAATTCGACAGGTGCGCAAGTTAAACCAACATTGTAAAAGAAATCCGGTATGCCTGCAACTCTATTGTCTTTGTAATTAGCAAACTTACCAGCTTTACTCAAATCGTAATGGACTGAATCTATAAGGTATTCTTGATACTTATTATTTGAAAAAGTAAATGCTGCGTTGACCGAAAATCCATGAGTGAATTGAACTGAAGTCCCAAGTTCTGCACCAATGCGCTGAGTCTTACCCGCTGTGAAATAAAATCTTCCTCCGCGGTAAGGAATGATATCATTTTTAATATCAATGTAGTAAAGGGCTAAATCATACGATAGATTTTTCAACAGATCGTTTTTCTGAAATGCAATTAGTTGTTTCGTTCCAATTTCATATGTAGTTGAGATGATAGGATCAAGTAAAGGATTGATCAAATACACAAGATCTTGGCCGTAAGTTCCGGCTGGATCAGTTTCATTACCAGCAGGAACCTCAGTGCCGCCTCCTAAATTTGCGTACACGCTGTGTGTTGAAGAAATTCTATATGTAAACCCAGCTTTTGGTGTTAGACGTTCAAAGATTTTTTTCTGCAAGCCGTATCCGCTTGTTATGAAACTTTCACTGAAGTAGGCAATGTTGTCATAGCGCGCACCCACAATTAGACTAAACTTTTCATTAAATAGAATTTCATCCTGGACAAAAGCACCTAACGTATTAGCACCTTCCCTTTTATTATCTTTTAATACATCTCCTCGTGCATTTGTTGAAGACAAACTATAAAATAAAATTGCGCCGTCTTGGTAAGCTTCATCTATACCAATTACAAATTTGTTCATAACTGAAGAAGAAAATTCAGAATTGTTACTATACATCAAGTTTCCGCCTACATGGTACCGGGTAAAATCGCGAAACGTTCCGCGTTCGGACCTTTGAAGATATTTTGGATTTACAAACACCATTCCGGAAATTCCGTTCGCATTATCAAACTCATGATTCATCGTAATTCCAACTTTGCCTAAACGATTAAATCTTCTCTCATCTCTTTGTAAATAAGTCGGATTTGATTGTGTAGGATCGGCATCGAATTGTTTCTGTGTTAAAGGTCCTGGAATATGAAAAGTATTTGAAACTCCCGAAAGGAAAATTCCAAGTTTAGTTGCTTCATCCAATTTTGAAATGAATCCTAAATTGAATAAAGTTCTAAAACTGGAAGAATGATTTCTCCAACCGTCAAAATTGTTATTTGAGAGTGATGTAAAAAGTTTTCCATTTTGAAAAGTAGAATTAGCTCTAACTTGAAGTTGATTAAATCCAAAACTTCCTGCAATAGTGCGCAATGAAATTCCTTGATCTGTTCCTGATGGCACTGTAGAAAGATTTACAACACCACCGGCTGCATTGCCCCAAACCGCAGAAGCGTTAGAACGTATTACTTCTATATTATCTGCAATACTCAAATCAATTTGATCGAATGATGTTCTGCCATCTGGTTCCGTTTCGGGAATTCCATCAATCATAACACGGATTCCCCTTGATGTACCTGAATTAGATCTATCACCGGCACCACGCGCTCCAAATCCACGGATTACAAGCCGGACATCTTGATTACCAGATCTCGACTGTGCTAAAACTCCTGGAATAGTTGAAAGAGCTTCATCTAATCCGTAACCGCGTAAGTTTTTTAATTGTTGCGATTGAAGTACAGTAACTGCGTAAGGAATTTCTAAAAGATTTTCAACACAGCGTGTTGCAGTAATAGAAATTTGTTTCATCTCATAAGTTAACGTGTCTGTTTGGTTTTTTTGCTGTGCTTGTACAAATGAAATAGTAATAAGAATAAAAAGAATAATTCTTTTCATATGAACTCCACCAATCTATAAATTATTTTCTGATTTTAATTATATCCAATTACCAAGTTGAGGTTTAAAAAAATACTTCCTCCTTGTTAGATAGAATTGTAACGATTTAATTAGATGAGTGAATTCTTCGGAGGCGGAGTTAATATTTTCGGTGTGTTAAGCATGTAATTACTATTCAAGTAGTTTGAATACTTTATTTTGCTAATAGGTGAATTATTTTCCCACTTCATTCCATATTCAGCAAATTGTATCAAATGATTAAAATTGATGGAAGAACCCGCTATGGCTTTTTGATTAAGGTTTTTATTTACTGTTTTTGAAAAATCTTTTTCCAGCTTATCTTCTTTTTCATCATGAATACAATAAAAAATTGTTTTCTCGGCTTGTTTCTCTTCCTTAAATATATCAAACATCTTCCCTTCATATCTAAACTCTTTCTTATTAATGCGCTGAAAGACTTTGCTGTCATTAATCACGGATTTAGGAATAGAGAGAATTTCAATCTTCTCTTGTGATTTTAAGATAGCTATTTCCTTAAATGCTTCTTCTTTTGCATGTTTTCTTTCAATCAAAAAATAAAAAATGAATCCAAACGAATTGAATACAAATATTAAAGCAACTAAAAGAAACATGATATTTCTAATTCTTGTCATCTATTCTGATTGTGATTGATTTAACTGCTATAAAATAATAAAGGCGAACCAAAGATTCGCCTGCATTCTCAATTACTTTTGAATTTCTTCTAGAGGGATTGCCGTTCCACGCATTGAGTGAACTTTGTTGGGAACTGGAATGGATATACTTTTATTTACATATTTTTCAAATTCATCTCGGAAACGTGCTATCATAAACTTAACAGGCCAAGCTGCTGCATCTCCTAAAGCACAAATTGTATTGCCTTCTATATTGTTTGCAACGCTAATCAATAAATCCAAATCTGCTGTTGTTCCATTGCCTTCATCTATTCTGAGCAAAGTTTTTTCCATCCAGCCTGTGCCTTCACGACAAGGAGTACATTGCCCACAACTTTCATGATGATAGAAATGAGCGATCCGGATTAATACTTTTAGAAGATTTGTATCTTCATCCATTACCATTACTCCGCCGGTACCGATTGCAGAACCAACTTCTTTCAATGATTCAGCATCCATTCGCACACCTTCAAGCTGATCTCCGCGTAACGGTGGCATAGATGATCCACCAGGAATTACACATTTAATTTTTTTGTTATTCGGGACACCACCAGCAACATTAAAAATTAAATCTGTTAGAAGAACTCCTGAAGGTAATTCATAAACTCCGGGTTTGTTTACATGTCCGCTGATACCAAATAAAATTGTTCCGGGATGTTTCGGCGCACCAATTTTTGAAAACCATTCCCAACCGTTTTTCATGATCGCCGGAACGTTTGTAATTGTTTCAACATTATTGATCGTAGTTGGACAGCCCCATAATCCTCTTTGTGCAGGAAATGGCGGTTTAACACGCGGATAACCGCGAAGTCCTTCGATTGAATTCATTAAGGAAGATTCTTCGCCGCAAATGTAAGCACCGGCACCTTTATGGATGTAAAGATCACAACTAAAATCTATTCCAAATGTTTCTTTCATCTTTTCGCCAACAAATCCACGAGCATAAGCTTCATCAACGGCTTTCTGCATCATCTTAATCCATTTGTGATATTCACCGCGGATGTACAGATATGCAACCTTAGCACCAATTGCATAGCAAGTTATAATTGCACCTTCTATAAGTTGAAAAGGATTGTCTTCAAAAACTTGTCTGTCTTTAAAAGAACCTGGTTCGCTTTCATCACCATTGATGCAGAGATACTTTGGCTTATCCGTAGTCTTCGGCATGAAACTCCACTTCAATCCGGCAGAGAATGCAGCCCCGCCTCTACCGCGTAATCCGGACTTCTTAACCTCATCAATAATTTGATCGGGAGTTTTTGCAAACGCTTTTTTTGCAGATTCAAATCCACCATTAGCAAGATAAACTTCTATCTGATTGAAATTTTCTATTTGAGGAAGAACTATTCTTTCCATTATTTGAGCGAATCCAAAATTTCAAAAACTTTTTCTTTATTTAGATTTTCAAAATAATCTTCGTTAACTGCGATCATAGGCGCATAACCGCAAGCGCCCATACATTCAACTTCCTCGAGAGAATATTTTCCATCCAGAGAAACTTTCATGTGATCAAGTCCTAACTTATCCTTTACACCATCCCAAATTTCATAAGCGCCGCGAAGCATACACGAAACATTTGTGCAGACTTGAACATGGTATTTACCCATCGGTTTGGTGTGATACATTGTGTAGAAGGTAACAACACTTAGAACATTTACTTTATCAATGCCAAGAACATTTGCAATTTCTTCCATTACTTCATTGCTGATAAATCCATTCTGTTCTTGAGCGATATAAACTGTATCCATCACAGCAGCAAGTGCGGTAGGATATTTTTTTCTTGCTACTTCAATTCGACTAATACTTTCTTCAGTAAACTTAAATGGCATATAAATCTAGACCTTTGTTCTTACTCTTTCTTTTAATCTTACTCTTAATTTATTTATCAGCTTCTCCCATCACAGGATCAAGACTTCCAATAATTGCGATAACATCAGAAACCATGGCTCCTTTGCAAAGTTGTGATAGTGCTTGAAGATTGCAAAATGATGGTGAGTGAATTTTCAATTTCCACGGTTGTCCGCTTCCGTTACTTACAATATAAAATCCTAATTCACCTTTCGGATTCTCAACAGAAAGAAACGTATCGCCTACCGGAGGATTAATTCCAAAATTAATAATCATAAAATCATGAATAAGTTCTTCCATCTTGGAATAAATTTCTGTTTTATGCGGAAGAACTTTTTTGGGTGAATTTGCAATCACTTCACCATTAGGAATTTTATCCAAGCATTGACGTAATATTTTTATACTTTCTCTTACTTCATCGCCTCTCTGGAAATATCTTGCAAGACAGTCACCTTGTGAGAAAGTTGGAATTTTAAAATCTATTTCATTGTAAAATAAATAAGGTTTAGCGCGACGAACATCGTATTCGACTCCGCTTGCTCGTAAGTTTGGACCGGTAACGCCAAGTGCAATAGCATCTTCTTTAGGAAGAATTCCAATTCCTTCAAGGCGGCCAATAAAAATTCTATTTGAAAGCATCAACTTATCCATCTCAACCAATGCCGGTTCTAACTCGGATAAAAACTTTACAATTTCTGCTATTGACTGATCATCAATATCTGAGGCAACTCCTCCTATACGCGTATAACTTGTTGTGAATCTCGCACCGGCAATTCTATCGAAAATACTATTTATCTTTTCTCGTTCACGGAATGTCCACATAACCATTGTAACTGCGCCAACATCCATTGCATAAGTACCGATTGCAACCATGTGCGCTGCAATTCTTGAAAGTTCGGCAACAATCATTCGAATATATTGTGCACGTTTTGGCGCTTCGATTCCTGCAAGTTTTTCTACTGCGAGAACGTAACCAACATTATTGCACATTGTTCCGGTGTAATCAAGACGGTCTGTATGAGGAATAAATTCGATGTAGCTCATGTTCTCAGCCATTTTTTCATAACCGCGGTGCAGATAGCCAAGTTCAGGTACAATTCCAACAACAGTTTCACCATCAAGACGCAATACAAGTCGAAGCACACCATGAGTTGCCGGGTGCTGTGGACCCATGTTGATTACCATTTCGTTTTCAAGAACATCTTCGATAGTGAGGTTTTGATCTTCCTGAAGTTTCTTAAGAAGTTTTTCGTCGTTATATATTTGTTTAATTCTATCCATCTTAATCTGCTTTATTGGGAAGAGGTAATGAGCCTGGAATTCCTAAAACAGGAAAATCTTTTTTCAATGGATGATGTTCAAATCCTTCGGGCATATATATTCTTCTAAGGTCGGGATGGTTAATAAATTTTATTCCGTACATATCCCATGTTTCGCGTTCGTACCAATTTGCACTTTGCCAAACAGCCGAAACAGTTTCTATAGTTGGAGGATCGTCATCAATATTTGATTTTAATCTTAATGTGTAATTTAGTTTGAAAGAATAAATGTGGTAAACGGTTGTAAATCTTTTTTTGCGGGTTGCCCAATCAATTGCAGTTACATCTTTACACATAATAAATTGAAGATCGGGTTCTTCTTTCAAAAATTTACCAAGGTTTACAATTTGATCTTTCTTAATTGTAAAACATAAGTCATCTCTAAAATCCGAAATCTCTTCAATAGATTCGCTAAATTTTTCTTTTACTCTTTCAATAATTAGTTCTTTGGTATTCATGGATTAGTTTTGAGAGTGTTCAAGTTCAGCAAGTGATCTGTTCTGAAAATCGCGTGCTCTGGTTTTTCCAATTTTTTCTTGAATAGTCATTAATGCATTTAATAAATTTTCCGGACGAGGTGGACAGCCGGCAGTGTAGACATCAACGGGTAGAAATTGATCTATCCCTTGCACAACGCTATATGAACGGTACATTCCGCCCGAAGAGGTACAAGCGCCCATTGCAATTACCCATTTTGGTTCCGGCATTTGATCATAAATTCTTCTAACAACTTGAGCCATTTTATATGTTACTGTTCCGGCTACAATCATAAGATCGGATTGACGCGGACTAAAACGCATTACTTCAGAACCAAATCTTGCTATATCATATTTCGGATCTGCAGCAGCGATCATTTCAATTGCGCAGCAGGAAATTCCCATTGGCATTGGCCATACAGAGCTCTTGCGCGCCCACCCAACGACAGCATCTATTGTTGTTGTTAAAAACCCTTCTTTTTGAAGTACTGCTTCTAATCCCATTTCAATCCGCCTTTCATATAGACATAAAGAAATCCTAATTCAAGCACTATTAAAAAAATAAACATCGGCATAAAAGCAAAAATTCCTAGATCGGCAAATAATTTTTTGAATTGTACCGCCCATGGATAAACATAAATTACTTCGATATCAAAAATGATGAACATCATTGTAACGAGATAATACTTAATCGAAATTCTTTCGTGAGTTGTACCGACCGGATCTTTACCGCTTTCATAAGTCATTGTTTTGATTTTTGTCGGGCGTTGAGGTCCAAAAAGAGTTGATGAAAAAACAACGATCCCGCCGAAAGCAGCGGCAACGATTATTACTAGAATAATGGGTATGTAATCAAGAATCATAAGAAATTTTCATTTTTTGCACGGGAAAAATAAACGAATTGAGGTTAGAAAGCAAAGCAGAACGTAGAGTGAAGAATGAATAAGTGTAGAGTAAATTACAGTATTCTTACTCTACACTCTGAACTCTGTAATTTTAAGCAAGAATTTCAACCAGTTTTTCAATAACTGTATCCAAGTCTTCATAGTTAATTACCAATGGTGGAAGCATACGTAGTACAGTAGTTCCAGCGGGTAAAGAAAGTATTTTATGTTTAAGTAGTTCAAGTATTACTGGCTGAGACTTATCTTTTAATTCTATGCCGATCATTAGTCCGATAATTCTAATTTCACGAACTTTAGCGAGCTGATGCTTTTCTAGTTTTTCTTTGAAATATTTTCCTTTAGCTTCTGCTTGTTCCCATAATTTATTTTCGAGCATAAAATCTATTGCAGCTATTCCCGCTGCGCATGCAAGCGGGTTGCCTCCAAATGTTGAGCCGTGTTTACTTTTTTCAACAGTTATTTTATCTGAACAAAGTAACGCACCCATGGGAAATCCCCCTGCAATTGATTTTGCAAGCGTCATCATATCTGCTTCGATTCCAAGATACTCTATCGCAAACATTTTCCCTGTTCTGCAGAAGCCGGTTTGTATCTCATCAATGATCAGAAGAATATTTTTTTCATCGCAAAGTTGTCTTACTTTTTGGAAATATTCTTTTTGCCCAATATTAATTCCGCCTTCGCCTTGAATGGGTTCGAGGATTATTCCTGCGGTATCATCATCAACAGCCGCAGAAAGTTTTTCAAAATTATTATATGGAACAAAGGAAAAACCCGGAACTAACGGACCAAATCCTTCGCGGTATTCTGTTTTATATGTAGCACTTAACGCACCCATTGTTCTTCCGTGAAAGCCTTTCATTGCTGCAATGAATTTTGTTTTCTTAGTATTCAAACGTGCAAACTTTATAGCTGCTTCAATCGCTTCTGTTCCGCTGTTCGTTAAAAATGCTTTGGTTAAATTCTTAGGTACGATGCTGAAAAGTTTTTCTAGAAAGATTGCTTTAGTATCGTTGTAAAAAGTATTGGGACAAGTAATAAGAGTTGCCGCTTGTTTTGAAATCGCTTCCACAACTTTATCGTTAGCATGCCCGACATTTGCCACACTAATTCCCGCAGCCATATCAATATATTCATTACCTTGATCGTCCCAAACGCGCGCACCTTTTCCCTTTACCAAAACAACATCGCGACGAGGGTAAACATCAATTTCATATTTCTGGGTGATTGCTTTGTAATCAATCATTGTTACTCCAAATTATAGAAGATGAACCTATTTTTTTAACACGTAAATTATCCAAGGTGCAATTTTGGTTTCACTAATCCAGTTATACGGCTCCTCTACCCTTGCCAAAGGTTTCTTTGAATCTATTAACTTCAAATTGCATTTATCGAATAATTCCGAATAATCTTTTTCAAACCAGATTATATCTTCAACCGGACGTCGATCTTCAACATCCTTCATAATTATTTTTACTTTGTCTCCGCTCTGAGCATTTTTGTTCTCGGGAAAATCTTTCGTAGAAAATAACGCCCATTCATTCATATAAATATCAGGCGTGGAATCAAGTAATACTATAATACCATTCTCGTTTAACAACCCGTATAATCCCGAAAGTAATTTTATTCTTTTCTCCATACCAGGGATATTATCAAAAGTAAATGCCGATAGAATTAGATCGAAATAATTTTTAGAAAGTTGATAAAAATCCCCATCATTAATCACTCGATAATCTCCGGCCGGATCGAATTCTTTTGCCTTTCTAATCATATTGGAGGAAATATCAGTCCCGAGAACTTCATAGCCGTGTCTTTTCAAAAATCTTGTTGATCTGCCAGTACCACATCCGAAGTCGAGAGCATTTTTTCCTTTAACATGTTTGGAGATCATTTCTGGAAGATCACGATAGGCTAAATAATATGTACCGGGAAATTCCAACGTTGCATAAGCTTCTGAACGTTTGATATCCTCATAAACATTTGTAAAATTAATGTGTGTACTATTTTCCATTTATTAATCTTATTAAAGTTGACTTCTAGTTTTTTTTACGAAATAGTCGTGCCTTTGCCTTCTAATGCATCTTTAATTGGATTTTCAGTTCTGCCGTCTGATAGAATAACAGTTGTTTCTCCAGACTCGAACAATTTTCTTAACGCAAGAATTTTTCTTTTCATTCTTCCATCAACTTTTTGTTCCATTGCATCCAACTCTGTTTTTGAAATGTTAGGAACAAGTGATGACGAATCGTTTTTATCTAATAAAAATCCCGGCGCTTCAATCAGTGAAATTATTTTTTCTGCTTTGAATTCGTTCTGAAGCAATGCAATGATATCATCGTTCTCGGAATTAATAGCAAAATTATTTTCGTCAATCAATGGGACACTAAGAACGGGCGTGTATCCGTTATCAAGTAATAGATCTAAAAGTTGTTTGTTAATTGCTTTCGGTTTACCGGAAAAGTCTCTTAACAATAATGTCTTTCCGCCTTCACGGACTTTTATACCACTATTTCGTTTACCTTGAATCACTTTTCCATCAACACCGGAAAGCCCGACTGCATTAATTCCGTTCTGCTGAAATAATTCTACGATTCTTTTATTTCTTAAGCCCGCATAAGCCATCATAGCTAGATCAATTGTGTTCTCATCGCTAAAAACGGAGTCATAGCCGGAGAGCGAAGTAACGACTTTCTTTTCAATACCAAGTTTTTTTGCAAGATCATCTCGCAAAGCATTTGCACCGTGAACTATAATAAATTTTTCATTTAGTGTAGCTAAATCTTTTATAATCCCAACAAGATTCAAATCCTTCCCACCGCCAATCTTAATTAAAAGCATGGTATCTCCGTTAACGAATTATTTTGAATTGGTGTCCAATCATTTTCATTTGATAGTTCTTCAGAACAAACAATTAGCATGTTATCGTTTTTTTTAAGCTTCATTGTAAAGTAATCTTCATCTTTGTTGAAATGAGAATAGACATAAGCCGATCTTTCGTCAGTCATAATAATATTCATAGCACGAATATAATTTGATTTATTTTTTATGATCTCGGTACCTTTGCTTAAAGCAGCTTTAATGTTTCCCTTATCAAATCTTTTAATGTAATTGAATATTTTTTCTGCACCAATCTTTCCTTCTTCTTTAATCTTTACACCTTTAAGTTCGCCGTTGAAAATAAAAATATATTTGTCATCATAAAACGGCATATTATTTTCAACAACAATTCCTTCATCTTTGAATGCACTTCTGGCATGTGCAATTAAGCGGTTTGAATCACCGAATTGCAAAAGATCATCTTCCCAAATCGGTTTAATATTTTTATAATATTTCCATTTTCCGTTTTGAAAATATACACATCCCCAGCCATGTCCTTGAAATTCTTTACTGTTCTTGGAAATCTCTGCAAATTTTTTGAGATACTCTGCACATGGGAATTTATTTTTTGAATTAACATATAGTAGTCGGCACACGTTTTTCTCTTGTCAAATTGGATGAAGTCCCGGAAATTCTAGCCCGGTTCGTTCATCAAAACCATTCATTAAATTAAACGCTTGTAGTGCTTGTCCTGCCGCGCCTTTCATTAAATTATCAATCGCACTTATAACAACAAGACGATTTGAAAACTCATCTTTCTTAAATCCTATATCGCAATAATTTGTGCCGATTAATAATTTCGGTTCGGGATAACGGTAAATGCCTTCACTCTCTTTAACAATTCTTATGAATTGCTCATTGCCATATGCATCGCGGTAAACTTTCCAAATATCTTTTTCTTGAAGATCACCTTTCAAGAAAACATGACAAGTAGCGAGCAACCCGCGAACCATATCTATCGCAGTTGCAGAAAAATGAATTGCAAGTTTTTGTCCGAACGAAAGTTCCTGAAGCATCTCAGCAGTATGTCTGTGTTGAGTGGGTTGATAGGAACGCACAACATTGGCTCTCTCCGGATGATGTGATCCTTCGTTTCCTTTATTACCGCCTTCACTTGATCCAACTTTAACCTCAATAACCGTTC
The DNA here is from genome assembly GCA_023250955.1 of Melioribacter sp. Classification (GTDB taxonomy): domain Bacteria; phylum Bacteroidota; class Ignavibacteria; order Ignavibacteriales; family Melioribacteraceae; genus Fen-1258. The sequence continues at coordinate 37,572 of JAHEZQ010000012.1, read as the reverse complement.
TATCTAATTCAACTAAATTATTTTTATAGAGTGGATACAAACCAAGTATAGTTGCAGTTGCATTGCAGCCCGCACTAGAAATGTAATTTGCTTTCTTCATTTCTTCGCGGTGAAGTTCAGGAATGCCATAAACGAATTCGTTCAGTAAATCCGGACGCTCATGTTTATGTCCGTACCATTTTTCATATTCATTATCGTCTTTCAATCGGAAGTCAGCACTAAGATCAATAATCTTTGGTGCCAACTTTTTAAATTCATCAATTTTATTCTGGGATCTGTTATGAGGCAAACATAAAAATAAAAGATCGCACGGCTGCAGTTCGTTTGCAGAACTGAATTTTAGCATTGTTGATTTACGTAAATTCGGATGAATCTTGTATACAAATTTTCCTGTGTAGCTTTCAGATGTAACTTGATTCACTTCAACATTAGGATGAAATAGTAAAAGTCTAAGTAATTCTCCTCCTGTATAACCTGAAGCGCCAATGATTGAAACTTTTAATTTCATTTTCTACCTTCAGCAACTTGCAAAATATATTCTACCATTTTCTGTGGAATATTTACTCCTGTTGTTGTGATACTGTTTTTATATTCCATAGTATAGTTCACTTCGTTAACCATCAATCCTTGTGCAGTTTCAAAAACATCTATTGCAACAATTCCTCCGCCTACAGCTTTTGCAGCACTTACTGATATTTCATTTAATTCGTCGGTAACGGGACAATTAGTTGCAACACCACCACGTGCGGTATTTGTTATCCAGTGAGCAGAAGATCTATAAATTGCAGCTATACATTTATCACCAACAACAAATGAACGGATATCTTTTCCTTTTTTCTCGACATACTTTTGAATATAGAAAATAGAATGATGATATGAACCAAGAACTGCTTTATGTTCCAAGATTGCTTCTGCTGCATCGCGGTCATTTACTTTTGAAAGTAATCTTCCCCAAGATCCTACTGCAGGTTTTAATACAACAGGGTAGCCCATTTCTTCAATAGTTTTAAGTGCGGATTCTTCTGTGAATGCTACACGTACTTCAGGTTGAGGAACATTGTGATCTGCTAAAGCACATGATGTTAAAAGTTTATCACCGCAAATAGTTGCTACACTATAAGTGTTTACGCATTTAATTCCGGCTGATTCATATAATTTTAAACCATGTAACGCCCTTGAGTGGTTGATACAACGTTCAACTACAATATCAAGATCAAATTTATCTTTACCGATATTAAATTTAATTTCACGATCATCAATCATTACAAGTTCAATTCCCTTTATCTTATTAAATTCATCAATAAGGAATTTTTCATCTTTTCTAATCAACGAATGAAGCAACCCGATTTTCATTTTTACTCTCCTAGTTCAAATAAATTTAAAAAGGTAGAGCTGAGAAAATTATCTCAGCTATTGAATGTCTTGTGATGTTTAACTGCATCAACGATATGTTTAAGTTCGGCAAGATCAACTGTACGACCGCGCTGTCCAACGGATTTTACTTCTTTAAGAACATCCATCTGATGAGGTTCATCTAGTGAGATCTCATCAATCAATTTTAATGCATATCTCAACGAAGCAATGCCTGACATATGATCTAGTGAAAATGTTCTTGTGCGTCCAAGAATTTCCGGATTCAAACTTTCATAGTGCATTGGATTTATTGAAGCCGCATGTGTATGAACGCCTGCACAATGAGTGAAAGCATTTTTTCCTGTAACAGGAAAGTTTGCCGGAATTGGAATCCCGGAATGTTTACTTACTAAATCGTACAGCTCAACTAATTTTGAAAGATTCCATCTTGTTTCATTATAATCAACATTAAGCACAACGAGAAGCGAAGCAAGATCAACTATACCTGCTCTTTCACCAAGACCTAATGCAGCAGCATCAATTATACTTGCACCGGCTCTATATGCATCAAGTGCATTTGCAAGTGCCAAACCGCGATCGTTGTGGCAGTGAACAGCAATTCTCGGATGTAAATTTAATGTATCTAATTCTTGGATTAACCGCGATATATAATCGTACATACTTCTTGAAGTTCCCGGAACCATATAACCCGTTGTATCAGCAACACTAATAATGTCCGCTCCAGCTTCAACTGCAGCAGCTGCGGCTTTAACAACATTTTCAAATTGAGAGCGAACTGTATCTTCAGGAGTGTAACGAATTAACAAATTTGGTTTCTGTGATTTTGCATATTTAATAACATCTGTAATTTGTTTGATTGCTGAATCAAGATCCTTTTTAAAAACTGTTGATAATCTTTCATCTGAAACACAATAAAATATTCCGAGGAATCCTACACCGCATTCAAGAGCAAGATCAACATCAGTCTGAAGTGAGCGGGAATGAGCACCAACTATAGCTTTGTATCCTTTTTGTGCGATTGATTTTACAGCAGCATGAATTTCAGGTGTAACCATCGGGTGGCCGGATTCAATGATATCAATGCCAATTTCTTCCAGTAAACTTGCAATCGCAAGTTTTATATGTTTATCGAAATAAACACCTGGAGTTTGTTCGCCTTCTCGTAATGTTGAGTCTAATACCCAGATCAACTCACTCACCCCAGTCTTCTTCTTCTTGGGGCGCCTCTTTCACTTGAGGCGGATTCACGGAAACAATTTCCAATTCTGTTCCGCAATCGGGGCATTCAATTAATTCACCTTGAACAGCATCGGAAGCCAGTTCGATCTGTGCACCGCATACGGGGCATTCTGTTTTCATTTTTACATCCTTCAGTTTATAAAGTGTTGCAAAACTATGAAACTAATTTTTTCAATGCAATGATTTTACCTGAGATTAAAAAAAATTAATTGGGACGCTTGAGTGGTAAATTACGGCAAAAAAGTTCCGTGAATAATTATTCATAATGGTGCAAGAAGATGCAAAACGGTTTTCGGCGGTCGACAATCAGTTTTTTGTTTTTGATTGAGGATTCAATTCTTCAGCTTGACCGATAGTGTCATTCAACTTTATCATCCATTCATTTTTAACTAACTCAAAATCATGTTTATATTTTTTCTCAACTGGACCCGATGATTGATATTTTTCTCTTAACGGATTTACTTGCTTGCCGTTTTTCCAAAAACGGAAACATACGTGTGGACCAGTAGCAAGTCCGGTACTTCCTACAAAACCAATAATTTGACCTTGAGAAACTGAAACCCCTCTGTGTATTCCTTTTGCAAACCGCAACATATGCAAATATTGTGTTGTGTAAGTAGCATTGTGTTTCACTTTAACATAATTTCCGTTCCCACTTGAATAACCCGCTTCAAGAATAACTCCGTTTCCGACAGTCATAATTGGTGTTCCTGTAGGAGCGGCATAGTCTGTTCCAAGATGTGCTTTATTCCTATGCAGAATAGGATGATACCTGTTTAATGAAAATTTTGATGATATACGGGAATATTTTAATGGCGCTTTTAAGAATAGTCTTTTAAGACTATTTCCTTTTTCATCGAAATAGCTTTCATTTTTTTCTTTATCAAAGTAGAAAGCAAAATGATTTTCGTTATTAGAATAAAAATTAGCTGCATAGATTTTTCCAACATCTACGGGAACGTTATCAACTAATATTTGTTCATATATAACTTTGAAACTGTCTGTAGGCTGAATTCTAAAAAAATCAATTTGCCATGCATAAATATCTTCCAGTCTTGCTGCAATTTGCAATTCAATCTTTTTTTCTTGTAATGTTTCGTATAAAGAATTATTGATTACTCCCGAAATCGTTCTTTCTCTAATTGTAACCGGTTTTTGTTTCTTATAAATATTTACATTATCAGAAATATCAAAAACCACATAATTCACCGGGTCCTGTACATATACAAAATATTTAACGGTTTCTACGGAATCCCACTTAGCATAAATATACAATTCATCTTCGGCTCTAAAACTGCGAAGTGGAAATATATTTCTAGCCTCTTTTTCTATTTGATTAATTTTTTGTTGAGTAACACCATGAGGGATTAAAATATCGGAAAGAGTTTGATCTGTATCTATTGTATCGCGTACTTCAATAAGATTTGCAACGCTTAATCCAAATTGATTTGGTTTTAATTCTTCACTCTTTGTTGTTTTCTTTTCACTTTTACATGAGGTGAAAAATAAAACTAGTGAAATTAAAAAAAATATATTTTTGTATAGATGGGTTTTTCTTGGCATCAGATCAATTTTTTAATAATCTCAACAGAATTAATGCCTTCTGCTTCTGCCGAGAAGTTTGGAATAATGCGGTGACGAAGAACTGGAATTAGAAATGTTTTAACATCATCAATAGCGGGTGTAAATCGTCCTTCCATAACAGCTTTAGTTTTAGCAGCAAGGATTAAATATTGAGATGCTCGCGGACCGGCTCCCCAAGCAACGTGTTCTTTTATAAAACTATGCTGGTTGTTTATAGTTGGCCGTGTGTTGTTCACAAAATTAACAGCGAATTCAATTACGTTTTCAGCAACAGGAACTCTTTTAATTAAATTCTGAAAATTGATCAGTTCATTTGAGCTTAATACTTTTTTTAATTCGGCTTTATAATCACTTGTCGTAGATTTAATAATTTCAATTTCTTCCTTAAAGCTTGGATAATCTAACCACAAATTGAACATGAACCGGTCAAGCTGAGCTTCGGGCAAAGGATAAGTTCCTTCTTGTTCGATTGGATTTTGTGTTGCCAGAACGAAGAACGGCTCTTCGAGTGTTCGTGTTACTCCGGCTGCAGTAACTTTGTGTTCCTGCATTGCTTCAAGAAGTGCACTCTGAGTTTTTGGCGGAGTACGATTGATTTCATCTGCTAAAATAATATTTGCAAAAACGGGGCCTTGAATAAATCTGAATATACGTTTCTTTGTTACAGGATCTTCATCAATAATTTCTGTTCCTGTAATATCACTTGGCATCAAATCCGGTGTAAACTGTATCCGGCTGAATTTTAGATCGAGGACTTCTGAAAGTGTTTTTATTAATAAAGTTTTAGCTAGACCTGGAACACCCACGAGCAAACAATGACCTCGAGAAAGAAGACTAACAAGAAGATCGTTAACAACTTGATCCTGTCCAATAATCACTTTTGCAATTTCTTGTTTAATCTGTTTTACTGATTTAGCTAACTGCTCTACAATCTGTACATCATTTGTGCTCTTTTGATCTGTCAATATATTTCCTTAGTCAAACTTTAACGAACGAAAATGTTTTCGAAATTATATTTTTACTTCCCAATATATTTTATTTTTTATCTCACTCATCCATTTATCATACAATTTTTTCTTTTTGTAATACTCTGCAATCCGTTTTATTTCCGGGTAGTCAATATCTAAGTTCGCTTTATGAGCTGGAATTCTTTTTACCAATTTAACAATATGATAGCCGTAAACACTTCTATCTACTTCAAGTCGTTTTGGAAAACTTATTTCTCCTTCTTTTAATTTATAAATTACATCAAGAAGAGATTTATCAAGCTGACTGGCTTCAAATGTTCCAAGTTCTCCGCCTAACTTGGCAGATTCTTTATCGTCACTATATAGATGAGCAAAGTGCTCAAAAGTATTTTTACCTCGAACAACACTGTCTCTTAAGTCATTTAGAAATTCAATAGCCTTAAGATCGGATTCTTCATCGCTCTTAACTTTAATAAGGATATGCCTGCAATGAATTGATTCTCCGCGTCTTTCTAAAAGCTGAATTATATGAAAACCAAAAACAGTTTCTACAACACCGGATAATTGATTTGGTGCTAACGCAAATGCAGCTGCTTCAAACTCAGGTACCAATGCACCTCTTTTAACGGAACCAAGATCTCCGCCTTGTGATGCATTTCCGGCATCATCGGAATATTTTTTTGCAAGTGATGCAAAATCAGTACCTTTTTTTAGTGAATCTAATAATGACAAAGCAAAATCTTTTGCTTTCTTTTTTATTCGTTCTCCTGTTTTGGGATTTTGGAAAATATGCTGTATAACAAATTTCTCCTGAACATCAGGTAAAGAATCTCGGAAAGTTCCAAAAAAATCTTCTACTTCTTTTCTAGTTGCATCAAGTTGGCCGAACTTTTTTTGCTGAAGCATATAAGACATCAATCCTTTACGGGTATCCTCCTGTAGTGATCGTTTTATTTTTTCATACGGCATACCGTAAATTTGTTCAAGCCGATCGCGTGAACCGTATTGCTGAATAAAATAATTCATCTGGTCTTCAAGACGTTGTTTCACTTGATCATCAGTAACGGTTATTGAATCAAGTTCAGCCTGTGCATAAAGCAGTTTTTCTTCAATCATTGCATTTAGAATTTGGCGGTGTAAATTTACATCTGCAGGATTTAAATTCTTTTGTGCAGCTTCCATATTAATTCTAAAATCAAGCTCCGATTGTAAAAGGACCTCATTATCTACAACAGCGACAATTTTATCTATTACCTGCTGGGCATTTATTATTCCCACAATTACAAATAATATTAAAAATATTTTCTTCATTCTTAATACCTCTCGATTTCCAAATTATGATCTGCAATTAATTTGTCTATATACTCTTTTATATACTGATTTCTTTTAATAATTGATAGTCGTTCCTTCACTTCGGTTTTCACCATATCAAGCGAAGGGATAAGATCTTTACCAAACTTTTCTAGAAGTTGAACAACAGTAAATTCCTTCTGTTCCGTTTCTAAAACCACACTTACTTCATTTACGTCTAAAGTTGTAATAACGCGAAGCAATGTAGTCGGTTGAATCTGATATTTCAATAACATTTTTTTTGATTGTAATTCGATGACAGATTGATCATTACGATATTGATTTAATGCCCTATTCCATTCTGTTTCCAGCAAAGAATTCCTGAATTCTACCGCTTTATTATAGTCGTTAAAATTAATTTCATTAAAAATGTATGCATCGTCAACCAGTTTGAAATCATCTTTATTGCTATCAAAATATTTTTTTATTTCGTCATCAGTTGGTTCGATTTTATTCTCATCTGCTATTTTTCTCACGAGCAAAGCGGAAGCTAGTTCTTTTTTAGTACGGTCCAACAATGATTTGAACTCAGCATCATTTAATAATCCTTTATCAGCCGCCTCTTCGTATAATATTTCAGATTTTATCCAATTGTTTATATACTCTTCTCTATAAATTCCTTTATTACGTTCATCTTTTAGAGCTGATTTTAGATCCTCCTCTGTTAAAACAGACTTATTTATTTTTGCAACATACTTTGATGGTTTCTCTTCTTTTGAACAACCAAATAGTGTTAATGCAAAAGCAAAAATTATTATAATTAAATAATTATTAATTCTTATATGCCTTACTAAGTTCATCATAATAGAGTTTTGGCTTATAAATATTTTTTAGTTTATTCAAATACTCAGTTTCCAGACGTTTACTTTCGCTTTCTTGCAGTTGACTGTTAGCTTCAGCTTTTGCTTCTTCAAAAGTTTTTAAGCGAGCTGGATCGCGTTTGATTAGTTTTACAATAGACCAGCCTTTATCAAACTGGAAAGGTTGGGAAATATTACCAATGTTCTTCAATGAGTTAGATTGACTTGCTAATTCATTGAAACCAACATCAACTAAACCGTGATAACCCGGTGTATTATCATATCCTGTTCTTTGATTATATTTTGTGAATAGAGAATCAAAGTTGGAATTTGAAGACGCTAATGAATAACACGCTTTAGCTAAAGAATCTGTATGGCAATAGATTTCTTTAAACTCAACTCGGTTATTCCATTTATAGTTTTGTTTATTTTGTTCCCAAAAAGAATAAATTTTTGCACTATCAATAGAAATTTTAGACCAAACTTCTTCTTCAAGAATTTGGAATAAATAAATTCCTTTTTCGTATTCGTCAACTAACTTTGCAAATTCGAGATTCTCATTATCATATGTTAATGCTTTTTCTCTTATTAACACGTCGCCGGAATATGCTTTCAACGATTCTTCAAGAATTGCTGAGTTGATAACCATATTTAAACTAATATTATGGCTAATCATATATGCAAACAAACTATCACATGGATAAGATTTATCATTAACACTAAAAAGTTTTTGATTTCCTACAGCTTTTTGCAATTTACTTTTCCAGTAACTCTCAGCAATTTTTGTAGTATCACTGTTAGCCATTATTTTAGCAAATGTTTCACTGATTAAGGAATACTTCAATTCTTTTCTTAATTTTTCTACGAGTTGATCATAATCTTTTTTATAACGCATTCTGTCGTAAATCTCTTTAAGATTTTCTTTCTCTTGTTCGTACGTTGGATAAGGAGATTCATCAACTAATTTTATTAAGTGAAAACCGAATTGTGTTTTAACAATTGGAGAGACTTCACCTTTTTTTAATTTAAATGCTGCTTCGTCAAATTCTTTAACAGTACGTCCGCGCGTAATTGATCCTATAGAGCCCCGTTGTACCGCGCTTCCTTTATCTTTAGAATATTTAAAAGCCATCTCACCAAAATCAGCACCGTTTTTAATTTTTGATTCAATATCTTGAATTGTTTTTAATGCTTGTACAGTATCTGCTTTACCGGTTGAATCAGCAAAAGGAATTAATATATGTTCAACTGAAATAGATACCCGGCGTGGATGCTTTTCAGTTACCTTTATAATATGATAACCTGCACCTGAATAAACCAATTCGGGATAAATTTTTCCTAATTCGGTTCCATAGACTGCATCTTCAATGGCTATATTATTTACTAAGCCAGCGGTAAAATAATAAACATCACCGCCTATATTTTTTGTATAAGGATCTTTGGAATATTGTTTAGCAAGTGTTGAAAAATCCTCTCCGTTTTGAATACGCTTTATCAACTCATTACCCAGTTCTTTTATTTTATCAGCGTTCATAACTGAATCCGTTGTAAGGAAAATATGACTTGCTCTAAACTCAGTTTTTCTATTTTCATAAAGCTTATGCATATTTGGTTCATATAATTTGTCGTTCAAATATAATGTTGAACCAATGTTCATCTTATAATCGTGCAACTCTTTTTGCATATCGGAGTCTTTAGTATAACCGCGGACTTCTGCATCACGTAATTTCAATTTATAATTAAGGTAGAGATCAAGAAATTTTTGGTAAGAACTCAACGAATCTGTTTTAGCTTTTTCAATTCCACCAGAATTTCGTGCATAAGCTTTTTCAAAATCATCCAAATAAATTTTGTAATCTCCATATTCACCGACAACAGAGCGTTGACCTTGCTGAGAACACGAGATAAAAATAATTAACGGTAGAATAAGTAGAATTATTCTTGCCTTATACATTAGGAAACCTCCATTAGTGTAAATTTTAGTTTGTTATTTTACCCATTGATGGTTAGAAAATCAAGGAAGGAAGCTGTTGTTCTTCAAGTACTAATGCTTCTTTCGCTGAGTTTTTATACTGATTGGCGCCGTATTGCGTTCCCAGAAAGCACCAAATTCATAACCTTGAATTGATTTATTTTTTTCTGCTTCCTCAAGCCGCTTTTCAGCAATACAAGCATAAAATCTGTCTAATTCGATACCAACATATTTACGGTCCAACTTCTTAGCAACAACTGATGAAGTCCCCGAACCAAGGAAAGGATCAAAGACCAAATCACCTTTGTCAGACCCGGCAAGAATCAATTTAGCAATTAACTTTTCAGGCTTTTGAGTGGGATGAGGAGTATTCTCACTCATAGACCAGAACGGAACTGAAATATCATTCCAAATATTAGAGGGAAAAGTTAAGCGGTAATCGCCATTCTTTATTGAACTCCAATCCTTTGGTTTTCCATTTGCATCACGATACGGGGCAAGAACTCTTCTGTTCAGTTTAACAGTATCGGCATTAAAAGTATATTTATTTGAGTTTGTGCAGAACCAAATATCCTCAGAATTGTTCTTCCAATTTTTTTGAGCTCCTCTTCCTTTTTCTCTTTCCCATGTAATCCGGTTTCTAACTATAAAATATTTTTCAAGAATAAGTGGGATTGAAATTGAAGTATGCCAATCCCCGCAAAAATAAATTGATGCATTAGGTTTCAAAATCCGTTTTAGTTTTGATACAAAACTTTCAATCCATTCAGCGTATTCATGAATTGATTTTTCCTTAAAAGAAGTTTTGTTGAAAGTTTTAGTAAGATTATACGGCGGATCAATAATTATCAAGTCAACAAATTTTTTCGGTAACAAGTCTAAAACATCAAATAAGCTTTGGTTGATAGTTTTATTAATAATTTCTGTTAATGAGGTTTTATCATTTAGTTTTATTAATCGTTTAGAATAATCAGATATTTCTTTACTGCTTAATGAGATGGTTTTATTTCGCGGTGATTTTTGTTTTACCAAGGTAATTCTTCATAAGTTGATATTAATAAAATACTGAGCCAGAATAATCTTCAAATCATTCATGAAAATTATTTAGCTGTTTTGCCAAGTTCGATCGCTTCGTCAATTTCAATGATCTTTACTTTTCCCTCTTCCGGAGTATCAACTGCTAAGATCATTCCTTGTGATTCTATTCCGAATAATTTTGCAGCTTTAAGATTAGCAACAATTAAAACTTTTTTACCAATAAGCTCTTCAGGTTTATAGCTTTTAGCAATTCCGGCAACTAATTGACGCTGTTCACTGCCTAAATCAATCTGAAGTTTAAGAAGCTTATCACTTTTCTTGACGTTTTCGGCAGCAATAATTTTTGCCACTTTTAATTTTAACCGTTTGAATTCATCAATAGTAATTTCCTCTATTGATTCTATTGGCTTATCTGCCATTGGTTCGAGTTTATTAATCTGTTCTTCAATCACTTTATCTTCAATTTTTGTGAATAAAATTTCAGCTTCATTAATTTTTTGTCCCTGATGTAAAATTGAATTTCCGGATTTTGACCATTCCGTCGGCCGTGCATTCAGCATTTTCAAAATCTTCACACTAGTATTGGGAATTACCGGTTCAAAAATTACTCCGAGAGTATAAATTGTGTTCAAGCAAATATTGATTGTTGTTGCGCATTGCTCTTTATTTCTCTTTGAAGTTACCCATGGCTCTGAATCGTTAAAATATTTGTTGCCTGCACGGGCTAGGTTCATCATTTCGAAAACAGCGTCTTTAATCTTAAAGCGTTCAATTAAATCTGCGATCTTTTGAGGTTGAGATTTTAGATAATCAAGCATCTCTTCGTCAATTTTTTGCAGTTTATTTCTTTCAGGAACCTTACCATCAAAATGTTTGTGGGCAAAAGTAAATGTCCGGTTCACAAAGTTTCCGAGAATATCCGCTAGTTCACCATTAGTACGCGATTGAAATTCTTTCCAGAAAAAGTCTGTGTCCTTATTTTCCGGAAGATTAGCAGCAAGAGTATAACGAAGAAGATCGGCAGGAAATAATTGTAAAAATTCATCAAGATCAATCCCCCATCCGCGACTTTTAGAAAATTTCTTCCCTTCAAAATTTAGGAATTCATTTGCGGGAACATTCTGTGGTAAAATAAATTTGTCTTTATTAGCATCGTTCCATGCCATTAGTATTGCTGGAAAAATGATAGTGTGAAATACTACATTATCTTTTCCGATGAACGCAATATACTTTGTGTCTTTACCTTGCCAGTATTCTTTCCACAAATCCGGTTCACTACGCTGATGCGATAATTCTTTTGTAGCAGAGATATAACCAAGAACGGCTTCAAACCAAACATAAAGAACTTTGTTATCCACTCCGTCCAACGGAACTTTAACACCCCAGTCAAGGTCACGGGTTATTGCGCGGTCTTTCAAACCATCGTTGAACCATCCTCGACAATAATTAAGAACGTTGTCTTTCCATCCATATTTTTCATTCATCTCATCAATATATTTTTTTAACCGATCCTGATATTTTCCTAAAGGGAAAAAATAATGTGATGTTTCTTTCAATACAGGTGTTTCTCCGCTGATCTTACTCTTTGGATTTTTCAATTCAGACGGATCATAAAGTGAACCGCATTTTTCACATTCATCGCTTCGGGCTTCTTCATTTCCACAACGCGGACAAGTTCCTTCTACGTAACGATCCGGTAAAAACATTTTTACTTTTTCATCGTAGAATTGCATCGTTTTCTTCTCTACAAGAATTCCTTGATCATAGAATGATTTGAAAAAAGATTGAGCAGTTTCATGGTGAATTGGCAAACTCGTACGAGAGTAAATGTCAAAACTCATTCCAAATTTTTCGAAGGCGGATTTGTTGGCATTATGAAATCTGTCAATAACTTCTTTTGGAGTAACCTTTTCTTTATCTGCTGTAATTGTAATTGGCACACCATGTTCATCGGAACCGCAAATGTAAAGAATATCATCGCCGTTCAATCTTTTATAACGTACGTAAATATCAGCCGGCAGATAAGCACCGCTTAAGTGCCCAAGATGAATATTTCCATTTGCATACGGTAGTGCTGAAGTAACTAAAACTTTTTCCTTAGCCAAGATTTAACTCAACATTGTGGTTTATTTGCGGGTAAATATAAGAAAAATAAGAGAAAGGATTTGCAGAATGAAATATTCTTGCTCTCAATCCATAATGAATACAAGACCGAGAGCAAGAATAGCATAATTTTATCCTTCCAAACCTTTGTACATATCTTCAATCAAATCCTTGTAACGTTCTTCAACAACTTTACGTTTTATTTTAAGCGAAGGTGTAAGCTCACCGGTTTCGATCGTAAACGGTTTATCAAGAATTGCAAACTTGCGAACGCGTTCAAAGTTGGCAAGTTTCTTTTGGAATACATCGAGTTCTTTATCAAGCAGTTCATAGATCTGTTTCATCTCTACCAGATCATTAATTGATTTGTATTGAATTCTATTTGCATCTGCATATTCTTTTAATGCATCATAATCCGGTACAATTAATGCGCTTAAAAACATTCTGCGGTCGCCGATCAAAATAAATTGATCAATATATTTGCTGGCTAAGAACATGTTCTCAATTGGTGTTGGTGCAATATATTTTCCACCCGATGTTTTGAACAAATGTTTTTTTCTATCAGTAATAATTAAAAATCCTTCGGCATCAAATACACCTATATCACCTGTGTAGAGCCAGCCGTCTTTGATTGTTTCCTCTGTTTCTTTTTTGTTCTTATAATAACCTTGCATAATGTTAGGACCGTACGCAAGAATCTCACCATCCTTTGCAATTTTTATTTCTACACCCGGCATTGGTTTGCCAACAGTTCCAAATTTATAATCGTTTACTCTGTTTGCAGCAATTACAGGAGACGACTCAGTCAAACCGAATCCTTCGATAATTAAAATACCGGCAGATTCAAAAAATAATCCTAACTCTCGGGCAAGTGCAGCCCCTCCTGAAATAAAGAAACGCAATTGTCCACCTGTCTTAGCTCTTAATTTATGAAAGACAAGTTTATCGGCCAGTTTTCTTTTAAGAGAAAGGAAGATCGGAACCGGATGACCGGATTTTTTAGCAACACAAAATTCTTTTCCAATTTCGATTGCCCAATTAAATATTTTTTGTTTTTTCTCCGGCTGTGTTTCAACATTACGTTTAATCTTGCTGTACATTCGTTCAAAAAGACGCGGAACCGCAGTCATTATCGTAGGATGAATATCTTCCATGTTGCTCGCTATTTTTTCAATACTTTCAGCATAGGCAATTGTAGCGCCGCAAGAGAAGGCAGTATAGTATCCGCCCATTCTTTCAAAGATGTGGCAAAGCGGAAGGAATGATAAGAATATATCGCTTTCACCAATATCAAAAATTTCGTGTGCTGCTTTAATGTTAGATACAATATTTTTATGAGTAAGCATTACGCCTTTCGGTACACCGGTTGTGCCGGATGTGTAAATAATTGTACAGAGTTCATTCTCTTGAGTTAGTTTACAACTTTCTCTAAAATAATTTGGATGGCTTTTTCCGAACTCCATCCCTTTTGATTGAACATCTGAAAAACTAGAAACATCTCTTTCGGTTCCTTTCTCTTCATTATTCATTACAACAATGAACCGAAGAGTTTTACATTCATTCCTCACTTTCAAAACTTTATTCAACTGAAACTTATTTGATACAACAATTCCCACTGATTCAGAATTGTTTAGACAAAACTCTATTGTTTCCGAAGTTGAGATTGGATATAGAGGAACATCACAACCGCCAAGGCCAAGAATTGCCATATCGGAATAAACCCACTCGGGACGGTTCTCAGCAATAATTGCTACTTTATCATTTCGTTTAACTCCAAGGGAAGCTAAACCTAACGCAAAATTTTCTGTGTCTCTGTAAACTTCATCATACTTAATTCCCAACCACTGATCGTTAGCTTTATATTTTAATAAAGGTCTTTCCTTGCCTTTTCCAAGGTCTTGAGTAATGATTTGAAAAAGTTGCGAAATAGTTTTGAAGTCTTTATAAATTGGCATTGATCTCTCCTATTAAGTTGCAGTTCAAAATAATTTGAGGTCACTTAAAATGCAATAAAGATTTATGATTAAGATTAATTATGATATGATTTAAGGATAAGCGGTCTATTTTAGTTTACCTATTTTGCCCAAACTTCTCCATTAACAACAGGAGTTACACAGATAAGTGGTTTCTCCGGTACGCGGAATTTTTCAAATATCTCCTCGAACAATTTGTATTGTAATCCTTGCGATTCGATCTTGGAAAATTTTTTGTATGGCATGAATCCGCCATTCTTATTTTGAGGTGCATTAAAATGAAATGAAGTACCTAGATCTTCCTTGGCACGTTCTTTTAGAAATTTAATTTTTTCTTCGTCACTTCCTTCCATTTGATATGACTTAGCTTTGAAAGCTGTAACGAAATTACTATCGATGATTAGATAAATATTTAGTATGGTTTCCAAAAAAACCTATTTAGTTATAGTTTTATTTTTCAGTACAAAGATCATTAAAAATGATGCAAAAATAAACGCAAGCTTACATAATAGACTATCAACAGCTGTTAAGAATGTAGGGATCGCGATCGCAAGAATCATTGACGGAATGAATGTGAAAAGATATCCGAACAGAAAAGTACGAGTGAGAGTTTTCTGGAGCGGATCGGTTTCGGCTCCCCACTTCTTGTTTAGAATGATCATTGAGAAAATAATCGGCAGGTAATAAAAAATTCCATACAACTCTCCAAGCGGATAATGATAGGATGCATAGAGCACCGTGCATTTTGTTACTGCGAATTGATCAATAACAAAAGGATAATAAATGATGAAAAATAATGCCGGAATGAAAATAAGTTTAGTGTACTGAGATTCTTTTGCAGAGAATTTAATTACAATGTACAATCCAAGCGGCGGAAGAAGTGATATATCCAAGAAAGCGAGATAGATAAATATTTGGTTCTGCAAACCAACAAAACAAATCAAGAACTCGATGAACTGATAACCAAATAAAAGAGAAATTATCCCGATGACAAGTTTGTTAATCAGATTCTTCTCAGCAAAAATCAGAAGATTAATAATGTAGAGTAACTCAATACACGCTATCAATAAAGAAATTATGCCGTCTAGATTCATAATGTGACTCTTAGTTTTTAGAATTTATTTTTTGTTAAACCATTCAACATATAATTCCGGTCTTCGATCCCTTATGAATAATCTTTTTGCATGAGACTTTTCACATTCATTCAAATCAATATCGCAAATCAAAATCTCTTCCGACTCCAAACCTGCACGAGCAATAACCTCTCCTTCCGGATTACATACAAATGATTCACCTGAGAAAGTTAAACATTCTTCTTCGCCGACACGATTACATAATGCGGTAAAATATCCGTTCTGAAAAGCGGCAACTCTCATCTCAGCTTCATATAACCCTTCAGGCCATTCGCCAACAGATCCGGCTTGCGGAATAAATACAATCTCAGCGCCATTCAAAGCTAATGCTCTCATGTATTCGGGATAATGCCGGTCATAACAAATTGCTACACCAATATTACCATACTTAGTTTTATACACCGGTGCACCTGAATTTCCCGGAGTGTAATATTCTTTCTCATGAAAACATGCGTAGTCGGTTATGTGAATCATTCGTGTTGTACCTAATATTTTTCCGTCCGCATCAATTACAGGAGATGAATCATATTTATTAACGCCATCCTTTTCATATATATTTAGAATAACAACAACTTCTAGTTCTTTAGCAAGACGTGAAAATATTTCTGTTGTGAACCCCGGAATAGATTCCGCTTCATCTTTTGCTTTTGTGTTTGATGATTTTTGTGGGAAGAATGCCGTAAATGCTAATTCTGAAAAACAAATTATTTTTGCACCAAGTGATGCGGCTTCTCTAAGCGCATTAACTCCTTTTTGAATATTATTGTCTTTACCGTTTGATGTTCTCTGCTGGATTAATGCAATTTTCATTTTTGGTCCGGAATAGGATTTAATTTCTTGAATTGAATATATAATTTCTACAGAGTTCTAATTTCAATAATTTCTACAATTATTCCCCACATATGAAAGCTTGCCATTTCTTTTTTTTCAACATACTTAAAGGAGATTCGTTTACCGTCAACTTGAAATTCTTTTGAAAGGTTAAGCGGGTCAAGATTTTTATTATCCTCCGTTGTGATTCCGTAAAATCCGTCTTCAAGAGAAATATATTTTACTGTTCCAGTTGTAACCTTAACTTCGGATTCTAGTGATGAGCATGATATTGATAAGATGAAAAAAATAAACAATAAGAAAATATTTTTATTCAAATGTTTCATTGTTTAATTCGTAGGGACAACTCGCGAGTTGCCCCTACTTAAAATATTATTTTTTTGTACCAATCATTTTTTCTGGGCGAACAACTTCATCAAATTTTTCTGCTGATAAAAGACCCAGTTCAAGTACAGCTTCTTTCAAAGTTTTGTTTTCTTTGTGAGCTTTCTTTGCAACTTTTGCCGCATTATCGTAACCAATTACCGGATTTAAGGAAGTAACCAGCATTAATGAATTTTCGAGGTGTCTCTTGATATTGATTTCATTGGCTGTAATACCTTCAACGCAGTGTTCACTAAAACTTTCACAAGCATCAGCAATTAATTTTATGGATTGAAGAACGTTGAATGCTATAACCGGCATAAATACATTCAATTCAAAATTTCCACTTGAACCTGCAATGTTTATAGTTACATCATTTCCAAATACTTGCGCACAAACCATTGTCATCGCTTCAGATTGTGTTGGATTTACTTTCCCTGGCATTATTGAACTGCCGGGTTCGTTTTCAGGTAAAGAGATTTCACCAATTCCGCATCTTGGTCCGGAACCAAGCCAGCGGATATCATTTGATATTTTTAGTAACGAAGCACCAAGTGTTTTTAACACTCCGCTTATTTCAACTAAAGCATCTTTTGCAGCCATTGCTTCAAATTTATTCGGTGCAGTTTTGAATTGTTTTCCGGTCAACTTAGAAATTGTTTCAGCAACTTTTACAGCATAATCCGGATGAGCATTTAATCCTGTACCGACAGCAGTTCCGCCTAGAGGAATTTCATATAATCTTTTTAATGAATCACTGATGCGTGCTAATCCGTTTGTTAATTGCTGCGCATAGCCGGAGAATTCATGACCAAGGGTAAGAGGAGTTGCGTCCATTAAATGTGTTCTGCCGATTTTAATTATGTCTTTAAACTCTTTTGCTTTTGCATCTAATGAATCGCGCAATTTTGTTACCATCGGAATTAATCTACGGTGAATTTCTTCAACCGCTGCAACATGGATTGATGTCGGGAAAGCATCATTAGTGGATTGTGCTTTATTCACATCATCATTAGGATGGATCGGTTTTTTACTTCCCATAACTCCTCCCGCCATTTCAATAGCACGGTTGGAAATAACTTCGTTTGCATTCATGTTTGTCTGAGTACCGCTTCCGGTTTGCCAAACAACCAACGGAAAATGATCATTCAATTTTCCTTCAATAACTTCATCGGCTGCCTTTACAATCAAATCAAGTTTGTCTTTAGGTAAAGCACCTAATTCATTGTTTGTGATTGCTGCAGCTTTTTTTACAATACCAATTGCCCGTATCATCTCAGCAGGAAATCTCTCTCCTCCAATTTTAAAATTCATTAACGATCTTGCAGTCTGTGCACCATAATACTTATCAACCGGGACTTTCATTTCTCCCATAGTATCAGTTTCAATTCTGTATTCCATTTTAACTCCAATAGATTTTTGTTTGCATTGTCAAATTAAGAGAATATGGTTTTATTATCAACGAAGTTATTAGTGAGATTTGAGTGGTAAAGAATGGTCTAAATAATGGTGTTATTATTCTGCTATTGTTTCAACACGTCTTGCACCCACAAATCGTTTCTTGTAATAAGCATCTTCAAGAGAGGAAACCGTAACACCCAAAGACCGGCTTGCATGCACAAATTGATTCTCACCAAGATAAATACCAACATGGCCGGGGAATGAGCGTTTTGTTGTATTGAAGAAAACCAGATCACCAAATTTCAATTCATCCTGAGAAACTTTTTCTCCAGTAGAATATTGTTCACGGGCAGAACGTGGAATTTCGATTGCAAGAGAATTTTGATAAACCAGTAAGGTAAATGCTGAGCAATCCATTCCCTTTTGTGTGTTGCCGCCGTATTTGTAAGGAGTTTCTAAATATTTAATTACTTCGAACAAAACTTTTTCACGTGGTGTAAGAGCAACATTGAATGTTTTTAATTTTTCAAAATGAGCTACAAAATTTGTTTTATCAACGGGGTTTTCTTCAACCGGTATTTCATCAAATTCTTCTGAAGTATCTGCAGGTAAATCATTAAAAACAATTCTTTCGTTTTTAGGTTTCGTACGCGAAGATCGTTTTGTTGTGTCGGTAGATTCGAATCTTGGATTTGAATTACTGTTTCTCTCACCTTTACTTTGCTTAAATCTTTGTGAACTTGAGGAGGAAGAACAACCGCTGAAGATCATAAATACAAGAATTGTACAAATTATTTTTTTGAAAAATCTGTAAAATATATTCATAGGCAATATCAACCTAGGTAAGATCTTAGATTTTTACTGCGAGATGCGTGGCGTAATCTTCTAATTGCTTTTTCTTTTATCTGACGAACGCGCTCGCGCGTAAGATTAAATTTTTCACCAATCTCTTCGAGTGTAAGTGAATGTTCTTTATTAAGTCCAAAGTAAAGCTTAATTACTTCTGCTTCTCTTTCTGAAAGGGTTGAAAGCGCCCGTTCAATTTCATTTCTAAGAGATTCCGACATTAAAGTGAAATCCGGCGACGGCTGTTCATCATTTTCAAGAATATCAAGAAGCCGGTTTTCTTCACCTTGATTAAATGGAGCATCCATTGAGACTGCACGTCCCGCAATTTTTAATGTATCTGAAACTTCACTTATATCCATATCAAGTTCTTGTGCAAGTTCGTGTGCATTCGGTTCACGTTCATATTCTTGCTCAAGATTGCTATAAGCTTTACCAATCTTGTTCAATGCACCAACTCTATTTAATGGTAGACGAACAATACGTGATTGTTCAGCCAATGCTTGAAGAATAGATTGACGTATCCACCAAACAGCATAGGAAATAAATTTGAATCCGCGTGTTTCATCAAATCTTTTTGCGGCTTTGATCAACCCTAAATTTCCTTCATTGATCAAATCGCCAAGCGAGAGTCCTTGATTCTGATATTGTTTAGCAACCGAAACAACAAAACGTAAATTTGCTTTTACTAATTTTTCCAATGCTAACGAATCATTTTTTCTTATTCTTATTGCTAATTCAATTTCTTCATCCGGTGTTAATAGATCTACTTTACCAATTTCTTGAAGATATTTATCTAATGATTGACTTTCTCTATTGGTGTATTGTTTTGTGATTTTCAAAATTAAATCTCCCGCTAGGACTCTATATTAATTGAATCAACTATTCCAACGATTGAAGCATCAACCGGAGCCATATCCACATCAAGAGGAATAACAGCTTCGCTTGCTGTAACAAAATAAATTATTTCTCCAGGACCGGCTCCAACTGTATCTAACGCTATGATCGGCTCTCCAATATTCTTGCCCTCAGAATTAATTGGCTGGACAAATTGCATTTTATAACCTGTAACAGCTTCGTATTTTCTTGTTGCCCAAATTGTTCCGATGATTTTTCCAAGCTGCATTAGACAACTACGGTTTCTTTTTGTTTTTCTTTAACTGAGATATCAAGTTTATCAACAATGGCCATAATCACAGCATCTATTGGTTTGTTTTTGGTAAATGTTGTTTGACGGGCGGAACTGCCTTGTGCAACAATTACTATTTCACCAACTCCGGCACCAACAGAATCAACTGCGATAACAGTTGCATCTTTCGGTTTATATTCCAGATCAATGTGACGAACAATTAAAAATTTGGCTCCTACAAGATTTTCGTCTTTACGCGTTGACCATACAGTTCCAATAACTTTACCAAGTATCAATTCATCCTCTCAATTCTAATGATGTAATTATTTTAATTCCGCTCTCTTTATATCTGTAACGATCGTTTGTAAAAATAGGAAGTTTATTATTCTTTGCAACAGAACAAACAATTGCGTCACGTGTGGTCGCAACTTTATTAAAAAAAACTGAAATGGTCAAACTATATCTCGGATGAATGCCTAAAACTTTCATTGCACGCATTACTGAATCAACACCTTTTTTCTCTATCTGGTCTGATGCATAAAAATATAATTCGGATGCTTGTATTACTGAAGTGAAACACATTCCGGTTGACATCGCAATTTCAAGATCAGATAAAGCAGAATTATCTTTTTGGGTAAGATGATCTACAAATATATCTGTGTCAATCAAGTATTCAATTTTGTTCGGCATGTGGGAGAAATTTATTTTTAAAATTTGTTGTACTTAAAACACTTTTGCCATTTAAGAAGTCGTAAATTATTTCATCAGGTAATGATTGTAACAGTTTAATTTTTACGAATAGTGTTTTGTTCTTGATTTCATTGGCTAAATCAGTAGTAGTGTTTTTTTTAATTTCTTCTTTACTCATTTAAAAAACTTGTCCCTTTCAAATCATTATTGATCTTAAAATATTGTGCAACAGTTTGGGCAACATCAGAAAAAGTTTTTCGTGTACCTAAATCCTTGCCATGAACATTTTTTCTATAATAGAGTAGCGGCACATATTCCCGCGTATGATCCGTACTTATATCAGTCGGGTCATTTCCGTGATCTGCTGTTAGTATTAAACGATCTGTTTCATCAAGACAGTTTACGATCTCCGGTAACCGTGTATCAAATTCTTTTAGAGCGTTGTATAATCCTTCCGGATCGTTTCGATGACCGTAGTAAACATCAAAATCTACAAGATTGGTAAAAATGAATGATCCTTTTACATTTTTTGCTGTCTCAATTATTTTTTCAATTCCTTCTTGATTAGATTTTGTTTTTAGTTTATGCTTTATCCCTTGATAATTGAATAAGTCATTCACTTTCCCGATCGCATAAGTTTCAATTCCTTCATTCAAGCAAAAATCCAATATTGTTGGCGCAGGAGGATCAAGAGAAAAATCTTTTCGATTTGTTGTACGTGTAAAATTTCCTTCCTTTCCAATGAATGGTCTAGCAATAATTCTTCCAACGGCGTCTTTACCAATTAAAACTTTTTCACGTGCAATCGTACAAATTTCGTAAAGTTTATTCAGAGGTATTACTTCTTCGTGCGCTGCAATTTGAAAAACAGAATCGGCAGAAGTATAAACAATTGGATAGCCGGTTTTTACATGTTCAGCACCGAGGTCTTTAATAATTTCAGTGCCAGATGCAGCATAATTTCCGAGAATACCTTTCAAACTTGTGGCATTTAAAAATCTATTGATAAGTTCTTGCGGAAATCCATCCGGATAAAATGGAAAATCTATTTCTACTTTTAGTCCACCCAATTCCCAATGTCCGGTAGTAGAATCTTTTCCTGGTGAAATCTCTGATAATTTTCCATATGAAGCTAAGGGTTGATTTTGAGCTTTAATACCAAGGATGGCATTAATATTTCCTAGTCCAAATTTTTCAAGAGTTGGTAAATTCAAACCGCCAAGACGATTTGCCATATTGCCAAGTGTGTTACTACCTTGGTCCGAATAATTTTTTGCATCGGGCAGTTCACCAATCCCGACACCATCGAGAACTATAATAAAAAAATTGTTCACTGGATTCTTTCGAATGTTAGTTGATACTTTTTACCGTGTTGCCGCCTTTTTCTAAGGCTTTTTTTAGTGCAAGGTCAGCATTAGTTAAGATCTCTTGAACATCGGTTTTGTTTGTTGTTGAAGCAACTCCGATTGAAACAGTAAATGTTGTTTGCTTTGAGACTATGGCAATCGGTTTGCGCGCAATTTTAATTCGTAATTTTTCTGCCCACAGAAAAACATCTTTAGGAGACATATTGAAAAAATATACAGCAAAAACTTTTTGGCTTAACCGCCCAATCAAATTTAATGGTGTCATTTCATCTTTGATGATTTGTGAAACTACGCGAACGATTTTTGGAAACGGATCGCTTTCGAATAATGAATCTTGTTCCAAGAAATCATCAATCTTAATCATTGCAATGGCACCTTGAATTCCTAATTCCTTGCTGCGGACAAGATCAACCGTAAACCGTTCGAGGAACGAATCATAATTCAAAGTTTTTGTCTCGGCATCAACCGAAAGCAAACTTTTTAGAACACTTATTGTTGAATATGAGTGAAGTATGAAAGCAAATATTTTAGTTGCATTCTTTATAAAAGTAACTTCATTATTCGAATAAACATTTTTCTTCAAACTTTCGAAACATAGAACTCCAAAGTTTTGTTCATCATGAACTAAAGGAATTGCGAGAAAAGAGCCATCGAAACTAACATCTTCGCTTTTTGCAAAACGCGGAATTTCCGAAATTGAAGTATCATCAATTTTTACCGGAGTAGCGCTTAATATAGCCTTGCCGACCAAAGTGCCGGAAAGATCAACTTCTAAATTTTCACCAACATACTTTAACGAAGTTTTGTTTATGATCTTTGAGGTCTTGAATTTTTGTTCCGTCGGATAATAAGAAACAAAGGTAAATGAATCCCAATCCATTAAACCCTGCACAGCATTTTCAATAGTTCTATGAAGATCGGACTCAGATTCAATCTTTTTATCGTGACTCAACATATTGAGCAGAGTATTTAATCTCAACTCAGCTTGAGATTCGGAAAATTTTTCTTCAAACAATGTAATAATTATTGAAATGACACGGACAATTCTGCCGAGTGCATACACTTGTTCAATTCCAAATGCATCATTTACTTTAGAGTCGAGAACAAGAATGCCTGTTAATGATTTACCATAGAATAATGGCACACCGACAAAACTCTTTATTCCTTGCGGAGCGCTGTAATATCTTATTACATCAATTTCAGCATTTGAAGAAATATCAGTTAACAACTCAGGTTCTTCTTTTTGAACAATTTTTCCTAGTATATCATCTTCGAGATCAAATTTTTGTTGTGTTATTTGTGATGAGCTTGTTACATAACGTTCAAGTGTAAGCCGTTTTCTGTTTTTATTATACCAGAAAAAAGCTGCAGTGTGTGCCATAAAAGAATCTTTTACTACATTTAATATTTTTTCAAGTACAAAACCGAATTGCTCATCATGATTAACATCTTCCGGGAGCTCTTCGTGAACAATCTTTTCAAAATTCTGCTTAAAATCGGGAGGTTTAAAAAGATTTTTATTACCACTGTTAATGCTTGTAGCGAAATTATCTGCTGTAATTACTTCAATATTTTTTGTAGGAGAAATTATTTTGAAATCTTCACCTGCATCTGTTTCATATCGGTCTTTTACAATTGCATCGTCTTCTTCAAAAAGTTCTGATTGCAAATCTACATCATTATCAACTGCACTACTTCTCATCGAATCGCGCAAAAAGATAATGAAGCCAGCGTAAACAAGAAGTATAACACCGGAAATAATTTTGAGAGTTAAATCATCGGTAAAAAATGGAATTACGACGAGGATCGGAATAAATAAGAAAATGAAAATTCTCTTTCTGATTTTTTCTGTAATTCCCATCCGCCCTTCTTAAGATCTAGTGGAAGAAATATGCTCTAAATTGTTATTACCTACAACTTTACATTCAATAATAAGAAAGATTTAAGAGATTTTCATATAAGGAAAAGCGAGGAAAGCAACTTCACTACTTCTTTTTTGCCTGTACCCTTTATCGTGGAATAGAAAAGCATATTCTCGGCATATATAAGCTCAGGGAAAAATTTAGTGATTTGCTTTCGTGCTGAAGCCAGCTCGGATTGTTTTAGTTTATCTGATTTGTTAAGAATAACAAAATACGGGATTTCCTGATTGTGCAGGAATTCATTCAGTTCGATATCCAACTGCATTGGGTCATGACGACTATCAATTAAATGAACTGCTAGAGCAATATTTTTATTAAGTGAGAAATATTTCTCTAACAAATGCTGCCATGCATCCCGTTCACTTTTTGATACACGTGCATAACCAAAACCTGGTAGGTCAACTAAAAAAAATTTATCCTCAATCAAATAATAATTTATGGAACGGGTTTTACCCGGGTGAGAGGAAGTCTTAGCTAATTTTGTATTAAACAAGGAATTTATAAATGAAGACTTTCCAACATTTGAACGGCCGCATAGAACTACAGTAGGCAAATCTTGTTTCGGTAGTTCTGTTAGATTATAAACTGGTTTGATGAATTCAATTTTTTTCATAGAAACAAAAAAGAGTAACCGAAGCCGATTACTCTTTTCAAAATAATTTATGATTTATTTTATCAACTGCCTTTTTTCTGCGGAGTTTTAGTAGTCTTAACTTTTTTCTCTTTTACACCCGGTTTTTCTTTAGGTGTTTTTTCTCTTTTGGATTTTGGAGCTGTTTTCTTTTTTGGTTTTTCAGCTTTCTTTTCTTCAGCCTTTGTTTCTTCTACTTTTGTGTCAGTTGGTTTCTCTTCATCCTTAGTTTTCTTTGGTGTTTTTGGTTTTATTAATCCGCTAAAATCTACTAATTCAATAATAGCCATTTCAGCGCCATCACCTTTTCTCTGACCTAAACGAACAACGCGTGTATAACCACCAGCTCTATCACCTATTTTCGGAATAATATCAGAAAATAATCCTGATACAATTTCTCTATCGTTAATTTGTGCAGAGACATATCTTCTTGCATGAACAGAATCAGTTTTTGCTTTTGTGATCAAAGGTTCAACAAACCCGCGTAGTTCTTTAGCTTTAGCAGTTGTTGTTGTAATCTTTTTGTGTTTTAATAATGATGCTGCTAATGATCTTAATAACGCAAGTCTGTGACTTGCTGTTCTACCTAATTTTCTTCCTTTAACTCTATGTCTCATTCTTTAACCTTCTGGAAATACTAGTTGTTTTCTGGTTTATCTTTTATATACTTGTCAACATCCATACCGAACTCAAGTCCGTAATTTTCAACGATCTCGATCAACTCAGCCAAAGATTTTCTTCCGAAATTTCTGAACTTAAGCATTTCGCTTTCATCTCTTTTAACTAGATCGGACAGATTTTTGATGTTTGCGGCTTTTAAGCAATTATGTGAACGGACACTTAACTCAAGATCATCAACGCTTGTTAAAAGAATTTTTTTAATTCTTTCTGCTTCAGCGTCTTTTTCATTTTCGACTTTTTCTTCTTCAGGTTCTGCATCAAAATTGATGAACATCTGAATATGATCTTTTAATATTTTAGCTGAACAGGAAAGAGCTTCTTCAGGTGTAATTGATCCGTCAGTTTGAATATCAACCGATAGTTTTTCAAAATCATTTCTTTCACCAATACGAACATTTTCAACATTATAATGAACATTAATGATCGGTGTAAATATAGAATCAATCGGGATTGATCCAATAGTCATTTCCGGAATTTTTTGTTCGTTGGAAGGAACATATCCTTTTCCAACACCGAACTTTAATTCCATATTCAACTTTGCATCAGAGTTCAAGCGGGCAATGTGAAGATCTGGGTTTAATATTTCAATATCCGGACAAGCTTTTTGAATATCTCCTGCTCTAAATTCCTTTGACCCAGTAAAAGAAATTTCACAACCGGTAACTTTCTTATTAACGATTCTCATTCTAACTTTTTTCAAATTAAGAATAAGTTCGGTAACGTCTTCAACTACACCGGGAATTGTTGAAAACTCATGTAACACACCCTCAATTTTAATAGCAGTAACTGCGGCTCCGGTAAGGGATGATAACAACACTCTTCTTAAAGCATTGCCTAATGTAACTCCAAATCCTCTCTCAAGAGGTTGGATCATAAATCTTCCAAAATTTTCTTTACTTGAAGATTCATCGAGTACGACACCATCGGGCATCTTTATGAATGGATAACTCATTTAGTATCCTCTTTATAATTTTATAATTACTTAGAATACAACTCTACAATCAATTGTTCGTTTGCATTCAATGGAATATCTTCTCTTTCAGGAATATTTAAGAATGTTCCGGAAAGAGTAGCTTTATCTACTGACAACCAACTGTAAACGTTGTCTTTTGTTCTTCTCAAGGAATTGTGAATAGCGTCAAGCTTTTTACTTTTTTCTCTAACAGAAATTACATCGCCGGAAGAAAGTGAGAATGAAGGAATATCAACTATTTGCCCGTTAACAGTAAAATGTCTGTGAAGAATTAATTGTCGGGCAGATTTTCTTGAAGGTGCAAATCCAAGACGGAAAATTGTATTATCCAATCTCTTTTCCAAAAGTTTAATTAAGTTACCGCCGGTAATACCTTTTTGATGAATTGCTTTATCAAAATAATTATGGAATTGAGTTTCCTGCAATCCATAAATTCTTTTTACTTTCTGTTTTTCTCTAAGCTGAACACCATATTCAGAAAATTTAGTTCTTCTTGTTAATCCGTGCTGCCCAGGTGCATAATTCTTCTGTTCCAACGGACATTTTTCGGATAAGCACTTAGATCCTTTTAAAAATAATTTTGTTTTTTCCCTTCTGCATAATCTGCAACTCGGGCCAGTGTATCTTGCCATCTAAAGTTTCTCCTGATTAAACTCTTCTGCGTTTTGGTGGTCTGCAACCATTATGAGGAATTGGCGTTTGATCTTTTATTGATAGAATATCCAATCCTGCTGTATTTAAAGCTCTAATTGCTGCTTCTCTTCCTGAACCGGGACCTTTAACAAGCACATCAATTTTTCTAAGACCTAAATCATGTGCTTCTTTACCGGCAGCTTCTGCGGTTACTTGTGCAGCAAATGGAGTATTTTTTCTTGAACCCTTAAAACCGTTTTTACCGGCTGAAGACCAAGAAATAGTATTTCCATAAATATCTGTAATCGTAACAATCACATTGTTGAAAGTGGCTTTAATATGTGCAACGCCAACTGCATCAACATGAACTTTCTTTTTAGTCTTTTTAACAACTTTTGCCAATTTAACTCCTCAATAAAAAATAATTAATTACTTCTTAGCCGGTGTTTTCTTTTTGCCGGCAACTGTTTTACGTTTTCCTTTACGTGTTCTTGAGTTAGTCCTTGTACGTTGTCCGCGAACAGGTAAACTTCTTCTGTGACGAAGACCTCGGTATGAACCAATATCCATTAATCGTTTAATATTCTGTTGAACTTCACTTCTTAATGAACCTTCAACTTTATAATCAGCAGTCATTACAGAACGAATCTTTGCAATTTCTTCTTCTGTTAATTCACTAACTTTTTTATTCGGATTAACATTCGCTCTTGTAAGAATTTCCATAGCCGATTTATCACCGATACCGAAGATGTAAGTAAGACCGATGAAAGCTTTTTTATTTTTTGGTAAATCAATACCTGCTAAACGAGCCAAATCTATAACCTCCTAAGTTTAACCTTGTCTCTGTTTATGTTTAGGGTTTTTACAAATAACTCGTACAACCCCTTTTCTTTTAATTATCTTACAGTTCTCACATATTTTGCGAACTGATGAGCGAACCTTCATTGCTACTCCGTTATTTATATCTGTATGTAATTCTACCTTTATTCAAATCGTAAGGTGAAAGTTCAATTGCAACTTTATCACCAACCAAAATTTTTATGAAATGCATTCTCATTTTACCAGAAATATGAGCAAGTATTTCATGACCGTTATCGAGGCGGACTTTAAAATGTGCATTTGGTAATGTCTCAGTAACTATTCCGTCAACCTTTATCGGTCCTTGTTTAGCCATTTATCAGCACTTTGTTAAGATTTCTGGTTTACCATCAATAATTGCAACAGTATGCTCAAAATGTGCAGAAGGTTTTCCGTCTGCCGTTAATACTGTCCAACCATCTTCAGCAACAATTACTTTATAGGATCCCATATTCACCATCGGTTCAAGTGCAAGTGTCATACCATTTTTAATTAAAGATCCATTTCCTTTTTTCCCGTAGTTGGAAATTTGCGGATCTTCATGAAGATGTTTTCCAACTCCATGACCACATAGATCCCGTACTACTGAGAATCCGTTTTCTTCAACAAGTGTTTGAACAGTACACGAATAATCACCAAGTCTGTTGCCTTCTTTCAATTGTTTAATACCTAAATACAATGATCTTTCCGTTACATCCATCAATTTTTGTTTTTCATCAGAGATTTTTCCAACTGCTACAGAAAGAGCCGCATCTCCAAAGTATTTATTCTTTTCAACACCAACATCAATCGAAAGAATTTCACCTTCTTTTAGAACTCTGTTGCCGGGAATCCCGTGAACAACCTCATCATCAATTGAAGAACAAATAGAACCGGGAAAATCAAAAGAACCTGCTTGAGAATATCCTTTAAATGCCGGTCTTCCATTATTACTTAAAATATAATCTTCAGCAATTTTATCCAGTTCGATGGTCGCTATGCCTGGTTTTACATAACGCTTCACTAATTGTAGAACTTCAGCAACTATAACACAGCTTTCACAAATTAAATCAATTTCTTTTTTACTTTTTATTAGGATCACATCAAAACTTAATTAGAATCTTCTTCCTTTTAGCTTACCGGATTTCATGAAACCATCGTAATGTCTCATCAACAAATGAGATTCAATTTGCTGTAGTGTATCAAGTGCAACACCAACAATAATCAGCAAACTAGTACCGCCAAAGAATGACGCAAAGCTTCCGCTGACACCAAATTTAGAAATGAAAGCTGGAAGAATTGCAATGATTGCCAAGAAGAATGATCCGGGTAATGTAATTTTTGTTAAAATATTATCAATAAAATCTGCTGTTTGTTTTCCTGGTCTAATACCGGGAATAAATCCGCCCTGCTTTTTCATATTCTCTGCAACATCTTGCGGGTTGAATGCAATTGCAGTATAGAAATATGTAAAGAAGATAATCATCAACGCATAAATAAAAGAATATGTGAATGATTGATAATGGAAATAGTTTGCAATGTATCCAATAAACTCGCTGTCAGGAAAAAACGAAAACAAAGTACTTGGAATAAACATTATTGACTGAGCAAAAATAATCGGCATAACACCGGCTGTATTAACTCTTAATGGTATGTATTGAGTAACACCGCCATAAACTTTTCTTCCAACAACTCTTTTAGCATATTGTACAGGAATTCGTCTTGTCCCTTGTGTAACCAGAACAACACCTGCAATAATCAACACCATTAAAGAAATAACAACCACCTCTATAACTAAATTCCGTTGCCCGGAAGCAATTAACCTGTACTCATCAAGTAATGCAAAAGGAAATCTGTTTATAATACCTATAAAGATTATCAAAGAAATTCCGTTACCAATTCCTTTTTCTGTAATTTGTTCTCCCATCCACATTATAAACATAGTACCGGCTACTAAAATTATTATTGTGGAGACACTCCATAATACACCGCGTACGGCTTCAGGTACAATCGGACCACCGGAAGGAACACTAATATTTAACAAATGAATTGTTACTCCCCATGCTTGCATAGCAGAGATTAGTACAGTTCCATAGCGTGTTAACTGAGTTAATTTTTTTCTTCCTTCTTCGCCTTCCCTTTGCAATTTCTGAAAATATGGAATTACTGCACCGGCAATCTGCAAAATAATTGAAGCAGATATGTAAGGCATAATACCAAGCGCTAAAATTGCTGCATTTGAAAATGCACCGCCAACAAATAAATCGTACAGACCGAATAAATTATCCGAAGTTTTATTTTGATTTGCAGCAGTAAGCAATGAAGTATCAATGCCCGGTAAAGTAATATGAGTACCGATTCTAACAATTACAAGCAGAGC
Organism: Melioribacter sp.; assembly: GCA_023250955.1. Taxonomy (GTDB): domain Bacteria; phylum Bacteroidota; class Ignavibacteria; order Ignavibacteriales; family Melioribacteraceae; genus Fen-1258. The sequence goes on along the minus strand of JAHEZQ010000012.1, from coordinate 7,354 downwards.
AAGTGTGTAAAGAATTCTCTGACGTAATTCATGAATCTTAAAAATATTCCGGAATGTTTCTTGAATTTTTGCCATTAAGCTTTAATCTCTTTAATAGTTCCACCGGCAGATTCAATTTTTTCTTTTGCAGAGACACTAAAAAAATGAGCTTCGATATTTAACTTTGATTTTAGTTCTCCAAAACCAAGAATTTTAAAAGGAGCTGCGGCTTTAGAAATAACTCCATTCTTATATAAAGAAACTGCGTTGATTACTCCGTCCTGAACTTTCTTGTCGTCAACTAATTTTTGTAATCTTGCAAGATTAACAACTTGATTAACAACTTTGAAAGGGCTGTGAAATCCACGTTTAGGAATTCTTCTTTGAAGCGGCATCTGACCACCTTCAAAAGAAGCAGGAAATTTTGCACCTGAACGCGAACGCTGACCGTTTTCTCCACGAGTTGCAGTACCGCCATGTCCGGAACCTTCGCCTCTTCCTATTCTTTTTATTTTTCTATGTGAACCTGTTGCAGGTTTAAGATTACTTAGAATATCCATTTATTCCTCTATGCTTCAATTTCTTCTACTTTAACAAGATGATGAACTTTTTTTACCATGCCTCTAATTTGAGGAGTATCATTGTGAACAACGAAATGATTTGGTCTGTTAAGACCTAATGCTTTGATTGTCAGTTTCTGCGGAACAGGTCTGTCAATAACACTTCCAACTTGAGTAATTTTTATTTTCTTTGCCATTCTAATCCTCAATTACAAATTGAATAACTCGGCAACTTTCAATCCGCGTTTACGAGCCATTGCTCTAGCATCAACAAGATTTAATAAAGCATTCAAAGTTGCTTTTACTTGATTGTGCGGATTACTTGAACCGAGAGATTTTGTCAAAATATCTTGCACGCCTGCAGCTTCAAGAACAGCACGAACACCACCGCCTGCTATTAATCCCGTACCCGGAGTAGCTGGTTTTAATAGAACTGAACCGGCTCCAAACTTGCCAATTATAGTATGTGGAATTGTTCCTTTTAATAGATGGACGCGGTAAACATTTTTCTTTGCATCATCAACGCCTTTAGAAATAGCATCGGTAACTTCATTTGCTTTACCAAGACCAACGCCAACATGACCGTTTCCGTCTCCAACAACAACAATTGCATTAAAGCTGAATCTTCTACCGCCTTTAACAACTTTTGCAACTCTGTTAATGTGAACAATTTTTTCTTTTAAATTCTCAAGACCAGATACTTTTTTGTACTTAAAATTCAATGTTAACTCCCTTGTTTACAGACTTTGTTAATCAACTTTTTTTTTGAACCGTCTAATATCTGGCTGCCGGGAGAGGAGTCGAACCTCTACAGACGCCTCCAAAGGGCGTTGTCCTGCCATTAGACGACCCGGCAGTTTCTATAATTTTAATCCGCCTTCGCGAGCTCCCTCGGCAACAGCTTGAACTCTGCCGTGGTACTCATAACCACTTCTATCGAAAACAACAGTGGTAATACCCTTCTCCAATGCTTTCTTTGCTATTAATTTTCCAACCAATTTACTTCTTGAAATTTTTCCTTTTAAACCTTTTACTTCTTCTCCTATTTCTTTCGAAAGTGAAGAAGCTGCAACTAATGTTGTACCTTTTACATCATCAACCAACTGAGCATGCATGTTGTTCAAACTTCTAAACACAGTTAAACGGGGACGGTCTGCTGTCCCGGAAAGTTTTTTACGAACTCTAACTTTTTTTCTTATTCTTCTTTTATTGTCTTTCAAAAACATTTTTCAAATTCTCCTATTACTTACCAGCAGTTTTGCCAGCTTTGCGGACAATAACTTCTCCGGTATACTTAATACCTTTACCTTTGTAAGGTTCAGGTTTCTTGAATGATCTTATTTTAGCTGCCATTAATCCCACTAACTCTTTATCGCTTCCAAATATTTTTATTTGTGTAGGAATAGGAATTTCAAATTTAATTCCTGGTGGAGGCATAAGAAGAATCGGGTGAGAATAGCCCAAATTAAATAATGCTGCTTCTCCTTTTGCTTCAACTTTATAACCAACCCCAACTATATCAAGCGATTTTGAATAACCTTCGGTAACACCTTTAACCATATTTGCAATAAGTGCACGTGTTAAACCGTGAAGCGCTCTATTTTCTTTTTGATCATCCGGTCTTGTAACAATAACTTCATCCTTTTGAATATCAACTTTCATATTAGGATGAATTTTCATTTGAAGTTCACCTAGTTTACCTTTTACTTTTATGGTCCCGTCGGTCTTCGTAACTGTTACACCTTGGATCGGTACTGGTTTTTTACCTATTCGTGACAATTTCTTTTCCTTATTAAAATTTTTACCAAACGTGGCAGATTATTTCTCCGCCAACAGCTTCTTTTTTTGCTTGTTTACCTGTTAATAAACCTTTTGGTGTTGAAAGAACTGCCATTCCAAGTCCGTTTAATACTCGTGGAAGTTCATCTTTACCAACATAACTTTTCAATCCCGGTTTAGAAATTCTTTTCATTCCGGTTATTGATGGAGTACCATTAACATATTGAAGATGTACTCTAAGAACATTCTGTTTATTATCTTCAACTACATTATAGTCTCTAATAAATTTATTGTTCTTCAAAATTTCTGCTAAGCTAATCTTCATTTTTGAAGAAGGAATATCTACAAATTTCTTTTTTGCTTTAACAGCATTTCTAATTCTAGTCAAAAAATCCGCAATCGGATCGGTAGTATGCATTTACATATCTCCTTTATTACCAACTGGCTTTTTTTAGACCAGGAATTTCACCTCGCAAAGCCATTTCGCGAAGTACCAAACGAGAAACACCAAACTTTCTATAATATGCTCTCGGTCTTCCGGTCATTTTACATCTATTATGTAAACGAGTGGGTGAAGAATTTCTTGGCAGAAGTTGTAATCCTTCATAATCACCCTTTTCTTTTAGTTCTTTTCTCTTTGCGGCGAATTTATCTACCAGTACTTTTCTCTTATCTTCGCGCGCGAGCAAACTTTTTCTTGCCATTATTAACCTTTAATTAATTTCCTTTTTTCTAAACGGTAATCCAAAAGCTGTTAAAAGTTCGAATGCTTCTTTATCAGTTTTTGCAGTTGTTACAAATGTTATATCCATTCCTAATATCTTTGTTACCTTATCGGGATTAATTTCCGGAAAAATAATTTGTTCTTTAATTCCCAATGTATAATTACCGCGTCCGTCAAATGATTTATCAGGTACACCGCGGAAATCGCGAACACGGGGTAATGCAAGGGAGACGAAACGATCTAAGAATTCGTACATTATTTCTCTTCGTAAAGTTACCTTTGCACCTATTTTCATTCCTTCACGCAATTTGAAATTGGATATTGATTTTTTAGAAATCCGTACGGATGCTTTTTGTCCTGTTATTGTTTCAAGATCTTTAACTGCTTCATCTAATATTTTAGGGTCTTGAACAGCTTGACCAACTCCCATATTGACAACTATCTTATCCAAACGAGGAACTTCCATTATGCTTTTGTAAGCAAATTGCTCTCTAAGTTTGGGAACAATTTCTTTAGAATATTTTTCTTTTAACCGAGCAGGAATTTTAGGTTCTTTAACTTTAGGTTCAGCAGGTTTTTTAACTTCTGCTTCTTTACCTTTCTTTTCTTTCTGCTCTTTCTGCTCTTTTTTCTCTTTTTGTTCTTTTGCCATTGCTATTATGCATCCTTAAAATTATTAACCAAGCATTTCGCCGCTTGATCTGCTGACTCTTGCACTTTTCTGTTTACCAGTTTTTTCATCGATAATTAGTTTTGAACCGATTCTTGTTTTTTCATTTGTTTTAGGATCAAGAATCATAATATTAGAAACATTAATCGGAGCTTCTTTTTCAGTAATTCCGCCTTGTGGATTTTTCTGAGTCGGTTTTGTATGACGTTTACGTAGATTAACGCCTTCAATAATAACTCTATTAATCTTTGGAAATACTTTTAAAACTTTTCCGGTTTTACCTCTGTTATTTCCGGCTATCACAATTACATTATCATTTTTTCTGATCTTCATTTTCTATCCTTATAAAACTTCTGGTGCTAGAGAAATTATTTTCATAAATTTTTTATCTCTCAGTTCTCTTGCAACGGGACCAAAGATACGTGTTCCTTTCGGTTCACCTTGGGGATTTAACAGTACTGCTGCATTTTCATCAAAGCGAATATATGAACCGTCTTTTCTTCTAACTTCTTTTTTAGTTCTAACAACAACGGCGCGGGATACTTCCCCTTTTTTAACGCCACCGCCTGGAATAGCAGATCTAACACTAACAACAATAACATCGCCAACACTAGCATAACGACGGTTACTTCCGCCAAGAACTCTAATACATCTTACTTTCTTGGCTCCGGAATTATCAGCTACTACTAAATTTGTTTCTTCTTGTACCATGATCTATCTGCTCCTCATCAAACTTTTTTACTTGGCTTTTTCAACAACTTCAACCAAGCGCCATTTTTTTCTTTTACTCAAAGGACGGGTTTCCATAATCTTAACAACATCACCGATTGTGCATTCATTTTTCTCATCGTGTGCCATTAGTTTTGTGGTCTTCTTAAAATATTTTTTGTAAAGCGGATGAGCAATGCGTCTCTCAATTGCTACAATAATACTTTTCTGCATCTTATTGCTAACAACAGTACCGATCCTTGTCTTTCTAATACTTCTTTTCTCCATAGGAACTCGAATACTCCTTATTTATTTGCCTTTGAGTTTTTTGTTTCCTGCATCTCTCGTTCTTTTAGAATTGTTTTCATCTTTGCAATATCTCTTCTGACAAGACGCAGTTTTGCTGTATTAGTTAATTGTTTTAATTCTTGTTGAAATTTCAGATCTACTAAATTTTTTTGATCTTCAAGAATTCTTTTCTTGATCTCATCAGTAGACATTTCTCTTATTTCAAAAATCTTCATTTTCTCTTAAATCCTTTTATGATTCTAAGTCCGGACGTTGAGTAATTTTTGTTTTGATCGGCAGTTTATGAGATGCAAGGTTTAACGCCTCAACAGCTGTTTTTTTATCAACGCCGCCAATCTCAAACATAATTCTACCGGGTTTAACTACAGCAACCCAAAATTCCGGTGCGCCTTTTCCTTTACCCATTCTTGTTTCAAGAGGTTTCTTAGTAACCGGTTTATCCGGAAAAATTCTAATCCACATTTTTCCATCTCTCTTCATATGTCGTGATAAAGCAACACGGCATGCTTCAATCTGACGACTTGTAATCCAAGCCGGTTCCAATGCTTTCAATCCGTAATCACCAAAGTTAACAAGATTACCGCGCGTAGCTTTTCCGGCTCTTCTACCTCTATGTGCTTTACGAAACTTTACTCTTTTGGGCATTAACATTAGAAAAACTCCTCAAACTCTTTATTCGGATGAACGTTTACCTAAAATTTCTCCGCGGCAAATCCAAACTTTTACACCAATCGAGCCATAAATCGTATGCGCGGTTGCCGTTGCGTAATCTATATCAGCTCGGATTGTGTGCAACGGAATTCTTCCTTCTTTATATTGTTCAGTACGGGCCATTTCAGAACCTGCTAATCTTCCTGCGCACATAATTCTTATTCCTTCAGCACCCATTCTCATAGCAGATGTAATTGATTGCTTCATAGCTCTTCTAAATGAAACTCTTCCTTCGATCTGACGTGAAATATTTTCTGCAACTAATGCTGCATCAAGTTCAGGTCTTTTAATTTCTGTAATTTGAATCTTAACTTCTTTGTCGGTTAACTTTCTTAATTCTTCTTCAATCTGTGCGATCTCTTTTCCGCTCTTGCCAATTACTACACCGGGTCTTGATGTATGAATTGTTAAAATTATATTCTTGGAAGTTCTATCTATTATAATAGATGAGATACCTGCATTTTGTAATCTTTTTCTAACGTAGGTTCTAAGTTTTTTATCTTCAACAAGTTTTGTAGCGTAACTTTTATTCTCGTACCAATTCGAATCCCATCCTCTAATGATACCTACCCTAAAACCAATTGGATTTACCTTTTGACCCAAAACTTCCTCCTCAGATTACTTTTTTGTAGCAACTACAATTGTTACGTGATTAGATCGTTTTCTTATTCTATATGCTCTCCCCATTGGTGCAGGAGAAATTCTTTTTAATGTTGGTCCAACATTTACAAAAGCTTCCTTAACAAATAAGTCAGCGACTTCATGCTTAGTATTATCATCTTTGTTCATCAAATTAGAAACTGCGGAACGTAAAACTTTTTCTGCATCCTTTGAAGAATGTTTTGGCGAAAAGTGAAGTATCTCAATTGCTTGATCAACAGACTTACCTCTGATTATATCAACCACCAATCTCATCTTACGCGGAGAAGTTCCAATGTATTTATGAATTGATTTAGCTTCCATTATTCTATCCTTATTACTCTTTAACTTTAGATGCTTTTTCGGCTTTTGTACCCGGATGACCTCTGAAAATTCTTGTAGGAGAAAATTCACCGAGTTTGTGTCCAACCATATTTTCAGAAATATAAACCGGAATCATTTTATTACCGTTATGTACAGCAATTGTATGTCCCACAAAATCCGGAGTAATAGTACTTGTACGAGACCAGGTTTTGATTATTTTTTTCTGATTTGTTTCGTTGAGCTTTTTAACTTTTTCCATCAACTTGATGTCGATGTATGGACCTTTTTTTACTGACCTTGGCATATTTTATTCTAACCTATTTTCTTCTTTTAACTATGTATTTGTTAGTTCTATTTTTTTTCTTTCTTGTCTTTAATCCTTTTGCCTTTTGTCCCCATGGTGAAACTGGATGACCGCCGCCTGATGTTTTACCTTCACCACCACCCATCGGGTGATCAACAGGATTCATTGCAACACCGCGCGTGTGTGGGCGAATACCTAACCATCTGCTTCTTCCAGCTTTACCCAGACTAATATTTTCATGATCAATATTTCCAACTACACCGTAAGTAGCCATACACTCAACACTAACCATCCTTACTTCACCGGAAGGCATTTTTAATTGAGCAAACTTTCCTTCTCTTGCCATCAATTGAATAGATGCACCGGCAGATCTTCCAAGCTGTCCGCCTTTGCCTGGTTTTAATTCAACGTTATGAATAAAACTTGCCAAAGGAATTTCTTTTAATGGTAATGAATTACCAACTTTAATTTCTGAACCGCTACCGGAAACAACAGCATCACCAACTTTCAAACCATCAGGAGCGAGGATATATCTTTTCTCTCCATCAGCATAATTTAGAAGTGCAATTCTTGAAGTTCTATTAGGATCATATTCAATTGAAAAAACTTTTGCCGGTATTCCATTTTTATCACGTTTAAAATCAATT